>NZ_JBWDLJ010000001.1:0-600000 GCF_056238645.1 Formosa sp. F44
AGTAGTACTAATAACCCATAGGCTTATTGTATGGAAGCCCCCTCTAACTTTATAGTAATATAGAGGACAGTTACTTGCAAGAGTAATGAGGGGCGCATGTTTTTTTATTAAGTTAAAAAAAGAATTATTATTATAAAGTATTTTTAAAATAAAGACTATTAAAGTCCTTTTTCAATATGTTAAGATATTTGCGCATTAGCGCGGTTGATTAGATTGTAAATAATTACATCTAACGATCAACAATTTAAGGTGATTATTGCGATAGGGCTCACCTCTTACCATTCCGAACAGAGAAGTTAAGCCTATTAGCGCCGATGGTACTGCATTTGTGGGAGAGTAGGTCGTCGCCTTTTTTAAAACTAAATCCTCAACATTTATTTGTTGAGGATTTTTTTTGTTTATATACTTTTGGGAAACTACCCCGAATGAGAATACACAAATGGTTTTGTAATGATCTACTTCGATTATCTACTTTTCAAGAAATCAAAATTTAGAATATTTCTTTAAAGGGCGTTCGAGCGGAGTCGAGAACAAATCCAATCATATATTTATGGTTTATTCTTTTTTAAACTTCTCTTCGATAGTGCTCGTAAACGCATTCTTAAATATTGTTTAAAGGTGTTCGGGCTGAGTCGCGATCAAAATTACTGTGGAATAATAAGATCGTTTCATTTTAAAGCCATTATTATCTTCAGTTTTAAATCTGTTGGCTTTTTTTACTTTATAAATAGTAAAATCCTCTTAAGGAAGGAAAAAACCTACTTTTATCGGGTTTATGTAGGATTTTACTATATAATCAATTATAAAATAGTAGTATTATATATATATACGCTAAAATTATGGATATAAATCTCTGAGTTTAGCTATACTTTCGACATGAATTAGTCATGGATCCCCTTCCATTTTATTTCTAACCAAAATAGTTCTCTGACGTAATTGGATCGAAAAATATGAATATTAAGAGTGTAATAAAGTATTGAAGTATCGGAAGGGGTTTTCCTAATGCTATAAAAAAATCTTGCATTATGTTTAGCATGGCAAGGTTTGCATATTCTAACCCATATCACTAAACCGTACTTCCTTTTTTTAATTCTTATTTCTCATTTTTCACGTATTCTTATTATTATAAAATTCTAAATTCATATTTATTTATCTGTGAAAATTCATCCTTTTTAATGGTTTATTAGCGTTTAACTTCATCTTCAACTCCAAGTAAAGCTATAATGAAGACATTCTAGGTAGTCTTAAAATTGCCTAATTAAAAGTGTATATAACTATTTAGCGGCTTTCTGCATCCAATTTTAAACAACTTATATCATTCCTAAAGTGTTGGCTCCAGTTTCTGTTAAATATTACTTCTTTTTTTAATTTTTTATTCTTAGTAATTCACTTACCAATAGTTAATTTATTTTTTATGATTTTTTTAAGACTTTTAAAATTAACTTAACGATAGTTTTACGGTCTTAAGACCAGAAATAAACTTAACTACATGCGAAAAATTTTACTTTCTATTATTGGAATACTTCTAGTTGTATTCTCTATCTTTTTAGCGAAGCGAATGATTGATTCTAAAACCAAACCTAAACCGGTTACTGAAAAGATAATAAAAACTGTTTTTACAGATACCGTAAATAATAAAACCATTCCTATATTAATTCCTGCACATGGAAGTCTACGAGCTAAACGAAGGTTAGAATTGTATTCGGAGGTTCAAGGCATATTTAAACCAAGAACGACTTTATTTAAGCCTGGCCAAGTGTATAATAAAGGCCAAATTTTAATCGATATTGACGCTTCAGAGCATTACGCGAGTGTGCAATCTGCTAAAAGTAATTTGTATAACGATATTGCGGCCATAATGCCTGATTTACGTTTCGATTACCCAAAGATTTATCAAAAATGGCAAGATTATTTAGTGAATTTTAACATGGATAAAGCGACGCCTAAGTTACCAGAAATGCCTTCAGAAAAGGAAAACTATTTTATTACTGGTCGAGGAATTGTTTCTAGTTATTACACTGTGAAAAATTTAGAACAGCGCTTAACGAAATATAGAATTACCGCACCTTTTAATGGTATCTTAATTGAGGCCTTAGCAACAGAAGGTTCATTAGTTCGTAGTGGTCAAAAATTAGGAGAATTTATCGATCCATCTATTTATGAAATGGAGGTGGCTTTAAGTAAGTCTTATGCTACTTTATTAAAGGTTGGAGAGGAAGTGACTCTTAATAATTTAGAACATACCGAAACTTATTCGGGTAGTGTAGCTAGAGTAAATGGAAGTGTTAATATGGCTACACAAACCATTACTGCATTTATTGAAGTTAAAAACGAAGACCTAAAAGAGGGAATGTATTTAGAGGCTAAATTAAATGCCAAAGAAGAAGCGAATGCTATTGAAATTGATAGAAGTTTAATGCTAGATGGCGATAAATTATTTGTGGTTAAAGGGGATACGCTAGATGTGTTAGATGTAAATCCTGTGTTTTATTCTGAAACCACGGTTGTGTTAAAAGATATTCCTAATGGAACTGTTATTTTAGCAAAACCAGTTCCCGGAGCATATGCGGGTATGTTAGTCAAACCATTTTCAGACGAAACAACTAAAGCAGATAATATATAAGTTATGAGAAAAATTATAGCTTATTTTATTAAGTATCATATTGCTGTAAACATTTTTATTATTGCATTTATAGCTTTTGGTACATTAGGGATATTATCTTTAAAGTCATCTTTCTTTCCTTTAACAGATTCCAAAATAATTAATGTAAATATTACTTATCCTGGAGCTTCTCCTCAAGAAATTGAAGAGGGTATTGTCTTGCAGATTGAAGATAACCTTAAAGGATTAAAAGGTATAGATAGAGTAACATCGACTTCCTTAGAAAATAGTGGAACAATTACTGTAGAGATTGAAAAGGACGAGAATATAGACTTTATGTTACTCGAGGTGAAAAACGCGGTAGATCGCGTGCCTTCTTTTCCTACGGGTATGGAACCTTTAGTGGTTTCTAAACAAGAAGCGATACGCGAAACCATTTCCTTTGCTTTAAATGGTGAAAATGTTCCGTTAGCTACATTGAAGCAAATTGGGCGTCAAGTCGAAAATGATTTACGTGCTATTGATGGTATTTCTCAAGTTACAGTAACAGGATATCCGGAAGAAGAAATTGAAATTGCAGTTAACGAAGTGAGTTTACAGGCTTTTAATTTAACTTTTAATGAAGTTGCCAATGCGGTGTCCTCTTCAAATATTTTAATAACAGGAGGTAATATTAAAACCAATACTGAAGAATATTTAATCCGAGCCAATAATAGATCGTATTATGGAGACGAGCTCTCTAATATAATTGTAAGAGCTACACAGGATGGTAGAATAATTAGGCTAAAAGATGTCGCTATAATACGGGATCGTTTTTCTGAAACACCTAACGCCACCTTTTTCAATCAGGAATTAGCCGTTAATATTTCGGTAACGAGTACCAATAACGAAGACCTGATGTCGTCTGCAGATAATGTTAAAGCATATATAGCAGATTATAATCTTAAACACGATAATGTGCAGTTAGATATTGTAAGAGATCTTTCTGTAACCTTAAAGCAACGTACACAACTTTTAACAGAAAATGCCATTGTTGGTATGTTATTGGTGTTATTATTTCTTTCCCTGTTCTTAAATACACGCCTCGCATTTTGGGTCGCTTTCGGACTTCCAATTTCTTTTTTAGGGATGTTTATTTTTGCAAGTCAGTTTGATGTTACTATAAATGTTTTCTCCTTGTTTGGGATGATTATCGTAATCGGGATATTGGTAGACGACGGAATTGTTATTGCCGAAAATATTTATCAGCATTATGAAAAAGGAAAAACACCTGTTCAAGCGGCAATCGATGGAACTATGGAGGTTATTCCTCCTGTGGTATCAGCAATTATAACTACACTCTTAGCATTCTCCTTATTTCAATTTTTAGATAGTAGAATTGGTGAGTTTTTTAGTGAAGTTTCGGTTATTGTAATCTTAACATTGGTCGTATCTCTTATAGAGGCATTAATTATTTTACCAGCGCATTTAGCACACTCTAAAGCATTACGTAAAGAGGTTCCGAAAGAAAATCCAAGTAAATTCAATCAGTTTTTCTCTAAAATGCGAAATATTAATGCATTAGGAGACCGCGTAATGATCTTTTTAAGAGACAGGGTGTATGCACCAACTTTCGACTTTATACTTAAGTTTAAAATATTGTCGTTAGGAATTTTTGTTGGTCTTCTAGTCTTAACAGTTGGGGCTGTTGGCGGTGGCGTTATTGGAGTAACAATTTTCCCTTCAATAGCAAGTGATCGTGTTTCTATAGAACTCGATATGCCAAATGGTACCAATGTAAGAGTTACAGATTCTATCATTTCAATGATTGAAGAAAAAGCGCTTATCGTTAATCAAGAGTTTACCGAGAAATATTTAAAAGATACAGATAAAGAACTTTTCGAAAATACAATTCTATCTATAAAAAGTAGTTCTAGTGCCGAACTAGTTATAAATATGTTACCAGGAGAGGATCGTCCAGATGTGATCAATGCATCATTAGTGGCCAATAGACTTCGGGAATTAGTTGGTCCAGTAATCGGGACAGAACGTTTAATTTTTGGTTCTGGAGGTAATTTTGGTGGTAGTCCTGTTTCTGTTGCCCTATTAGGAAACAATATTGAAGAACTAAAAGCTGCTAAATTAGAATTAAAACGCATTCTAAGTGAAAATGCACTTCTTAAAGATATAGAAGATAACGATCCGGCAGGAATAAAAGAAATTCGTCTAGAGTTAAAAGAATCGGCCTATTTACTAGGTTTAGATTTGTCTTCAGTAATGAGTCAAGTCCGTTCTGGTTTTTTTGGAGCTCAAGCACAGCGATTCCAAAGAGGACAAGATGAAATTAAAGTTTGGGTAAGATACGATAGGCAAAATAGAGAATCGATAAACAACTTAGAAGACATGCGTATTTTTACACCTTCCGGAAGTCGTGTAAGCTTAAAAGATATTGCAAGCTATAGTATTGTTCGAGGAGATGTGGCTATTAATCATTTAGAGGGGAAACGTGAAATTAGAGTCTCTGCAGATTTAAAAGATCCGAGTACTAGTGCTACAGATATTTTAGATGATATTAAAAAAACAACGATTCCAGAATTACAATCTAAATACCCTACAATTTCCGCTTCTTTCGAAGGTCAGAACCGCGAGGCTCAGAAACTGACATCATCTTTAAGCAGTGCAGGAACGGTTATATTACTACTAATCTATATAACCATTGCATTTACATTTAGAAGTTATAGTCAGCCATTATTATTGCTATTATTGGTGCCATTTAGTTTAACAGCTGTAGCTTGGGGCCACTGGTTATTAGGATTCCCAGTAAACGTTTTATCCTTGTTAGGTATTATTGCTCTATTAGGAATTATGGTTAACGATGGATTGGTGTTAATAGGTAAGTTTAATAGTAATCTTAAGGAAGGTATGTCTTTCGATTTGGCATTATCCGATGCAGGGAAATCAAGGTTTAGAGCTATTTTTCTAACATCATTAACCACTATCGCTGGTTTAGCACCTTTATTATTAGAAAAAAGTAGACAAGCACAATTCTTAAAACCCATGGCTATCTCTATCTCATTCGGAATTGCGTACGCTACCATTTTAACACTACTTGTACTACCACTTTTTCTTTCCTTTAGTAATAGTATAAAAACAAATGTTAAGTGGTTGTCTACGGGTAAAAGGGTAACAAAAGAAGAAGTTGAACGTGCCATTAAAGAACAAAAAGAAGAGCATGAATTTTAAAACATATATTTTACTTACTTTAATCTTAGTTTCTGTAACAGTTACAGCACAACGTATCCTGACTCCAGAAGAGGCCTTTACGTTAACCTTAGAGCATAATTATGGAATAAAGATTATTAACAACGATGTTAAAGTAGCCGAAAATAATGCAGCGATCCTAAACTCAGGATACTTACCAACATTGTCGGGTGCTGCTGGTGCTAATTTTAATTTAGATAATACAGAAGCGCAATTCTCTAATGGCGAAACCACAACATTAAACGGAGCAGAAAGTTCGAGATACGATGCTTCTGTAACGTTAAACTATTTGCTTTTTGATGGTTTAGGAAGACAGTACAATTACCAGACGCTTAAGGAGACTTATAATTTGTCACAGTTAGAAGCACGAGAGACTATAGAAAATGTAGTCCTTGAATTATTCGCTGTGTATTATAGCATCGCAAATATTTCGGAAAATAAAGCTTCTTTAGAACAAACCATAAACATATCTAGAGACCGATTGTTACGATCAGAATATCAATTTGAATATGGCCAGAATACTAAATTAGATGTTTTAAATGCTGAAGTAGATATTAATAATGACAGTATTAACCTAATTAATACAAAACAGAATTTAGTAAATACAAAGCGTGATTTAAACGTTATTTTAGGGAATAAGATGGAGTCGGATTTTGAGGTTAAAACCGATTTTGATTTTCTACTACAACTAAATAAAACGGATTTATTAGAAAAAACTAAAGCGAACAACGTGAGCTTGTTACAAGCTAATAAAAATATCCAGTTAAGTGAATTAGGTATAAAATCTAGAAAATCTCAATATCTACCAAGTCTGGGTTTAAGTGGCTCTTACGGTTGGAATAAAAATAATAATAATGCAGCGTCGTTTGTTTCGGAATCTACAAATACAGGACTATCTGGCGGTCTAAATTTGTCATGGAATTTATTCGATGGAGGTACAACGATAACTCAAGTTAGAAACTCTAAATTAATTTTAGAAAATCAGGAATTACAGAAAGAGCAATTAATCTTGGATATTGAACGTAATTTTAATAATGCTTGGGATAACTACCAGAATAAATTATCTATCTATTACGTTCAGGAAGACAATATTAGAACAGCTCAAAATAACTTTGAGCGTACGGAGGAAAAATTTAAATTAGGACAAACAACGTCTATCGAATTTAGACAAGCACAACTGAATTTAAGAAATGCCGAATTAAGTAGAAATCAAGCTAAATTTGATGCTAAACTCGCCGAATTAGATGTACTACAAATTAGTGGCGAATTACTTAATATAGCCTTGTAGTGATAAATTTACCATGATTTGTGGCCGCAAACGTTATAAAATGCTGATTTTTTGGAGGGTTAATTACTGTTTTTACAATAAATTCTTATTAAAATTTTAAAAACAGTTGTGTTTTTAGAGTAATAAATGCATTTTTCTTATAAAAGATGTGATACTTGTTTGAATACAGCATAAATAAATTTTACGTTTTTTGTATCTTTGCAATTCGTAAAAATAACGCTATATTTTTCGACCATAAAAAACTACATAAAACAATCTAAAATAATGGCAATTAGCTCAAAAATTATTTACACAAAAACCGACGAAGCTCCGGCTTTGGCAACTTATTCTTTTTTACCTATTGTACAAGCGTTCTTAAATCCTTCGGGAATTAATGTGGAAACTAGAGACATTTCTTTAGCAGGACGAATTATTGCTAACTTTTCAGACTTTGTAACTAAAGAGCAACAAGTACCAGATGCTTTAACCGAGCTTGGAGAATTAGCTAAAAATCCAGAAGCAAATATTATAAAATTACCTAATATTAGTGCTTCTCTTCCTCAGCTTAAAGCGGCAATTAAAGAATTACAAGAAGACGGTTATAAATTACCTAATTATCCAGACGAACCTAAAACTGATGCCGAAAAGGAAATCAGGTCAAGGTACGACAAGATTAAAGGTAGTGCTGTAAATCCTGTTTTACGTGAAGGAAATTCTGACCGTAGAGCTCCTAAAGCCGTAAAAAATTACGCTAAAAAATTCCCACATTCTATGGGAGCTTGGAGTGCAGACTCTAAAACACATGTTGCGACTATGTCTGAAGGCGATTTCGCAAATAATGAGAAATCTGTAACTTTAGGTGATGCTACATCTGTAAGCATTCAGTTTGAAGATGAAAATGGAAAGACAACAGTATTAAAAGATAAATTAGACCTTTTAAAAGGTGAAATTATCGATGGTACTGTAATGAGTAAAAAAGCATTAATTGCCTTTTTAGAAGCTCAAATTAAGGATGCCAAAGATAAAGATGTGTTATTGTCTTTACATATGAAAGCGACTATGATGAAGGTATCAGACCCTATCATCTTTGGTCATGCTGTACGTGTATTCTTTAAGAATGTTTTCGCAAAACATGAAGAAACTTTAGAAAGTATTGGTGTCGATGTTAATAATGGTTTTGGAAATTTATTAAGTACGATTGAAGTTTTACCAGAAGATAAACGTAACGAGATTCTTGCAGATATAGACGAAGCGTTTAAAAATGGTCCTTCTTTAGCTATGGTAAATTCTGAAAAAGGAATTACTAATTTGCATGTACCTAGTGATGTTATTATCGATGCTTCTATGCCAGCAATGATTCGTACATCTGGACAAATGTGGAATGCTGAAGGAAAACAAGAAGATACTAAAGCTATTATTCCAGATAGTAGTTACGCTAGTATTTACGAAGCGACTATTAATTTCTGTAAAGAACATGGTGCTTTCGATCCTACAACAATGGGAACTGTTCCTAACGTTGGTCTTATGGCACAAAAAGCAGAAGAATATGGTTCTCATGATAAAACTTTCGAAATCGCATCAGCAGGTACAGTACGTGTAATAGACGCAGATGATAAAGTATTAATTGAGCATACTGTTGAAGCTGGTGATATTTGGAGAATGTGTCAGGCAAAAGATGCGCCTATCCAAGACTGGATTAAATTAGCAGTAAGTAGAGCTAGAGCAACAAATATTCCTACTGTATTTTGGTTAGACAAAAACAGAGCGCACGATGCCGAATTAATTAAAAAAGTAGAAAAATATTTACCAGATCACGATACTTCTGGATTAGATATTCAAATATTATCTCCAGAAGAAGCGACTTATTTTACATTAGCGCGTATTAAAAAAGGAGAAGATGCTATTTCTGTTACAGGAAATGTATTACGTGATTATTTAACAGATTTATTCCCAATTTTAGAATTAGGAACAAGCGCTAAAATGTTATCTATCGTTCCATTAATGAATGGGGGTGGATTATTTGAAACTGGTGCTGGTGGATCTGCTCCAAAACACGTACAACAATTATTGGAAGAAAACCATTTACGTTGGGATTCATTAGGAGAATTCTTGGCATTGGCGGTTTCATTAGAACATATGTCTGAAAAGACTAACAATGATAAAGCATTAATTTTAGCAGATGCTTTAGACGAAGCTACAGGAAAATTATTAGACAACGGAAAATCTCCTTCTCGTAAGGTTAAGGAATTAGATAACCGTGGAAGTCATTTTTACCTAGCTTTATATTGGGCAGAAGCTCTTGTTAATCAAACTAAAGACGCAGATCTTAAAGCGACTTTTACAGATGTCGCTAAAGCTTTAGCAGAAAATGAGGCTAAAATTGTAGAGGAATTAAATGCTATTCAAGGTAACCCAGTAGATATTAAAGGATACTACTTACCAAGTGTAGAATTAACGTCTCAAGTGATGCGTCCAAGTGCAACTTTAAATGCTATTTTAGAAACTATATCTTAAGAAAATAAGCATATTTTTATTCAAAAAGACTCCATTAATGGAGTCTTTTTTTGTTATAAGGTATATGGTAACTTTTACAAATTTGTATCTTTACAACATGGATTTTATAAAAACTACCGAAGCCGATTCTAAGTACAATAATCTAGAAAGTATGTCTGTTTCAGATTTATTAGTTAATATTAATAATGAAGATAAAACAGTACCACTGGCCGTGGAAAAAGCGCTTCCTAACATCGAAGCCTTAATAGAACAAACCGTTGCCAAATTGAAAGAAGGCGGACGTATATTTTATATGGGAGCTGGAACTAGTGGTAGACTAGGAGTTTTAGACGCCTCAGAATGCCCGCCTACGTTTGGAGTGCCTTCTAGTCTTGTGGTAGGGATTATCGCAGGTGGAGATAAGGCGATTCGTGATGCAGTGGAATTTGCAGAAGATTCTACCACACAAGGTTGGAACGATTTATTAAAGTACAATGTCTCGACTAAAGATGTTGTTATTGGTATAGCTGCTTCAGGAACAACACCGTATGTTATTGCTGCACTAGAAATGTGTAATTCTAAGGGTATAGTTACAGGTTGTATAACGTGTAATCATAATAGTCCGCTATCGCAAACAGCTCAATTCCCTATAGAGATTATTGTAGGTCCCGAATTTGTTACGGGAAGCTCACGAATGAAAGCTGGAACAGCTCAGAAATTAGTTCTGAATATGATTTCTACCGCAACCATGATTCAATTAGGAAAAATTAAAGGGAATAAAATGGTCGATATGCAATTGAGTAACGATAAGTTGGTCGATCGTGGTATCAAAATGATTATGTCAGAATTAAATATTTCCTATAACGATGCCGAAATTCTTCTTCAAGAGTATAAAAGTGTTAGAAACGTTTTAAAGCATGCCAATAATGGAAACTAAAAGAACAAATAAAAAGATTTTAGTCGATGGATTAAAAAAAATGGTCATCTCTCTCGGGTTGATGTTTCTAGGGCCATCCTTAATTCATATTGCATTTACAAATACAGAAAAACCACTCTATATTCCTCTTTTAATTTTAGGTATTGTGGTTTGTGGTCTTGCCGTTTTTTTCGCCTTTAAAGGATTAAAAACCATTATGGATAGTATGTTTAATAACTAATTTAAGCAGTTCGTTATTTGTTTTTTTATTCTATTTCGGATTTTGTTATTCAATTCTCATCTATTAATCCATTGCGTGTCGCTATTCTATCTCACAATAAAGATTGATTTTACTTTTTTTGTTACATCTGTTTACTTATAATTATAAAACTATCAGGTATAGAATTTTTTTCTATTGATTACATCTGGTGTTTTAACATTTAATTATCAAAATAAAATATTAAAGCTTGCACGTCATCAATTTTTTTATACTTTTGCCGTCGATTTGATTTTTCGGGAATATTAAGCATTAAAAAACTATGAAAATGCAATTTAACTTCCTGAACGTGAATTAATTAAAAAGATAATAATTATGAAGACAAGAATTACTTTAACATTAGTTGCTTTATTTGCTTTTGGATTTGCTCAGGCACAAGATCAAGAAATTACTAAATCACAAATCACTTCTGAAATGAGAACAGCTAGAGGTGTTTCTTTTGAAGAAGGTGATATGTTCGTTGAAGGTGGTATTTCAATCACTACTGATGGAGACAATACAAGTTACGGGATTAACCCAAAATTTGGATACTTCATTTCTGATAAAATTGCTGTAGGAGGGGATTTAGATTTCGGTGGAAGTGACACTGATGGTGGAAGCGAAACTGATTTCTTTGGAATTGGAGCTTTTGCTAGATACTATTTCTTAGAATTAGATCAAAAACGTTTCAAAGCTTATGGAGATGTAGGTTTAGGATATGGTCACTCTCGTGTTCAAGCTAATGGAATTGATAACACTAACAATGATATCAAAGCTAACATAACACTAGGTTTAAACTATTTCTTTACAAAAAACTTTGCTGCAACATTTGTATTAGCTGATATTTTAACTTACAACAATGCAAACCCAGAAGATGGAGATTCTTCTAACAGTTTTACATTAAACATCAACTTATTCAACAACATTTTTGCACAACCTCAATTTGGTTTATTATACAAATTCTAAATAGTTCACACTATTATATTTTAAAAAGGCAGTCTGTATAGACTGCCTTTTTTGCGTTATACTAATTTCTATAAGTAGCTTTATTGCCATAATGATGAAGTTTAGAATGAGATACATAACAATGAAAATTGCAAAAGTAGTTCTGGCATATGTTGTAAAAATAATAGCGTCCTATAAATCATTTACAAACAGTAAATGATTGTATTGTCTATATGCCCTAGTGTATTTTTTTTTATGAAACTCAAGTATTTAGTCAGAATGCTATGTATCTAGACAAGGGGTAGAGTAGGTTGACTTCAACCGTCTTTTATTAATCTTCTCTGGGTTGAGAAGTACCCGTTAAGAAATTTTAAATAACTAGACCTAAAAATAAATATTTATTAAGGAGGACTCTATTTTAAAAGGTGGTGTGTGGTATTGAAAAATATGTAATCTTTTATGAGAAGAAAAGCATTTAGTTTCTAAATAGATGTTCTTAATCCGTTGGTAGAAGAGTTGCATGTAAAACATTTTGCAATCACGGATTTCACTATCAATCAAAATAAAAGAAGTTATTTGTTGACTAATATAACGAGCGATTTCCGAGGTCGCTCGAATACTGTTTAACTATTTATCTTTCTTCTTTAAAGTATATAAAATAGTAAAGAGGTTATGTTTTTTTAAAACCAGGCAAGATAGTTTATTGTTTATTATGGTCGAGGATATAATACATGTACTATGGAACTAATTACTCTTATTACTTCATTATAAGTACCCTATTAATTACTTTATTAATTGATAGACATATGCTTCTAAAAAAGCCTTTAGTAGTCATTTTAAGGGGAGGAATACAGAATTCAGTCACAGTATATATATAATTGCAACAAGCAACAATACCGTTAAATTGACTTTATAACTTACACATAGATTCCATATTTAAATTATTGAGGATACACTGTTTCGAGAAAGGGGAAATAAGGTTTTAGTACGTGATCTTATATAATCTCAATAAGAGTTAAAATTAGGACAAAATAAAAGCCATATCAGTATAGTTAAACTATTTTGATATGGCTTTCTCTGAAATAGCATTTTAAATTTACTAGTCTTTTGACTAATTACGTTCGGATATAAATCTTACTTGTTTTCATTAAACTGAACTATTTCAAAAATGAAACATTTATGTTGTAACGTTCAAAATGTATTTACTAGCTACCAAATGTTTCTATTTAATTGTTTTTCTTTATGTTTTTACTTTCATCTCTATAAATACAAATACAGTATAAACATTGTTTTCAATTTAATCTTAACTTTCGTTATATGGACAATCTTTGAAAACTTTCAATCTTAATAGTTAACCTTGCTATGCAATTTTCCTTTTTAAGACATCATGATTTTTCAAGCAAATTCATGCTCTACAAAATCTAAAAAAACAATTATTAAAAGAACGTTTAATACTTTAATGTAACCTAGAGTATTAATTGTTTTATAAAGATAAGAAATGTTTTTAGTTTTTAGAAGCATTTTAACATTTTAGATATCAACAACTTATAAACTGCACTTATTAACTTTTGTTCATAAAAAAAGTCCCAACACATAATGCTGGGACTTTTTAGTATGATAAGTAGAAAACTATTTGTTTCTTCTTTCTTTAATTCTTGCTTTTTTACCAGTAAGACCTCTAAAGTAGAAAATACGAGCTCTACGCACTTTACCTTTTTTGTTGATCTCTATTTTTTGTAAAGCTGGCATATTCACAGGGAAGATACGTTCTACACCTACAGTACCAGACATTTTTCTGATAGTAAATGTTTCAGAAGCACCTGAACCTCTTTTTTGAATAACTACACCTCTAAAAAACTGAGTACGTACTTTTTCACCTTCTCTAATTTCGTAGTACACTGTAATAGTGTCTCCAGCTCCAAATGCTGGAAATTCTTTTTTTGTAACAAATTCGTCTTGAACAAATTTTATTAAAGATTCCATATCTTTATTTTTTTATAATAGTTAATCCAAAGCAACATTCACGATTTTCGCCAGAGGTTGGTTCGAAATTGGGTGCAAAAATAGTGATTTATTTGTTATCTACAACCTATAGTTGAAAATATTATTTAATCTTTTAATAAGTCTGGTCGGCGCTTTTTTGTATGCTCAAAGGCTTGATTTTCACGCCATTTTTCTATTTCTGGAAAATTTCCGCTAAACAATATTTCAGGAACTTTTAATCCTTTGTATTCTCTTGGGCGTGTATAAATAGGTGGCGCTAACAAATCGTCTTGAAAAGAATCTGTAAGTGCCGATGTTTCATTTCCTAAAACTCCAGGAATTAGTCTTATAATGGAATCACATAAAACCGCAGCTCCTAATTCTCCTCCAGATAAAACATAATCACCTATCGAAATTTCTTTAGTTATAAATAAATCGCGCACACGCTGGTCTACACCCTTGTAATGGCCACAAAGAATAATGATGTTCTCCTTCAGGGATAACGTATTTGCCATACCTTGTTTCAAGGTCTCACCATCTGGAGTCATGTAGATTACTTCATCGTAATCTCGTTCGGACTTTAATTGAGAGATACATTTATCTATAGGCTCTATAAGCATGACCATACCTGCGCCTCCACCAAACTGATAATCGTCTATGGTCTTATAATTATCCGTTGTATAGGTTCTTAAATTATGAAAGTGAACTTCGACTAAGTTTGCATCTATGGCACGTTTTAAAATTGAAGCTTCAAATGGGCTTTTCAGTAATTCAGGTAAAACGGTTATGATATCTATGCGCATGGCTTTATTTTAAATAACTTTTGCAAAGATGCGAAGAATCGAATTAAAATCCGAAGTTATTTATCTCTCAAAAGATGGAATTAAAAAAGTCCATACCGATAGTATGGACTTGATGTTGTTATAAATATAAGATTCTTACTTTAATTAAGAATTAGATTTATGCTTATTTAACTCGTCTTGTAATTGTCTACGTACTTTTTGCTCGCGTTCTAAAGCGGTCTTACGGTGTTCGTCAAACTCTTCTTCTATTTCGGCAAGCATGCGTTTTGCTTCTTTGGTGGTAGAATTACTATTTTTAAATTTATAAATAAAGAATAGTAGAAAGACTAACAGAGCGCCTATTATAGACCATATAAAAGTATTGTAAGTGGTTTTGCTAAGTTGCATGCCTAAAAATTGCATGCTATCTTTTTCCTTATTTGTAAGATCTAAAGTGTTTTGAGTTTTACTTAGATCTGTTTTTAAGGTTTCAATCTCTCTTGCTTGTGCGTCTACATTAGTTTGAGTTTCAACTAAATCTATTCTAATTGCTTTTAACGAATCTAGAGTGTGAGATTTTAATGTCTGTAACCATTCCCTTTTTACGACTTTATAATTTTGATAATTATTGGATTTTTGAATGACATATTCAAATTGATTATCTAGCGTTCCTTCGTTTAAAGATAATTTGCTCTCTTCTTCAGATTCTGGAGTTGTTTGTGCAACGACCGTTAGGGTAAGAAGGCAAGCAAATAGAGTAGTAGTTAATGTTTTTATTACATTCATTATGGAATTCGTATTTGAGTTTTTTAAGATTGTGGCGAAATTAAAAAATAAAGTCTAAGTTAACTGTTTTAATTAACAAAAAACCTCACTTTAGTGAGGTTTTATATATACGTTCTAAATTGATTTTTGGATGATTAAACTTAATAAGAACTATAGTATTTTATGCTTTAAATAGTGTTAAAATAGGGTAACTGCTTGAGCACTATAAATATACTTCAATTGAATTATATCTATAATAATTACAATTTTTTTAGAACGAACTGTATCAACTCGTCTTTTTAAATATTTATGTTATTGCAACGTATAAAATTTTAAATATAGAAGTGCAGACTTTATAAAATAAACCCCTTCTTAATTAAAGAAGGGGTTTATTAAAACTGATATTTAAAGTTTTTATAATTTATCTAAAATTGTAACGTTCTTTTTCTCCTCTAGAGTTAATCATTTCAATTTGTAAAGGTTCGTTAGGAGATTTAGCTTTTAAGATGTTCTGAACATCGTCTATAGAGTGTACTTTCTGAGCATTTATGGCTGTAATAATAGTTCCTTCCATTATCCCATTTTGCTTCCAATATTGCGCATATTCATTATTTAATCTTACAATTTTTACTCCGTTATCTAGATCAAACTTTTTCAAGTCTTTTTTCTCGGTGTTTTTAATAATACCAACTAATGGCATAGTAAAGGTTTGGTTTTTAATTAAAGTAACAGGAATGGTTTTTAAGTCGCCATTTCTTAATACTGTAATATCAACCACATCGTCTGGACGTTTTGTGTTTAAATGACCTCTTAAATCTGCAAATTTTCTAATCTTCACATGGTCTATTTTCTTTATAATATCGCCACGCTGTAAACCAGCAACTTCTGCACCAGAGCCTTCTTCTACATTATCTACATAAAATCCTTCAGTATCTTCAATATTTAATTTTTCGGCAAAAGTATTATTTAACGCACCTCCTGTAACACCTAAAATACCGTTTTGCACGTTCCCGTACTCCATGATATCTTCAATCACTTTTCTAGCAATATTACTAGGTACCGCGAAAGAATATCCTATGTAAGAACCGGTCTGAGACGATATAGCCGTATTTATTCCTATTAAATCACCATTTGTATTCACTAGCGCACCTCCCGAATTCCCTGGATTTACAGCCGCATCAGTTTGAATAAAGGACTGATTACTTTGTCCGGTTAAATCTCTAGATTTTGCGCTTATAATACCTGCCGTAACAGTAGATGTTAAATTAAACGGGTTTCCAACGGCTAGCACCCATTCTCCTAATTTGGCTTGATCGCTATCTCCAAAGGTTGTATATGGTAAATCTTCGTCGGTTTCAATCTTTAATAATGCAATATCGGTATTATCGTCGCTACCAATAATTTTGGCTTCATATTCCCTATTATCATTTAACGTAACTGTTAATTCTTGAGAATTATTAATAACGTGGTTGTTGGTAATAATGTAACCGTCCGGTGATATAATAACACCAGAACCTGTTCCTACTTGTGGTCTAGCAGAAGATCTACCGTAAAATAAATCTTTATACGTCATTTGCCCAGTTACAATAGATGTGTTTTTTACATGGACAACACTATGTACTGTGTTTTCTGCTGCCGTGGTAAAATCTGGTGCATTACTTACAGCATTTAGATTAGAAATATTAGCGGTTGGTATAAAATTGGTTGGAGCAGTTTCCGTTTTCGTGATAACTAATGCGTCTTTGTTTTCTAAGAACATTTTATAGGTTCCTAGAGTTAACATACCACCTAAAGCAGAAACGAAGACTAAAGTCAATATTTTTTTCATGTTTAATGTAATTTAGGTTAATAAAAAATAATTATTAAAATTACCTCTTTATTGCTTTGTACAGAAGAGTTTAACGCTATTTAACTTAGTATTTAAGAGATTTTAACACTCGAAAGAATTGCTAATTATTCATATATTTGCCGATAATTATGACACATACATTTTATAAATATCAAGGAACAGGGAATGACTTTGTGATGATCGATAATCGTCAGAATACATTCGACAAAACAGATATAGCACTTATTAATCGCTTATGCGATAGACGATTTGGAATTGGTGCCGATGGTTTAATCTTATTAGAGAATCATCCGGAGGCGGATTTCGCAATGGTGTATTACAACGCCGATGGAAACGAAAGTACCATGTGTGGAAATGGCGGACGATGCTTATCTCAATTCGCGAAAGATTTAAACATAATCGATAAAAAAGGATCTTTTGAAGCCATTGATGGGATGCATCACGTAATTTTCGATGGTGATTTGGTGCAATTGCAAATGCAGGATGTTGCCAATATTGAGGACCACAAATCTTATGTGTTTTTAAATACGGGATCTCCACACCATGTACAATTTGAAGATCAGATAGAAACCTTCGATATTAAAACGCTAGGAAGTGCAATTAGAAACGGGGCACCTTATTATAAAGAAGGAACCAATGTAAATTTTGTAAAGAAACTATCTAGTAACCAATTCGAAGTTAGAACCTACGAAAGAGGAGTGGAAGATGAAACCTTATCTTGTGGTACAGGTGTAACAGCTGTAGCTATTGCCATGAATTACTTGGGAGAAACTCCAGATAGTACGGTGCATTTAAAAGTACAAGGCGGACAATTAAAAGTATCGTTTACAAAAACAGAAGATGGCTATAAAGATGTGTGGTTAATTGGCCCAGCAAAGCAAGTCTTTAAAGGGGAAATTGAATGGTAACCTTAAAAGGAGAGCATATATTTTTACGCGCTTTAGAGCCTGAAGATTTAGATTTTATTCACGAAGTCGAAAATAATGAAGCTATCTGGGAACTAAGCAATACGCAAACACCGTATTCTAGATATTTAATAAAACAGTATTTAGACGAGTCTCATTTAGATATTTACGAGGTAAAACAATTGCGTTTGGTGATTTCTGATTACGATAATAATGTGATTGGATTGATAGATATTTTCGATTTTGATTTTAGAAATCGAAAAGCCGGCATTGGGATTCTTATTACCGATGAAGCTAAACGGGCTAAAGGATATGGTAGCGAAGCACTATCGCTTTTAGTTAATTACTGTTTTAATCATTTACAACTACATCAAGTGTATTGCAATATTTCAGAAGATAACGTAGCCAGTCTAAAATTATTTAAAAATCTAGAGTTTCAAATCATCGGATTAAAAAAAGATTGGAACCTTGTTCATGGTGTTTATAAAAACGAATTCCTATTACAATTAATAAATAGCTAATGTATATTAAAAAAATTCTTATTGCCATTGTGCTTATCGGCCTAGTAATTTCTGCCTTTTTCGCACACTATGTATATGCTGCCATGTTTAAGCCCAATACAGCTTTTAACAACGAAACGGCATACATTTTTATTCCTACTCGTGCTTCATATCAGGATGTGCGCGAACAGTTAAAACCTCTTTTAAAAGATATTGAAACCTTTGATGCCTTAGCAGAACAGAAAAAATATACTACACATATTAAAAGTGGGAAGTTCAGTATTACTAAAGGAATGACAAATAACGATATTATAAATTCCATTCGTATTAATAGTCTTCCGGTTCAAGTTGCATTTAATAATCAAGAAACGATTGAAAAATTAGCAGGTCGTATTGCTACACAAATCGAAGCCGATAGTTTGTCTCTTTTAGTGGCGATGCAAGATACTGCCTTTATAAAAGAAAACGGATTTAATAAAGCCACGATGTTGGGAATGTATTTGCCAAACAGTTATGAGTTTTTTTGGAATACCTCTGGAGTAGAGTTTAGAGATCGCATGCTTACCGAATACAAGAGATTTTGGACGAGCTCAAGATTAGCTAAAGCCAAAGCTATTGGTTTATCTCCTAGCGAAGTAATTACGCTGGCTTCAATTGTTCATGAAGAATCTAAGGCTGCCGACGAACAACCTAGGATTGCAGGTGTATATTTAAATAGATTAAAGATAGGTATGCCACTACAAGCAGATCCAACCTTAAAATTTGCAGCGTATCAATTACCAGAATACCAAGATACCGTTATAAAACGTGTTTTAAACAAACATAAAACTATAGTTTCTCCTTATAATACCTACTTAAATGCAGGTTTGCCTCCAGGATTAATTGCTATGCCAGATCTTACGGCTGTTAATGCGGTGCTAAATGCAGAAGATCATGATTACTATTATTTCGTCGCCGATGCGAAGCGCTTAGGATATCATAATTTTGCCAAGAATTTAAGTCAGCATAACGCGAATGCAAGAGCCTATCAGAACTATCTAAATCGTCAAGGAATTACCAAATAATTGTTAAAACTGATGTTTTTAAATCATAATTTGTAATATTTTTCTTTCTTAATAATTCGATTTTGTAGTCCAATAATGCCGTTAACCTAAACGTTTTTAGATAAATATATGTGTTGAAAAACTGTTAATTGATTAATTTTCAGATTAATAAAAAATGTTGTATATTTGCCGACTGAAATTTTCAGGTAACTAGTTTTTATCTATCTGAAGAAATTAAACGTATTATGAAAAGTATTGGAAGTTATGTTATCGTAATTCTTGCAATATGTTCTTTGGCTTTTTATTCATTTTCAACTGAAAAAATCAGTGTAGCCGAGAACAGTAATTTATCGGAAGGCTTAGCCTTAAATTATCACGCGGTTAATGATAGTATTGATCGTAATCATGCGGAAGCATTAAACACAAATATTAAACACACATTTTCACCAGATTTGGGAAAAACGTATGTTGGTTTTAAAGAAGCTTTAGGTTTTAAAGAATCTAGAGGAAATTATTTTACAGTGAATACATTGGGGTATTTAGGAAAATACCAATTTGGAAAAGAAACTTTAAAAATTATTGGAATTTATAATCCGGTTAAGTTTTTAAAGAATCCAGAATTGCAGGAAAAAGCATTTTTAGCGAATACAGAGCGCAACAAATGGATTTTACGACGAGACATTAAAAATTATGTTGGTAAAACGATTAATGGCGTTGTGATTACCGAATCAGGTATTCTTGCAGCGGCTCATTTAGCTGGACCAGGTAACGTTAAAAAGTATTTAAGAAGTTACGGTGCAGTAGGTTTTAATGACGCTTACGGAACATCGGTAGCGCATTACATGAAGAAGTTTTCAGGTTACGATACGTCTTTTGTAAAACCAAATCAGAAAGCAAAAGTTAAAAAAGTATAAGTTTAACTTTTATGAATAATAAATATTGAAGGCCTCTTATGGAGGTCTTCAGTGTTTTTAAGCCATGCTGAAGCAGGCTTCGTTTTAATAAATTCGGTTGGTAATGTAATATCACAAGCCACACACACCATAGTGTTTTTGCCTAATGCACTACAAATATCCTCAAGCATTTTATTGTTTCTATATGGTGTTTCTATAAATATTTGGGATTGGTTATAGTCGAAAGACAGACGCTCTAAACGCCTTAATTCCTGCTTACGTTCACTCTTATCTATAGGTAAATAGCCATTAAAAGAGAATCCTTGACCATTCATTCCTGAACTCATTAGTGCGAGTAGGATAGAGGAAGGCCCAACTAAAGGCACAACTTGAATACCCTGCAGATGTGCAATATTTACGACATCAGAGCCAGGATCGGCTACGCTTGGACAACCCGCCTCAGAAAGTAACCCAACATTTGTTCCGTTTAAACACGGTTCTAAAAAGCTTGGTAAGTCGCTTTCAGATGTAAATTTGTTTAAATGAAAAAATTCCAAATCAGATTGCACCGTTTCTGGACAAATTCGTTTTATAAAACGTCTTGCAGTTTTTTCATTTTCAACAATAAAAATAGTTGTGTTTTCAATGATGGTTTTTACTGAAATGGGTAACACTTCTAAAGGTTCGTTATCGCCTAAAGTGGTTGGAATAAGATAGAGTTTTCCTAAAGAAGTTTTCATAAGTATAAAAATGTATTCAGTTTTATAATCCGAAACTGAATGATGTTATTTTAATTTTTCGACAATTACATCGCATGCTTCATCTAGCATTTTGTAGACGTTTTCGAAACCATGAGCACCACCGTGATAAGGATCTGGCACATCGTAATTCTGATTGGGATAAACTTCGTTTAAAATCATTTTTACTTTGGCTTTATCCGCATCGGTACGTGCTAAGCTTAAAATGTCGCTATAATTGGATGAATCCATAGCGTAAATGATATCAAAATCGTCAAAATCTCTAACAGAAAATTGTCTTCCCATTAATTTTGAAATGTTAATACTATATTTGTTTCCTACGGTAATAGAGCGATTATCGGGATGAGACCCGATATGATAACTCGCTGTTCCTGCAGAATCCACTACATAATCGTCGTAAGGTAATTTAGAGCGTAAAATACCTTCTGCCAAAGGAGATCGACAGATATTTCCAAGGCAAACCATGAGTATTTTAGTCATTGTAATTGTGTTTTAAACCGAAAGCTTTTTAGTAATATCTTCAACGTACTTTTTAAATTGCTTATCTGTAGTCGATAAATTATCGACCGTTTTACAAGCGTGAAGTACAGTAGCATGATCACGTTTTCCTATTTGAGAACCTATACTAGCTAAAGAGGCTTTAGTGTATTTCTTAGCAAAAAACATAGCCAATTGTCTCGCTTGAACAATATGACGTTTTCTTGTTTTAGATTGCAGTGTGTCTACATTCATTTGGAAATAATCCGACACTACTTTTTGTATATAATCGATAGACACTTCACGTTTCGTGTGCTTCACAAATTTTTCAACAATTTGCTTTGCAAGATCTATAGTAATTTCTTTTTTATTGAAAGACGACTGTGCTATTAACGAAATAATTGCACCTTCTAATTCTCTAACGTTAGATTTAATATGTTTGGCTACATACTCAACAATTTCTTCAGGCATATCTACACCGTCACGATATAATTTGTTGTTTAGTATAGAAACACGTGTTTCAAAATCTGGGCTTTGCAATTCTGCAGAAAGTCCCCATTTAAAACGCGATAGTAAACGTTGCTCGATATCTTGCATGTCTACAGGCGCTTTATCACTCGTTAAAATTACTTGCTTACCATTTTGGTGTAAGTGATTAAAAATGTGGAAAAACACATCTTGCGTTCCTGTTTTACCAGATAAGAATTGAACGTCGTCAATAATTAACACGTCTATAATTTGATAGAAATGAATAAAGTCGTTTCTGTTATTCTTCTTTACAGAATCTATATATTGTTGCGTGAATTTTTCAGCAGAAATATATAACACCGTTTTTTCAGGATATTTATCTTTAATTTCTACACCAATAGCATGAGCTAAGTGTGTTTTACCAAGACCAACTCCTCCAAAAATTAATAACGGATTAAAAGATGTTCCTCCTGGTTTTGCCGCTACAGCTAATCCTGCACTTCGGGCTAATCGGTTAGAATCTCCTTCTAAAAAGTTTTCGAAACTATAATTCGGATTTAATTGCGATTCGATCTTAACATTTCTAATTCCTGGAATAATAAACGGATTACGTAATTCTGGGTTTTTATTGTTAAGCGGAATATCTACATCTTGGGCTTTAACTGCAGATCGGCTAGAACTAGGAATGCGTTCTGTAAAAGGTTGTTTATTGCCATAAGTGTTTTCCATTTTAATAATGTAAACCAGTTTGGCTTTTTCTCCTAATTCTTTAGTTAAGGCTACTTTTAAAATTTTAACATAGTGCTCTTCTAACCACTCGTAGAAAAATTTACTCGGGACTTGTATGCTTAAAGCGTTGTCCGTTAATTTAACTGCGGCGATTGGCTCAAACCATGTTTTATAAGCTTGCGGTTGGATATTATCTTTTATAAATTCAAGACAGTTATTCCATACCGATTGCGCAGTTACACTCATTATAATTTGAAAGATTTCTTAGTTAATGTTAAAAAGGATAATTGAAAATATCCCTCGTTTTTTGGTTTGACAAATATGTGAACAAATATCTTAAAAAAAAAATGCTCAGCTATTGAATTTTAAGATTTTTTTCCTCATGTTTAACCTGCTTTATAATGTACGAAAAAATAATGAAATTTTATTATGATAATTGACGAAATAGAAATAAGAGTGCGTTATGGTGAAACCGATCAAATGGGCGTTGTTCATCATGGGAATTATGCGTTGTATCTAGAAATGGCGCGGACTGAGTGGCTACGGTCTTTAGGAGTGTCTTATAAAGAAATGGAAGCCCAAGGTGTTATGTTACCTGTGATTTCAATGTCTTTAAACTACAAAAAATCAGCTTTTTATGATGAGGTCATTAAAGTGAAAACGATACTAAAAAAGAGCCCTACGGTTAAGATCGATTTTGACTTCGAAATTATGAACCAAAAAGGCGAAATTTTAGTTTTAGCGAACACGGTTTTGGCTTTCATTAACATGGAGACAAAGCGCCCCATGAAATGTCCGAAATATATATTAGATCTTATACCTGAATAAACTTACAGTTCTTTAATTTCGACTTCATAAAGGATGCTGAAACTATTAAATACAGTTTCAGCATCTTTTTTTCTAACCGATATGGTAAGCTCACAGTGAAGTTCTAATTTTTGGTCTACGACATTTAAATTTTTCTCCTTTATCGTGCGCATTACCTTATTCATGTTTTTATAATCGAAAACAATAAGGTATTCTATATTAATGGTGCGTTCTACAATTTTTGAAGCTTCCAAGCTTAATTGTGCCGACGTTCTATACGCACTTATTAAGCCACCTACACCTAATTTAACGCCTCCAAAATAGCGTACTACAATTATTAGAACATTAGTAACATCAAAAGATTGAATTTGTCCATAAATAGGCATTCCAGCAGAATTGTTTGGTTCGCCATCGTCGTTGGCTCGATATGCAATCGTTTCTGTTCCTATTTGGTAGGCATAACACCAATGCCTTGCAGCATGATGCTGTTTCTTTATGGCTTCTAGATGCTCTTTAACATCGTCTTCCGTTTTTACAGGAAATGCATATCCAAAAAACTTACTGTTCTTTTCTTTAAACAGCGTTTCTTCAGATGGTTTTAAAATGGTTTTGTATGTGTCCTGTACTTCCAAGTTTTAGCTAAATAGTTCTTTCTTAGTTTCAAATAGGGTTGTAACGTCTTCTTTAGCAGGATCGATATTCCAAGTGTGGATGCCTAGTTTCTCTGCAGCGGTGGTGTTTTCTGTTAAGTCGTCTACAAATAACGTTTCAGCAGCAACAAGGTTGTTTTGTTTTAAAACATATTCGTAGATATCTGGATTCGGTTTTCTTAGGTTAATTTCGTGCGATAAGTAAAATACATCAAAATAACTCTGAAACTCGTTAAAAAATGGCACATAACTTTTTACAAACTCGATATGTAAGTCGTTAGTGTTGCTTAGTAATATTAATTTGTATTTCTTGCTTTCAGAAAGTGCTTTTAAAAATTCTAACCGATGATGAGGAAAATCTTTTAAGATAGAGTTCCATATTTCTAGAATTTTATCTGACTGTACATCTGGAAAAGACGATTCATAAAACTCTACAAATTCAGAGGTATCCATCAGTCCCATTTCATATAGACTGTTAATATGTGTTAAGTCTTCTGGAATGCTGTCTAATTTAAAATTAAGTAAAGCATTTTCTAGAGCACCGACTTTATCTAAGTTGATAAATACGTCTCCAAAATCGAATATTATTGTTTTAATCATTGTTGTAATATTTTAAAGTATCGTTTAAAAGTTTTGTTTCAGAAGTTAAGCGTCCTTTTACTTCAGGTGCTTTTGTACCTTCTAAAAACTGATTTGTGCCGTAAAAAACACGGGCTTCGTCCCAAAGGTTTTCACTTATAAAAGTTTGTAAGGTTTTGCTTCCACCTTCAATAATTACAGACGTGATGTTGAGTGCATGTAAACGTTTACATATTTGAGATGCTAAAGGTTGTGAGGTGTCTAGTTCTGCATCCGTCAATCGTATGGTTTTAGCTGTAGCATTAAATACGGCAGCCTCTTCTGGTAAGTTATTGTGTGTATCTACTACAATGCGTGTTGGATGTAAGCCGGTCCAGTCGCGAACGGTTAAACTCGGATTGTCTTGTAAAACGGTGTTGCCTCCAACTAAAATGGCTTGCTCTTCGGCGCGCCATTTATGCACCAATTGTCTAGAATATACATTGGTAATCCATACCGGTTTTTGTTCCTCTTTAGTTTTAGGAGCTATAAATCCATCGGCAGATTGTGCCCATTTTAAAATAATATATGGTCGCTTTTTATTGTGAAACGTAAAAAAACGTTTGTGTAGGTCTTTACATGCGGCTTCTAAAACACCGACAGTAACCTCACAACCCGAATTTTGTAATTTTTTTATGCCTTGTCCAGCAACTAAAGAATTGTCGTCTATAGTACCAATTACCACTTTTGGAATATTATGTTTTATTATAAGGTCGCTACATGGTGGCGTTTTTCCAAAATGAGAACAGGGTTCTAAAGTAACATATAAAGTAGCTTGTTTTAAAAGCGATGTGTCTGTAACCGATTGAATCGCATTTACTTCGGCATGAGGTCCACCGTAGGGGCTTGTAAATCCTTCCCCAATAATAGTGTTGTTAACTACAATTACACAGCCTACCATTGGGTTTGGTCGTGTGGTTCCAAGTCCGTTTTTGGCAATTTCTATACAGCGATTTATGTATTTTTCATGTATCTTCACGGCACAAAAATAAGATTAAAAACGAGGATGACCCATTTCGTGATAAGAGAAATTCAAACAAAAGACAATCTGCAAGTCGCGGCACTAATTCGTACCGTGTTGATTGAGTTTGGTGTGCCTAAAGTTGGGACAGCATACGAAGACAAGGCTTTAGATGATATGTCTGAAACCTACAATACTGAAAATTCTGCGTATTTTGTGGTCGATACCGATGAAAAAATTATTGGTGGAGCTGGTATTGGTCCGCTAAAAGGTGAAGACGATATTTGCGAATTACAAAAAATGTACTTTTTAGAGGAGGCTAGAGGTCAGGGTGCAGGTAAGGCTATG
Source organism: Formosa sp. F44 (assembly GCF_056238645.1). The sequence goes on from NZ_JBWDLJ010000001.1 coordinate 26,256, forward strand.
ATGGATACATGTTTGCAAAAAGCCAAAGATTTAGGGTTCAAAAGATGCTATATTGAAACTTTACCTTATATGAAATCGGCTATGAGCTTATACGAGAAAACAGGATTTGAGTATATCGACGCACCGATGGGCGATACGGGACATTATTCGTGTACGATTTGGATGATAAAAGATTTATGAAACTAAAAGATATTCAAAATACATTTCACGAGGCATTAGATGCCGATTATGATAAGAGAGAAGTAGACCATTTCTTTTTTATGATCTGCGACTATTATTTCAACTTTAAACGCATTTCGCTTGCTTTAGAACCTGAATATAGTATTTCGGAAACAGATGCGATTCCTGTTCTGGATGCTTTAGAATCTTTAAAAAAGCATGAGCCTATTCAGTACGTACTAAAATCGACTGAATTTTTTGGTTTGGAATTTCAGGTGAATAATGCAGTGTTAATCCCGAGGCCCGAAACCGAAGAGTTAGTAGCGTGGATAATTGAAGCGGGCTTAGATAAAATTAAAGATCCGATACGTATTTTAGATATTGGGACGGGAAGTGGTTGCATTGCTATTGCGGTGGCGAAACATTTTGAAAACGCTAATGTTTTTGGTGTGGATATATCTGAAGATGCCATAGGCGTTGCAAAACACAATGCAGAATTAAATAACGTTACAGTTAATTTTATTCAGGCCGATATTTTAAACATAGACCCAACTCTAGTTTCAGATTTCTCGTTACCGTTTGATATTATAATTTCCAATCCGCCCTACGTACGCGAACAGGAGAAGCTTCAAATGAAAGCAAATGTGTTAAATCATGAACCACATCAAGCTTTATTTGTAGAAGATCACGATCCGCTAAAATTTTATAAAGTCATCTCGGAATTCGCAAAAATTAATTTGGTAGAAGACGGACTGTTATTCTTCGAAATTAATGAGTTTTTAGGCGAAGAAATGGTCGCCTTATTAATTGAGCATCATTTTAAGGCTGTAGAGCTAAGAAAGGATATGTTTAAAAGAAATAGAATGATTAAAGGCATAAAAAAAATATGAAATCTATAGCTGTTTTTTGTGGTTCGAGTGTAGGAACCGATTCAAAAATTAAATCTGAAGCCTATCATCTAGGTAAAAGCTTGGCCGAACGCCAAATTACTTTAGTTTATGGTGCCGCTAAAATCGGAATTATGGGCGAAGTCGCTCGTGGTGTTTTAGATTACGAAGGACGGGTTTTAGGTATTATTCCTGGGTTTTTAGAAACTAAGGAAATTGTACATCCTAAACTATCAGAATTAATTGTAACCGATAACATGCATTCACGAAAAGTGATTATGTATGAAAAATCAGATGGATTTATGGTGCTTCCAGGAGGTTTTGGTACAATGGATGAGTTTTTTGAAATTGCCACTTGGGGACAATTAGGTCTTCATACAAAACCTATTGGAATTTTAAATATTAACGGTTTTTTCGATCATTTAATAGCGTATTTTAAAACCATGGTAGAACGTGGATTTTTAAAACAAGATGTACTAGATGCCGTTGTTGTAGACGACACTGTAGTTGGGTTATTAGAAAAAATGAATAATTATAAGCCTTTACCAGCTCCTAAATGGTTAAATAAAGACAGATTGTAAGCATGACGATTGAAACACAGATTCAGCAATTAAGAGACCAATTAAACGATTATAATTATAAATATTACGTTTTAGACGAAAGTGATATTAGTGATTTTGAGTTCGATATGAAACTTAAAACACTTCAAGATCTGGAAGCTAAACACCCTGAATTTTTCGATGTTAATTCGCCTACACATCGTGTGGGAGGGACTATAACTAAAAATTTTAATACCGTTGTACATGATTATCGCATGTATTCTTTAGATAATTCGTATTCTAAAGACGACTTGTTAGCATGGGAACAACGCGTAAAGAAAATGGTTGACGGTGATGTGTCTTATACGTGCGAATTAAAATACGATGGGGCTTCCATAAGTTTAACTTACGAAAACGGAATACTGACTAAAGCAGTAACGCGTGGCGACGGCGTGCAAGGGGATGAGGTCACAGCGAATATCAAGACTATAAAATCGGTACCGTTAAGACTAAAAGGCGATTTTCCTGAAAAATTCGATATTCGTGGAGAAATTGTGTTGCCTTTTGAAGGCTTTAATAAAATGAACGAAGACCGAATTGAGATTGGTGAAGAGCCTTATCGAAATCCGAGAAATACAGCATCAGGAAGTTTAAAATTACAAGACAGTAGTGAGGTGGCTAAACGTCCGTTAGAATGTTTACTTTATAATATAATCGGTCGAAATTTAAATATTCAATCACAAAAAGAAAGCTTAGACAAAGCGAGAAGTTGGGGATTTAAAGTGCCAAACGTTGCTAAGTTAGTAGATTCTATAGATGGTGTTTTCGAATTTATAGAATATTGGGATGTGCATAGACACGATTTACCTTACGAAACAGATGGTGTTGTGGTTAAAGTAAACAGTTTTCAGCATCAAGACGAGCTGGGATATACCGCGAAAGCACCACGTTGGGCCATTGCATATAAGTTTAAAGCCGAGCAAGTATCTACGCGATTAAATGAAATTACATATCAAGTTGGACGTACAGGAGCAATAACACCTGTCGCCAATTTAGAACCTGTAGAATTAGCGGGAACTACGGTTAAGCGTGCATCTTTGCATAATGCCGATCAGATAGCGAAATTAGATATTCGTGAAGGTGATGAGGTTTTTGTAGAAAAAGGGGGAGAGATTATTCCTAAAATTATTGCGGTGGACTTATCACAACGTCTAGCAGATTCTTCACCAACAGCCTATATAACGCATTGTCCAGAATGTCAGACAGAACTAGTTAGACAAGAAGGCGAAGCACAGCATTATTGTCCGAATTATAACGGATGTAAACCACAAATTGTTGGTAGAATTCAGCATTTTATTTCAAGAAAGGCAATGGATATCGATGGTTTGGGAGGAGAAACAGTCGCTTTATTGGTACATGCAGGATTAATTCAAAATTATTCAGATTTATACGCATTAGCAAAAGAAGATGTTTTGCCTTTAGAACGCATGGCCGAAAAGAGTGCAGATAATTTAATAAAAGGAATAGAGCAGTCTAAGCAAGTACCTTTTGAACGGGTGTTGTACGCTTTGGGTATTCGCTATGTTGGAGAAACGGTTGCTAAGAAACTCGTAAAACATTTTAAATTCATTGATAAGGTTGCAGAGGCTACCGAAGAGGAGCTTGTTAATGTTGACGAAATTGGAATAAAGATAGCAAAAAGTGTTGTTGAGTTTTTTCAATCAGATGAAAATCAAAAGATTATTGAAAGGTTGAAAGGGTTTGGATTGTCTTTAGAAATTTCGGAAGAAGCATTGGCTAATCAATCCGATACGTTATCAGGGAAAATATTTGTTGTTTCTGGGGTATTTACTACGGTATCTCGAAATGATCTTAAAAAAATGATTGAAGATAATGGTGGTAAGGTGGGAAGTTCAATTTCGTCTAAAACATCATATGTTATTGCAGGTGACAAAATGGGACCGAGTAAGCGCACAAAAGCAGAGCAATTAGGTATCGATATTTTATCGGAGAATGATTTTCTGTTGCTGTTAAAAGATATTTAATTTAATTATAATGACTTGAGTATTAGCTAAACTTGCAAATAAAGATATTAGATGGTTATATTTGTAGGATAGGAGCCAATTAATCTATGAAGGAAATACATTATTTGTTAATTATTTTATTTTTACTAAGCGGTATGTACGTCTTAACAGAGTGTATGTCGCTTTTCCATTTTTCTCAAGCTATAACAGCTTTTATTGTACCAGTTATAACTGTTTTTTACTTGGTTACTTGCAAGAGAAAAACACCATATTTTACAACTTTTTTAATTTTGTATTCCGTAGCTTATCTTTTTACTTTAATAGATGTTAGTGAGATATATGAATTTCTAAATTACTATGTATCAAACCTTATGTTTATATCGGCATACATTTTTTTAATTTATGGGGTTTCAAAAAACATTCCCTTTAAAGGGGTAGTGCCTAGATTTAATCTTACTATTATTATTTTAATTCTATTAAACTCTTATGTACTTTACAACTTGTGGAGTAATGATTTTTCTAGCGAATATTTCTTTAGAGAGCTTCCTGATACAATAGAAAAATTACCTACTGAGGACGCTCCTCTTTTAAGAGAAACAATGATGTCTATATTACTAGAGTTTGTATATAATTTGGTGGTTTTAGTTCTATTAAATGTGTCTTTTATAAATTATTTATATAAAGAAAATAAGAGATCAATGCTTTTGTTTATAGGGAGTTTATGTGTAGTGTTTTCAGAGGTTATTCAATATGCTATCTTTTTCCCTTCAGATGTTATTATATTAAACGTTATATGTTTTTTACTTATTCTTGTAGGTTTCTTGTGTTTTTATCTTTTTGCAATTCACCCTATTAAGAAGGGAGCGCTTACTTTTAAAACCATACAATAGCATATTAATAAAGTGCCATACCAATTTAATAGAGTAAAAAAAAAGAGCGCTAGAAATGCGCTCTTATAATGATATTTTTAAAACAGTTTTATTAAACAACAATAGAGACGCCTTCTGCGGCTTTGTTTTTGTTAGAGTCAAAGTAAAAATCTATTTTACCTAAATTAATACCGTAACAGCCTACCTGGTTTACTAAAGTGGTTTTTTCTTCAATATTTTGTACTAGTGTTGGCTTTGCTAAAAAGGTATGTGTATGTCCGCCAATTATTAAATCGATATCTTTTGTAGAAGCGGCAAGTTTTAAATCGCTAATTTTTCCTTCAGTATTGTATTGGTATCCCATATGTGAAAGACAAATAATGAGATCACATTGTTCTTGTTGTTTTAAGATACGCGTCATGTCTTGGGCACTTTCTACGGGGTCTAAATATTTTGTCTCTTTGTACATCGCTGGATCTACTAAACCACTCAATTCTATTCCTAACCCAAATACACCTATCTTAATTCCGTCTTTAATAAAGACCTTGTAGGGTTTGGTGTGTGTATCCATTACGGTATTAGAGAAGTCGTAATTAGAAATTAAAAAGGGAAATTCTGCATGTGGTAGTTGTGCATACAAACCATCGACCCCATTGTCGAAATCGTGATTTCCAATGGTCGCAGCATCGTATTTAAGTTTACTCATTAATTTAAACTCCAGTTCACCGCCATAAAAATTAAAATAAGGTGTGCCTTGAAAAATATCTCCTGCATCTAAAAGTAAAGTGTTTGGGTTTTCTAAACGAAACTTATCTATTAAAGTTGCGCGTCTTGCTACACCACCTTTATTTGCTCTATCGCCTTCGTTCGGACCAAACGGATCAATGTGACTATGCACATCGTTGGTGTGTAAAATGGTGATCTTTTTGGTTGTTGGTGCTGTTGTAAAAGAGGATAACGTTAATCCGCCTAACGCAACTAAAGAGGTTGCAACTGTAGATTGTTGTAAAAAATCTCTACGTTTCATAACACTTTATTTATTTTAATTGGATAAATCTATCGTCTATCACCGGGTTAATAGTGTCTACTTTTGTAAAATAATCGATAAGCGCATTTCTCCATTTGTAATTTAATACATATAGGCTGTCGCTTGGCTGAAAAAAGGTCATGTGGTCGCCTCCGTTATATAAATAATCATTGGTGGCGATGTAATACGTTTTGTTTTCGTCTATATCCTTACCTTTTACTTTCGCTTCAGTTACATCGAAATCGGAATTTATAATCAGTTTTAACTGAGAGACCGGGTGTGGTCGCTTAGCTTTACTAAGGTATTCCATAGCTTCATTTACATTCTTGCCTTTTACACTGGCTACCACAATACTATTTTCAAACGGCATAATTTCATATGCGGTTTTAAGCGTTATATCGCCTTTAGGTATTTGGGAGCGAATTCCACCATGATTTAGAATAACAAAATCTATATCGTGATTGGTACGACTTTTAAAAATCGGATTTGCTTGTTCGTATACAATATCGGCCATGAGGTTTCCAATAGCTGTATTAAATTCGCCATTACTTTTATTGTATGACGCTGGGGCATATGCAAGAACACTATCTAGGGTTTTAACCACGTGGTCATGATACGGCTTTATAAAGTCTGTAAGTGTGGGATCAGGAATTATTTCTTCGGAAACGGGAATTTGTTTGCCTTCAATTTTTGCTAAGTTTACAGTGTTTGTTTTACAACCTACCAGAAACACAAGAGAAAAGGCAATAATTAATTGTTTAAAAATCATAATTAAACTTATAAATTTTACTGAAGTATGGGTATAGTTTTTCTACATTTGCACGAAAGTTTAAATATAAATGATTTTAAAAGGTTTTAGGGAAAAATCTAATAAAAAGTATTTTGATAAATTGTTAGTAAATCGCAAGATTTCCAATGTGTCAAAACCTATTGAAAGTTTGGGAGTTATCGTGAATATCGATGAGTTTTCTAACCTCGAAGCCTTAAAGTCTATAACTAAACTTTTAAATATTAACCCGAGTAAATTTCAATTAATAACCTTTACAACGTCTATTCCGAATAAAGAAAGTGAAGATAATTTATCTTTTTCTTCTAAGGATATAGGTTGGAGTGGTAAGATTAAGAATGGTGAATTAGACGCATTTTTAAATACGAATTTCGACGCTTTAATTAGTTATTATTTTACAGATAATTTAGATCTTAAAATGCTAACAGCACTGTCGAAAGCCGATTTTAAGATAGGGGTTTTACAAGAAGAACAACGGCAAAACGATTTAATTATTAAGGTAAATCCGGATGCGATAGAGGTATTTAAAACAGAGCTTTTAAAATACTTAAGTATATTAAAAAGAATTAAAAAAGATGAATAGTAAATTAATGGGGACTGGAGTTGCTCTGGTTACACCTTTTAAGGCAGATCTTAGTATAGATCACGAAGCACTAACAAATATTGTTAATTTTAATATTGATAACGGTACCGACTATTTAGTAATAATGGGAACTACCGGAGAAAGTGTAACAGTTACTAAGGAAGAAAAGCTGGCCATAATAAAAACTATTTCTGAAGCAAATAACGGACGATTACCATTAGTTTTAGGAATAGGAGGGAATAATACAGCAGCGGTTATAGAAGAAATTAAATCTACAGATTTAAGTGGATTTGAAGCGATTTTATCGGTGTCACCATATTATAGTAAGCCAACTCAAGAAGGGGTTTATCAGCATTTTAAAGCCATATCAGAAGCTTGTCCTATTTCCATTATTTTATATAATGTACCAGGGAGAACGGCTTCTAACATGTTGCCGGAAACAACCATTAGACTTGCCAACGACTTTACTAATATTGTAGGGGTTAAGGAAGCCGGAAATAATATCGGACAATATTTAAAGCTTTTAAAAGATAAGCCAGAAGATTTTTTAATTATTTCTGGGGACGACGATTTAGTCTTAGGAGTACTTTTAGCAGGTGGTTCGGGTGTTATTTCTGTAATTGGTCAAGCGTTTCCAGCTCAGTTTTCTAAAATGATTAAATTAGGATTAGAAGGTAAGGCTAAAGAGGCGTATGCGATTCATTTTAAATTAATGGACGTAATTGGTTATATCTTTGAAGAAAATAATCCGTCAGGAATAAAAGCGGTTTACGAAGCTTTGGGCTTATGTCGTGCAGATGTGAGATTACCATTGGTAGAAGCAACTCCTGGGTTAAAAGATAAAATTAAAGCGTTTGTAGAAACACTTTAATACAAAGCTAATTGGCGTGTGTTTAGCAAGGAAGCACGCGCTTATTTTTTCGGTAGCGTTTAAAAGTTAAAATATACTTAAAGCTAATTGTAACCTAATTACAACCTTTATTTTAGCTGAAAAATAATATTTTTAAAATCAATTAGAATAGCTTAATTTTGCATTCTGTTTAAAAACTATGAAGAAATATTTATACATTTTATTCGCGTTTATTGTTTTAAGCTCATGTAGTGAATATCAACAGACACTTAAAGCGACAGACATTGGACCAAAATTTAAATTAGGGGAACAACTTTATAATGAAGGTGAGTACTCTAAAGCAAATAGATTATTTTCTCAGATTGTGCCAAGTTACCGAGGTAAACCACAAGCAGAGAAATTAATGTACATGTATGCACAGACACAATATGGTATGAAAAACTATATTGCATCTTCTTATCAGTTTGAGCGTTTTGCAGACTCGTATCCAAAAAGTGAGAAGTTAGAAGAAGCTTCATTTCTAAGTGCAAAGAGTTATTACATGAGGTCTCCTGTTTTTAGTAAAGACCAAACAGAGACAAAGGAAGCTATAGAAAAATTGCAATTATTTATAAACCTATTTCCAAAATCAGAATACTTAGCAGAAGCTAGTGGTTTTATTAGGGAATTAGATGGTAAATTAGAACGTAAAGCATTCGAAATTGCTAAGCAGTATAATACGATATCAGATTATAAAGCATCAATCAAATCTTTTGATAACTTTTTGTTTCAATTCCCAGGGTCATCATTAAGAGAAGATGCGATGTATTATAGATTCGATTCATCGTTTAATCTAGCAATACGAAGTGTTGAACGTAAGAAAGAAGAACGTTTGGAATCTGCAGAAAAATATTATAGAGATTTAATTACTGGGTTTTCAGAAACGCAATATTTAGATCGCGCAGATAAAATGCACGAAGAGATAGTAGAAGAATTAAAAAATTACAGCACTAAAAGTTAATATAATGGATTTAAAAAAAATCAATGCTCCTGTTAATACAATAACGTACAACAGAAATAAAATTGACGAACCGACAGGGAATATATATGAAGCAATTTCTATTATTTCTAGACGTGCAGATCAGATTAACACTGAAATTAAAAAAGAACTAATTGAAAAATTAGAAGAATTTGCAACGTATAATGATAGTTTAGAAGAGATTTTTGAAAACAAAGAACAAATTGAGGTTTCAAAATTCTACGAAAAATTACCTAAGCCACACGCTTTAGCAGTACAAGAGTGGTTAGACAACAAAGTATACTACAGAAACACTGACGAAGACGTTCAGTAAAACATAAGCGATGTCAATACTAAGCGGCAAAAACATACTGTTAGGCATTAGTGCAGGTATAGCTGCTTATAAGACAGCTTCTTTAGTAAGGTTATTTATAAAAGCAGGTGCAAACGTTAAAGTCGTTATGACACCTGCTTCTGTTGATTTTGTAACACCCTTAACCTTATCTACCTTATCTAAACACCCAGTGGTGTCTTCGTTTTATAATGAAGACGACGAGAATGCGGTATGGAACAGTCATGTCGATTTAGGCCTTTGGGCAGACTTCTTCATTATTGCGCCAGCAACTGCAAATACCATGTCTAAAATGGCTAATGGTACTAGCGATAATTTATTGTTAGCGACCTATTTATCGGCTAAATGTCCTGTGTATTTCGCTCCTGCAATGGACTTAGATATGTTTAAACACCCTTCTACAGCTCAGTCTTTCGAAACCCTACAAAGTTTTGGAAATATTATGATTCCTGCAACCTCAGGCGAATTAGCCAGTGGTTTAGTGGGCGAAGGTCGTATGGCAGAGCCAGAAGATATTGTATCGTTTATAGAAAACCATATTCTTGGCAATTTACCTTTATACGGTAAAAAGGTTATGATTACTGCTGGACCAACTTACGAAGCTATAGACCCAGTTAGATTTATTGGAAATCATTCTAGTGGTAAAATGGGATTCGAGTTGGCAAAAACAGCAGCAAATCTTGGTGCTGAGGTGATTTTAATTTCAGGGCCAACAAATCAAATACTTCAACACAGCGCTGTTAAAATTAATCATGTAATAAGTGCACAAGACATGTACGAGCAAGCACATATGCATTTTAACGATGTAGATATTGCAATCTGTGCGGCCGCTGTTGCAGATTATAAACCAAAAGAAGTTGCACTTCAGAAAATAAAAAAGGACGATAGTACGTTAAACATAGAACTGGAAAAAACTAAAGATGTTTTGGCTTCTTTAGGTGCTATAAAAACCAATCAGTTTTTAGTTGGCTTTGCATTAGAAACTAATAACGAACTGGAGCACGCCAAAGGAAAATTAAATCGTAAAAATTTAGACTTAATCGTTCTTAATTCGTTAAACGATGAAGGCGCCGGATTTAAGTCTAATACCAATAAAGTAACGCTTATTGATGTTAAAGAACATATAACTGAATTTAATTTAAAATCGAAGGCAGACGTTGCTCAAGATATATTCAATGAAATATTAAATCAACGATATGCGTAATATATTATTTGTAGTGTTTTTATGTCTTTCTCTTAGCTTATCTGCTCAAGAGTTAAACTGTAAAGTTGTGGTTAATGCCCAACAAACAGGAAATGAAAATGTTCAAGTATTTCAAACATTAGAAAAGCAACTTAACGAGTTTGTTAATAATACACAGTGGACTACAAGAGGTTTTAAAGTCACCGAACGTGTTAATTGTAGTATGGTTATTATTATAAATGAATATGATGGCGACCTATTTAAAGCTAGCATACAAGTGCAATCTTCTAGACCCGTTTATGGTTCATCGTATAGCACGCCCGTTTATAATTTTAATGATCAGAATTTTACATTTAATTATGTCGAGTTTCAGAATCTAAACTTTAGCCCGACACAATTCGAGTCTAATTTAGTGTCTGTTTTAGCCTATCATGTATATATGATTCTTGGTCAAGACGCAGATAGTTTTAAATTAAAAGGTGGTGATGAATTTCTAAACCAAGCGCAAACCATTGTAAATTATTCACAGCAGGAAGGTTTTAAAGGATGGAAGTTAGCAGATGGTTTACAGACTAGATACACTTTAATCGATAATATGTTATCACCAACTTATAAGGAATATCGCGAAGTCATGTATTCATACCATAGAAATGGATTGGATAACATGAGTACCGATGTTAAGTTGGGGAAAGAAAATATTGCCTCGGCTATAGAGCCGTTTAAAACCATGAATAACCGTAGACCAAATTCTTTTTTATTACGTGTGTTTTTTGATGCAAAAAGCGACGAAATAGAAGACATCTTTTCAGGCGGACCTAGCGTAAATGTTTCAGACATGGTAAGCGTTCTTAACAATGTAGCGCCTACATATTCTAGCAAATGGAGAAATATTAAGTTTTAATTTGATTACGACTTAAATCTAAATTATCTTTGATTTTACAAATCTAAAGCACCTCAATCACATTGCTTACATCTCTATCTATAAAAAACTATGCCTTAATCGACGATTTACAGGCAGATTTTAATTCTGGGTTTACTATTATCACTGGAGAAACCGGTGCGGGTAAATCTATTTTACTTGGCGCATTATCGTTAATTCTAGGTAAACGAGCAGATTTGTCGTCTTTAAAAGACGATACTCAGAAATGTATAATTGAAGCCGTTTTCGATGTTTCAAATTACAATTTAGAGGCTGTTTACGAACAGGAAGACTTAGATTTTGAACCGCAAACTATTATACGTCGCGAAATTTTGCCTTCAGGAAAATCGCGTGCCTTTGTAAACGATTCTCCTGTTACTGTAAGTAGTCTACAGGCTTTAGGCGAGCGTTTAATCGATATCCATTCGCAACATCAAACCATGCAACTTACAGACGATGCCTTTCAGTTTCAGGTTATCGATGCCTTAGCACAGGTTGAAGCACCTTTAGTAGATTATAAAAAGCAACTTAAGGCTTATAAATCTCTTCAGAAGGAATTAAAAAAACTATTAGATTTTCAGGCAGAAGCGAATAAAGAGCATGAATATAATTCGTTTTTATTACAAGAATTAATTGATGCTAAATTGGTTGAAGGCGAGTTTGAATCTTTAGAAGAAGAATACGAAACACTTGATAATATTGAAGCAATTAAAGAAAAAATTGGTGCTTCTCATCAGTTATTAAGCGACGAACAAATAGGGGGATTAGCTATACTTACCGAAATAAAAACAAACTTTAGTAAGATTGCGTCTTTTTCTCAAAAGTATAAAGACTTATACGACAGAATAGATAGTAATTTTATCGAGTTGTACGATATTTTTACAGAAATAGAGGCTTCGGAAGATGCTTTAGAAGCAGATCCAGGGCGCTTAGAAGTGGTTAATTCAAGATTGCAATTGCTTCATAATTTAAAGAAAAAGCATTTAGTTTCAGAAATTTCAGAACTTATAGAGATTCAGAATGCTTTAGATGAAAAAGTAGGGGTAACCGAAAATCTAGATAAAAATATTCAGAAATTAAAAACTGAAATAGCTAAGATTGAAAAAGCTTTAAATGCTTTAGCAAAAACAATTCATACCAAACGTAACGCCGTTATTCCAACGTTAAAATCGCAGTTAGAAACGTTGTTAGCCGATTTAGGTATGCCGAATGCCCAGTTTAAAATTACTTTAACCGTGGCATCAGAATTTCATGCAAATGGAAAAGACGATTTACAATTTCTGTTTTCGGCGAATAAAGGTGGCGCATTTAAACCCTTAAATAAAGCGGCATCGGGAGGAGAGTTATCCCGAATTATGTTGGCTATAAAATCGGTGTTATCCAAGTACATGCAGTTGCCTACTATAATGTTCGATGAAATTGATACTGGAGTGTCTGGTGAAATATCCAATAAAATGGGAGTCATTATGAAACAGATGAGTTCTAGTATGCAAGTGTTTGCTATAACCCATTTACCACAAGTTGCAGCAAAAGGAGACACTCATTTAAAAGTATATAAGGAAGATGTTAACCAAATTACAACGACGAATCTTATTGAAATTAAAGGCGAAGATCGTATTGTAGAAATAGCACAAATGTTGGGTGGTTTGGAATTGTCTAGCTCTGCTATAGCCCATGCTAAGCAATTATTAAATTAATGCAACTTTTAAAAAATGAAAACATCTTCGAGTATCCTGTTAGTATTAGGTTTTATATTGGCCTTTAGCAGTTGTGACGGGGATGATCAGGGCACATGTAGTGGAGTGTATTCGGAGGGAGAATGTATTCCGGATTTTGTGTTTCCGCCAATAGATAGTGTGGTAAATGGTCAGAAGTTTTATCACGATACTTATGGTATAATTAGCTACAAAAATGGCAATTGGATGGCAGAAGACGCTACGATTATTACTGAAAATGAATTATTAATAGAATAAAAAGTTTTATTAACTTTGACGATTCTGGGATTTAGTCCCAGGCAAAGTTAAATTTAGAATAAAAAAAATATGTCATACAATTTATTAAAGGGTAAGAGAGGAATCATTTTTGGAGCATTGGATGAAAATTCGATAGCTTGGAAAACTGCAGAACGTGTTCATGAAGAAGGAGGAACGTTTGTTTTAACCAATGCACCAGTAGCTATGCGAATGGGGCAAATAAATGAACTGGCAGAGAAAACAGGTTCTCAAATTATTCCTGCGGATGCGACCTCTGTAGAAGATTTACAAAATCTGGTTGAAAAATCTATGGAGATTTTAGGTGGAAAAATTGATTTCGTTCTACATTCAATTGGAATGTCAATTAACGTAAGAAAAGGAAAACACTATACCGATCAGAATTACGAATTCACAAAAAAAGGAACAGATGTTTCTGCAATGTCTTTTCATAAAGTGATGCAAACGCTTTACAAAGCAGATGCTATGAACGAATGGGGAAGTATTGTTGGTTTATCTTATATGGCTGCACAACGTGTGTTCCCTGATTATAACGATATGGCCGACAACAAAGCCTATTTAGAAAGTGTTGCACGTAGTTTTGGATATTTCTTCGGAAAAGATAAAAAAGTAAGAGTAAATACAATTTCACAATCTCCAACGCCAACAACAGCTGGTTCTGGTGTTAAAGGTTTTGATGGTTTTATTGCTTATGCAGATAAAATGTCTCCGCTAGGTAATGCAACAGCAGAAGATTGTGCAAATTACACAGTAGCGATGTTTAGTGATTTAACTAAACGTGTAACGTTACAAAACTTATATAACGATGGTGGATTTAGTAACATGGGAGTAAGTAACGAAGTTATGGAAGCCTTTGTTGCCTCTGAGACTAAAGAATAATAGACCTTTTAAAGTCTTTTTAAAAGCCGCCTAAAAAGGTGGCTTTTTTTATGCATTTAATTACATTTGTGTATGCAATTACGGTATTCCTTTATTATTCCTGTATATAATCGTCCTGAGGAAACTGAGGAGTTATTACTGAGTTTTGTAAATTTAAAAACAACTTTAAATTTCGAAATTGTAATTGTCGAAGATGGCTCAACCCAAACTTCAGAAGCCGTCGTAAATGCTTTTAAAGATGCGTTGAATATTACTTATTTTTTTAAGGAAAATTCAGGTCCTGGAGATTCTCGAAACTTCGGAATGAAACATGCTACAGGTAACTACTTTATTATTTTAGATTCCGATTGCGTGTTACCTTCAAACTATTTAAGTGAAGTCGACGCCTGTTTAAATTCTGAATTTGCCGATTGTTTTGGTGGTCCAGATGCCGCCGATGCATCATTTACCAATTTGCAGAAAGCTATTAATTTTTCAATGACATCGTTTATTACTACTGGTGGAATTCGAGGAAGTAAAAATCAGATTGGGAAATTTCAACCGAGAAGCTTTAATATGGGCTTATCTAAAGTTGCGTTTGAAGCCTCTAATGGGTTTGGAACAATTCATCCGGGAGAAGATCCAGACTTATCTATCAGGCTTTGGGCATTAGGATTTCAAACTAAACTAATTACAGAGGCTTTTGTGTATCATAAGCGTCGTATTTCGTGGGCTAAGTTTTATAAACAGGTGCATAAATTTGGAATGGTGCGCCCTATTTTAAATTCATGGCATCCACATACCGCAAAAATTACCTATTGGTTTCCAACACTATTTATATTAGGATTAATAGTTGCTATTGGCGCTTATATATTTCAGTTTAAATGGTTATTAATGTGCTATTTTATGTACTTTATTGTGGCATTCATTTTGGCGTTAGTGCAATCTAAAAGTTTAATAGTGGCAATATTAGCAATACCGGCGATACTAATTCAGTTTGAAGGTTATGGTTATGGTTTTTTTAAATCGTTTGTAAATGTGCAGCTATTAAAAAAAGATGCAAAACTTGTGTTTCCAGAATTATTCTTTAAATTATAGAAATGAAAGATATTAAATCAAGGTTTTTAAGATTTGTAAGTAGCAAGAAAATAAATGTTTTTGCTTTATTTCTTGCCTTATCGTTTACCATTTTAATCTTAAATAAACTGTCTAGAACATTTACAAATACCATTACTTTTTCTGTAAATACCGTTAATATACCAGAGACGTTTGTGGTTTTAAATGATAGTAGTCAGCAATTAAATGTGACGCTAAAAACATATGGTTTTAAGTTTTTAAGATACTATTTGTCTAGTCCGAAGTTAACTGTAGATTACGACGATAAATTAAATTTAACCGATTCTACATTTTCATGGAATCAGCAACGCTCTTATTCTAAAATTAACGACCAGTTTGATAAAGATGTAGAAGTGATTAGTATCTCTCCAGATGTGTTAAAGTTTAAGTACGACGAAAATGCAACTAAAGACATACCGGTGGTATTGAATAAGAAAGTACAATTTAGTCCAGGATATGATGTTTTAAAGGGATTTACTATAACTCCAGATACCATTCATGTTGTCGGACCTGAGAAAATACTCAAAGCATTAACCCATATTGAAACGGTACCTCTGGATTTAAAAGATGTGCATTTAGACATTAGTCAAACGCTTAAATTAGAATTGCCAGAAAATAAGGATCACATTCAGTTTTCGCATGAAAGTGTGCGTTTGTCGGCTAAAGTAGAAAAGTTTACCGAAGGTGTTTTTAATATTCCGGTGACCATAAAAAATGTTCCAAATAATCTATCTTTAAAATATTATCCAAAATCAGTTTCTGTTTCATATTACACCAATTTAGATGGTTTTAAAGACGTGCAGGAAAAAGACTTTAAAGTCGAATGCGATTATGCTAAGCATTTAGAAAATCAGTCGTATTTAGTACCAGAATTGGTTGCTAAACCAGAATCGGTTAAGAGTGCTAAAATTATTCAACAAAAAATAGAATTTATAATTACAGAATGATAGTTGTTGGTATTACAGGAGGTATTGGTAGTGGTAAGTCTACCGTAGCAAGAGCGTTTCATAAAACGTACGGAATTCCTATGTATATTTCTGATGACGAAGCCAAGTTACTTATGGTGCAATCTCCAGAGATTAAATCGGAGTTAATTGCATTGTTTGGAGGAGATACCTATAAAGATGGCGCCCTAAATAAACCGTTTATTTCTGATGCTATTTTTAACGATAAGGGGCTGTTGGAAAAAATGAATGCCATAGTGCATCCTAGAGTTGCTAAGCATTTTAAAACATGGGTTAGTAAACAAGATTCTGCGTATATTTTAAAAGAATCTGCGATTTTGTTTGAAAGTCATGCCGATACGTCTTGCGATTTTATTATTACGGTCACTTTAGATAAAGCTACTAAGATTAAGCGTATACTAAAACGAGATAATACCACTGTCGGAAAGATAGAATCTATAATGAATAAGCAGTGGGACGATGCTAAAAGAATATCAAAATCTGACTTCGTAATTGTGAATGACACGATGGCTCATATGCAAGACCAAGTAGATGAAATTCACAACACAATACTTAATAAAATTAAATAAAAGAGCAATTTTAACAAATTTGTTAATGTAAGGTTAAATGTTAAAAAAGCTAAATGTTAAAATGTTAATTTTGAACGATGAGTAAGAAATTGTTTATATTGTTAGTGATACTAATGAGCCTATCGCTAATAGGTATCATCTTTGTACAAGCACGATATATTAAAAATGCGGTTGAGAACGAAGAGAAACAATTTACGTTTAATGTAAAGAAGGCATTAAGCTATGTGTCTGAAGATATTGAACAACGCGAATTAAATACATATTATAAAAAGTATCAACGATATATAAATCAAAAAAAAGAACCAGATAGTGTCTCAATTACGGAACTTTTATTTAGTATACAAAACGAAAGTACAGATGAAACTTTAATTTACAGAAGTGGAATTTTAGAAGAGAACTATAAGTTGTCGTCTTCGATCTTTGACATAGGTTTAGATAGCATTAATATTACTCGGTTAATAGGTAAGGCTGAAACTAAAATTTATAGTAATAAAAGTATTATAGAAAACAATGTTAATGTAAGCCCGGTTTTAAGTATTTCTAAAATGGGACGATTTAATGAAGCTGAAAAGCAAATTTTTGAAGAAACATTTAAAGTTTCAAGTAGTAGAACACCAATTTATAAGCGTGTTAAAAAGGAAGAAATAAAAAGGTTGTTAACCAAGAAACTTCATGAAGATAATATAGATATCGATTATGAATTTGCTATATATAGTAACGATTTAGCGACTAAAGTGCAAAGTGCAGGTTTCGAATTGAAAGACGATAAAACGTTTAGTGTGCCTATTTTTCAAAATGAAAATAGCCAGAACAACTTTAGATTATTGGTCAATTTCCCAGAAGGAAAGAAGTTTATCATGTCGTCTATAGTGGGTATGACATTGTTATCTTTCTTATTTACTTCTATTATAATTATTGCATATACAAGTGCTTTATATCAGTTGGTAAAACAACGTAAGATTTCAGAAATTAAGAATGATTTCATTAATAATATGACGCATGAGTTTAAAACACCAATTGCAACCATTAATTTGGCTTTGGATGCGATAAAGAATCCGAAGATTATCGATGATAAAGAGAAGGTGATGCGTTATCTTAATATGATTAAAGAAGAGAATAAACGTATGCACGCACACGTTGAAAATGTATTAAGAATATCTAAACTTGAAAAAAATGAACTAAACATTAGTAAGGATAGTGCCGATTTACACGACTTAGTACACGATGCTATTACACACGTTGAATTAATAGTAGAAGATAGACAAGGCTTTATACATTTACATTTAGATGCCGAGAAATCTTCTGTATTAGCGAGTGAAACGCACTTTACAAATGTTATAGTTAATATGTTAGATAATGCTATAAAATACTCTCCAGAGGCACCAAAAATAGATGTGTATACGGAGACAGTAGGAAATAGTGTTTTATTAAAAATAAAAGACCAAGGTAGCGGTATGAGTAAAGCCGCACAAAAACGAGTTTTTGAAAAGTTTTATAGAGAACACACAGGAAACATACATAATGTAAAAGGTCATGGTCTAGGCCTTGCATATGTTAAACGAATAGTAGATGATCATCAAGGTCATATTTCGGTGGAAAGTGAAAAAGGAAAAGGGAGTACATTTATTGTTAAACTTCCATTAATATCATAAAAGTTATGAGCGAGCAACATAAGAAAATATTGTTAGTAGAGGATGATCCAAATTTTGGAACCGTACTTAAAGATTATTTAACCATGAACGATTACGAAGTTACCCATGCTAAAAATGGTATGGAAGGTTTCGAAAAGTTTAAAAAGGACGATTTTGATTTATGTATCCTAGATGTAATGATGCCTTATAAAGATGGGTTTACTCTAGCTAAAGAAATCAGAGAAAAAAATACTGAAGTGCCTATTATTTTCTTAACAGCGAAAGCGATGAAAGAAGATGTGTTAAGAGGTTATAAAGTTGGTGCAGACGACTATTTAAACAAGCCTTTTGATAGTGAAGTACTATTAATGAAGATTCATGCTATAATACAGCGTAAAGCTTCAGAAACAGTTACAGATAGTAAGCAATTCGAATTTAAGATTGGTAACTTCGACTTAAATTCGAAACTAAGATTCTTAAAATTAAACGGAGAAGATCCTATAAAATTATCTCCTAAAGAGAATGAATTATTACGTTTGTTAGCTTTACACGAAAATGACTTAATGCCTAGAGAATTGGCATTGACTAAGATTTGGAGAGACGACAATTATTTTACATCTAGGAGTATGGATGTGTATATCGCTAAATTAAGAAAGTACTTAAAAGGTGATGAAAATGTTGAAATTTTAAACATACACGGTGAAGGTTTCCGTTTGGTAGTAAACAACCAAAATGGATAATAAACATCACGTAAAATAAAAAAAAATCCAGCTATAAGCTGGATTTTTTTATGCGTAAAAGTTATGTTTTAATATGCGCTTCAAACTTTAATACGACCTCCGTTTTTAGAGAATAATTATAGGTTCTAAGCGTTAAACAATTATTTATAATAACAAGCCTAGTATTTGTGCGCATATAATTAATAGCACCATAGCAATAGGGTATACGGTAGCATAAGCAACCGAAGGTGCATCTGTTTTAGTCATCGTATCTACAGCTGCTAATCCCGGTGTACTAGTCATAGATCCCGTTAGCGTTCCCAATAATGTTAATGTATTTATCTTAAAGAAAATTCGAGCTATTATAGTGGCTATAAGCATTGGAACAAAAGTAATAAGTCCACCAATTAAGAACAATTTAATACCGTATTGCATATATGTTTCTACAAGCGTGGCTCCGGCTTTAGTCCCTACTACGGCTAAGAACAGCATTAATCCGAATTGTCTTAATAACTGGTTGGAGTTTCCACTCATTACCCAAAGGATATTCCCAGTTTTCCCAATTCTACCTAATACCATCGCAACTATTAAAATACCTCCAGTTAATCCCAAATTAAAAGTAAAGGCATCTCCAAAAGATATCGATACGCCTCCTACTAAAATACCTATTACAATACCTAAAGCAAGTGGGAAAAAGTCTGTGTCGGACAGTTTACTTTTATTATCGCCAATTAGATTCGATATTTGTGACACGCAGCTCTTCTGGCTAGATATCATAAGTTTATCACCTATTTGTAGTCTTAGTGTAGAGTTCGGAGATAAATCAATACCACTTCTTCTAATGCGAGTAATTGTGGCGTTAAAATTGTCTTTTAGATTTAATTCTCCTAACGTTTTATTCACCAAAGAGGTCTTAGTCATTAAATAGGATTGTACCACAAAATCTTCACCCAAAGACATTTCTACATCTACTCTAGGGCCAATAAGTACTTCTACACGTCTTAAGGCTTCTTCTGTACCCACTACACGTATATAATCACCTTTATGTAGTCTAGAATCTTTTTGAGGGACAAAGGCTTTATTTTCGTGTTTTATTCTCGAAACAACACCTTTTGTCATAGAGCGTACTTGTAGCTCTTCAAGTGTTTTACCAATAGCTCCTATATTATCAACTTGAAATGTACTTCTAACAATAGTATCGTAGTGACCATGCGTCTTAGCCTCGTAAATTTGTTCTTCATTTGTTAAATTAATTCTGAATATTTTCGGATATAATTTCACAAATAGTATGACTCCAATAACTCCAAACGGATACGCAATACCATAACCAATAGATGCTAACGGAGATTGAGTGACATCGATGGCTGTCGCTAAACCAGGTGTACTAGTTAAAGCGCCTGCCATTAAACCAATGGCAATAGACTTATCGATTCCCATAAACTGAATAGAAAGGAAAGTAATAAATGCAGCGGAGAATACAATTAAAGCAGCGATAATAACTAAGTTCTTTCCGTTTTCTCTAAATGATTCGAAAAATCCAGGACCGGCTTGCAAACCAATAGTATAAATAAATAAAATTAATCCGATTTTCTGTAGAATATCCGGTAACTCCACTCCTAAGTGTCCAAATAGTAAGGCGACAAATATTATGGCAGAGACGTCTAACGAAATCCCTTTTACTTTGATGTTACCGATTATAAACCCGATACAAATAATTAAAAAGAGAGCTAAATAGGTGGCGTTTAAAAATTCCATAGGTTACATTTTAATAGGGTGCAAAAGTAATTAGTATAATAAAGTTAGCACATGACTTTTATCATTATATGTTATATAAAACTAGCAATATAAAATTTAAGAATTGAGATGTTCAACACGTGTGTTTTCATATTGACAGAAAAATAAGGTGATATTTAATTCTAATATCATGGCTAATTTAAGCCTTTTTACTCGTCCTTATAAATTAATGAAAGTGTATATCTCTATTATTGGTGAATTTTTAAAATACGTCTATAATTTAAAAGAAAACACAGATTTAGAGGCGGTAAGTACATTAATTTTAAATTTAACGATTTAAAACCTTTTTTGTATGTCCTTAATAATGGTTTCAATTGGGGTTTCGTAATCAAACCATAAGGTCTCGGTATTTCTTTTAAACCATGTTAATTGGCGTTTTGCAAATCGTCTTGAGTTTTTCTTGATTTCTGAAATTGCAAAATCTAAGGTGTATTCCCCGTTTAAATAATTAAACAGCTCTTTATAACCAACAGTATTTAATGCATTTAAATGTTGTTTGTCTACAAGTTGTTTGACTTCATCTAGGAGGCCTTGCTCCATCATAATATCCACACGTCTGTTAATACGGTCGTAAATAATCTCACGATCTGCTTTTAGTCCAACTGTGATAGTCTTAAAAGGACGATTGTCTTTATCTTTATTTAAAAAAGAAGAATAAGGTTGCCCGGTACCAATACAAATTTCTAGCGCTCTAATTACGCGATGCGGATTATCTATAGCAATAGTCTCATAAGACTTTGGATCCAGTTGTTTTAATTGACTTTGCAAGGCTTGTAAACCTTCTGCATCTAATTGTGCATTTAAACCCGTTCGTATATTATAATCAACTTTTGGGAAATTATCTAAACCACGGGTTACAGCATCTACATAAAGCCCAGAGCCACCTACCATAATGGCGGTACGATGCGTCTTAAATATGTGCTCCAAAGTTTGAAGCGCCTCTTTTTCAAAAGTTCCTACATTATACACATCTTCAACCGATTTATTATGGATAAAATGATGAGGAGCCTGCGCTAATTCATCGGCTGTTGGAGCCGCTGTACCAATTTGCATCTCTTTAAAAAACTGTCTAGAATCGGCAGAAATAATCTTTGTATTAAAATAATTCGCAAGTTTAATACTAAGTGCTGTTTTGCCAATTGCTGTTGGTCCAACTATAGATATAAGGTAGTGATTTGTGTCCAAAATTTTAATTATTATGAAGAGGTTCGCCGCAATTATAACAATTTTGTGCGCCATCTCTATGATCGCTTTTCAGGCAATTAGAACACGATTGAGAATTTAAACGAACTTTTTTTACATTAGGTTGATCTGGTATGGCGTTTTTGTTACTATTATTCTGACTAGAATATTCGGCCGAAACAATGCCTGTAGGTACAGCAATAATTCCATAACCTAAAATCATTATTACCGACGCTATAAATTGTCCAAGAGGAGTTTGTGGTGCGATATCTCCAAAACCAACGGTAGTAAGGGTTACTATACACCAATACACACTTTTTGGTATGTTGGCAAATCCTTCATTTTTGTCTCCTTCAATTAAATACATAATGGTTCCCAAAATAACCGCAAGGATAATGACAGTAAATAAAAATACCGAAATTTTTGCACGACTAGCTTTTAAAGCAGTTGTAAGGTTATTAGATGCTCCTAAAAATCGAGCTAATTTTAAGATTCTAAAAACTCGTAATAAGCGTAACGCTCTTAAAGCGACTAGGGCATGTGTGCCAACAAAAATGATAGATAAATACTTTGGTGCTGTAGATAGTAAATCGATAACACCATAAAAGCTAAAGATGTATTTAAACGGCTTTTTTACTGTAATAATTCGGGCAATGTATTCTAGTGTAAACAATATGGTTATTACCCATTCCGAAATATTTAAAAAACTATGATACTGTATATCTATCGAGTCTACGCTTTCAAGCA
Organism: Formosa sp. F44; assembly: GCF_056238645.1. Next base: position 49,004 of record NZ_JBWDLJ010000001.1, read on the forward strand.
TTACCAAAAGTATACTCGCAATAATTGCTATAAGTAATATGATATCGAACAACTTCCCCGCAGGCGTATCCGCTTCATAAATAATTTCATGCAACTGCGTTTTCCAGTTTTTGTCTCGTTTTGGTTCAATCATAAAATAAAAGTAAGAAAAGTAAGTTTGTTTTTCTTAAATAAATGGAGTTAACCTAAAATATAGATGTTAAGCAGGAAGCTGAATAATTTTGAGTTTTTTATGACTTCGTAAATAACTCTGAATAATATGTTGAGAATCTCTATTGTTTTCCATTTTGGTAATAATAGATTCTAAGACTTTAATATTACTAATTTGATAATTTAAATTGAAAAATCCTAAACCTACAAACTGGCCATCTTTAATATAAATTGCACTGCGTTCTTCAATTTCTCGACCGCGATCTACAATAATCATGTTTTTATGGACGTAACTGTTTTTCTCTATAAGTTCCTGAACTCGTAAGTTGTATTCTTCTGGAGATTCTTCAGTAACACAAGCTCCATGACACGTTTTTAGGCCATAATTAAAACATGGTTTCTCTGTATTTACAGTCGATAGTCCCGTTAATTGTAGGCATAAATTATATGCTTCCACATTATGCTCTATAAAGTAATGGGCACTTTGTTTATTACTAAATGTTGTAATGGGCTTTTTACGTCCATCGGCAACATCAACCTTTAAATTTATATAACCATTTTTATCTTTAAAAGCATACAGTGCATGGGTGTAATGCGTACGTTTTCTGGCCCGATTGTATATTGGTTTTAAACGCTTTATTTCTTCATTTTCTTTAAGTAATGCTACAAGTTCACTTCCGGTTTCTTCGTAAGTTACGGCTGTAACATGAAGCTGAATTTTTTTAGATTTAGAATTTGGAGCAGTAAAATGCTGGTTAACACGACGTTTTATATTTCTGCTTTTTCCAATATAAATAATGTCTCCGCCTTCCTTATGAATGTAATACACACCAGTAATGGCAGGAAGTTCTTCAACAATATCTATAAGTTTTCTATCTAATTTTTTCGGATTATGACCTTCCTTTATAGAAGATTGAATGATTTGTTTTGTGGTATCTTTTGTTTGCAGTAATTTAAATAATTTTACTGTAGCCAACGCATCTCCATTTGCACGATGTCTATCGGTAACCGGAATTCCTAGCGATCTAACTAGCTTTCCTAGACTATAAGACGGCTGATCTGGAATTAAATCTTTAGATAATTCTACTGTACAAAGAGTATTGCGCTTAAAATCGTATCCCAAGCGGTTAAATTCTGTTCGCAGTATACGGTAATCGAATTCTGAATTGTGTGCAACAATAATACAGTCTTCGGTAATTTCAATAATGCGTTTTGCAACCTCGTAAAATTTAGGTGCATTTTTAAGCATATTGTTATTAATTCCTGTAAGCTTAACCACAAACGGTTGGATGTTCCGTTCTGGATTTACTAAGGTTATAAATTGATCTACAACGGTGTGTCCGTCGTATTTATGAATAGCAATTTCGGTAATGCCTTCTTCATTAAATTTACCACCTGTGGTCTCTATGTCTAAAATTGCGTAAATAATATACTCTTAAAAAATTAATAATTACGGACTCCAAAAATACTACTTCCAATACGAATCATAGTACTTCCACAAGCAATAGCTACTTGGTAATCGCCACTCATTCCCATCGAAATGGTTTTAAACTGAGAAGGATTGCTATGTATTGCTTTTAAAGTATTAAAGGTAGTTTTTAATTGGGTAAATTCAGATTTTATTTGCGATTCATTCTCGGTGAATGTTGCCATTCCCATAATACCCACAATATTAATATGTGCTAATTCTGAAAACGAGTCCGATTTAAGGATTTCAACAGCTTCAGCCTCACTCATTCCAAATTTAGAGTCTTCATCTGCAATTTTAATCTGAAGCAAACAATCTATAACACGATCGTGTTTTTGGGCTTGTTTGTTTATTTCTCTCAATAATTTTTCGTTTTCAACACCATGAATTAAATTCACAAAAGAAGCCATGTATTTTACTTTGTTACGCTGTACATGACCAATCATATGCCATTGGATGTCTTTTGGTAAGAGTTCATGTTTTTCGGCCATTTCCTGAATTTTATTTTCCCCAAAAATACGCTGTCCGGCATCGTAAGCTTCTTGTAAATCGCTAACAGGTTTGGTTTTGGAAACAGCAACTAGAGTTACATGTTCAGGTAATGTTTTCTTTATATGATTTAAATTTTGTTTAATAGACATATTGAGTAATTATGCTTTAAAATTTGTAAGTGTATAGCCTTTTAATCGTGTATGAAATTGAAGTTTTTGAATAGAAAAAAATTCTATTTTAAAAATTGAGTGGAGATAACCTCTGCTTTTCTACTCGTTGAATAATCATAAAAACCTTCACCTGATTTTATACCTAGTTTTCCGGCTCTCACCATGTTTACAAGTAGGGGAGAAGGTGCGTATTTCGGGTTTTTAAAGCCGTCGTACATTACATTTAAAATAGATAAACACACGTCTAAACCAATAAAATCGGCTAATTGTAAAGGCCCCATAGGGTGAGCCATTCCTAATTTCATTACGGTATCAATTTCTTTTACACCGGCAACACCATTGTATAAGGTTTCGATAGATTCGTTAAGCATAGGCATTAAAATACGGTTGGCAACAAATCCAGGATAATCGTTAACTTCTACCGGCTCTTTTCCTAAAGTTTTCGAGATTTCCATTATCGTTTTAGTCACCGCATCACTCGTGTTATATCCACGAATAATTTCTACCAATTTCATAATTGGAACGGGATTCATAAAATGCATCCCAATGACCCTATCTGGACGATTGGTAACCGCCGCAATTTGGGTAATAGAGATAGAAGATGTATTTGTTGCTAAAATGGTTTTAGCATTACAGATGTCACTTAACTGCTTAAATATTTTGAGCTTTAAATCTAAATGTTCTGACGCCGCTTCAATAACTAAATCGGCATTATTTACGCCTGAATTTATATCTGTAAATGTAGAAATCCGATTTAGAGTCTCATGTTTTTGAGTTTCCGAAATAACAGCTTTAGAAATTAGGCGGTCAAGATTTTTAGTAATTGTAACTAGCCCTGTATTTAAAGATGCCTCATTTATATCTATTAAAGAAACATTAAATCCACTTTGGGCAAAGGTATGTGCAATACCATTTCCCATGGTTCCTGCTCCTACGACTGCTATGTTTTTCATGATCGTAAATTATTAATAGGTGTTATTAAAAGAGGTAAAATGAAATGGAACTGCGTTTTTAAAACTGATCAATAATCATATTAGCTACACGTAAAGCTTCGGTTCCGTCGTGTAAAGTTACAACAGGTTTTGTGTCATTATTTATGGCGTCTGCAAAAGTTTCTAATTCGTCTAAAATAGCATTGTTATTCGCCACATCAGGATTTGCAAAATAGATTTGTTTTTTAATGCCTTCAGCATTCTGTAAAATCATATCAAAATCTCCAGGTTCTTTAGGCGCATCTTTCATTTTAACAACTTCACATTTCTTTTCTAGAAAATCGACAGAGATATAAGCATCGCGCTGAAAGAAACGTGTTTTACGCATGCTCTTTAGTGAAATTCTACTAGCTGTAAGGTTCGCAACACACCCATTTACAAATTCAATTCTTGCATTTGCAATATCTGGAGTTTCACTAATTACCGAAACACCACTAGCGCTTATATGTTTTACTTTAGATTGTACAACACTTAGAATAATGTCTATATCGTGAATCATTAAATCTAAAACTACAGGAACATCTGTTCCTCTAGGGTTAAATTCGGCCAAGCGATGTGCTTCAATAAACATTGGTTTATCTAGTAAATCTTTTATGGCGGTAAATGCAGGATTAAAACGTTCTACGTGTCCAACTTGCCCTTTTACTTTGTACTCGGCAACTAAAGTTCTTAAAGCTTCAGCTTCTTGAACAGTATTAGTTATTGGTTTTTCAACAAAAATATTTTTGCCTTTAGAAATTGCTAATTTGGCACAGTCGTAGTGAGAAAGAGTAGGTGTAACAATATCAACAACAGCGACAGCATCTATTAATTCTTCTACAGTTTCGAAAAATTTATAACCAAATTCGGCTTCAACTTTTCTAGCATTTTCTTTATCTGCATCATGAAAACCGATGAGTTCGTATTTATTTGATTGATTTAGAAGTCTTAAATGAATTTTTCCGAGGTGACCAGCACCAAGAACTCCAACTTTTAGCATGTGAATAGGATTTTAAACAAAAATAAGATTTTTTATGAGTTTTAAATACTAATAAAATTTTAAAAAAAGATTTACTTTTGCAAAACTTATAATTCTTCAAAACTCAAAATAAAACACACCCTCTTGAAAGACACTTTTAAACATCAAGGATTACGACAACAATTGGTAAATACACTGAAAAATAAAGGCATTACAGATGTAAATGTGCTTAAAACTATAGGGAATATACCAAGACATTTGTTTATGGATTCTAGCTTTTTAGATCATGCATATCAAGATAAAGCATTTCCTATTGCGGCCGATCAAACCATTTCTCAGCCATACACAGTGGCTTTTCAAACCGAATTATTAAAGATTAAACGCGAAGCTAAAATTTTAGAAATTGGAACAGGAAGTGGTTACCAAACTGCTGTATTATGCGAGTTGGGCGTTAAGGTTTATAGTATTGAACGCCAATTAGAGTTGTTTAAAAAAACGAGTAAATTTCTTCCTAAATTAGGATACCGCCCAAAACAATTAATTTTTGGAGATGGCTATAAAGGGATGCCTGAAGAAGCGCCTTTCGATGGAATTATTGTAACAGCGGGTGCACCTTTTGTTCCGACTCCATTATTAAGTCAGTTAAAAATAGGTGGACGTTTAGTGATTCCTGTAGGGGATCAGGTGCAAACCATGACACTTTTTGTAAGAAAGGGGCCTAAAGAATTTGAAAAACACGAGTTTGGTGAATTTCGTTTTGTGCCACTATTAGAGGATAAAAATTAATAATCATCGTCCTTTTGTAAAAACTCAGCGGGAATAGGTTTGGTTTCAGATTCGTTTGTCCATAACAGATTAATAATCCACCAACGATTCCCGTCGAACATTAATTGAATACTATTAATACCTTTTGCAAAAGGTTCTTTATCGTTTTCGGAATGATAGGCCTCAAAGGTGCTAAACACCTGTGTGATGTCGCCAAATGTATGTACAATTCTGTGAATCTCTTTTTCGTGAAACCCGTTTTTTAGCATCCAAGATTTAGAGGCTTTAACGTATTCGGCAGGCGTCATGTACTTCGCTTGTAATTTACCTTCGTAATCGACTCCTGTAGTAATTAATTTAGCTTCCTCTTTAAACAAAAATTGAAATAAATCCCAGTCGCGTTTTTCTTTCTTATCGCCAGAAAGCGACAGATATAACGTTCCTAAAGTAGTTTCTAAAGATTTTACTAAGGGGTTATAATTGGTTTTTTGTATAACAACTTCTTTCTTTTTTTGTGCTGTTGCAGTAGAAATTAGAAAAAAACTTAACCCGAAGACGAATAATAATTTTTTCATTTTAATGAATTTTTACAAACTAATTGGAGTCATCCATTTTGTTCTTAATGTTAATTGTTCGGCTGATGGCGATGCGTTTAACGAGAATGTATTCTCAGTTTCATTATAATCGATACCTATTTTATTGTAATACGCTTTAATTGGTAAAGGTTTAGTATTTACAATAAAGTCGTCTATAAAAAATTGAATTTCAGGATAGGTTTCTTTTACAAATGTAGAGAAGAAAGTCGCGTCGTCGAAAGGTGTATGTGGACCATATTTTTTAGCTAAATCGTTAATCACGTCAATATAGCCTCGTTTCCCGTTAGATAATTCTAATATTTTTATGTCTAAAAGGCCAGCTACAATTGCACCTTTCATGTATATATTCCCGTATTGTTTTTGGCCCGCTGGCGTGTAAGAGGTAAGAGACAATTGCTCTAAGCTTAATGCGGGATCAAAATATTTCGAATCGATCGCTATTTTTTTAGATAGCGTATTAAAATAATCATCGGTAGGTTTTAAGCCTGAACGAAAAAGCATCATATGTGCAGCCCATTCGGTAGTGCCTTCGTACAACCACAAATGTCTTGAGGCTACGGGTGTAATAAAGTTAAACTGATCTACAATTTCACTATGGATATTTAAAGGCGTAACTACATGGAAAAATTCGTGTGCAGCGACTTCTACAACTTGCTCTTCAAGATTTGCCCATTGGTCTTCTTTATAGATGTATTCTGAGCTGTAAGAGTGCTCCCAAGCACCATTAGTGGTGTCTTCAAAATGGAATAAAAAAGTATAGTTTTTTACAGGTAGCCCTTCAAGAAATCCGCTAGCCGAAACCAACATGTTTTTCATGGATTCTAAAATTTGATCAGAGGTTACTAAGCCTGTTTTAGAATAGGTGTAAATATCTACATTTGTCCCTTCTACATTCATACTGGCTTTGGTTAAATTTCCAAGCAAAATAGGAGAGTCTACAACTTTATCGTAGTTTTCTGCAACGTATAAACTGTCACCGTTTTTACTTAAGGCCGTACCAACTGTCCATGTTTTAGGATAGTCTAATTTTATAGTAATCGGACTGTTTTGTTTATCTTTAAAATAACCAAATACAGCTTGCCCATTTATTAAGGTATGGTCGTTTTCAATGGACGTTCCACACATTAAATAGATTTTGTTTTCTGAAACGGGAGTGTCCCAAGTTTCTGAAATTTCATATTCTATTTTTGAAATTTTTTCTGGAGAGGTTAACTCAAACTGGTTAATAGAAATTTGATGTGTTGTTAACTCATTGCCATTAGCATCAAACGCTTTAAAATGTTTAACATAGCGCCCAATATCCATAACTTGATAGGTTCCAGGAGCAGTAGAAGCAAACTGATAAATAGAATTTACGGCTGTAAGTGCGGGTGGTGTAACGGTAACTTTATAGGTGTCGTCTGATCGGTCTAAAAGATTGACTTCAAATTTTACAGATTCTACTGTTTTTGTGGCCGTGTTTTTTGACCCTCCGCAAGAATATAGAGCAAACGTAAAGGCTAATAAGGTAATTCTAAAGTTTAATTTCATGGAATCTTAAAGATGTATATGGTAGTGTTTTATTTATAAATTTTCTTAACCCGATCTAAATTTCGTTTGTTATCACGGTCTTTAATAGATTCTCGCTTATCATACAACTTCTTCCCTTTAGCCAAAGCAATATTTAACTTCGCAAATCCTTTATCGTTAATAAAGAGTTTTAGCGGGACTATGGTTAATCCGCTGTTTTTAACTTCTTTTTCGAGCTTCTTAAGTTCGCGTTTGTTTAATAATAATTTTCGCTCGGCTTTCGGGCGGTGATTATAATAATTACCAAATGCATATTCTTCAATATTCATGTTAATTACAAACAGTTCACCTTTCTCATTGAATTCGCAAAAGCTTTCTGCGATAGATGCTTTACTACTTCTAATGGATTTTATTTCTGTACCGGAAAGGACTATTCCAGCAGTATATTTATTTAAGATCTCGTATAAAAAACGAGCTTTCTTATTTTGGATGTTTATCTTTTTTTGCATAGTTGTCAAAGATAAATAATTAAATATAACTTTTAATAGCCTTAGGCTTCAATAACATTAATTGTAAAGCGAATTTGATTGAAAAATGATAATTGTCTTACAAATCCTAGATTAATGTTTGGAATACATTTTTATACAGGTGCACTAGATGTGCTAATAAACAGGATCTTTGGGATTATAATGATAAAAACTGCTTTTTTAGTTTTTTAGAATTAGAGCATTATTGATTTAAATGGAGTATTATTATTACGAATACAGTTAATCATTGGGTGAAAATGTTATAAATTTGTATTTTTAAGAATCAAACTATTTAAACAAACATTATGAAAAAAACAACATTATTATTTGCTTTTGCTTTAATGCTAAGTGCTGCAAGCGTATTTGGACAGGCTAGAAAAGAATTAAACTTCGGGTTGATAGGTGTTAACTACGAAATTCCTGTACATGAAAACATTACTATTGCTCCAGGGGTTGGGACCGATTTCAATTTGGATTGGGTTAACATAGGTGTTAAAGGAAATTACTATTTCGATGAGCTTTTTGGAATTTCAGATGACGCTTGGGATGTTTACGGTGGTGCAAATGCAGGTTATGCTATTTACTCTGGAGATGATGATTTAGAAAGCAGTGATTTAAGTCTAGGTCTGCAAGTAGGAGGTAGATGGTTTTGGAATGATAAATGGGGTTTATATGCTGAAATATCAGGAGGTTCAATCTTTGTTCCTGCGATTGGAGTTACAATGAAATTATAATACCAAATCAATTATATTTAAAATGCCTTAAGAATATCTTCTTAAGGCATTTTTTTTATGCTTTATTTGTAAATAAATATAGTGTAAAATATAAAAGCAATGCTTATCTGTTATCAGACTCACATTGCTTTTATTTACTAACCAACCTTACATAATTTAACGGAGGTAAATGCGTTATATTATGCAGGATTTCTGCTTTAACAAAACTTTATTACTCCTCTTCATGAACTAAGGTTTCTTGGTTTCTAAAAACCAATTCATTATCGAAATTATCTAGTAAAATAATACTGTCTGTGGTGACTTTTCCAGAAAGTATGTCTTTACTTAAAGCGTTTAAAACTTCTTTTTGAATTACACGTTTTACTGGTCTTGCTCCGTATTCCGGATTATATCCCTTTTCGGCTAAGTAACTTACCGCTTCCTGAGTCGCATCGAAAGTAATGCCTTGCTGAGCTATCATTTTAGAGATGCCTTTTAATTGTAAACTTACAATTTCTCTAATGTTCTCTTTGCTTAGCGGTGTAAACATAATCGTGTCATCAATTCTATTTAAAAACTCTGGTCTAACGGTTTGCTTTAATAATGCAAGTACGTCGATTTTAGCAATTTCAATAGCACTGTCAACGTCTTTAGTGGCTTCAAATCGATCTTGAATAATTTGACTTCCCATATTGGATGTCATAATAATTATTGTGTTTTTAAAATCGGCGACCCGTCCTTTGTTGTCTGTTAAACGTCCTTCATCTAATACTTGTAATAAAATATTAAAGGTGTCTGGGTGTGCTTTTTCAATTTCATCTAGCAATACTACAGAATAAGGTTTTCTACGTACAGCTTCTGTTAATTGTCCGCCTTCGTCGTATCCTACGTATCCTGGAGGTGCTCCAACCAATCTGCTTACAGAATGACGCTCTTGATATTCACTCATATCAATACGAGTCATGGCATTTTCGTCGTCGAATAAATACTCGGCCAAAGCTTTTGCTAATTCCGTTTTACCCACACCAGTGGTTCCAAGGAATAAAAAGGTTCCTATCGGTTTTTGCGGATTTTGTAAACCTGCTCGACTTCGTCTCACGGCATCACTCACAGCTTCTATGGCTTCTTCTTGTCCGACCACACGTTTGTGTAATTCGTCTTCCAAATGCAATAACTTGTCACGTTCGCTTTGTAACATTTTAGTTACAGGAATTCCAGTCCATTTTGCGACTACCTCTGCAATATCGTCGTAAGTGACTTCTTCCTTAATTAATGAGCTGTCCGATTTGTTTTCATTTAAATCTTTTTGAAGTAAATCTAAACGCTCTTGAGCATCTTTAATTTTTCCGTAACGAATTTCTGCAACTTTACCGTAATCACCTTCGCGTTCTGCACGTTCTGCTTCAAGCTTAAAGTTTTCAATATCTAACTTTGCTGTTTGAATATTATCTACAACCTCTTTTTCACTTTTCCACTTCGCATTAATTTCATTCCGATCTTCTTTTAAGTTCGCTAAATCAACTTTTAGACTTTTAAGTTTTGCTTCGTCTTTTTCACGTTTTATGGCTTCGATTTCAATTTCTAACTGCATGATCTTTCTGTCTAACACATCAAGTTCTTCTGGTTTAGAATTGATTTCCATACGCAATTTAGAAGCCGCTTCATCCATTAAGTCAATTGCCTTATCTGGTAAAAAACGATTTGTAATATAGCGTTCAGATAATTCTACCGCACCAATAATAGCTTCGTCTTTAATACGTACTTTATGGTGTGTTTCGTACTTTTCTTTAATACCACGTAAAATAGAAATCGCACTTTCGGTATCTGGTTCGTCTACCATTACTTTTTGGAAACGACGTTCTAGGGCTTTGTCTTTTTCAAAATACTTTTGATATTCATCTAAAGTTGTGGCTCCGATGGAGCGTAATTCTCCACGCGCTAATGCCGGTTTTAAAATGTTTGCAGCATCCATTGCACCTTGTCCGCCTCCAGCACCAACAAGCGTATGAATCTCGTCTATAAATAAAACGATATCGCCTTCGCTGTCTGTAACTTCTTTAATAACGGCTTTTAATCGTTCTTCAAATTCTCCTTTATATTTAGCACCTGCAATAAGAGCTCCCATATCTAAGGCAAAAATTTGCTTATCTTTTAAATTATCTGGTACATCACCATCTACAATTCTATGTGCTAAACCTTCGGCAATTGCAGTTTTACCCGTTCCTGGTTCTCCCACTAAAATTGGGTTGTTTTTTGTTCGTCTGGTTAAGATTTGTAAGATTCTACGAATCTCTTCATCACGACCAATTACAGGATCTAATTTCCCGTTTTTTGCTAATTCGTTTAAATTTTTAGCATATTTATTTAATGAATTGTATGTTTCTTCTTGGTTTTGCGAGGTTACGCGATCCCCTTTACGTAATTCTTCGATGGCAGCAACAAGTGCTTTTTCTGTGACCCCTTGGTCTTTTAGCATTTGAGCAATTTTGCTTTTCGATTTAAAAATGGCAATAAGTAGGTGTTCGATAGACACATATTCATCGTTCATTTTTTTAGCAATGGTTGAAGCTTCGTTTAGAGCGGTTCCTAAATCGCGGGAAGCCATGATTTCGCCTCCTGAAACTTTAGGAAAATTTTCTATTTGCTTATCTATTGCTTGTTCAAGAATGTTTATGTTTACATTCAATTTTTTTAGAATAAACGGTAACACATTTTCGTCTACTTCAGAAATAGCCTTAAAAACGTGTTCGTTTTCTATATTTTGCTGTCCATTTTCTTGCGCAATTTGTTGCGCCCGTTGTATGGCTTCTTGAGATTTTATTGTATAATTGTTAAAGTTCATTGTTCAAGTGTTTTTCAATGTATAGTCAACTTTCTTACCAATTTTAAAAATAAGACAAAATGTCTGTTTGATGTGTTTTTAATCTGACGATTTGTCTTTTGAGTAAAGTGAGGTGGGATATAAATTTAATGAAAATATGGGATTATTTGATAAAATATTTAGTAGTAATTCTTCTGGAGACAAAGAAGAAAGTACAATTGTTTGGAAAGCTTTAGTTAATGAAGATCAGTTACATGATATTGTAGAAGCATCTAACGAAAAAGCACAAGCCATTTTTAAACATTCTACGCGCTGTGGAATTAGCAGAATGGTTTTGAGTCAGTTTGAAAAATCGTTTAAAGCTGAAACGGAAATAGATATGTTTATGTTAGATTTGCTAAATCATCGTAACATTTCAAATGCAATTGCGAGTAAGTTTAATGTTCATCATGAGTCACCACAGCTCTTAATTATTAAAAATGGAGAAGTTGTAAGAACGGCATCTCATGGCGATATTAATTCGGTTGATCTCTTAGCTTTTTAAAACAGAGTGTCGCAACGTTTTAAAATAAAAAATCCGCTTAAAGGTATGTTTTAAGCGGATTTTTTATAAACTACTTCTAAGCATTTAGATGCTTAAAGATGTAAATAATGTTTTTAGTTTCTCGTCTGATGGTCGAGGTGCAGAAGGGTCTACAATAAGTCCTGCAGGATCGATTAAGATAAATCTAGGAATACCATTAATCTTGTAATCTCTTACAAATTGTGACTTCCAGCCTTCTGGAGCCATAACTTGTACGCCACTTAATTCTTTGTCTGCAACCATGGCTAACCAATCTTCTTTAGCTTTGTCCCAAGACCCACCGTGAGTTCTATCGTCGTCTACAGAAAGACTAACAAATGTGATGTTTTTATCGTGATATTCTTTTTCTAAAGCTTTTAAAGCTGGAATTTCTGCTTTGCAAGGTGCGCACCACGTTGCCCAAACATCTATATAAACATATTTTCCTCTTAAGCTTTCTAAAGATGTTGTAGAGCCATCAACATTAACATAGTCAACAAATAAAGGAGATGGTTTTCCTGTCATTTCTTGTTTAAGCATAATGTTTCCAGCGTAGTACTTTTTAGTACCATCTAACATAGGTTGTAAATTTTTTGTTAGCGATTTTGTAACCATAGTATCTATGCTAGGATTGGACTCGTAAAACGTTGTAAGTTCTGTTTCGATTTCCGCAAACTTATCATCTAATGTTTTTAAGTCCATAGACGAAAAATCTTGATCCATAAGTTGTTCTTGCTTTATAGCGTGTTGTGCTAGAAATGTATTGTTTTCTGCTCCTTCGCCTATATATGCAATACTTTCATCAAATTCTTTAGTGTCTAAGGAGATATTTAAATCGTAACCATTTTTTAAAAATATGGTTGAAGACTCTCCGCCGTCGTAAAAGTTATACAGTCCAGATTCTACTTTTAAAGTATCACTAAAAGTACCGTCAGAATTTACTTTTATTGTTTTGGAATACGAACGACTTCTAATTAAAAGTGAGTCACTATTCTTGTCTATTATTTTTCCTGAAAGTGTTACGTAGTCCTTTTTTGGAGCTTCTTGGCATGCAAATATAGTTAGAGCACTAATTGCAATAAATATTTTTTTCATAAGATGTTTTTAGTACTTCAAAAATAAGTGAATAGTATGATATATCATTAAATAATTTTAATTGTTTCTATGGTTAGTGTTTAAAGTAGGGTATTGCTAATTTTTTAGTGTAGTTATGGGAAATTTGTAATTAATTCGGTGTAAAGTTGAGGTATTGAAAAGTATTTATTGCAGGTGAACTGTAGTTGTAAATTATAAAGCGAAATATCTTTTATAATAGGATAGAAGTTGTGAATATTATAAATGTAATATCAGTGCACTAGGGGAAAAGTAGTGGTAGGTTATACTGCTAAAAGTTAGATTCTCTATTAAAAAAAATGCCCTGATAATATTTAATTATCAGGGCATTTTTATAAGGTGTTTTTAGTTTAAGATTCAGCAGGATTTTCTTGTTTTTCAATAGTGATAACAAGTTCCTGATTGGTTTCATCTAAATCCATAAGAATCACATCACCTTCGTGAATTTTAGAAGTAATGATTTTCTCGGCTAGCGCATCTTCAACATATTTCTGAATGGCTCTTTTTAGAGGACGTGCTCCGTATTGCTTGTCAAAACCTTTTTCAGCAATAAAGCTGGTTGCTTTTTCACTAAGTCTTAAATCGTAGCCTAAATCTTTAATTCTTGATAATAATTTATCAAGTTCGATTTTTATAATACTATTTAAATCTTCTTTTTCTAAAGTATTAAATACGATAACATCGTCTATTCTGTTCAGAAATTCGGGAGCAAAAGCTTTCTTTAAAGCGCTTTCAATTACGCCTTTTGTATTAGAGGCTTCTTGAGCTTTTTGAGACGCAGTTCCGAATCCAACTCCTGTACCAAAATCTTTCAGCTTACGAGCACCAATGTTAGATGTCATGATAATAATCGTGTTTCTAAAATCTATTTTACGACCTAAACTATCTGTTAGATATCCATCATCTAAAACTTGAAGCATCATATTAAACACATCTGGATGCGCTTTTTCAATTTCATCTAATAGTACAACAGCGTAAGGTTTACGACGAATTTTCTCGGTTAATTGTCCGCCTTCTTCATAACCTACATATCCCGGAGGCGCTCCAACTAATCTAGAAATTGCAAATTTCTCCATGTATTCACTCATATCAATTCTTACAAGAGCGTCTTCACTATCGAATAATTGTTTAGCAAGGACTTTGGCTAATTGCGTTTTCCCTACACCAGTTTGACCTAAAAAGATAAATGAACCAATTGGCTTATTAGGATCTTTAAGTCCAGCACGATTACGTTGAATAGCTTTTACAACTTTAGAAACCGCATCGTCTTGACCAATTACTTTACCTTTAATAAGTTCTGGTAAAAGGAATAATTTATTGCTTTCGGTTTGTGCAATTCTGTTCACAGGAATTCCTGTCATCATAGAAACAACATCGGCAACATTATCTTCCGTTACAACTTCACGATGCAGCTTTGTTTCTTCCTCCCATTTTTCTTGGGCGGCTTCCAGTTCTTTTTCAAGACGTTTTTCATCGTCTCTTAATTTGGCAGCTTCCTCGTATTTTTGTTTTTTAACCACAGAGGTTTTAGATTCTCTTACAACTTCTAATTCGTTTTCTAATTGAAGGATTTGTTGCGGTACGTTAATATTGGTAATGTGTACGCGAGACCCTGCTTCGTCTAAAGCATCAATAGCTTTGTCTGGAAGAAAACGATCGGTCATGTAACGATTTGTTAATTTTACACAAGCTTCAATAGCTTCTGGTGTATAATTTACGTTGTGGTGACTTTCGTATTTGTCTTTAATATTGTTTAAGATTTCAATAGTTTCTTCAACCGTAGTTGGTTCTACTATTACCTTTTGGAAACGACGTTCTAAGGCACCATCTTTTTCGATATACTGTCTGTATTCATCTAAAGTTGTTGCTCCAACACATTGGATTTCTCCACGTGCTAAGGCGGGCTTAAACATATTTGAAGCATCTAAACTTCCGGTTGCTCCACCTGCACCAACAATGGTATGAATTTCATCTATAAAAAGAATAATATCATCATTCTTTTCAAGCTCGTTCATAACAGCCTTCATGCGCTCTTCAAACTGTCCGCGGTATTTTGTTCCAGCTACTAAGCTGGCTAAATCTAAAGTTACCACACGCTTGTTAAAAAGTATTCTAGACACTTTTCGTTTAATGATTCTAATAGCTAAACCTTCGGCTATGGCAGATTTACCAACACCAGGTTCACCAATTAAAAGTGGGTTGTTTTTCTTACGTCGGCTTAAAATTTGAGAGACACGTTCAATTTCTTTTTCACGTCCAACAACCGGATCTAGTTTGCCTTCTTCTGCCATTGCAGTAAGATCGCGACCAAAATTATCTAAAACTGGAGTTTTCGATTTTTTATTGGTTTTACCCGTTGGAGAATTGAACAAGTTATCTTTAGACGTGTCGTCTTCACTAGTGCTGTCATCTTGGAACGATTCAGCTTTTGGTTCTATATAATTATCATTATTTGTAATCATAAATTTAAATTGTTCTTTAACGTTATCATAATCTACCCTTAGCTTATTTAAAAGCTTTGTGGTAGGATCGTTTTCATTCCTTAAAATACATAACAATAGGTGTGCTGTATTAATGGAACTACTCTGAAATAATTTGGCTTCTAAAAACGTGGTTTTTAGAGCGCGTTCTGCTTGCCTAGTAAGATGCAAATTCTTCTTCTCGTTCGAAACTGCTGTTAACGTTGGGTTGGCAGGGCTTAATATTTCAACTTTTCTCCTTAAATGATTTAAATCTATATCTAGAGCGTTTAAAATATTAATTGCTTTTCCGTTTCCATCTCTTAAAAGTCCAAGCATAAGATGTTCTGTACCTATAAAGTCGTGCCCTAAACGAAGCGCTTCTTCCTTACTATAGGCAATTACATCCTTTACTCTTGGTGAAAAATTGTCATCCATATATAATATCCTTTCTGCATTAAAATTACTAAAACATATTACCATAGGCAAAAAGTGTTCCTAAAAAATATGATTCATGCTAATAGAAAAAAAAACTTTATTAAATCAAAATATTTAGGGGCTTACTTATTAACTAATCGTTAAGTCTTAATTGTTAATAAAAACTGTTAAAAACCGCTTTAAAACGCCTCTAATGACCTACGAAATGGTTATCTTAGCGCGATTTGAAACACACAAGATAACTAAATTATTTTTATAGATGGCAGAAGGAGAAAAGCTTATTCCAATTAATATAGAAGACGAAATGAAAACGGCTTACATTGATTACTCAATGTCAGTGATCGTGTCACGTGCTTTACCAGATGTAAGAGATGGTTTAAAGCCAGTACACAGACGTGTTTTATTCGGGATGCACGAATTGGGAATTAGAGCAACTGGAGCGCATAAAAAATCGGCAAGAATTGTTGGTGAAGTTTTAGGAAAGTACCACCCACACGGAGATACCTCGGTTTACGATGCCATGGTACGTATGGCTCAAGAATGGAGTTTACGTTACATGTTAGTAGACGGACAAGGTAACTTTGGGTCTGTAGATGGTGATAGTCCTGCAGCGATGCGTTATACAGAAGCGCGTATGCGTAAGATTTCTGAAGACATGTTGGCAGATATTGACAAGGAAACTGTCGATCATAAATTAAATTTCGATGATACCTTAAAAGAACCTACGGTTTTACCAACGCGTATCCCTGGTTTATTAATTAATGGTGCATCTGGAATTGCAGTAGGAATGGCAACCAATATGCCTCCTCACAATTTAAGTGAAGTGGTTAATGGTATTATTGCTTTTATCGATAATAAAGATATTACTGTAGATGAGCTTATACAACATATTAAAGCTCCTGATTTCCCTACTGGAGGAACTATTTTTGGTTACGATGGCGTAAAAGAAGCGTTTCATACAGGTCGCGGACGTATTATAATGCGTGCTAAAGCGAATATTGAAGAGGTTCATGGTCGTGAATGTGTTGTAGTAACAGAAATTCCGTACCAAGTGAACAAGGCTGATATGATTAAGAAAACAGCCGATTTAGTTAATGAAAAGAAATTGGATGGTATCTCTACAATTAGAGATGAATCTGACAGAAATGGTATGCGTATCGTTTACGTGTTAAAACGTGATGCGATTCCTAATATTATTTTAAATAAATTATATAAGTACACGCAATTACAAACGTCTTTTAGTGTAAATAATATCGCACTGGTAAACGGACGTCCAGAACTGCTTAACTTAAAAGATTTAATTTATCACTTTGTTGAGCACAGACATGAGGTTGTTGTAAAACGTACCACTTACGAATTACGTAAAGCCGAAGAACGCGCACACATTTTAGAAGGATTAATAATCGCTTCGGATAATATAGACGAAGTGATTGCCATTATTAAAGGATCTAATAATGCAGATGAAGCACGTTCGAATTTAGTAGAACGCTTTAAACTTTCAGAAATTCAGGCTAAGGCAATTGTAGAGATGCGATTACGTCAGTTAACAGGTCTGGAACAAGATAAATTACGTTCTGAATACAACGATATTAAAATTACGATAGACGATTTAAAAGATATTTTAGCGAGTAAAGACCGTCGTATGAATATTATCAAAGACGAACTTCAAGTTGTTAAAGATAAATATGGAGATGAGCGTCGTTCTGTAATTGAATATGCAGGAGGAGACTTAAGTATTGAAGATATGATTCCAGATGAGCAAGTGGTAATTACTATTTCTCATGCCGGTTATATTAAACGTACTTCATTAAACGAGTATAAAACGCAACATAGAGGTGGTGTTGGACAAAAAGCAACAACTACGCGAAACGAAGATTTCTTAGAGCATTTATTTGTGGGAACCAATCACCAATATATGTTATTCTTCACCCAAAAAGGTAAATGTTTCTGGATGCGTGTTTACGAAATTCCTGAAGGAAGTAAAACGTCTAAAGGTAGAGCAATACAGAATCTTATAAATATTGAGCAAGACGACAAAGTGATGGCGTTTATATGTACTCAAGATCTTAAGGATGAAGATTACATTAATAGTCACTACGTTATTATGGCGACTAAAAATGGTCAAGTTAAAAAAACGTTGTTAGAGCAATATTCTCGTCCGAGAACAAATGGTATTAATGCTATTACTATTAAGGAAGACGATGTATTAATGGAAGCGAAATTAACTACAGGAACTAGTCAAGTAATGTTAGCTTTAAAATCGGGTAAAGCAATTCGTTTCGAAGAAGCTAAAACGAGACCAATGGGAAGAGGAGCATCTGGAGTTCGTGGAATTACGTTATCAGATAAAGACGATGAGGTTGTTGGCATGATTACTGTAGAAAACCCTCAAGAGGAATCTGTATTGGTTGTTTCGGAAAACGGATATGGTAAACGTACGTATATTGACGATCCAGAAGATGGAGAACCAGTATATAGAATTACAAACCGTGGAGGAAAAGGAGTTAAAACCATTTCTATCACAGAAAAAACAGGAAAACTAGTATCTATAAAGACCGTTTCAGATTCTGATGATCTTATGATTATCAATAAATCAGGTATTGCTATTAGAATTGCAGTTCAAGATTTAAGAGTAATGGGACGTGCTACACAAGGTGTTAAGCTTATAAACTTACGTTCGGGAGATTCTATTGCGGCAGTTGCGAAAGTTATGCACGAAGAAGAAGTTATCGAAGATATTGAAGCTTTAGAAGTAGAAGACCAACCAAATACAGATGGTGACGATACCACCATTGAAAATGACAATTTAGAAAACAATTAATAAACATTTTAACTTAATTTGATTACAATGAAAAAACAGGTTATAGTTGCTTTAGCTTTATCGGTTAGTGCATTTTCTTTTGCACAAAAAAAAGAATTAAAGACCGCAGAGAAAGCTATTAAAAGTAACAATTACGCAGAAGCGAAAGCGGCTTTAAATCAAGTGACACCAATGTTATCCAGTATAGATGACAAATATAAGTCAAAGTATTACTTCTTACAGGCAGAAGCATTATATGCTAATGGTGCTGGATCTGCAGAAGATGTAAATAAAGCAATTGAAAGTTTAAGTAAAGTTGAAGACTCTTCTTTAAAAGGAGATGTTGCAGAGTTTACTAATAACATGCAAAACTCGTATTTAACAAAAGCGAATGACAGCTTTACTAGCCAGAATTATGGTGCGGCGAGTGTAGAATTTGAGCAATTGTATAAAATGGTCCCAAAAGACACGACGTATTTATATTACGCAGCTGTAAGTGCAGTGCAAGATAAAGATTACGATACTGCTTTAAAACACTATGAAAATTTAGATGAGTTAGGGTATACAGGTATCACAACTGAGTATTTTGCTACAGAAATTGAATCAGGTGAGGAGCAAGTAATGTCTAAAGACAATAGAGATTTATACGTTAAAGCAAAAAGTCACATTAAACCAGGACAACGTAAGTCAGAATCTAAACGTGCTGAAATTACTAAAAACATAGCGTTAATCTATGTGTCTCAAGGGAAAAATGATGAAGCTTTAGCCGCTGTTAAAAAAGCAAGACAACAAGATCCTGAAAATTTAGATTTAATTTTATCTGAAGCTAACCTTTATTTACAGTTAGACGATTCTGATAAGTTTAGTGAATTAATGGGAGAAGCTATTAAAAAGCAACCAGACAATCCAGATTTACACTATAATATTGGTGTAATTGCTTTAAAAAATAAAGACTACGATAAAGCGAGAACAGCTTTTGAAAAGACTTTAGAGTTAAAACCAGATTATGCAACAGCTGCATTAAATGAGTCTACAACTTACATTGAAGAAGGAAATTCTTTTATTGAAGAAATGAATAGTTTAGGTACAAGTAAAGCAGATAATGCAAGGTACGATGAATTACAAGCTAAGAAAACAGAATTTTTCAATAAAGGAGCTGCTGTTCTAGAGAACTATATTAAAAAGAACCCTAATCCAGAGCCAAATATCTACCAACAATTAATTAGTATTTATAATGCTATTGGAGCAAGTGATAAAGCTAAAGCGGTACAAGAAAAATTAGATGCAGCTAAATAAGTAGTATCTTATTTTATATTATTTAAAAACCTGTGAAGTTTATACTTCACAGGTTTTTTTATGCCTTTAAATTAAGTCCATAGATAGAGTAGGAGGTTAATTAGTAACATTATAATTAATGTGTTGGTGTGGTTTAGCCTAGAGGCCTAAGAGAGACCATAAGTTGCTTTATTATTAATACCACTGGTTTATGAATAACCACATTCTGCTTTAACCAAAGTATCTTGAGAAGGTGAATTTAAACCTAATGGATTGTGAGACATCTGGAGTTAATATACAACCTGTAGTAATCGGTTTGTGATTGCACGAATTAAATAATTATAAAATCTAGAATAGGGAATAGATCGCATAGCTATGGTTAATTACAAAACTGAAATACGTTTAATTTAAGCCCAAAATAGACCGAATTAGCTTGTTTATCCTTAGGAAGTATATATTCGTGTCAGATTCAGTTTAGCTAGCTATACAAGTTGAATTTATAAGGTTAAGTTGGCTTTTTAGTCTAATCTCCCAATTGTAGATAGTACCTTTTAACCGTACTCATACATATATTATTTACGTATATCCAGCTTCCATATAATTGATTAAGCATAAAAACTAGCAATAAAAAAAGCCGCTGAATAGCGGCTTTTTAGTTTATATAATAATTAGTAGATTATTATTTTAAGTCATGTTTAAATACAGAACGTCTGTTGGCTTGATGTTGTTCTTTAGTACATTTAACACCATTAGAACAATCGTTAATTAACTGAGTCTCTCCAAAACCGTTTGCGCTTTTAATCCTTGAAGCATCGATGCCTCTAGAGATAATATAGTCTCTAGTAGATTTAGCACGTTTATCTGATAAAGTTAAGTTGTAGTTATCAGGACCTCTACTATCTGTATGAGATTCAATATCTATATTCATATCAGGATGT
This sequence comes from Formosa sp. F44, assembly GCF_056238645.1. The sequence continues at coordinate 69,750 of NZ_JBWDLJ010000001.1, forward strand.
TCTCTCATTACATCTACAATGTTTTCTAACTCGTAAGCGGCATCTGTTCTAATATCCCATTTATCAAAATCAAAGAAAATTGGGGCTAACTTAATTTCACTTCCATCGATAAGAGGAATTAAATTAAGATCTACCATTAGTTCAGCACCATTAGCTAAAGTTGTATTAACTACTTGTAAATCGTCTTTGTAATCGGCTTTACTTCCTAATACATTAACAGTGGCATTACATCTAACACGGAACGAGTACATACCGTCTTCGCCCACCATAGTTTCTTCAATAACTTTTCCAGTTTCATCTATTAACTGAACAGTCGATAAAGCTAAAGGTAAAGCTGTTTTACTATCTCTAACCGTTCCTTTAATAAGTTGGTAACAGATTTCGAAAGAATAAATATCATCGCTTCCCATACCGCCTTCACGGTTAGAAGATAAATATCCTCTTCCTTTTTCTGCATTTATATTGAAAGCAAAATCGTCGTAACCACTATTAAATGGTGCACCTAAATTTTCAACAGTTGTACCGCCTTTTAATACATTAGATTTAAAAATATCTAAAAATCCTAAGTTAATATAACTGTCTGAAGAGAAATATAACGTTTCGTCTTCATCTACAAAAGGAAACATCTCTTTTCCAGAAGTATTAACAGCAGCACCTAAATTAACAGGAAATCCGTAGTTGTCGTCTCCTAAAATGGCTACTTTCCAGATATCTGTTTGTCCAAAACCACCTTCTCTGTCTGAAGTAAAATATAAGGTTTTGTTATCTGGACTTAATGCAGGGTGACCTGTTGAAAATACACGGTCGTTAATAGATAATTCTTTAACATCTTGCCAAACGCTATCAATTAAAGTTGCCTTATAAATTTTTAAGTGTGCAGTTCCTTTTTTGTCAGCTTTTAGTTTCTTGTTGTTACTTACGTTATCTCTGGTGAAATACATGGTTTTCCCATCTTTCGTAATAGCGACACTAGCTTCATGATATTTAGTGTTTATCCCTTCTGATTTAACATAGTTAGGATAGCTATAATCTGTCACATTTTCGTTATCTGATGATTCAGATATTTGTGATTCATAGATATCTAAATAAGGCTCATTATTCCAAGCATACAAATTCTCTCTATCTTTTTTAGACGTGGATGCGAAATAAAATGTTCCATCATTTTCAAAACCTCCAAAGTCAGAGTTTTTCGTGTTAATTGGTAGATTTACTAAATCTACGTAAACACCTTCTGTACTTTTTAATTTTTCGTATAATGCGACATTAGTAAAATCTGTACCATCTATACGATCTTCGTTTGATTGAACGGCGTTGAATTTTTCTAAGTAAACAACAGCTTCTTCATACTCACCTAAACTACGCAAAGATTGTGCGTATTTATAATAGTAAATAGGATCTACATCGTCGTATTTCTTAATAGCTTCAGCATACCAAATCGAAGCTTTTTCTGAATTTGAGTTGTTGTAATAACAATCTCCAAGTCTGGTTAATACATGAGCACTACTATCTCCTTTTTTAACAGCCTCTTCGTATAAATCACTCGCCTTAACGTAGGCGTAATTTTTAAAGAATTTGTCGGCTACCTTTTTTTGAGCAAAGATAAAAGTACTTGAAAGTGCTAGTATAGCGAATATAATATTTTTCTTCATAGTGGTAGTCTTTAGAAATATCTAGGGGATTTAATACGTCTTTCTTTAAATAGTTCGAACATTAACATGATCTCATGTGTGCCGCTTTGATAGTGTTTGATTTCAGAGTTAATTGGCGATTCGTAAGTATATCCAATTCTAATTTGTTTAGATACCTGAAAATCGATCATCCCACCAATGGCGTTAGTCCCTTTAAATTGATAATCTGCAACACCGTTAGTTTGGTTACCGTTAACACCAGAATTGTGTCTGAAACCAGCACCAATCCAGAACTTATCGTAGAATAAGAAATTCGCACTTAAATCGTAAGAAAGCGGTGCACCGTTAGTTCCTTTTACTAAGAATGAAGGTTTTAATTTAGTATAGCTTCCAAGGTTGAAAACATACCCTCCAGTTAAGTAATAACTAACACGCTCTAATGCTTCGTACTCATTTGTTGCATGATCATTATTTAAAATTCTTGGTGTTGAAAGACCTAAATACCATCTTGTAGAGTGCCAGTATATACCAGCACCTATGTTAGGATCCCAACGGTCTTCAATACCATAAATAATAGGATCGTTTGGATTTTGTAATCTAAAATCTTGGTCTAAGCTGTATTGCGTAAATCCAGCGTTAAGACCAAATGCTAATTTAGAATTTTCACCCGTTTTAATGGTGTAAGAAAAACTAGCATACAGATAATTAAAGTTTTCTGCTCCCAGTTCGTCATGTATAAATGAACCTCCAATTGCCATCTTCTCATTGCTAAGCGGTGAGTGAACAGACAAAGTTTGTGTTGTAGGCGCTCCATCTATACCAACCCATTGGCTTCTATGCAGACCAACTACGCTTAATGTTTCTCTACTCCCTGTATATGCAGGGTTAATAGAAATAGTGTTATACATGTATTGCGTAAACTGTGGTAATTGTTGTGCCATCCCAACCGTGCAACTCAATAATGCAATAGCTACTATGTGATACTTTAAAATTTTCATAGGTTATTTTTTATTTGGTTCCTAAGTAAATTGGACCAGTAAGTGGTTTCAATCCGCTATTTTTTAATGTTACAATGTAATAGTATGTTCCAGTAGGTAAAATATCTGAACTTCCAAATCCACCTTTACTATTACGTCCATTCCAGTTATTTTGGTAATCTTGTGCTTTAAATACTAATGATCCCCAACGGTTGTAGATTTCGACGTCGATAACAAATCCACATCTGTCTAATCCTGTTACCGTAAAGTACTCGTTCCATTGGTCACCGTTTGGTGTTACCGATGAAGAGATAATTGGTTCACAAGTTGGTTCTACGCAATCTTCGTTAACATCAATAGTAACTGTTGTTTCGTTCTGACAAGTATCTGCCTCTGTGAACGTGAATACATAAGTTCCAACAGCAACATCGATCGGGTTGAAAATACTACCATTTATAGTGGCATTTCCAGAATCTACTGTCCATGTTCCATCGGTGTCAGGATCTACTAAGTAGCTATCTAAATCTACAGAACCTCCTTCAGTACATCTTGTATCCGATTCTACAATTGGTGCTTGTTGCACATTAACATTAATGGTTTGTATATACATTGCTGTATTACCACATGAATCTGAAACTGTCCAATCTCTAATTATTTGGTAGTTTTCGTAAGCTGCACCAGTAGATGTATTTTCTTCTGTGTACACAACGTCTACAGTTGCAGAACAGTTATCTGTAAAATCCAATTCTGGTGTTTCCGGAATCGCTGTACAGTTTACTGTAATATCTGTTTCTAAATTACCAACTAATACAGGAGCAGTAACATCGGCTACTGTAATAATTTGAGATACACTAGCTGTGTTTCCACATGCATCTGTGAAAGACCATGTTCTTGTAATAATACTACTACAAGAGTCAATGTCGTTAACAGTATCAACTCCAGTAGAAGTGATTGTATCTCCACAATTATCTGTTGCTATTAAATCAATCATAGCAGGGATATCGTCTGTACATTCTACAGTAACATCTGCAGGAGCTGTTGCTATTGGAGCAACATCATCAATAACAGTTATAACCTGAGTTACTGTAGTTGAATTGTTACTAGCATCAGTAAACATCCATGTACGTGTAATAATTACATTACAAGCATCTGCATCGTTAATAGTTTCAGTTCCGTTGTCTGTAATCTCACCAACACAATTATCTGTTGCTGTTAATGGTGCTAATTCAGGCACATCATCAATACAAGCATATGTTGCATCGCTTGGAGCGTTGTCTACTACTGGTGCAGTAGAATCTCCTACTGTAATGGTTTGAGACACTTCAGTTGTGTTTCCACAAGCATCGGCGAATGACCATGTACGTGTAATTACAGTTTGTAAAGGATTAGAATCATCTATAACTTCTGTACCCTCTGCAGTAATCTCTCCAGCACAATTATCTGTTGCTGTTAATGGACCCATAGGAGGAACATCGGTACCATCTGTACACTCAACAACAAGATCTTGTGGTGCGTTATTTACAACTGGGGCAGTAGTATCGTTAACAGTTATAATCTGTGATACGTCTGTTGTGTTACCACTAGCATCAGCGAATGACCATGTACGTGTAATAATTACATTACAAGCATCTGTATCGTTAATAGTTTCTGTACCATTAGATGTAATTACACCAGCACAATTGTCTGTTGCAGTTAAAGGCTCCATTGCAGGAACATCAGCAATACATTCTAAAGTCACATCGGCAGGAACAGTACCATCTAAAACAGGTGCAGATAAATCTTGAACTGTAATGATTTGACTTACATCTGAAGTGTTTCCACAAGCATCTGTAAATGTCCATGTTCTTGTAATGATAATGTTATTTGGATCTGTATTGTCTTCTGTATCTACACCAGCAACAGTAATATCACTAGAACAGTTGTCTGTTGCAGTAAGCTCGATAGTTGCAGGAACATCTTCGTAACATTCTACAGCAACATCTGCAGGTACGTTAGTTGGAACTACAGGAGCAGTTTCATCTATTATCGTAATTGTCGATGTCGTAGTTGTTACGTTTCCACAGAAATCTGTAGCGCTAAATGTAACTGTAATTGAATCATTAGGACCACAGGCTCCTAAATCTACTGTTGATGCATTGAAATCGTTAGACCAAGTTACATCCGAACAGAAGTCTGTAGCAACAGCACCTCCATTAGAATTTAACCAATCACTTATTGCAGAGTCTGAATCTTCGCTACATTCAAAAACTAAGTCCTGAGGAGCGGTTTGAATAAATGGTCCAGTTTCATCTTTTATAGTATACGTTGCAGATGTAGAAACTGAATTTCCACATTCATCGGTAGCAGTAAAGATAACAACTACATCTTCATTACAACTTTCGTAGTCAGGATCGTAATTGTTGGTCCATGTCACATCAGATATAGCGTCTTCAGCTAAAGCAAAACCATTTAATGACACCCAAGCATCGATAGTTACATTTCTTTGTTCACCATCACATTCATAAACAATGTCTTGAGCTTCAGAAATTAATTCTGGAGGCGTCATGTCTGAAATTGTTATTATTTGACTTCCTATACTTAAGTTTCCACAAGCATCTTCGAAAGACCAAGTACGAGTGATTACTGTAGTACAAGCATCTATTACTTCTGTAGCATCTACAGGTGTAGCAATTACATCGGCACCACAATTATCTGTTGCAGTTAAATCTACCATAGGTGGTACCTCTGCTGCGGTATCTACAGTAACATCTGCCGGAAGTGTTGGAACAACTGGAGCTGTAGTATCAATAACCGTAATGATTTGTGATGTTTCAGTTGTGTTTCCACTAGCATCTGTAAATGTCCAAGTTCGAGTAATAATTACATTACAAGAATCTGTATCATTAATAGATTCAACACCATTCGAAGTAATAATTCCACTACAATTATCGGTAGCAGTTAAAGCTTCCATTGCAGGGACATCGTCAATACACTCAACAGTTAAATCTGCAGGCGTATTATCTACTACTGGAGCAGTTTCATCTAAGTTGAATGATATAATTTGTGATACTTCACTTGTATTACCACAAGTATCTGTGAAAGTCCACGTACGTGTTATAATAGTTTGTAAAGGATTTGTTGTATCCATTACTTCTGTACCTGCAGCAGTAATAGTTCCAGCACAATTGTCGGTAGCAGTTAAAGCTTCCATTGGAGGAACATTAGCATTACAGTCTAGTGTCATATCTGCAGGAACGCTATCTGCCACTGGAGCAGTTTGATCGTTTACAGTTATAATTTGAGATACTTCTGAAGTATTCCCACTAGCATCAGAGAATGACCAAGTACGTGTAATAATTACATTACAAGTATCTGTATTATCTATAGATTCTGTACCTGGAGAAGTGATGTTTCCAGCACAGTTATCTACTGCAGTTAAAGCTTCCATTGCAGGGACATCGTCAATACATTCAACAGTTACATCTGCCGGTGCAGCTGGTGCAACAGGAGCAGTTGAGTCTGTGATTATAATAGTAGACGTTGTAGTACTTGAATTTCCACATTCGTCTGTAGCAGTAAATGTTACAGTAACATCAGAACCTCCGTTTAATGAATTAGCATCGTAATCGTTAGTCCATGTTGTTTCAGAACAAATATCTTGCGCAACAGCACCTCCATTAGTACCTAACCAATCTATAAGGTCTGGGTTAGTAGCATCTCCACAAACAATAGAGATATCTTGAGAATTAGACACTATTTCTGGTCCAGTAGTATCTAGAACTGTATAGGTTGCAGATCTAGTTGTAGCATTTCCACAAGCATCTGTTGCAGTAAACTCTACAGTAACAGCTCCATTACAACCTAATGTTGTTGCATCGTAATTGTTAGTCCACGTTACATCAGAGCAATTATCATTTGCTAAAGCAAAACCATTTAATGCTACCCACGCATCGATTTGCGGAATTCTTTGTTCCCCGTCACACTGATAAACAATGTCTTGAGGCTCGTTTGTGATTACAGGAGCAATATCGTCGATAATGTTAACCGTTTGAGTGGTTACACTTGTGTTACCACAATCGTCTGCAAATGTCCAGGTTCTGATAATTGAGGCATTACAGCTATCTGTTGGCAATGTGCTCTCGGTTAATACACCTGGTACAACACCGCTACAGTTATCTATTGCTGTTAATGTTATAGGAGCAGGGATATCTTCTATACAAGCGACTGTAATGTCTGCTAAATTCGCAGGAGCAGTTGGAGCAGTTTCATCTATAATAGTAATAATTTGAGATGTTGAAGATGTGTTACCACAATCATCTGTAAATGTCCAAGTACGTGTAGTAATTACGCTACATGGGTCAGAACTATCTGTGGTATCTACACCTGTTACAGTGATCGTTGGGTTAGCACCACAATTGTCTGTTGCAGTTAAATTTATCATTGTAGGTAAAGCATCATCACATTCTATAGTAATATCTGCAGGAGCTAAAGGAACTACAGGAGCTTGAGTATCTTCTATTGTAATGGTTTGTGTCGCACTTATAGCGTTATTACAATTGTTGGTTGCTGTAAATGTTCTTGTAACAACAGTAGGACATGTTCCAAGAACAACATCTACATAGGTTAAAGTCAAGAATTCATCAGCTGTACCACCAGCAGTTTGTAATTGATCTATAGTTAAAGGTACTGGAGTCGAGCTTACAGGTAAATCTGTTATAGCACTTACATCGCAACCTTCTAAAGTGTATGCTGGAGGCGCTGTTAATGTAGGTGTAGACTGATCTTCAAGAACAGTTATATTATCTAAAGTGGTTACACATCCAAAATCTGCATCTGTTACGTCAACACTATATACACCAGGAACTAAGTTGGTGATATCTTCTGTTGTCGCTGCAGTACTCCATAAATATGTGTAGTTTCCAGAACCACCAGTTACTGTGATATCTATAGCACCGTCGCCACCTACCGCACAAGATGCGTTAGTAATAGCAGTCTGAATGTCTAATAAATCATTTACTGTTACAGTTATAGCAACTTTATCTCCAATACATTCAGGACTATTAGTTGGCCCTTCTGCAACATAATATGTTGTTGTACCAGCTACATTTGTATTTGGTGTAATTGAAGTAAAGGCTTGAGCAGTCTCTGAATTGTCGTTATAGTAATAAAGTGTATATGATGGATCGGTAGCAGTAGCCGTTAAAGGTACAGCCGTTGCATCTAAACAATATACTATAGGATCTGTAGGTACAACTGGTAGAGTTGAAATAGGACTGATGTCGATAATAAATTCGAAAGAACAATCTTCTGAATTTGCAGGAACAGCATAATAAGAATTAGCACCACTTGTAGTAGGGAATGGGTTAGAACTTGTATATTCTGTACTGTTTGAAGTTACAGGATATTCGTTATAGAAACGAGTCCCTTGTGGGTAAGTCGAACTAACATCTGTAAATGGTACTGGAGGTGCACAATATTCGAAAGTTTGTACTAACGGCGTATTGGCACAATTTGCATTTACAATAGTTGTATAAATAGGAGCAGGAATTGGTGTTCCTAAACAACCTGTAGCTGTTTCATATCCTGTAATTAACGATTTGTCAAAACTAGTTCCAGAAACACTTCCTGTTCCAGAAATGGTTCCGTTTAAAGCAATTGAATTCGCACAGTCTACAACTAATAAAGTACAATCTGTAGTTGTTGTTACTGTAAAAGTAACCGTTGCAACAACATTATCTGTATTTGTTTGTTGTGGTATGTTTCCTAAAGACCAATCAATAGTGTTTGTAGAACTATTATAAGTTGGTGTTCCGTTACCGTTAGAAGATACAATGTTACTAAACGTTGTATTATAAGGAACTGGAATAGATAACATGTTATTTGTAGAACCTTCTGTTCCGAAGTTCTTAATATCTACCGTATACGTTATATCTTGTCCTGGCTCTACCGTTGTAGTTTCAGAACTGTTAGGCGTACCATTAATATTTGTAATAGCTACTTCTGCTTCAATTCCTGGATCAGGTGCTTCAAAAGATAACGTTAAGTTGTATATAACAAATTTATCAAGAACCGATATGTATTCAAAAGATAAATCGTCTTGATTAGGTACAACACTTGCTGTTGGTAGATCGAATTTACTTAAATCTAAACCAAAAGTAGCTCCACTAGGGTTACGTGGAGAACCTCCAACTTCTATAGTGGAATTAAAAAAGTTAAATTGAGTGTTTCCTGGATGAGTTAAACGTTCTCTATAGATTCCTGTTCCTCCCCATTGTGTACTTAAAAGATCACCAGATAAATCATCGTCACCTTCTCCAGCCATTACACCTATTTGGGCATTTACATAATCCCCGGTGTTTAAGCTACTAATGTCAAGATCTATATGAGTATTAGTCTCGTAACCTGGATCTCCTGGAACACCTTTAAACGAATACCCATCGAATACACCAATGTTACGCATTTTCATAGTAGAGTTTTCGTAAACAATTACCATACTCCAACCTCCGAAATAACCAACACCTATGTTTGTTACTGTAGGATTTTCTTGGCCTTCAACAAGAGCGATATCGGCAACAGCATATTCACCTGCACCATTTTGTTGTACATAACTGGTTACATCGGCGTAGGCGATATACATATTTGCATATTCACTTTCAGGATAGTAAATGTCACTTGCATTTGCAGTTATATTAGTATACCCACTTGAAGCAGGACCACTAATAGAAACAACAGATTTATTTAATGTTTTTGGAATTCCGTTATTACCAGGAACGGTAAAAGTTTGGTCTGGTCCTGGACGACCTGTCCAGTATAAACCGGCATATACAATGTTTCCACAATCATCTGCAACTATGCCGTTATCATCTTTAAGTTGCAAAGTGGCTGCAGATGAGTTAACGGTATTACTATCGTTATCTACATCAACAAAAAACATGTCACCTGTGTCGTTACCACTACTATTCGCAGGGGCTAGGTTTGTGTTTCCAATAATTGTAAAATCTCCTTTAACAGAATAATTAGCCCTGGAGCTAAATGGCACTACTGATTGGCCATAGCTATAAAAACCGAAAGCCATTAGCATAAGTGCTAACAGCGAATACTGTTTAATGTTTTTATAAGCTTTAAATTTCTTAGCGTAATTTTTTTTCATTTCATGAATCGATTAAGTTATCCTAATACTGCCTATGATGCATTAATAACTTTATAATAAATAGTTATTTTTTGGGTCTATTAATAAAATTTAGCTACTCAGTCTTGTATAGACCAGCTAAAAATAATTTTTATTACTTCTTGACAAAGTAAAATTTTTCTTAGTATGTTAGTGTTTCCTTAAAGTTAAATCCCTTAAGCGTAGGAATCTTTATTGAGTTTGGACTTAATAGTTTATGGGGGCTTAAAAAATAAAACGGGATTTCAGTCTCGCATATTTTAGAATATACACTATTCAAGTTTCTAATATAAGGTAAGGTGTAGTTTGATGTCATAAGCAATTTATTGATTTTCGGGTTTTTCTAAAATTTAAAAAAATGATCTCGTAAATTTCAAATGCAATTACTTTGGGAGGAAAGCAATATTACTTGCGCAATAAAGTTTTCTATTTAATGCTCTTGAATGTCGAGCAAAAGACTTTAGATTTTAATGTTAGATTTGGGATCATAGCTTTTAATGGTTAATTATATACAAAAAACGGTACTATCACGCAGAAAAACAAAAATTAATGTTAAAATCGTTCAGAAATTCGACAAAATAATAAAAATGTGCTTTTAGTCGTTGATTTGTAGCGCTTTGTCGATTAAATACGTAATTTACGTGGTGTTTAATTGTAATTGTGTAAGTAAATAATTGTTAAATAATGTTAATACACTGTTTGTTAGTGAAATAATAAATAAAAAAAATCTCTTTTTGTATGAAAACAGTCGTGCTAATTAGACATGGGAAATCGTCTTGGAAATATAATGTTACCGATCGTGAGAGACCGCTCAAGAAGGTAGGTGTAAAAAATACTATAAAAGTATGTAAAGAGTTTAAACTCAATTCAGAAATACAATTACAAAATGTATTTTCTAGTCCTGCAAAACGAGCTCGAGATACTTGCGATATTTTTGTGGAAAATTATAATGCCACACAACAAATTAATATCGAAATAGAAGAAGATATATACGATTTTAATGGTGATAGCTTGAGGCGTTTTGTAGAGAACCTTGATAACAATTTAGAGTCAGTTTTTATTTTTGGTCACAATAACGCGTTCAATAATTTTGTAAATACTTTTGGGGAGGTTTACATTGAGAATGTTCCTACAAGCGGATTGGTAATCTTAGAATTTGATATTAACGATTGGTCCGATTTAAAGCCCGGTGTTTTAAAATTAAAATTGTTTCCAAAAGCGTTGTTTTAAGCGTATTTTTTTTAAATTTAGTACCTACAATATAACATTTAAGAAACAGTATTAATTTTTAAATGGATTAGATTTGTCGAAGGTTAAAAAAATGCTAAATGATAAAAACTGAAAAAACTAATAACACTTATATTAATAGAGAAATTAGTTGGCTACAATTTAATGCTCGTGTACTACAAGAGGCAGAAGATAAAAATGTTCCTTTAATTGAACGTCTACGTTTTTTAGGTATATTTTCTAATAATTTAGACGAATTTTTTAAAGTACGATACGCCACAGTTAAACGTATTGCAATGGCTGGAAAAGCTGGTAAAAGTGAACTTGGCGGTATTAAAGCGAGTCAGCTTTTAGAGATTATTACCAAAATTGTAATCGAACAGCAGGCCGAGAGCTTAAAGATTTTAAGTGATATTCAGAATAAGTTAAAAAAGGAGAATATTTATATAATTAATGAAACTCAAATATCTCCTTCGCAACATACTTTTATAAAACAATATTTTCTTCAGAAAATAAGTCCCGCATTAGTAACTATCGTGTTAAACGATTTAGTAAAATTACCACTTCTAAAAGATAGTGCGGCGTACTTAGCAGTTAGAATCGCCATGAATTCCGGAGAGAGTCAATATGCTTTAATCGAAATCTCTAAAAATATGGATCGTTTTGTTGTGCTACCAATGGAGGGCAATAACGATTATATTATTATGCTAGACGATTTATTGCGCTATTGTTTAAAAGATATTTTCAATATATTCGATTTTAAGTCTATTTCTGCACACATGATTAAAATCACTAGAGATGGTGAATTGGATTTTGAAAGTGATTTAAGTAAAAGTTTTATTGATAAATTATCGGACAGTGTTAAACATAGACAAATTGGTGAACCTGTACGATTTGTTTACGATCAAGAAATTGAAGAAGAAACCCTTCAGTATTTATTAAAAAAGATGAATATTGAGGAATCCGATAGTATTATTCCGGGCGGACGTTACCATAATAGAAGAGATTATATGGGGTTCCCTAGCTTAGGTAGAACCGATTTATTATACGATAAAATCGAACCTTTACCCGTTAAAGGTCTTACGCTTGAACAAAGTATTTTTACAGTAATAGCTAAAAAAGACTATTTGTTGTATGCGCCTTATCATACCTTTTCTTACGTGGTTAAATTTTTACGGGAAGCCGCTTTAGATCCTAAAGTGAAAACCATAAAAATCACTATTTACAGATTGGCTCAGATTTCGCATATAGCAAGCTCATTAATAAATGCGGCTAAGAACGGAAAAAAAGTAACGGTTTCAATCGAGTTGCAAGCACGTTTCGACGAGCAAGCAAACATAGCGTATGCCGAACAAATGGAATTGGAAGGCATTAATTTAATTTTCGGAGTGCAAGGCTTAAAGGTGCACAGTAAAATGTGTGTTATTGAAAGAGAAGAAAATAATAAGATTAAAAGATATGGATTTGTAAGTACGGGGAATTTTAACGAATCTACTGCAAAAATATATACCGATTATACACTATTTACTGCAAATCAGAAAATTTTAAAAGATTTAAATAAGGTGTTTAGTTTTTTTGAAACGAATTACCTCATTTATACGTACAAGCACATTATCACATCACCACATTACACCCAAAAGGCATTTTTTAAATTAATAGATACGGAAATTGTCAACGTTAAATTAGGAAAGCCAGCTGGAATTAGGCTAAAAATGAATAGTATTTCTAGTTATAAAATGGTCGATAAGCTTTATGAAGCAAGTAGAGCTGGTGTTAAAATTCAGATGGTGGTTCGCGGACTTTGTTGTTTGGTTCCAGGAATAAAAGGCATGAGCGAAAATATTGAAGTTATAAGTATTGTCGATAAGTTTTTAGAACACACAAGACTCTATATGTTTGAAAACGGAGGAAAACCAAAAGTGTTTATTTCTTCTGCAGACTGGATGACAAGAAATATCGAAAATAGAGTAGAAGTAACTTGTCCTATTTACGATGAAGATATAAAGAAAGAACTTACAGATACTTTCGATATTTGTTGGAGCGATAACGTTAAGGCACGAATTATAAACTTAAACCAGACAAACGAGTATAAAAAAGATAACAAACCTAAAGTAAGATCGCAGTTCGCTACCTACGAATATTACTATAATAAGTTAAAAGAGTAATATGCTTACAATAAAGAAATATGCAGCAATAGATATCGGTTCCAATGCCGTAAGATTGTTAATTGCAAATATTATAGAAGAGAAAGGGAAGCCAACCAAGTTTAAAAAAAGTTCTTTGGTTCGTGTGCCTATTCGTTTAGGGGCAGACGTGTTTTTAGAAGGTAAAATATCTAAAAAAAATACCGAACGCATGGTAGATACGATGCTTGCTTTTAAATTACTTATGAAATCTCATAATGTAGATAAATATAAAGCTTGTGCCACATCTGCAATGCGTGAAGCTAAAAACGGACCAGCAGTAGTGCAACAGATATTAAAACAATCGGATATTAATATCGATATTATTGAAGGAGATGAAGAGGCTGCTATTATAGCGGCAACCGATTTAAATGCGTTTATTAATCCAGATAAAACCTATCTGTATGTAGATGTTGGAGGAGGTAGTACCGAGTTTACTGTTATAGATCGTGGAGAAACAGTAATTTCTAGATCTTTTAAAATAGGAACGGTGAGATTGCTAAACGATATGGTAAAGCGAGAAACGTGGACCGAACTAGAAACATGGATTAAAGATCACACCAAAACATACGACAAAATAGATTTAATTGGATCGGGAGGAAACATAAATAAAATATTTAAAGTGTCTGGAAAAGCTATTGGAAAGCCTTTAACATTCTTTTACCTTACATCGTATTACCATATGCTACAATCGTATTCTTACGATGAGCGTATAACGGAATTAGACTTAAATCAAGATCGTGCCGATGTTATTATTCCAGCATCAAGAATATATTTATCGGCTATGAAATGGAGTGGTGCGAAAGATATTTATGTGCCTAAAATAGGTCTAAGTGATGGTATTATTAAAAGCTTATATTATGAAACAGTGTCTAGTAAGCGATTAGCTTAACGATAAAATACTCAGTTTGTCTTTTTTTTTATTACAAATGTCTATTATTGTATTAAAGTAATTTTATTAATTTTTAACTTAGCACCAAAATCTATCAATATGAAAAAAATTACCTTTCTTATTTTAACTATTCTTGCGACAACAACGAGTTTTGCTCAATTCGATTTGTTTGGAGTGCGATCTGGAGTTAATATCTCTAATTTAGATTATGAAGATAATGTGCCTTCTGGCAACACTCACAGAAACGGGTTTGTAATTGGTTTTACTGCTCAATATGGTATCACCGAAAAATTTTCTATAGCACCAGAAATTCAGTTTTCTGCCGAAGGTGCTAAAGATGAATCTTTAAGATTGGATTACCTTAATCTGCCTATTTTTGCAAAATATACAATGTGGGAACGTGTTTCTATAGGTGTTGGACCACAAATGGGACTTAAAATTCATGAATTTGAAGATGGCTACAGAAACTTAGTATTCTCAGGAGTTGTAGGCGCCGAGTATATCTTTTGCGATGACTTTTATGTCGATGTAAGATATGCTTATGGTTTTACTAACGTATACGATGACGATCAGCCTTTAGAAGCTACAAATCACAACATTCAAATAGGTGTTGGGATTAAAATATTTTAATTAGAATTTAATAATTTTAATAGTAAAAAGGTTCAAATCTCTTTAGTAGAGATTTGAGCCTTTTTTTGTGAATCACGTTTCTAAATTATTTTACCAAGCGCATTCACTTGGTATTAAAAAAATAAAGGCTACCAAATTGGTAGCCTAATTTTTAATATAGTGATGTACTCTATGTTTAGATTATTCACGGATGTGTCCGTCTCCAAAAATATAATACTTATTAGTAACCAATTCTTTTAGTCCTAATGGACCTCTGTGGTGTAATTTATCTGTACTAATAGCAAGTTCAGCACCAACTCCCATAGATCCTCCATCGGTGAATCGGGTAGATGCATTTTGGTATACTGCAGCACAATCTACGTTTTCCATAAATTGAATAGCTTTCTCTCTGCTATTGGTCATAATTGTTGCCGAATGTCCTCCGGAATAGGTGTTTATTTTTTCGATAGCATCATCTAAACTATCTACCGTACCTATGCAACATTTTAAAGCGAGAAACTCTTCATGCCAAACGTCGTCATTCGGAATTAAAGGTTCGTCTTTAAGAATTTTTTGAGTTTCAGAATCAACCAAAATAGATACATTTTTATCTTTTAAAATGGCTTCTAAATCTTTTAATTTCGCTTCGTAATCTGGAACGTCTTTCTGAATTAGAATTTTATCCAAGGCATTACAGGCTGAAATTTTTGCAGTTTTAGCGTTTAAAATTACGGTTTTGGTTTTCTCCCAATCCGCAGTTTTATCTACAAAAAGAAAGTTGTTCCCACGTCCGCTTACCAAAACAGCACAACGTGCATGTTCTTTTACAAACTGAATTAATCGCTCGCCACCACGTGGTACGATTAAGTCTAATTTCTCTGTTGGGTTTTTTAGGAAATCCTGAGTTTCCTGTCTGTTTAAAGTTAATAGCTGAATATAGCTATTGTCTAAACCATTTTCGTTTAAGGCTCTATGCCAGAAATCGACTAATATTTTATTACTGTGAATCGCTTCTTTTCCTCCTTTTAAGAATATCTTATTGTTGGCTTTAAAAGCAAGTACAGCCGCTTCTATAGTAACATCCGGGCGCGATTCGTAAATAATCATAATCGTTCCAAAGGGTGCTGTTTTATTGGTGATTTCTAATCCGTCGTCTATTACACGATGCGAAATAGTTTGGCCAATAGGGTCTTCTTGTTGCATAACTTCTCTTACCGAGGTAATCATGCTATCTATCTTTTTGTCATCTACGATTAACCTATCGTACATGGCTTGGTCGTCTTTACTAAATGCTTCTAAATCTTTCTTATTCGCGCTTAAAAGTTCTGCTCTATTGGTATCCATTAAATTAATCATGGATTGTAAAACATTATTTTTTAAGTCGGTCTTTAATAATTTCATGTGTTGTTTTTAAATTTCTACTTTTGTTCCTACAGCTTTACCATCAATAATATCAATAATGGTGTTTTCACTCTTTCCGTTGGCAATAATTGTAGGAATATTTTTTCTAGCTGACTGTTTGGCGTAGTTTAATTTTGATAACATACCTCCACGGCCTTCAGCTTCACCTTTTTTAGTATCGCTAATAAAATGATTTACGTTTTCATTAATACCAACTTCTTCTACTAGAGAAGAATCGTCGGCATCTGGATGCCCGTCATATAACCCATCAATATCTGTTAAGATAATTAATTTATCCGCATCAATCATTTCAGCAATTAAACACGCCAACTCATCGTTGTCCGAAAACATGGCATGCGATAAGGATACGGTATCATCTTCGTTCGCTATTGGAATAACGCCTTCAGATAAAAGATTCTCGTAACAATTCTTCATATTACGACGGTGTTCACCAGGGTCAAAATCATTCTTAGTTGGTAATACCTGCGCACATTTCATACCATAATCATGAAAAATATTATAGTACAAACGCATCATTCTTGGTTGTCCGATTGCAGAATAGACTTGTCTCCTAGAAGCTTTGTCTTTAATATCTGAATGCCCCAAAACTTCCATTCCTGCAATTACGGAACCCGAAGAAACTAGTACGGTGATAATATCACGCTCGTAAAGTTCTGCAATTTGCTTCACCAAACGGTCTAGTACAGGTCTTACAATTCTATTGTCTCTATTCGTCATTACGTTGGTTCCAACTTTAATGACAATACGTTGCTTGTATTTCTTATTTGTCTTTTCCAAGTTCTATAGCTCTATTAAAGGCGGCAAATGCTGCCTCTTTTATTAATTCATTTACATTATTATCGTCCATGCTATCTAAAGCAGCACGGGTAGTTCCTCCTTTTGATGCTACAAGTTCCATCCATCGGTTAGGAGAAATATCATCTTGATTAAATAAGTCTACTGCACCAGTAAAGGTTTGGCTCACTAATACTTTAGATACATTTTCAGAGAATCCCATTTGTAAAGCGGCTTCCATCATACTTTGCATAAAATAAAATACGTAAGCTGGTCCGCTTCCAGAAATTCCTGTAGAGGCATCGATAAAGTTTTCATTTTTTACTTGTATTGATTTTCCTGTTGTGTTTAACAAGTTTTCAATCGTTAAAAGCTCTATTCGTGATACTTCTTCAGACGCTGTATAGGACGTTAAACCTTTTCCTACCTTAGCAGGTAAATTAGGCATAGTACGTACAACTTTAGCTAAATCTAAAGCATCCTGAATGTGCTTAATAGTAACACCTGCCATTAAGGAGATTACAATCTGACCTTTAGTGACTATCGGCGCCATTTTACCGAATAATTCATCGGCATGAAACGGTTTTACCGCTAAAAAAATTAAGTCTGCTTGAGGGACGCAGTCTTTTGGGTCTTTGAAGACGTCGAAATGTGAGATTTTGTTTAAACTCTCGATTTTCTCGTCGGAGCTGTCTAAAATCATGATGTTTCTCTTCTTAAGAAGTTTCGATTTAGACATCGCTTCGGCATAGGTTAACCCCATATTTCCCGCTCCAATTACTAATAATTTCATTACGTTATTTTTATGATTAAATTAATGATAGGTACAAACTAATAAATTATATGGAATAGCAAAATCTGAACAGTTTAAAGCCTTTTTTGACCCTGTTTTTATGTTATTCGAAACGAATATGATTCAAAATTGAGAATTATGTAATAGTGTATGTTTATAGTCGTTATAGGTAAACTCTATATGGAAGTCCAAATTTGAACGGGTTTTAGGCCTCATTTTTTTATGAAATTATAAGCTCTAAATGCCAAATTTAAAGCCTTTATTTTTCATCTTGAAAAATGGAATTTAACGGGAATAAAATTCGAATTAATGTGTTTAGGCTTAATATAAAAATTCCAACCTAACTTTCGTGCTGAGATACTTTAACCACAATACCATCTTCAAAATAAATGGCTAGCACATCGGGGTCAATTTTAAACAATTTAGGAAGATAACCGAGATAATAAGAGATGTGATTGGTGTTGTAAGTGTGAAAATCGTTACCAAGTAAAGTTGTGATTTCTGCTTTTGTTTTTCCAATTAGTAGATTACTTGTAATTATATGTTCAGACATGGTGTACCGTTCCTCAATATTAGTTTTCCAATAATATGTGCTGAAGTCATGTTTAGGATAATACGTCGATGAAGCCATCCATAAAAGTATGATCACTATATATAAAAGCGGACTTACAAGCAAGGCAGGGAACATAGCCACATATTTCCTATTTTTAATCGTGCCTATGTCTAACTTTTTCAATAACCATCGGAAGAAAAAATAAGCAGGAATTGCTAAAAGTAGAATAATAATAATGGTCATCTTTTTTTAGTGTTTTACGAATTATTTATGGAATTTCATTCTTATAAAAGATGTGTAATGCCTAAAGGATTTGTAACTAACTTCTATAAAACGTTTTTAAGAAGGAGAAACGGTTTGTGTTAACTGTTTGTATTTAATTAATTTATAGTAAAATAGCGGTTTAGGTGCGTTAGGAATGTATAAAATCCTGTTAATTAATTATATTGTAATTAAAAATAAGTAATTTTGCATTTAATGAAAAGTTTTTTCCGCAACATATTATCCGTTTCTATGGCCATAGTAGTCCTTTTGTCTACTGTGTCTTTTAGCGTAGATATGCACTATTGTGGAGATACTTTGGTAGATGTGGCTTTAAATACCAAGGCTACAACTTGTGGTATGGAAAGTATGCAAAACTTGCCTTTAAAATCGTCTATAACTAAAGAAGGATGTTGCACCGACCATAAAGTTGTGGTAGATGGACAAGACGAATTAAATACTTCTCCGAGTCAATTATCTGTAGATAATCAATTATTTCTAGTGTCATTTGTTTACGTATACAATGCATTATTCGAAACGTTACCAAAACAAGTTACTACGTTTCAGGACTATCGTCCGCCTACACTCGTCTCCGATTTTCAAGTGGATTACGAGACTTTCTTAATCTGATTTTTTAACATATAAACAGCAATGTCCTATAGTTAATCTTAACTAGCAAGGGCTTTCATGCGTATTAGTGTTTTTTACACTTTTGTTTCATTGTTTTAAAAATCAACTTCATGCTAAATAAAAGCATAAAATTTTTAATTGAAAATAAGCTAGTAGCTGTATTGATGCTCGCCTTATTTATAGGGTGGGGAATCGTAAACTCGCCTTTTGGTTGGGATACTGGTTTCTTGCCTAGTGATCCTGTGTCGGTCGATGCTATTCCCGATATTGGAGAAAATCAGCAAATTGTATATACCAAATGGGATGGGCGTTCACCTCAAGATATTGAAGATCAAATTACGTATCCGCTTACCACAACTTTATTGGGGATTCCTGGTGTTAAAACCATCAGAAGTTCGTCTATGTTTGGTGTATCTAGTATTTATATCATTTTTGAAGAAGACATTGAATTTTATTGGAGTCGAAGTCGTATTCTTGAAAAACTGAATGCCTTGCCAAGCAACTTATTACCTGCAGAAGTTAAACCAGCTTTGGGACCAGATGCAACAGGTTTAGGGCAGATATTTTGGTATACTTTAGAAGGTCGCGACCCTAACGGAAACGTCACCGGCGGTTGGGATTTACATGAATTAAGAAGCATTCAAGATTATTTTGTAAAGTACGGATTATCTTCAGCAAGTGGGGTGTCTGAAGTGGCATCTATTGGGGGTTATGTTCAGGAGTATCAAATTGATGTGAATCCTGAACTGATGAAGCAATACAATATTTCACTTCAAAATGTGGTGAAAGCTGTAAAAAGCACGAATCAGGATATTGGCGCACAAACCTTAGAAATTAATCAAGCCGAGTATTTAGTGCGTGGCTTGGGATATGTAAAATCGATTTCAGATATTGAGAATGCAGTAGTGTCGTCTACAGATTTTAAATCCATTCGCATAAAAGATATCGCGCATGTTGGTTTAGGTCCAGAAGCGAGACGTGGCATACTCGATAAAGAAGGTGCCGAAGTTGTTGGAGGTGTAGTTGTCGCGAGATACGGTGCTAATCCGATGGAAGTGATTACCAATGTGAAGCAGAAAATGGCCGATATGCATAGTGGTTTGCCTTCAAAAATATTGGCAGATGGAACCGTTTCACAGCTTACAATCGAACCGTTTTACGATAGAACAATTCTTATAAAAGAAACACTAAATACCCTTGACGAAGCCTTAACTCTAGAGGTCCTAATCACCATTTTAGTTATTGTGGTAATGGTTTTCAATTTAAGAGCTTCAATCTTAATTTCAGGATTATTACCGGTTGCTGTTTTAATGGTGTTTATCGCCATGAAATTCTTTGATGTTAGTGCGAATATTGTCGCGCTATCCGGAATTGCGATAGCCATTGGTACCATGGTAGATGTCGGTGTTATTCTAGCAGAAAATATTATACGTCACCTCGATGAAAGTGAAGACAATGCACCTATAAACGAAGTCGTTTATAATGCTACTGCCGAAGTTTCAGGAGCGATACTTACAGCAGTAACCACCACGATTATTAGTTTTATTCCTGTGTTTACCATGGTGGGTGCCGAAGGAAAATTATTCACACCTTTAGCCTTTACAAAAACGATAGCTTTAGTGGCATCTGTTATTGTCGCTTTATTTTTAATTCCTCCATTTGCGTCGTTTTTATTCCGGAAAAGAAGCGTTAGAACCCCATTCTTAATGGTAATAAATAGCATTTTAATAGGACTCGGTTTATGGGTCATGTTTAGTGGCTATTTTGTAGGCCTGTTACTTGTCGCTTTTGGAATTGTTGGGTTTTTAAAGCAGAAGTATAGCTGGTCGGAAACGCGAATCAACCTTATTAATAGTAGTGTTGTTGCCGTTGCTATTGTCTTTTTATTAGCCGAATATTGGAGGCCATTGGGTGTCTCGAGGAACATTGGTCTCAACTTAATTTTTGTGGCTGTAATTTGCTTTGGATTACTCGGTTTTTTCTCTGTATTTAAACGCTATTACACACAAATATTACGGTGGGCTTTGGCGCATAAGATGTTGTTTATGTTAATTCCTACTACAATTGTGGTACTTGGATTTTTAATCATGAAGCAAACGAGTAAAGAATTTATGCCGTCTTTAAATGAAGGTTCCTTTTTACTTATGCCAACTTCTATGCCACATGCTGGTGTGTCCGAAAATAAACGTGTCCTTCAGCAATTAGATATGGCCGTGGCGAGTATTCCAGAAATAGAAACGGTGGTTGGAAAAGCAGGTCGTACAGAATCTGCTTTAGATCCTGCGCCTTTATCTATGTACGAAAATATCATTCAGTATAAGTCTGAATATATGCTGAATGCCGACGGAAAACGACAACGTTATAAAGTGAATGACGAAGGGTTTTTTGTAATGAAAGATGGCCGTTTGGTTTTTAATGTAAACGATTCAGAAAAAAGTAATACCGCTTCAAAAGTTATTTTGTCGACAGACATTAAAATGAATTCAGATGATTTAACAGCGGATGATGATGGAGAATTCTATAGAAACTGGCGACCAGAAATTAAATCGGCAGACGATATTTGGAATAAAATTATTGCGAAAACAAATTTGCCAGGAGTGACTTCTGCGCCGAAATTACAACCTATAGAAACGCGCTTAATCATGTTGCAAACAGGAATGCGTGCACCTATGGGCATCAAGATAAAAGGTCAGGATTTACATCAGATTGAAGCTTTTGGTAAAAAATTAGAACCTATTCTTAAACGTGCTAAAGGGGTGAAACAGGAAGCTGTGTTTGCAGATAGGATTGTTGGGAAACCGTATTTACTTATCGATATAGATAGAGAAAAATTAGCCCGTTATGGCGTATCAATAGAAACGGTTCAAGACGAGTTAAAAGTTGCTGTTGGTGGTATGGTTTTAACGCAAACTATTGAAGGGCGAGAACGGTATGGTGTGCGTGTACGTTATCCAAGAGAACTGCGTTCTAGTCCAGACGATTTAAATGATATTTATATTCCTGTTGCCCAAGGAAGCCCAGTGCCTTTAAGTGAGTTGGCAACGATTCGTTACGAGCAAGGTCCGCAAGTTATTAAAAGTGAAGATACGTTTTTGGTTGGTTATGTTTTGTTTGATAAACTAGATGGTTTTGCCGAAGTTAATGTCGTTGAAACAGCTCAACAATTAATAAAAGATGAAATTGATAGTGGCGAATTGGTAGTTCCAAAAGGAATTACGTATCAGTTCACCGGGACTTACGAAAATCAGTTACGGGCAGAAAAAACACTGAGTGTTGTAGTGCCTTTGGCCTTGGCGATAATATTTCTAATTTTATATTTTCAGTTTAAATCGGTATCCACATCGTTAATGGTGTTTACAGGAATTTCGGTGGCATTCGCCGGCGGATTTATCATGATGTGGTTATACGGGCAAGATTGGTTCTTAAACTTTAGCGTGTTTGGTGAGAATTTGCGGAGCTTATTTCAAATGCATCCTATTCATTTAAGCGTGGCCGTTTGGGTTGGTTTTATTGCGCTGTTTGGTATTGCGACCGACGACGGCGTGGTCATGGCAACCTACTTAACCCAAACCTTCGATAAACGTAAGCCACAAGATATTAAGCGTATTCGCGAGGCTGTAGTATTTAGTGCAGAGAAACGTATTCGTCCGTGTTTAATGACCACCGCGACAACTATTTTAGCGCTTTTACCCGTGTTAACATCTACGGGGCGAGGGAGTGATATCATGATTCCGATGTCTATTCCTGTCTTTGGAGGGATGATTATTGATATCACTTCATATTTTATCGTTCCTGTATTATATAGTTGGAAACAAGAATTTATGTTGAAGAGAAACCAATCTAAATTAACTAAAAACGTATGAGTAAGTATATAACACAAACTAAGAAATTTTATCTGCTTTGTTTTGGTTTTTTAAGTGTAATTTCTGGAGTGCAAGCTCAGGATTTACAAGACTTAATTCAGTTGGGATTAGCGCAAAATACAAATGTGCAACAAGCCGATTTACAATATAAATTAGCTGTCGAAAAGGTGAATGAAGCTCAAGATATTCCCAATACTGAATTTGGCTTGGGATATTTTGTAATTGAGCCAGAAACGAGAACGGGGCCACAGGTTTTTAAAGCCTCTATAAGTCAGATGCTACCATGGTTTGGGTCTATAACAGCTCGCGAAAATTATGCGAGTTCACTTGCGGATGCTCAGTACGAAAGTATAGCGATTGCACATCGAAAATTGGTGATGTCAATATCTCAGAATTATTATGAACTTTGGGGTAATATGTCCGAACAGCGGGTATTGCAAGAACAATTAGAAATATTAAAGCGGTATCAAACTTTGGCTTTAACGAGTATTGAAGTCGGGCAAGCATCGGCAGTAGATGTTTTGAAGTTACAAATGCGAGAAAATGAAATTTTAGAAAAACTTGAAATTTTAAAACAAGATTATCTTGCAGTGCAAACGCTAATTAATATGGATCTAAATCGTGAGAAGTCAGTTGCCATAACCGTCAATTCAGATTTAGAAATGCCAGCAGAAACAAGTTTAGGATTAGATGAAATCACTAATTTTGCATCCAGAACTTTTACAATACGACAAGTTGTATGAATCTGTAGAACAATCCGACCAATTATTAGCTAAAGAGCGTGCGCCAATGATAGGTTTTGGTTTAGATTATATTGCTATAGAAAAACGCCAAGAATATGTGCCTGATAATGGAAAGGACATTTTAATGCCTATGGTTACTGTTTCTATTCCCATTTTTAATTCGAAATTTAAATCTAAAAGTGTTCAAAATCGAATTCAAAAAGAAACCTATAAAATTCAGAAAGCAGATAAGAAGAACAACTTGATTTCAATTCTAGATGCGGCCGAAAAAAGAAGAGCGACAGCTAGAATTAGTTACAAAACACTGACTAATAATTTAGAACAAGCAAAATACGCTCAGGATATTTTATTAAAAAGTTACGAAACGGGATTAATCGATTTTAATGATGTTCTAGATATTCAAGAACTTCAATTAAAGTATGAGATTTCCCGTATAGAAGCGATACAATCCTATTATAAACAACAAACAATAATTAATTATTTAACAGAATAAAATTAACGTAATAAAAGTTTTAAATCATGAAAAACATCAAGCAAATTATAAGTGTAATGGCATTAGGAATTGTTTTAATTTCGGTAGTGTCTTGTAAAAATGAAACCAAAAAAGCTGTGCCTCAACAAGAGGAAGAGGTTGAAGTGGTACATTCTAACCCCGAATTTAAGGATGCAAATGTAGAAAAAACCTTTCAACACTATTTGTCTTTAAAAGATGCTTTAGTGAAAACAGATGCTAAAGAAGCTAAAAAAGATGCGGAACTCATGGCATCTACAGCTACAAATGAAGACCTTAAAAAATTGGCTGTGAAAATTTCAGAAGAATATGATATTAAAATTCAACGTGAATTATTTTCAGATTTAACAACAGCTTTAAAACCGGTTATAGCAGGAAATATTACTTCAGGCGAAATTTATGAGCAACATTGTCCGATGGCTTTAAAAGGAGGAGCCAATTGGTTTGCTGTAGAAAAGCAGATTAATAATCCGTATTATGGAGATAAAATGTTGCATTGCGGGTTAGTTCAAGAGACATTAAAATAATATAAAATTTAAGACATGTCTACACAAGATAAACAGATAAAACAGCATCTTTATATAAAAAATATGGTATGCGATCGTTGTAAAGCATCGGTTAAACAATTGCTAGAAGCGTTGCAAATATCTGTTTATGCATTGCATTTAGGCGACGTGGTTGTGGGGCCTATAGCGGCAGAAACGTATCCGATTTTAAAAAAGAAATTACAAAATATCGGTTTTGAATTAATCATGAGTGAGGACGATGTACTTATAGAACAAATTAAAACGGTTCTTATTGAAACTTTAGATGTTTCTGAAAATCAGAACATGAAAATTTCAGAATTATTAACTCAAAAAATCCCAAAAGATTATTCTGTATTAAGTAAGTTCTTTAGTAAGCGAATGGGGATAACCATTGAGAAATATGTCATTCAATTAAAAATTGAAAAGGTAAAGGAATTGCTTCAATTGGGTCAATTGCAATTCATAGAAATTGCGGATAGTTTAGGCTATACTAGTAGTAGTCATTTAGCCAATCAATTTAAAAGCATTACAGGAATGTCTATGAGCGATTATAAGGCATCACAGCAATGGGACCGAAAAACTATAGACAAAATTATATAAGTATAGTCCATAATAATACAACTGAAATTCGTGGTTAAGTGGTAATTTTAAACTCTAGATTATACACAAATGAAACATACATATAAAATATCAGGAATGACCTGTAACGGTTGTCGCGGTCACGTTGAAAGTACGCTGTCTAAAGTTGAGGGTGTAACGCATGCCACTGTAGATCTGGCGAAAGCTGAAGCCGAAATTGAAATGGAGAATCATATTCCATTAGAGGTGTTTCA
The DNA here is from genome assembly GCF_056238645.1 of Formosa sp. F44. The sequence goes on from NZ_JBWDLJ010000001.1 coordinate 95,323, forward strand.
GAACGCTTTGCAAGATGATGGCGGACGCTATGAAATACAGCCCCTCCTGACCTCCCCAGAGGGAAAGAGTTTAGATTCGTGTAAAGAAAAAAATGAGTCTGTAACTTCAAGCTGTTGTTCTTCAAAAGCGATTTCTGAAAATGAATCTAGAACTTATCATATTCATGGTATGACTTGTAACGGTTGTCGTGGTCACGTTGAAGATATCCTCTCTAAAGTTGAAGGTGTGAAAAATGCATCAGTAGATTTAGAAAAAGCAGAAGCTACAATCGAGAAGGAAATTCATATTCCGATAGAAACATTTGAAAAAGCTTTGAAAGCAGATGGGGATGCATATACTATTCATTTAGTGCCATTGTCTCAAAAGGAAAAAGAAGAAAAGATCAAGAGTAAGAAACTTCCCCTTCGGGGGGCGGGGGGCTTTTATTACTGTCCGATGCATTGCGAAGGCGAAAAAACTTACGACGCGCCTGGCGATTGCCCAGTTTGTGGTATGGATTTGGTTAAAGAGCAGAGTTTAAAAGCTCCAAAAACACAATATACTTGTCCGATGCACCCTGAAGTCATCTCCGATAAACCTGGAGATTGTCCTACTTGTGGTATAAATTTAGTTCCTGTAAAAGCAGATGTTTCTGAAGAGGATAAAACGTATAAAAAGCTACTTAATAAACTTAAGATTGCGACGGTATTTACGCTTCCGATATTTATTATTGCCATGTCGGAGATGATTAATAACAATCCGTTATACGATATCATGTCGTTAAAATCATGGAATTGGGTGCAGTTTGCTTTATCTATTCCCGTGGTGTTTTATGCGACATGGATGTTTTTTGAGCGTGCTTATAGAAGTATAAAAACGTGGAATTTAAACATGTTTACATTAATAGGGATTGGGGCAAGTGTGGCTTGGTTGTTTAGTGTATTTGGTTTAATATTTCCCGATGTTATTCCAGATCAATTTAAAACGGATACGGGTACAGTCCATGTGTATTTCGAAGCAGCAACAGTGATATTAACTTTAGTGTTAATGGGACAGGTTCTAGAGGCGAGAGCTCATAGTAAAACTAATAATGCCATAAAGGAATTGCTAAAATTAGCACCAAATGAAGCGATCCGGGTTGTAGACGGGAAAGAAGAAACTATTGCGATAGATGATATTAATTTAGGGGATTTATTGCGCGTAAAACCAGGTGGTAAAATTCCTGTAGACGGTTCTGTTCATGAAGGTGAAAGTAGTATAGATGAATCTATGATTACTGGAGAACCTATTCCTGTAAGTAAATCTGAAGGCGATAAAGTGAGTTCCGGAACCATTAATGGGAAACAGTCTTTTGTTATGACTGCAGAAAAAATTGGTGGAGATACTTTGCTTTCTCAAATTATCGAAATGGTAAATACCGCAAGCCGAAGTCAGGCGCCGATTCAAAAACTAGCCGATAAAATTTCAGGATATTTTGTGCCTGTTGTTGTGGGGATTTCAGTTTTAACGTTTATCCTTTGGGTGATTTTTGGTCCGGAGCCTAAATACGCATTCGCTTTTGTAAATGCCATTGCCGTGTTAATAATTGCGTGTCCATGTGCTTTGGGCTTGGCGACTCCGATGTCTGTTATGGTTGGTGTAGGTAAAGGTGCTCAAAATGGAGTACTGATTAAAAATGCTGAGGCCTTAGAGAAAATGGATAAAATCGATGTGCTAATTATCGATAAAACAGGAACCATTACAGAGGGGAAACCATCGGTAGAAAAAGTTGTCTCTGTATCGGACGGTATCGACCAAAATACGGTGCTTCAATACATCGCTTCAATAAATACAATGAGTGAGCATCCGCTAGCCGAAGCTACTGTAAAATATGCAAAAGAACAAAAGCTAAGTTTCTTAAAAGCAACCGACTTTAATTCGGTATCAGGAAAAGGGGTTACAGCTGTTATAGATGGAAAACACATTGCTATTGGGAATGCTAAAATGATGGAAGATGCGAAGATCTCGGTATCCTCAGATTTAGAAGATGCAGTTTCTAAGGAACAGAAGAAGGGGAAAACAGTATCGTTTTTGTCTGTAGATAAAACAGCAGTTGGCTTTATCGTTATTTCAGATAAAATAAAATCCACTAGTAAGAAGGCCATTAAAGCCTTGCAAGAATCGGGTATAGATGTCGTAATGCTTTCTGGTGATAATCAGGAAACAGCCACTGCGGTTGCTGATGAATTAGGATTGAAACACTTTAAGGGTGGAATGTTACCTCAAGATAAATTAAGTGAAGTAGAACGCTACCAAAATGAAGGTAAAAAAGTAGCCATGGCTGGAGATGGTGTAAATGATGCGCCAGCCTTAGCTAAAAGTGATGTTGGTATTGCTATGGGAACCGGAACAGATGTGGCCATAGAAAGTGCAGCAATTACTTTAGTTAAAGGCGATTTACATGGTATTGTAAAAGCAAGAAAATTGAGCGAAAATGTGATGAAAAATATTAAGCAGAATTTGTTTTTCGCTCTGATATATAATTCTGTTGGTGTGCCCATTGCGGCAGGTGTGTTGTATCCGTTTTTCGGAATATTACTATCGCCTATGATTGCGGCTTTGGCAATGAGTTTTAGTTCGGTTTCGGTAATTGCAAATGCATTACGATTGAAATCGGCAAAGATAGATTAATCAAAAAAAGAACAATTATGGAACATTCAAAAGACCACTCAAAAAAGAACAATTACACACGATTTTTTATAATGCTTGGCACTTCATTTTTAGCCATGTACGTCACTATGTATTTAAATACTTATGCCATAGACCATGTATATTTTAGTTTAACACGCTTTTATATGACATGTTTGGGGATTTCAACCATGGCTATTATCATGTTTGTGGCGATGCGAAACATGTATCAGAATACAAAGAAGAATATAGCTATAATAGCGGGAAGTATCGCTCTGTTTTTTGGAGCACTCGGATTAGTCCGTTCGCAAGCCCCAATTGTAGGAGATGTATTGTGGTTAAAAGCCATGATTCCGCATCATTCTATTGCCATTTTAACTAGTGAACGTGCCGATATAAAAGATCCAGAGGTTAAGCAATTAGCAGAAGATATTATAGAAGCACAAAGGAAAGAAATTAAAGAGATGAAAGCCATGATTGAACGCTTAGAAGAAAATAAATAATTCATGAAACGTAATACTATATATATTGTATTCGCTCTAATTTTAGGATTGATTCTAGGCTATTTAATGTTTGGGAGGACTGCGACTTCAGCTTTAGAATCGCATAATCATGAGCAAGAAGCGAGTTTGGAATCGAATGAAATGTGGACCTGTTCTATGCATCCACAAATTATGAAATCAGAAGCGGGAGATTGCCCGATTTGTGGTATGGATTTAATTCCGGTAACCACAGACGATAGCGGATTAACAGCGCAACAATTTAAATTAAGTAAAAATGCGATAGCCTTAGCAAATATAGAAACTACTGTTATAGGTGCTGGTACAAATGGAGATACTAATTTAAATTTATCTGGAACGATTAAAGTGAACGATGATAAAGTATTTGTGCAACCAGCACATTTTAATGGAAGGATAGATAAGCTGTATGTCACATCGGTAGGGCAGAAGGTACATAAAGGACAACTTGTTGCGACCATATATTCTCCAGATTTAATTCGGGCCCAACAGGAATTAATTACGGCTTATAAAATGAAGGCGTCACAACCAGAGTTATATAGCGCGGTGCGTACTAAATTTAAGAACTGGATGATTCATGGTGGCCAATTAGATGAGATTGAGAAGTCGGGACAGGTTGTAAATCAATTTAAAATTTACGCACATGTTTCGGGAACTGTTTCCGAAATTTCGGCAAAAGAAGGAGATCATGTCATGGATGGTAAGGCTATTTTTAAAGTGTCTAATTTAAGCACGGTTTGGGCAGCATTTGATGCTTACGAAAATCAGATACAGACATTAAAAGTGGGGCAATCCATTGATATAGTCGCAAAGGCCTATCCGAATAAAGTGATACCTTCTAAAATTGCATTTATAGATCCCATATTAGAGGCATCTACGAGAACAGTAACTGTTAGAACTGTTTTAGAAAACAAAGAAGGTTTGTTTAAACCCGGTATGTTTGTAGAAGGTGCTATAGCAAATCTAAAAGAAAATAAAGCAGAGGTGTTAACTATACCTGTTTCGGCTGTTATGTGGACGGGTAAGCGCTCTGTGGTGTATTTAAAGGTGAATGTAGATGAACCTGTTTTCGAGATGCGAGACATTACCTTAGGGTCTAAATTAGGAGACGCTTATGAAGTTATTGATGGCCTTGCTCAAGGTGATATTGTTGTAACCAACGGAACATTTACTGTAGATGCTGCAGCTCAGTTAAAAGGAAAATCGTCGATGATGAATCAGAATAATGTATCGCATGACGTTTCTGATGGTATTGAAAATGACTTAATTTCGCAAGTAGAGGTTCAAGAAGCTCCTGAAATTTTTCAGAAACAGTTAGAAGTAGTACTTCTTTCTTATATTCAATTAAAAGATAAATTGGTTAATAGTGATTTTGAATCTGCCAAAAATCAAGCCCGTCAACTTTTAAAAGTGGTGAAGGAAGTCGATACAAAATCTATTTCGGAAGACAGAATAATGATGACTTTATGGGATGAGCAATCCACTAAAATAGAAAATAATCTAACTGAAATTCAAAGTGTTAAAGATATATCAACCTTTCGGAATGTGTTTTCAAAAGTATCGTTAGATGTAAAACACCTCATTGAATTATATGGTGTGTCTTTTAAAGTATATGTGCAATTTTGTCCGATGTCAAATCAGAATAATGGAGGCTATTGGTTAAGTTTGGAAGAAAAAATTAAGAACCCTTATTACGGAGCGGTTATGTTGGAGTGTGGAGAAAATGATAAAATAATAGAGTAAAATAGGTGTGCTATTTATCTTATGGTAAAAAAATGTTTCTTTTAGTAGGAATACTATAATTTTTTAACACAAAAAAATCGTGTCTATTGGTAAGTATTTGATAATTAAATGTTAATTTGCAAGTGTATTAATAATTTAATTAATCAAAAATCTATACATGGAAATCTTATTAGATAATGTAATACCTGAGGAACATCCTAGAACGTTTACAACGAACGCTTCAGAGCATAAAGATGTGATTAAGGTGAAACAAGCTGTACTCGCTATTGATGGTGTAGAATCTATAGAGTTCTTGGACGTCGTTTTTCCTAAACAATTTAAAGTTAAGGTTTCAAAAATGATTGAAGTCCGCTTTGTAGAAGAGGCTGTTAATGAAGTTGGATTTAACGCTCTACCAAGAGAGTTTTTATCCTTTTAAATATAAAAAAAGCTAGTAATTAAATTACTAGCTTTTTTTATTAATGGGTGTCAACCTATTATTTCATACCATAAACGGTAACATCGGCTTTTCCGTTTAAAATACCTTTAGTATCGTACCAAAATTCGATACTTCTTAATTTTCGTTTTCCTCCCCTAAGATCTATCACACGGCTTTCCCCATTTTTCGGAATGTCGAATCGTGTATCAATTTTTTCTGGAGCTCCATTGTCGTACGTTACAACCATACGTTGTATATTAACAGGAGCGTCTCTTACTTTAAATTTAAGCTTTCTATAATAATCGAAAGGTCCAGGCACATTTATTTTATCGTGATCTGCAGTATGGTTAGCATGCGTTGTTCCTAAATTAACCCATTGTCCAACCACTCTGTTGTTATTATGAGCTACAGGTGCTCTTACAATACGTTGGGCAGAGACAAATTGAATGCTAACAATACAGACCACAAGCGCGGTGAGAATTGTTTTGGTGTAAGTGTTCATGACGTGTTTCGTTTTTTTATTTAAATATACTTAAAAATCTCATTACTCATTTTAGAACTAGTAATATGATAACGTTATTTATATGATTTTTTTTATGACCCGTAATTTATGGGTGTGCATCTTTTTATCGATATTATAAATTCCAGAATGATCTAAACGGTCTATTCTTATTTTTCCATGAGCATGGATAATATAATTATCGTTCATAATTATGCCAACATGAGTAATCTGACCCTCATTATTATCGAAAAAAGCTAAATCTCCAGCCTCACTTTCTTCAATAAAGCTTAGAGGTTCTCCTTGAGTCGCTTGTTGAGAAGCATCTCTTAAAATTTTATAGCCATTTAGTTTGTAAACCATTTGTGTAAATCCAGAGCAATCAATCCCAAAAGGCGTTTTTCCTCCCCATAAATATGGCGCATTTAAATACATAAAAGCAGTTTGTATGAGGTTGCTTTTAGGGAGAATTTTATCGGTAAACTCGCCATCGTGGGTATGGTTTAAAATAGGTAAACTGTTTAAGCATGATCCTAGCGGAATAGGGTAGAGTTGCTCGTTCCTGTCGGTTACAAATTCGATTAAATTGGTAGACAATTTAGGAGCTTTAGAATCTAAGTCTGCATAAATATCTTCAGAAATTTCAACATATTGTTTGTTGTCTATCCAGCCTTCGTAGGTATCGAAAGCCAAACGGATCTTACTCCACTTTTTTCGTTGTTCTAAAATCTTAAAATGTTCCCCATAAAGTACCTGAGATATAAGTTCCGAAGCATCAGAGGGTTCAATTCTTAAAGGGACAATGCTTAAATTACAAACGCCGTATTGCATTAATTAACTGTTGAATTTTGGTCTAAATATAGAATTTAATGAGTTTTTAAAAAAGATATTTCCAATTAAAGACGTTCTAGCACCATTGCCGAAGCGCCACCACCTCCATTACAAATTGCGGCAGCTCCAAGTTTAGCATTATTTTGTTCTAGCACATTTAATAACGTAATAACTATTCTTACTCCAGAACATCCTAGGGGATGGCCCAAAGAAACGGCTCCTCCGTTAACATTAACGTTCGAATCTTGCAATTCTAAAAGTTTCATATTGGCTAAGCCAACAACAGAAAACGCTTCATTTAACTCAAAGAAATCAATATCACTAATTTTTAAACCTGCCTTGTCTAAGGCTTTTGGTAATGCTTTTGCTGGACTTGTAGTAAACCATTCTGATGCTTGAGACGCATCGGCATAACTTTTTATAACTGCCAAAGGTTTTAAACCTAAAGATATGGCCTTGTCTTTACTCATTAAAATCACTGCTCCAGCACCGTCGTTAATAGTGGATGAATTGGCTGCTGTAACTGTTCCGTCCTTTGTGAATGCGGGACGAAGCGTTGGTATTTTATCTATTTTTACATTTGTAAATTCTTCATCCTTACTAAAAATTAAAGGTTCACCACGTCGCTGAGGTACTTCTACTGGAATAACTTCATTGTCAAATTTGCCAGCTTCCCATGCCTTAGCAGAACGAGTGTAAGATTGTACCGCATATGCATCTTGCTCTTCTCTAGTAAATTTATAACTCGTGGCACAGGCATCTGCACATACACCCATTGCATTTTGCTTGTAAGCATCTAACAAACCATCTTGTTGCAGGCCATCGATTAATGTTGCTGGTCCAAATTTAGTGCCTGTCCTGGCATGCATATAATGCGGAATCATACTCATATTTTCCATACCTCCAGCAACCGCAATTTCGACATCTCCTAAAGCAATGGCTTGGGCAGCGAGCATAATGGCTTTCATTCCAGAAGCACACACTTTGTTTACCGTTGTACAAGGTACAGTATCTGGTATGCCTGCATAAATAGCAGCTTGTTTGGCAGGAGCTTGTCCTGTACCTGCTTGTACCACTTGACCCATAAAAACTTCGTCGATTAGATGCGGATCTAAATGTATTTTATCTAGAGCGCCTTTTATGGCAATAGCACCTAATTTTGGAGCAGGAATAGTGGATAATGACCCTAAAAAACTTCCGATTGGAGTCCGGATTGCCGATACAATAACAACTTCTTTGCTCATATTTATGTATTTGTGAATGTTTGTTACGAATTTAATAAAATAAATATGATTTATAAAGGATTCCTTATTTATAAACGGGTCGAAACGCCTTAATTTTTATTACATTTGATATACTTAACTCTATTCATGAAAGATTTTGTAAATACCTTATACAGGAACCATACTTTGTTGTATAAAATATTACTTTTTATATGTACAACCTTTCTAATTGTATACTTGTTTCCTAAGAGTGGCCGGTTTAAATACGATTTTGAAAAAGGTAAACCTTGGCAGTCCGAAAACTTATACGCTCCCTTTAATTTTGCGATTAAGAAAAGTAACGAAGAAATATCTACAGAACAGCAGGCTGTAAAAGCAAGTGCTATTCGTTATTTTGATATTGATAGTGGGGTTAAAGCACAGGTGTTTAAAAATTATAAAATCACGTTTAATGAGAGCATTTCAGATTCTATCCCAAGATCGGATTATAGAGCGCTTTTTAATGAGGGCTCGAAAATATTAAGCGATTTTTATAATTATGGTGTATTGCACGAAGACCATAGTTTTAACGCCAAAAGCACGGTTGTTTTATTAGAAAACCGAGTTGAAAAGGTGAGTGCAGAATATTCCAATTTGGTGAAACAAGAGAATATTAAACCTTTAATTATTAAAACGCTTTCCGATCATAATTTAGGTTCTTACGAAAAGCAGTTTCTTTCTGTGTTTTACGACGTTATTCAGCCAAACTTAACGTACAATAAGGAATTTACGGAAAGGGCACTAGAAGAAGAACTCAGTAAGATATCTTACACCCGAGGTAGTGTTGAAAAGGAAACCCTTTTAATTTCTAAAGGGGAAGTGGTTGAAGGCGATAAATTCCAAGTTTTAAAATCTTTAGAATCCGAATACGAGTCGCAAGTTTGGAATGCGAGTAACTATAACTGGATTGTATTTGCATACACTGTTTTAGTCGCTTTAGCATTGTTAATGTTATTGCTGTTTTTAAGGAAATACAGACGCGATGTGTTCGAAAATAATAATAAAGTTACCTTTATTTTCTTCAACGTTCTATTTATGGTTTTTATAACCTCACTGGTGGTTAATTATAATGCGCACTATATTTATGTGGTACCTATTTGTATTCTTCCTTTGGTTTTAAAAGCCTTTTTCGATGCTAGGTTAGGTCTGTTTACCCATGTTGTTACTATGTTATTATTGGGATCTATTGTTCCGAATAGTTACGAATATATGTTCCTTCAAATAATTGCAGGTATAGTTACTATTTTAACCGTTTCAGAATTATATAAACGCGCTAATTTATTTATTTCGGTAGGGCAAATTACAATGGTGTATATCATTGCTTATTTTGCATTTTTTGTAATTCATGAAGGAAGTATAGATAATTTAAAATGGGAAACCTTTTTAATGTTCATCTTGTGTGGTTTGGCAACCTTATTCGTGCAACCTCTGATTTATGCCTACGAGAAAATGTTCGGATTAGTATCAGACGTGTCTTTGTTGGAGCTTACAGATACCAACAGTAAGTTATTAAAAGAACTAGCTGAAAAGGCACCGGGTACGTTTCACCATTCGTTAAACGTAGCCAATTTAGCTGAAGCTTGCGCAAATGAAATTGGAGCTAATAGTATGTTAATGCGTGTTGGAGCTTTATATCATGATATTGGTAAAATGAAGAACCCTACATATTTTACAGAAAATCAGTCGACAGGAATAAATGCGCACGATGAGTTAGCGCCTAAAGAGAGTGCTAAAATTATAGTAGATCACGTTTTAAATGGGATTGAAATTGGAAAGAAAAACAACCTGCCAGATCGCGTTATCGATTTTATAAGAACGCATCATGGAACCAGTGTAGTGTACTATTTTTATATGATGGAGAAAAAGGCAAAACCCGATGAGGTTAATGTAGACGATTTTAGGTATCTAGGTCCGAAGCCATTTAGTAAGGAAACTGCCATTTTAATGATGTGCGATAGTGTAGAGGCGGCTTCTAAAAGTTTAAAGGAACCAACATCGACAAAAATTGATGCATTTGTAGAAAATATTATAGATAAGCAGATGGATGAGGGGCAATTTTTAAATTCGAATATAACTTTTAAAGAAATTCAATCTATTAAAAAAGTGCTAAAACTCAAGCTAGCAAACATTTACCATTTACGAATAGAATACCCTGAATAATTTTTATAAAAAAAGTTTAAAAAAGGTTGTAATATCTAATAACAAGTCTTATTTTTGCACTCGCAAATTTATTGCAACGTTCATAATTTTTAGGAGAGGTGCCAGAGTGGTAATGGAGCAGATTGCTAATCTGTCGACGGGTAACTGTCGCCAGGGTTCGAGTCCCTGTCTCTCCGCAATTAGTCTTTAATATAATATCGGGAATTAAAGATTTTAACAATACATCTTCGGGGTGTAGCGTAGCCCGGTTATCGCGCCACGTTTGGGACGTGGAGGCCGCAGGTTCGAATCCTGCCACCCCGACTAACCTAGTTTTAGGTTAAACAAAAACCTTGTAAATCATTTGATTTACAAGGTTTTATTGTTTTATGACATTTGTTTTAATTGATTCGGATCAATCTAATCGGCCAATAGTATGTTTTAGGACTAATCAGTGAATCGATTTTATATTAATCACAATTTATTTTCTAGTTCCTGGTATGTTAAAGTTAGCTCGCCTTTATTTGTACATCTTTACTGAGGCATACTTTCTATTACAAAAAATCCATCATTTCCTTTCGCTTGATATAAAGGCATAAAGATAAATGCATCCCAAGTGCTATAAATTTCTGAACCATTTAAGGTTGCTAAATGTTGTCCTTTATGAATCGGCTGAAAATTCTCAAAGCCTGCTAGCATTTTAAAATCGTCTTTTGGGTTTAGTCCGAAGCGATGAATAATTTTAAATGTGCGTTGCTTGTTAGTACTTTTAACTGTAGTCTCAATCGCTGGAGGAATTGGCTTTAAATCATTTACTTGTAAATTGCACGCTTTTTCAAGTAGCATCCAAATCATGCCTTCGTGGTATATCTTACTCGTATCACTGTCGTGTTGACCAGCCTCTAAGGTAAAACCTGTGATTCCTTCACTACTAAAATAACCATCGATAGTACCTTCTACAATATCCGAAAACCCTTTAATAATATGAAGCGGAAAGTGTTGTGCCCACTCTAAATTTTGTCCTACATCTTGAACAGACATATATGGCAAACTATCAGATGAGGTAGTGTGGCAATCCATAAAATAATGATTGGTATATTCGGTTTCACAGAGCTCGTCTATAACTTTTATAAGCTGATACATTTCTTGTTTCTCACTTGTATCGGAAATGTTATATTTTAAATTTTTTTCTGTCCATGTCCGATTAAGATCTTCGTCTATAAATCTAACTCCGCGTTTTAAAGCATTCGTATTAGCTAGAATACCCACAAACATACCCTTAATTACAGGTTTTTCATTCAGTAATTTTTTAAATACAGCTTCTAGAGCTTGTACTCCGCTAGGTTCATTTCCGTGTACGCCAGCCGTTACAATAAGTAATGGCCCTTTTTTATGACTTGTATATTTCCCTAAAATTCTATTGTTTTCCATAATTACTTCATTAAATTAAAATAAATTTTATTTATTCATTTTACTTCGGACTTAGTCCATGGTGGCAAGAACTTTATTGGAAATGTTATTTTTATAGAGTTTCTTGTATTCGACTTTACGTTCAATCGCTTCAATAACGGTAGTGGTAAAGGCTGGTAGTCCAATTTCTTCGCAATGATCTAATCCGCCAGGACTCAAAACGTTTATTTCTATAAGCTTATCATCAACTATATCTAAGCCCACAAAAAACAACCCATCTTTAATTAATTTAGGCGCAGTGACTTCTACAATATGTTGCATTTTCTTGGTGTACTTTGCTTTTTTAGCCGTGGCACCTAAAGCCAAATTACTTCTAAACTCATCTTTATCTTTGTTAAGACGACGGATTACAGCTTTTTCTCCATCTTCTTCTAAAACCTTTCCATTCATAAGAATAACACGAACATCGCCTTTAGATACTTCTGGCAAAAATTCTTGGGCGATAACGTAACCTTGACTGATTAAGGTTTCAAAAATCTGATGTATATTTTTCTTATCTTCTCCAATAAGATATACATTCTGTCCGCCTGAGCCTTCTAAAGGTTTTAAAACCATCTGTTTTCCTACAGATTCCCAAAATTGAAGCAAATCGTTTATATCACGAGTTATTAAACTGTTGGGTTTAATTTCGGATGGTAATTCTTCAAAATATAGTTTATCTATATAGGCATGCGACATGGCAAATGCATCGTTTAAAACCAATACATCTTCTTGCTGAATCATACGAGCAAAAGCAATGGCGCTATGTTCTGCCCATCTTCGGTCGTCTGTTTCTTCTGTTGGATTATTTCTTAAAAATAATACGTCTAGGTCTTTACTCGTAATTACTGTTTTTTTATTGGCGTCTTCTTGTACTTGTGTCCAAAACTCTTCAACAGTTTTATACTTTAAATTTTTTCTAACTAGTGTACATCGTAGACTCATTGGAGCGTCTTGTTTAAATATAAAATCGCCAACACCCATAACATATAAGGCATGTCCTCTCTCGTACGCTTTTTTCATAATAACAACCGAAGTCCCAATGGCTTCAGTTTCTATAGCACTAATAACAAAACAAATTTTCATAATTATATCATTTTAGAGATGGGCAAGCCCTTCTTGAGTTTATCTATTTTAAGGTTGAAATCTTCATTGTTTAAATATCTAGGGGTTATTTTAGGAGGTAAAACGAGACCGCGATCTCTAAGATCCTGAATTAAATCGATGTGATGTAATGCAAATTTTCCACTTAGCAGAGGCACTAATTCTCCACCTTCCTTTAGGAAATTACGCAGACGTACTAAGCCTTCTAAATAAATAATATCTTTAAGAAAGCCACCGCCTTGAAACATTCTTGAGGTAATATTAAAGGCACGCTCTTTTGTAAAATCGTATTGAGAATACAGTTTGAAAAACATCTCGTGAAATTCGGCTCCATTTATTAAGGCTGCACCAGCCACTACACGCCCGGCCAAAATCCGTAATCGATTACCAGACAATCCGCCTGATAAATACTCACTTAACACAGCTATTCCTTCTTGTAAGGCATCGTAATTAGCAAGTCCCGAAGCCATTTGCGTTAACGGTTGTTGCGTTCCGTTGTAATAGGTTAGGGCATGAGTCCCGATTTCGTGTTGTATAAGTGCTTTAGCATCGTTTTTACTCATGGTATAATCTGAAGGCAAATACAATTCCCCTTTAGATACCATCATGATATTTACATCGTCTCGAATATGAATTTTAGAATTAAAATGGGAGTCTTGCTCTTTAAAATAATCAAACTCCTGTTTTGCTAAATCTCCAAATTCGGACGTATCTATTACCGCACGTTGACCTTCCTCGTGATTTTCGGGTATGTTTTGAAGGATTAATTCGGCTTCTGCAATTAACGCTTTATCTAATCCGTTATACAACCGAATACTGCTGTAAAAAAAGTTTTTTGCACCACGTTCTTTAAGCATGGTTAATTCTTGATCTATTTCTGCCCGTTTTTCATCGAATAAAAATGAAATTGCAGGATCGTCTATTTCATCAATACGTAAATCATATAATTTTCGTTTTAAAATATCTGGATCTACAGGGAGTAGTCGGTAATGATATCGGTCTAATGTTTTGAAATGAGAATCGAAGAACTGTTGACGTAGCACTTGAATATTAACTGGTGCCACCAATAATAAAAATTGGTAACTATTTTCTATCTCGGTTAGCTGTTTGTCTATTTTAAACACCTCATCATGAATAGAACGTTTCCCTAGCGCATGATAATTGGTAAGACTAGAAGTGGTTTGTACTCTTACGAATTCGAATACAGCGCGTTGTATGGCTTTAATAAATTGTTCTTGAAAATCTCTAAAGTATAACGGGTACACCTGCCCTTGTTCGTCACGAAATACAGGAGGCACTTCTAGACCTATAAGTGTGGCTCCGCGTTGTTTAATATGAGAAATCTCAAGTAAAGGCTTTTCGCTTACAATTTGGCGCGTTTTTGTTTGCTCGACACATACATCTAAATTTACATTATACTGTCTGGATTTAATTTTAAGTAATTCATCCTTCAAAACCTGTAATGACACGGGTAATTTATGCGATGGTCCTCTTACTTTAAACGTTTGGCTTCCTGATGCTCCCGAAAATATTTCCAATAAGATAAATGAGCCAAAATTATCCGACATTAATGTCGTTAGATCTTCTATAAAGGTTTTATAGTAATGAAAAGATTCTGTGCCCACAACAAGGTAAGAAGCTCCTGCTCGTATTAATCTATCCGTACCAGAATCGTTTTCTTTTTTCCGATAGATAAGTAATGAGGGGACATCGTGCTCCAAAAACAGAAAGCCACCGTAGGGTAATTTTGTGACGGTTTTTGCTCCACATTCTAATTTTGGAATGAGTTGTTTTACTGTTGGCATGCTATCTGGAGACACCTCTGTGTTGGCCATAATATTGTGTTCTTATAATTGATTCTACATTTTAAAATTTTACTCATGAAATTCTTCACCTTTTTCACCGTAATACGTATGGTTTAAGTGCGCATTACTTTTTATATACCTATAGTGATAATGCTTAAATGAGCTCGACTAAATTACAGTCTATCCATATCTCACTTTAGCCTAAAGCAAACATTTATTAACTCTAAAGATTCGAATTTTAAACTTTTTTGGTAAATGTTAAAAAACTATAAAACAATTGATTACGGTAATTAAATTTGCGTTAGCAATCGTTGTTTATGCTGATTAATTTTAAATTCAGCACTTAAAATCAAACTGAAAATTAGGAGATATGACTATATTAAAATTCATATTAATTAATATTGTAGCTGTAGTACTTATGACTGGGTTTTCGTATGTGATTTCACTTGCTTTTAAAACTAATTTTAGCGAACCCAAGCGCTTAAAACAATTGGTAAATCGTGCCCGTATTATAAGAAAATCTGATTTTGGAATATGGATTGGATGGTGTTTGCACTTCGCTATAGGCTTGGTATTTTTGTCAAGCTATTTTCTCATTAGAAACATTGTTCCTATCGGTTCTGAATTGTTATATGCTTTAATATTTGGGTTTTTAGCAGGGCTACTTGGTGTAGTAGGGTGGAAACTTATGTTCACTGTACACAGCAATCCGCCACAATTTCCTAAATTTCCATTTTACGCTCAGCTTATTGGGGCTCATATTGTATTTAGTGTCACGGTAGCTGGGATGTTGTATTTAATGTAAATAATCTGAAGTCTTTGGATAAGTACTTAAGTGTCCAAATATTGGTTCAGGTTGTTAATTTTATATCTCCAAGTTCAATTTTAATTATTCATTTCATAAAAATCTAATTCCTTCTCCAAATTTCCTTCCCTAAAGTTGTGATTTAAATTATTAAGTTAGCACATATGTTGTTTTTTGAAACATACGTACTCCTAATTTCTTATAGTGCTAGCGATATGGGACAATTATGCTATACGGTTTTAAATCAGTGCGATAACTTTGGATTATAACTCTTAAAAAATTAATTAATCTTAAAGTTTGTTCATTATGAAAAAAAAATACTTAAAAAAAATTCAATTACTTATAGTGTTGTTAATAACCTGTGTAGGTTATTCTCAAACAAATATTACCGTGTCAGAAGATAGTTATGTAAGAGGAGGCGGTAATGGAGACACTAATTATAATGGTAATATTATAGAAGTTAAAGAGAGTTCGAGTGGAAATCTAGATTTTTCTAGACATGCCTATTTAAAGTTCGATCTTAGTACCTATAATTCTGTAACTTCAGCGGTATTACATGTGCACGGAAATCAGTCTTATGGAGGTGCGTTTGATGTGTCTGTGTTTGAAGTAGCCGACGATTCATGGTCTGAGTCTACTTTAACTTGGAACAATGCTCCTGCAGTGTCTTCATTAATAGGAACCTTTGCAACACCGGGCGATGTCGATGATTTATACCAAGATTTTGAAATAGATATTACTAGTTATGTTCAAGCACAATTGGCTGATGATAAAGTAGTGTCCTTAAGCTTAACCGATGTAGCAGCAACAAATGATACTTTTAGATTTTTAGATAAAGAAAATAGCACAAATGGTCCTGCGGCATATATAACTTTAGTAGGTACTACCTTAGGTATTGATGATGAAATTAAAACCGGATTTACTATGTTTCCAAATCCAACTCGAGATGCATTTGTTATCAATAGTGCTAATGCTAGTATAAATAATGTAGAAATATTTTCTGTAAGCGGAAGTATGATATTTAATAGCAAAAATGTCAATTCAAAGACATTGAGAATTGATACGTCTACATTTCAATCGGGTATATATATTGTAAATGTTAAAAATGAACTAGGAAAATTAAGTGTTAAGAAATTGATTAAACTATAATTTAATAGCATATCGTATCCATTTAAGATCTCATTTTTTATTCTCATTATTTAGAGATTAATAAGGTTGTTATAATATGGAACGAATTAAAAAAGGCTTAGGATTAATATAATCCTGAGCCTTTTTTGTTCTCTCCAGTTAAATACTATTCTAAAAGGCTAATATACTAATACATTTTTTATGTATTTATTTAGGCAGCAATGCTTACCCTTAGTTTAGAGTAGTTCGCAATAATTTTATGTTATCTAACTATTCTGTTTTGGAGATGCGTCATCGAAATTGTCTTTAATAAACTCAGAAGGTGATTTTCCGTATTGCTTTTTAAAGGATTTTGAAAAGTAATTATGAGAGTTAAAGCCAACCGCGTAACCAATTTCGTTTACCAGATATTTTCCTTCTTTCATCAGTTCAACAGCATGTTTCAAACGAATACTTCTAATAAATTCGGTAGCCGATTGATCGGTTAACGAGGTTAATTTTCTATGCAAATGGGTTCTGCTTAAATGCAGTTTTTCAGCTAAATCTTCAACCGTGAAATCTGGGTTGCTCATGTTCTTTTCTACCACACTTATCGCACTAATAAGTAATTTCTTATCTAAATCTAAAACCTCAATATTATTTTCCCAAACGTCTTGTTGAGAAGTGAAAAGTGATCGAAGTACCTTTCTAGAGTTTAATAAATTATGAATTTGAGCCACTAAAACATCTTCGTTAAATGGTTTAGAAATGTATATGTCTGCTCCAGAATTTATACCTGTAATACGGTCTTTAATTGTATCTAAGGCTGTTAGTAAAATAACTGGTGTATGACTAATTCTAATATCGTTTTTAATTTTAGCGCATAGTTCTACACCATCCATTTCTGGCATCATAATATCCGAAATAACTAAATCTGGGAATAAGGAATGGGTTTGTTGGTAAGCTTCTTTTCCGTTTTTTGCAGTTGCAATTCTAAAATGATTCTGTAAACTACTAGATAAAAAGTCTAATAATTCTGGGTTGTCTTCGGTAATAAGTATTAAAGCATCCTGATTACTCGAAGGCTCTTCTGTATTAAAATCTGTTTTAATGCTGTTAGAGGCTTCAAATGTAAAACTGCTGTTTTCATCATTTTTTAAACTATAAGCGCTGTTTTTTATCGTGTTTTCTTGATGTTTGGGGATACAAATGCAAAACACAGAACCTTTGCCTTCTAAAGTACTTACAATTAATTGGCCATTATGCATGTCAATGTAATTGGTCGATAAGGAAAGACCAATACCTGTGCCTTTATTATAATTATTTTCAGTCTGAAAAAATCGTTCAAAAATTTGAGGGAGTATTTTTTCTGGTATACCATAACCAGAATCCGAAATACTTATGGAAACATAGTCTTCCTTAATTGTTTCTCCTACGGTATAGATGTGCCAATCTGGATTAAAAATAGGCTTGTCGTTGTTTTTAATAGAAACTGTAATTGTTCCATTATTTGGCGCGTATTTAAACGCATTAGACAGCATGTTTACTAAAACTTTATCTAGTTTATCGGTATCAAAATCTATGTCTAAGTTTGGATTGTCTGATATAAATTGAAAGTGAAATCCATTTTGGACAGCATATTCTTCAAAGCAGTTGTATACATTTTTACAGAATGAGACCACATCTGCTTTTACAGGAAGTAATTTTAATTTACCAGAGTCTGCTCTCCTAAAATCAAGGAACTGGTTAATAAGTCGTAATAATCTATCGGTGTTGTTTTTAATTAATAGTAATTGTTTGTTTGCCGCTTCATTCTCTAGTGGCGATTTTAATAATCTGTTTACTGGACCTTGAATTAACGTTAATGGCGTTCTAAATTCATGAGAAATATTGGTAAAAAACTGAAGCTTCATTTGGTGCAATTGCTCTTCATTTTCACGATGCACTTTTTCCATTTTAATTTCAGACCTGAGCTTTTGTCTGTTTATAATTTGTCTTCTAAAAAAGTGTATGGATACCAATATTACCAATCCGTAGGCTAAATATGCATACCATCTTTGCCAGATTGGAGGTGTTATATTTATAGCTATTTTGGTTGGAGTTTCGTTCCATACGCCATCGTTGTTAGCTGTTTTAACTTCTAACACATAATTGTTGGGCGGGATGTTTGTAAAGTTAGCTTTCCCGTTATAATCGGTTTCTATCCATTGGTCGTTAAAACCTAAAAGTCTGTATTTAAAAACGTTCTTTTTTGGGTTTATATAGTTGTTTGATGTAAATTGAAAACCAATAAAATTCTGAGTATGATGAAGTTTTAAAGGTTCGTTATTATGAGAACTAATTTCGGTGTTATTTACATGAATTTTAGTAATTGTTGCTTTGGGTAGTTTCGGATTTTTCTTGATTCTAGAAGGAGAAAAACGAATCATCCCGTTTGATCCACCAAAAAACAAATCATCGCTTTTGGATTTTAATGCCGAAATCGGGTAAAATAAATCGTTTTGTAAACTATTGTTTGTTATGTAAGATTGTGCAACATTTGTTTGCTTATCGAACTGGCACAAGCCATTCTCGGTTGTTAACCATAGATTTTTATTACTATCTTCTAAAATCGAAAAGACTTCGTTACCCGACAATCCGTTTTTTGTAGTGTAATTTATAAAATCACCTGTTGTAGGATTAAATTTGTACAGACCTGTACCGTTTGTACCTAACCATAAAAAACCATCGCTATCTTCGTGTATGCAATACACACTATTGTTAGAATTACCTTTAGAGTTGTTCTTGTCGTGAAAATAATGGATAAATTCTGAAGTGCCTTTTTTTAAAAGATTGAGACCATTTTCTGTCGCAAACCAAATATCTTCATTTTTATCTTCAATGATATGATGTACATTGTTATTAGATATAGAAGTAATATCTAATGGCGTATGTTGAAAAGGAGTAATCTCTTTAGATTTAAAATCGTAAAAGAATACACCTAAGGGATAATTACTTACCCAAATTCCATCTCGGGTAGTCAATATGTCTAAAAATTGAAATCCTGTGACAAAAGGGATTTTTAGGCGTTCAAAATTACTTTTATTTTTTTCTTTATATAAGAGTCCTTCTCCATATGTTCCTACCCATAAAGTTTGGTCTTTATCGAAGGCGAGCGATTTCATATTCTCAATAACTTTACCATTATAAGTTACCGGAATTGTATTAAATGTATCGGATTGAGAATCGAAGCGACTTAAACCACCATCGTCAAGACCTAATAAAATTTCGTTTTCGTTTGGGGTTTCGGTAAAGCAACTAACAATGTTTCCTTTTAAATCTCCTTTGGTGGTCGATTGGTTATATCGAATAAATGAATTATTATAATCACTATGAAAAGCCAATCCTCCCATCCAAGAGCCAATCCAGATGTTTTTTTGTGAATCCTTATATAACGACCAAATAGAATGGTTTGGTAAGTCGGCATATTTTTGCTGACTAATAAGGTCTGTAACTTTAAATTTGTTTATTAAAGCAATACCGTTATAAGTAGCGACCCAGACTCTGTTTTTATCATCTTTTAAAAGACTTCTAACTTGATTACTTGGTAGCTTTAAATTTTTATTCTGAGTATCTGAGTTAAAATGGTGGATGATTTCTCCATTAAGTGTGTTAATGCTAAGCAATCCTTTTTCTACATAACCTATCCAAAGGATATGTTTATCAATAAGAACAGATCTAACTAGATTTTTTAATCCTGTGGTTAAAAATTGAAACGTATTAGAGCCTTTTGTTAAATAGTAAATATCACCATTATTGTAAAATACCCAAACGGTACCATTTTCGTCTATACTAAGGCAACTTACACGATCTGTTTTGTTGTCAATAGTTTTATAAAAGGCTCTGTTTTGTTCTGGATTAATTGTTCCAAAACCATTCTCGTCTGAAAACCAAAAGGTGTTATCATGATCTTGAATAAGGGAAGAGATGTCCTTACCAATGTTGTTTTCATATTGATCTTTTATAGCATGTCTTTTAAAGTTATCCCATTCTGAATTATAGCTACAGAGTCCATTTTCGGTAGCGACCCAAATTTGTCCCGTATGGTCTTTATAAAGTTTATTAATTCTATTTGTAGCTAATGTAGAGACATTACTTTGCGAATGGCTGTACCTTTTTATTTCTATTGAATTGTACGAAAACACACCATTGTTTGTGCTAAACCAAATAAAACCTTTGTCGTCTTCTACTATAGAAGTGACTTGAGAATATGCTACCCCACCGTCGGGAGTTACTTTGCATATAGATATAAATGGATCGTTATTACCATATAATAATAACGAACATAAGTTAAACAATAGGAGGTAATAATAGCAAGCTTTCATGAAGTCGATTTAAAGAACCAAAATACGAATAATATACAGACAGACCTTGTGTAGACTTTGTAATAGGTGGTACATATGTTGTAATTGGGAACATATGTTAGCATATGAATCATAATTAATAGTAATAAGGAACAATAGTCTTAATAATAGCTAAATCTGTTTCTTAGTTTTGGTCAACTCAAAATTCTATTAATGAAACAAATTGCTATTTTAATTTTAAGTGTTGTTTTGCTCACAGGTTGCGACTCAAAACAAAAAAAGAGTAATGACTCAGATCAATTGATTGAAAAGATATCTCAGCAATTAAACTATTTCCCGACTCTAGGGGATACCACTAATTTAGGGCCTCGCGACTTAATTTTTCCAAGAACGTTAACAGCATCGGGAAATCTTAAATTGGTAAGTAAACGCGATTGGACGAGTGGTTTTTATCCAGGTGTATTATGGTATATGTATGGCTTAACAGAAAACAACCAATGGAAGGAAAGGGCAGAACTCTATACCGCTTTATTAGAAAGTGAAAAAAATAACGATTCAAATCATGATTTAGGTTTTAAAATGATGCCTAGTTATGGACTCGGTTATGAGATGACTAAAAATGAATCTTACAAAAAGGTATTGGTTCAATCGGCGAGAACGCTAACAACCAGATTTAACGCACAGGTAGGTAGCATACGTTCTTGGGACCACAATACAGATAAATGGGAGTTCCCTGTAATTATCGATAATTTAATGAATTTAGAATTACTGTTTTGGGCATCAAAAGAAACAGGCGACCCTGTATTTTATAATATCGCTGTAACACATGCTAAAACTACGATGAAAAATCATTTTAGAAATGATTATAGTTCTTACCATGTTGTTGGTTATAATCCTGAAACGGGTGAAGTTATTTCTAAAAACACTCATCAAGGTTATGCAGATGAATCGTCTTGGGCACGTGGGCAAGCATGGGCACTTTATGGATACACTATGATTTATAGAGAAACTAATGATCCCATATTCTTAAAGCAAGCAGAGCATGTTGCGAATTATATTTTAAATATTGAAAAACTACCAGAAGATTATGTGCCTCTTTGGGATTTCGATTTAACAGATTTCAATACAGAACCACGCGACGCGTCGGCAGCAGCTGTAATAGCATCGGCTTTATTTGAGTTAAGCACCTTTACCGAAACCGAAAAAGACGTATACATAAATGTAGCCGATAAAATTATGGAGTCCCTGTCTTCGACCACCTATTTTAATGACATTGGGACTAATAAAGGATTTTTACTAAAACATTCAACGGGATCAAAACCTAAGGATTCCGAGATAGACGTACCATTGATATATGCAGATTATTATTACCTAGAAGCATTATCAAGAAAAAAGGAGATTAACAATTAACTAAAACTTAGAATTTATGAAGAAAAAACTATTATTTAAACTAACATGTCTGTTTTTTGTTCTGTTTAGCGCTTTTAGCTTTGCTCAAAACAAAAATATAAATGGAAATGTTACCGATGATGCCAATATACCTCTTCCCGGAGTGAATGTGGTTATCGAGGGTACCCAGAAAGGTACTGTAACGGATTTTGATGGTAATTATACTATTTCTGCAGATGCAGGACAAACCTTAATTTTTACATATGTAGGTTTTAAACCTAAACACGTAGTTATAGGCAATTCGAATACTTATTCTATAACTATGGAAAGCGATAATGCAGAACTAGATGAAGTTGTTATTGTAGGATATGGTACACAAAAGAAAAGTGATATTACAGGAGCAGTAGCTTCGTTAGCTGAAGAGCGCTTAGAGATTGTTCCAAATACAAACGTAGCACAAGCTTTACAAGGAGGAATTCCAGGGGTAGTAGTTACTAACCAGGGAAGTAGTGCGTCTGGTAGCGATGTTTCTATAGTGATTAGAGGTAGAAACTCTTTAAAGGCTAGTACCACGCCATTAATAGTTTTAGATGGTATTCCATATAGTGGTAGTTTGTCAGATATCTCTCCAACAGATATTTTATCTATGGAAGTTTTAAAAGATGTTTCTGCAACCGCTATTTACGGATCTAGAGGATCCAATGGGGTTATTTTAATAACGTCTAAAAAAGGGAAACAGGGAAAAGTTAAATTAACTTACGATGGATATTACGGTGTTTTAAGACCAACTAATTTACCAAATGTCTTATCTGCTTCAGAGTTTTACGACTTTAAATTAACTAGAGACCCGTCTTCAATCACAGATTCTGAACAAAGTATTTACGACAGTGGTGAAGGTGTAGATTGGCTGGATTTATCTCTAAGACAAGGACAAACTATACAGCACAATTTATCTGCTTCAGGAGGTTCAGATAATTTTAAATATTATATTTCAGGTACATATCTAGATGTTGAAGGAATACGTTTAAATGATAATTACGAGCGTTCAACACTTAGAATTAATGTAGATTCGGACGTTACAGATTGGCTTAAAGTAGGCGCAAATACTCAGTTAAGTTTTACAGATCAGAGTGGATTAGGACCTTCATTTAGTGAAGCTTATTATATGAATCCGCTAACAAAAAGTTACGACGATAATGGAGATCTTACACTTTATCCTTGGGCCGAAGATGTTTCATTTACTAATCCATTAGAAAATACTTTAGCTCAAAACGAAGATAAACGATATAAGGTCATTTCTAACTTATATCTTGATTTCGATTTAGGTTTCATCCCTGGTTTATCTTATAGATTAAATACTGGAGTTGAGGTTACAAATACCCGACAAGAAAGTTACTGGGGTTTAAATACCGTTAGAGGTATTACTAGACAAGGTGATGCTAGTGTAATAAACGATTTTAGATCTAATGTTCTTATAGAAAATATTCTTAATTATAAAAAGGAATTCGGAAAGAGTAATCTATTTGTAACAGGTTTATATAGTTACCAAAACGATGTAACCGATAATCAAGACTTAGATTCTAGTGGTTTCCCTACAGAAGCACTTACTTGGAGACAAG
The DNA here is from genome assembly GCF_056238645.1 of Formosa sp. F44. Next base: position 119,001 of record NZ_JBWDLJ010000001.1, read on the forward strand.
CCAATGTAGCTAGACTTATAGAGCCAGGATATCAGTACGATAAAAGAACTACACTTTCATCAATGTTACGTATTAACTATGGTTACGACGATAGATACATGATTACATTAACAGGAAGAAGAGATGGATACTCTGCTTTTGGAGATAATAATAAGTATGTAAGTTTCTTCTCTGTGGGGTCTGCTTGGAATATTCATAACGAAAAATTTATGGAGGAGTCTATTTTAAGTACATTAAAATTAAGAGCTTCTTATGGTGAAAATGGAAATCAAGCCATAGATCCTTACGAGTCTTTAACATTCTTAAACGACCGTTCTTACGTCAGTAGCGATGGGGTACAGTTGCCAGGATATATTCCAGAAAATGAATTGGGTAACTCTTCTTTAACTTGGGAAACTTCTGTTGCTGTAAACTTTGGATTAGACTATGCTTTACTTAATAATAGAATTAGAGGTAGTGTAGATGTATATAGAGCGACAACAAACGATTTATTAGCAGATCAAGTGATTTCTCCGTTTCACGGTGCTACAGAGATAAGCACAAATATTGGTAGTGTGCGTAATGAAGGATTAGAATTCGCTTTAGGCGGTCAAGCCATCGGAACAAAAGATTTTAGCCTGAATTTAGATGGAAATATTTCATTTAATAGAAACGAAATTTTAAACATTAATGGTTCAGAAACTATAGACGATGTCGGAAATGGATGGTTTATTGGAGAACCAATAAGTGTGTATTATGCCCTTGAGTATGATGGTGTGTGGCAAGAAGGTGACGATATTGCCAATTCACATATGCCAAATGCAGAACCAGGTTATGCTAAAATTAAGGATCAATTAACAGTCGATACAGATGGAGACGGAGTTCCAGATGAAGCAGATGGTGTTTTAAACACAGATTCCGATAGAGTTATTATCGGACAAAGAGATCCTAAAACAGTAGCTTCTTTTAGTATTGATATGAAATATAAGGGATTCGGCTTGTATATTATGTCTCAAGGTGCATTTGGGCATGTAAAACAAAACGGTCTAAAAAGTGATGATGTTTGGACAGAAGTTAGACGAAACACTACTTTAAAAGACTGGTGGACACCAGAAAATCCAACGAATAGTTACTACGCAAACGATGAAAATGCAAACACGTATGGTGTTAACTTTTACGAAAGTGGTGATTATTGGAGAATTAAAGACATTACTGTCTCTTACGATTTAGATCAAGACGTACTTGATAAGATTGGTATAGATAAATTTAAAATATATCTAGCAGGGCGTAACTTATTCACATTCACGAATTATGGTGGATTAGATCCTGAATTATCAGGAACACGTGATGTACCGTTACAAAAAACATATACCCTAGGTTTTACAGTTAACTTTTAGATATAACCAGAAAAAATAAATTTAAAAATATGAAAGCACAAAAATATAGTTTACTACTGCTAATCATGGTAACGGCATTTATAAGCTGTTCGGACGATTACTTAGTAGAAGATCCGCGTACCGATATTACAGCCAACAATTTATATGAAACCAAGTCCGGTTTTGAAGTAGGGTTAAGTGGTTTATATACTCATTTTAGAAGAGAAAGAGGAGGAGGTACTTATAACAGCACGAACGATTTATTAATAGATCCAGCTGTAACAGGTACAGATAATATGTATGGAAATGAACGTTCTGGATGGGCTAGAGGAGGAAACGAACTTAACGAAAGAAATACGCCTATTTCTAATGAGCCTCGTAGACTTATGGAGTGGTTGTATGAGTTAAACAATGCCGCTAACACACTAATAGATAGAGCAGAAAATCCTAGTATTGACTGGACCGAAGACGAAAAAAATGCCATAGTAGGAGAAGCACGTTTATTTAGAGCTTGGGGATATAGACACCTAACTTACTTGTTCGGAGATGTACCATTACATCTTGAAGAATCAAGTGGTGCTAATATTATTACAGGCTGGGAAAGAACTCCTGTAGCAGAGATTAGAGAAGTTATGGAAGCCGATTTATTGTTTGCAGAAGAACATTTACCAGAAACACAGAGTGATGGTGGTAGAGTTGTAAAAGGTGTTGCAACGCATTATTTGGCAGAGTTGTACTTAGCAATGGGAAGAGACGAAGATGCATTGGCTAAAGCAAAAGACTTAATCGATAATGGTCCGTTTAGCTTAGTAACTTCACGATACGGAGTTAAAGCAGGTGAGCCAGGTACTCCATTTACAGATATGTTTATCGATGGAAACTCAAATAAATCTGAAGGAAATACAGAAGCACTTTGGGTTATGCAACACGAATTAGAAGTTATTGGTGGTGGTAGAAATATTATGAGACGTTGGCACAGAGGAAGATCTCAAGACATTGTAGTCGACGGAGTTTCTGGTACAATTATTTTAGATGAAGAAAATGGAGGTAGAGGATTAGAACGTGTAAGTCCTACAAGATATGCACTAGAATTGTATGAGCCATCAGACGATAGGGGTGGGCGTTTTGCATGGAGAGATTACGAAGTTTTAAATAATCCAAACAAAATACCGCCTGGACGTGCTATTGGAGATACTATCTTTTTCGATTGGAGAGGTAAAGATGAAGTAGAACAAAATAATTATTGGCCAAGTACTAGAAAATGGGATTATTTTAATCCTTTAGATGAGGTCGGATCAGAAAGTTTTAATGATCAGGTTTACCTAAGATTAGGGGAAACGTATTTAATTTTAGCAGAAGCGCAAATGAAAACAGGAGATTTAGCTGGAGCAGCAGAATCTATTAACGCATTAAGAGCTAGAGCTAATGCTAGTTTAATTACAGCGGCAGATGTAGATATCGATTTTATCCTAGATGAGCGTTCTAGAGAATTATATTCTGAGGAGCATAGAAAATATACATTAGTAAGATTAGGTAAATGGTATGAGAGATTTCAAATGTATAATAAAGTTGGAGCTCCAAATGGAGACGAGAGACATACTTTATTACCAATCCCTCAAGAAGCCATCGATGCAAATTCAATACCTATGGAACAAAATCCTGGATATAATTAATTTGTAATTAGTGTTTAACCAAACTGCCTTTAAAACGGGTGGTTTGGTTTTTTTAACAAATCAAGAATAAGACAATCTCAAGTTATAATATGAAAGTTGTATGTACTAAAAAGCGAGTTGCTTTACTGGTTTTTATTTTATCCTTTCTTGGGTCTTATGCACAAAACGTAAATGGTAAGCCTAATGTAATTCTCATTATGGCAGACGATTTGGGTTATGGAGACGTAGGCTTTAACGGGAATGAAAAAATAATAACACCGTATTTAAATGCAATGGCTAATGAAGGCGTAAAGTTTACAAATTTCTACGCGGCTGCGCCATTATGCTCGCCAACACGAGCCAGCGTGTTAACAGGTAGAAGTCCGTATAGGCAAGGCATTTTTGCTGCACATACAGGAGGAATGAGACCTGCAGAAAAAACAATTCCTGAATTATTAAAAAATAAAGGATACAAAACAGGTTTTTTTGGAAAATGGCATCTGGGTTGGATAGAGCCAAATAAAATAGAGTCGAGAGGTGTGTATTCTCCGCCGTGGTTTCATGGATACGAAGAAACATTTGCTACAAAAAGTGCGGTTCCAACATGGGACCCTACTAAAACTCCATCATTTTGGAATGGATTTGGATCTGAAGACGATGGGTCTTGGGGCGGATCAATTTATTTAGAAAATGGTGTGCCTGTAACAGATAATCTAGAAGGAGACGATAGTAGAATTATAATGGATAGAGCTATTCCTTTTATGGAAAAGGCTATAGCTGAAAATGAACCTTTTTTTACAACCATTTGGTTTCATACGCCACACGAACCTGTTGTTGCTGGTCCAGAATATTTAGCTAAATATCCAGATTTACCATTAGAACAAAGGCATTTATACGGCGCTATAACAGCTATGGACGACCAAATAGGACGTTTAAGAGCCTTCTTAAAAGTAAATAATATTGAAGATAACACCATTATATTTTTCTGTAGTGACAATGGACCCTCAGGCGGATTAGTTAAAAAAGGAATCGCTTCGGCGGGACCATTTAAAGGTCACAAACACGACATGTATGAAGGAGGTTTACGTGTCCCTTCATTAGCATTATGGCCAAATCAGTTTAAATCTGGTTTAGTGACCGATTTTCAATCTTCAACAGTAGATTATTTACCTACTATTCTAGACCTTTTAAATATGTCGCCTAGTAAAAAAATTCCATTAGACGGTGTGAGTTTAAAATCAGTGGTTATGGGAGAGATTACAAGTCAGCGTAAAGTGCCTATAGCTTCAGGTTTTCAACGTCTATATAAAGATATCGATCTCTATGCTTTTATAGATGGGCAATACAAAATATGTATTCCAAATCTAGGCGACGAGATGATGCTTTTCGATATAAAAAATGATCCAGGAGAAACTAAAAATTTAGCTTCAGAACAACCAGAATTGTTAAAAAAGATGGAAGCAGATTTAGAGAAAGTTAAAACATCTTGGAGATTGAGCAGAGAAGGAAAAGATTACCAGTGGTAATTATCTAAAAAAAGAAATAACATATTATATATGAAAAACATCTTAATTATACTCCTAATATGTATTGCATCCGGATGCAAAAAAGGTGAAAAAAGTGGAGACACTTCTGCAGTCAAAGATTATGTTATGGTAGATGCTAAAGTAAAAGTATATCATAAAGATGGTAGCCGTAGTTATAAAGATTACCAACCTTTTAAAACCCGTACTTTAGATTTGCTACCCGGATTTGAGCCACTTAAAACATCTCCTCAATTAAGTAAGTATGGAGGGGATTTAAATCAGAAGACTGAATTTGCAACAGGCTTTTTTCATGTTAAAAAAATCGACAATCGTTGGTGGGGTATTGATCCTTTGGGTTATAAATACTTCAATATTGCTCTAAATAGTGTTAATCTAGGAAAGTCTAAAACAAATAAGGAAGCGTTAGTAAAAAAATTTGGTTCTAAATCTAATTGGATTAATGAAACTGTAAGCATGTTAGAGGACAACGGTTTTAACTGTGCCGGCTCTTGGTCTGATGCAGAGGCTATTGTCGCGCTAAATAAAACAATTGATAAGCCATTTGCTTACACTATCAATTGGAATTTTATGAGCGCCTACGGTCGTGAACGTGGTGGCACCTTTCAACAGCCCGGGCACACTGGATATCCTAACGATGCCATTTTTGTGTTCGATCCAGGTTTTGAGACCTTCTGCAATGAGCATGCTAAACAACTCGTAGCTTATAAGGACGATCCGAATTTATTTGGATATTTCTCTGATAATGAGATGCCATTTAAATTTAATGCTTTAGATAATTATTTAGGGTTACCCGAAAATGATTATGGCTATATGGCAGCTAAAGCTTGGATGGACGAGCGTGGCGTTACCAAAGAAAATATTACAGACGAACATCGTGAATTATTCATGGCCTTTGTAGGCGATAAGTACTTTTCTATAGTGTCTAAAGCCATTAAAAAGTACGATCCAAACCACATGTATATTGGTGCTCGTTTTTATAGTGATGAAAAAAATCATGCCGAATTTATGAAAACGGCAGGGAAGTATTTAGATATTATTTCAAATAATTATTATAACCATTGGACTCCCGATAAAGAAGATGTCGTGAATTGGGAAGCATGGTCAGGGAAACCATTTATTGTGACAGAATACTACACAAAGGGAGAAGATTCTGGAATGGGAAATACAAGTGGTGCAGGTTGGATTGTTCGTACTCAAGAAGACCGAGGTTTATTTTACCAGAATTACAATTTAGCCTTATTAGAATCTAAAAACTGTGTGGGTTGGCATTATTTTAAATATCAAGATAACGATCCTACGGCTAAAGGTGTAGATCCTTCAAATATAGATGCCAATAAAGGCATTGTAAATGCGACATATGATGTTTGGAATCCTATGATGGATAAAATGAAAGCGCTTAATAAAAATGTTTATAACGTAATTGATTACTTCGATAATAATGAAAAGTAACATTGGTTTTCTTCTAAGAATGTCTGTAATCGGGAGTTTTTTATTACTCCTCTTTGCTACAGGATGTGCATCTATTTCCAACATAAAAACATGGAATGAGGGTGAGTTTGTACGTCTAAACGGTGGTCCAGTAATATATCCGGAAATGTTAGGGCTTGAAGGCAAATTAGGAGAAAATATAAATGGTCCTTCGGTTATAAAAATCCCAAATTGGGTTGAAAATCCGTTGGGGAAATACTATATGTATTTTGCGCATCATCATGGTAAGTTTATCCGGTTGGCTTATGCTAATTCGCCAATAGGCCCCTGGACAATTTATAAACCTGGCGTGTTAGATTTAGAAAACACAGTGGCTGTGGGACATATTGCTTCGCCAGATGTTATTATCGATGAAAAATCAAAAAGTATTAAAATGTATTTTCATGGAAAATTGCCTAATAGTAAACTGCAAAAATCTTTTGTAAGTACATCTAAAAATGGATTGGAATTTTTGGCATCCGATACCATTTTAGGTCCGTCGTATTTCCGTGTATTCGACTATAAAAATGCTACTTATGCGTTATCATTTGGGACCTTTTTTAAACAAGAACATACAGATAAAGTTTATAAACAAGGTAGTACTATTTTACCTAATGCTAGACATACTGCAGTAGCCTTGGTCGGAGATCAGTTAGTGGTTTACTATTCTCAAAAAGGTGATGCTCCAGAACGTATATTAAAAACAGTTGTAAAGCTTTCCGATGGTGATTATACACGTTGGAAAGTTGGTCCTGTAACCGAAGTTTTAAAGCCAGAAACAGAGTATGAGGGGGTAGATCTGCCAATACAAAAATCTGTTAATGGTTTTGCCAGAAATCGTGTGCATGAGTTAAGAGATCCAGCGCTTTTAATTGATGGCAAGGATATCTATTTATATTATTCTGTAGCTGGCGAAGCTGGTATTGCAGTAGCTAAATTGAAAAACACCAAGAGTCCGAATTAATACAAACAATTATTCTAAAACAAGGTATTCAATATGAAATATATGTTCACAATTCTTAGCTTATTCTTGGTAACAGGATTTGCTTCGGCTCAGACAAAAGCACAACCCAATGTACTTTTTATTTCGGTAGATGATTTAAACGATTGGGAAGGTGCATTACTTGGGCATCCACAAGCTATAACACCCAACATGGATAAGCTTTTTGCAGAGGGTGTTTTATTTACAAATGCACATGCGTCTCAGCCTGTATGTACAGCCTCGAGAAATTCTTTGCTAAGCGGAATTCATCCAACAACTTCAGGTTGGTATAGTTCGACAGCCAACATGAAAAAAAATTACGACACCGTAATGGCAAATCATAAAATGCTTCCAGAACATTTTAAAAACAATGGGTATAATACCTATGCCGCGGGAAAAGTATTTCACAGTGGCGAGTCTGATTATAAAGATAAAACAGATGACTTCTGGACCGCATATGCTCCTCATTTTTGGAATAATATGGAACCCCGCATAAAGGAAAATGGTTTTGGATATAGAGGAACCATGTTTTATCCGTTTCCAAAAGGTGGCGGACAATTTGTTCAATTATATGGAGAAGATAATATAAATGAAAATTACAGAGAGACCAACAGGTTTTATTCATTGTGTGGTGGTCCTTTAGAAGACGAAGATATACCAGAAGATGGGATGTATGATGAACAAATAGCAAATTGGGCTATTGACAAACTTAATAAAAAACAAGACAAACCATTCTTTATGGCCGTTGGTTTTATTAGACCTCATGTGCCATATACCGCTCCAAAAAAATATTTCGATTTGTATCCTATTGAAGATATTATAGTACCCGAAGTACCTAATAACGAATTTGAAGATATTCCTATTATGGGGAAAGCGATAGCTTATGGCTATACACCAAAAGGCGGGTGGGGCGATGTAACGACCAAGAAAGAAATATTACCAGAATTAGTTCAATCGTATCTGGCTTGTGTCACTTTTGTAGACGAACAAATAGGAAAGGTAATAGATGCTTTAGAAAAAAGTCCGAATGGTAAAAATACCATTATTGTGTTATGGTCTGATCACGGGCAACATTTAGGAGAAAAAAGACACTTTAGAAAGCAGGCGCTTTGGGAAGAAGCTACAAAAGTGCCTTTATATTTTAAAATTCCAGGTCATACAAGTAACGGACAAAAAAGTAGTCAGGTTGTGAGTCTTTTAGATATTTATCCAACACTAACAGACCTATGTAATCTTCCATCATTACCAAAGCTTGAAGGGGAGAGTTTATTGCCTTTAATACAATCACCAGATATAAAATTAGATAGATCTGTTTTAACCACGTGGTATTATAAAAACCATGCGGTAAGAAGTAACAACTGGCGTTATATACGCTATCGTGATGGTGGAGAAGAATTATACAATCACACCACAGATCCTGGCGAGCATACCAACCTAGCAAATAATCCGAAATATTCTGAGGTTATTAAAGCACATAAAAAATGGTTACCAAACTATGATGCTATTCCGGCAGGATCGACAGCATGGAAAGGGGATAATTTGGATAAACTAGTCGATAAATGGAAGACTAACGATTCTATTCCTGTGTGGTTACGCTAATAAAACAACAATAATTTTTCATTATCTATTAAGATATATACATTATGAAATTAATTTTTATTCTTCTCATCACTTCAGTATGTTTTACGAGTTGTTCTTCATCTAAAAAAGTAAAGGTCGAAGAAAAACCAAATGTACTTTTTATTGCAGTCGATGACTTAAACGACTGGGCTGGTTATATGGGAAATAACCAAACAAAGACCCCTAAAATGGATGTTCTTGCTTCACAAGGCACATTTTTTAATTCGGCTCATTGTCAATACGCTGTTTGTGGCCCTTCACGTGCAAGTGTTATGTCAGGAATGTATTACCACAGTTTAGGTTTTGGTGTAGAAGGTGGTATACAGCGAGAAGATGAGGAAATTGTTAACGCCGTTAAAAAGAAAGGCTCTTCATTAATTTATGAATATTTTTCAGATTATGGTTATAAAACCATGGCTGGAGGCAAACTTCTTCATCACCATGTTCCTGAAGAAACGGTAGACGTATCAAATGGTCGGGGTTCATGGGATTTTAATTTAGATGAAAATGGGAAGAAAAAGAGATTAAACTGGTTTGGCTCTAAAGGACTTCTAGACTGGGGACCTATAAGTAAGCCAGAACATGAAATGAGTGATTATAAAACGGCTGAATGGGCTGTACAACAGCTTTTACAAGAACACGATAAACCGTTTTTTTTAATGGCAGGTTTCTTACGGCCACATACGCCTTTGTATGTACAGCAGAAATATTTAGATATGTATCCGCTAGATGAGATTGAGCTTCCTCCTTACAAAGAAGATGATTATAGCGATATTCCTAAAGCAGCAGAAGCAGTTTGGAATTCTTATCCAGATACACCTTGGGCTATCAAAAACGATCAATGGCGAAAAATGCTTCAGGCATATATGGCCTGCATCACCTTTACCGATACTCAGGTTGGTAAAATACTAGATGCCTTAGAGAAAAGTCCGTATAGAGATAATACTATCGTTGTATTATGGTCGGATCACGGTTTCCATATGGGAGAAAAAAGCAGATTTCAAAAACATACGGCCTGGGACCGTTCTACTAAAGTGCCACTTATTATTAAGGATCCAAGATCTGGTTCAACAAAACCAATAGAGGCAAACGTTCAGCTTATAGATCTTTACCCAACACTACTCGATTTGTGTGGCCTTCCTGAAAACAAAAAAGTTGAAGGTCGTAGTCTAGTGCCACTTCTTAAAAATCCAGATGTTACTTGGGATTATCCTGCTTACACTTTCAGAAGAGAGGTGTATGCAACAGTAAAATACAACACGTATAGATTTACAGAATACTATGATGGTTCACAGGAACTTTACAATCATGAGAATGATCCAAATGAGTGGGACAATTTAGTGCTTTCTAATCCGGAAGAAAACAAAGATGTTATAGAACATATGTATGGATTACTAGAAAAACCTGAGGTGATTTTAGGTTTCGACCAATCTAAACGAAGATGATATTCTAAATTTTAAATGCTCAATTACAGCTTAGATTAGATAAAAAAAAGTTTAATAAATACTATAAATGTAACCCTATGAACATAACTAATAGTCAATTCAAATTAGTTTTAATAGTACTATTTTGTTTCATATTAGTGCCTTTAAAAGGTGTTTCAGGAAACATTATAGATACTACAGATTATTCGTATTGGAGAACACTTGCAAACACATCCAAGATGTTTGGTGCTATGAAAATGAGTGCTATTTCTATTGCAAACCAAGGCGATGGTGAAACGCGTGATGTTATGGGAGCCAATGCTCTTGCATATATATTAGATCCCGTAAATAAGACTAAATACATTAATGGGATTAAAAATAAATTCGAAACCAGAATCCGAACTATGGAAATTGGTAACGGTGCCGCTTCATCTTCTGTACGCTCACATGAATTATTTTATGCGCTTTTAGCGCTCGATGTTATACGCTATGATTTAGATGAAACGGTACGCTCTAAATACGAAGGCTGGTTAGAAGAAAAATCGATGGCCTTAGTCATAGGAAAATGGGATCCGCATGGTTGGGCCATGAGAATGTTGTATTACAAATATATAGGAGATCATGTAAACTTTATTGAAGCAAAAAAGGAATTCGATATCGGACTGTCAGAGCATTATATGCCTAACGACGGTGTGTCGCCAGCTGGTAATGGTTACTGTGTACAACGCTGGAATTCTATAGAACGTACTGTTAAAAATACTACTCCAGATATTATGGAATATATGGGGTATAACGACTATTATACCAATCCAGGACTTGTTGGACTAAAAGAGTTTATGTACGGCTATGCAGTAGCTCCTTTTGGACGGATTTTATTATATGGCGATTCTCGCGATACCGAAGTGCAAAAGCCGTGGGACATTGAGGATGACAACATTATACTATCTCCTCAGATTGTTTCGGCATCCAGATATTCTACAGAGGCTTATAATTATGCCATGTGGGTGCTACGCGAAGGGGCTGAGGTTTCTAAGGGAATATTAAAAGGACACTTGTCTAATTATTTAATAATGGCCGGAACTGCAGCAAAAAATAATCCGATAGAATTTAGTACTAAAGATGCTGTATTGGCGCCAAGTCGTTTGTTTGAAAATTATGCAGCTTTGATTTCGAACGAGCAATCTAAAGATGCACTGTATTTGAGTGTGCAGAATTTAAAAGGAAATACAGAGTATCATACGGGCTATGAAACCAATGCTATAGCCATGGCTGGATACGGCGAGATTTTATTACGTAATTCTGGTTACGATGGGCCAGATAACGATGTTACTATAGATGGTGTAACCGCGACCTTCGATTTTATACATTCAAATTCAGAATCTTCTAATACCTTAATGATAGGCGGGAAAAAACACACATCCAAAGCGGGTGATGGCATTATTGAAGGCTTGGTTGGACAAGATATAGAATATTTTAGAGGCTCTAGTTCGGAAGCAATAGCAGGAACTCATTTTAGAGATATTGTTTTTGTACAACCTTCGCATGGTGTTAACGGCTATTATGTGGTAATGGATCATGTAACTTCAGATACAGCAGAAGATCATGTTAATGTGATTTGGCATCCTAATTCTGCGGTGTTGAATACAATGGAAAGCGATACCAAGTACTTTTCCGAAATAAAAATAGAAGAAGGTAAAACAGGACCGCGATTATTTTCTAAAAACGAAGTTACCCTAACAACGTTCTTAGGTACACCTCCAGCTTCTGTAGAACTAAAGAAGACTGCAAATCAGGCCCGATCAGGATATGGTTTTGCATCAGATTATATGTATGCTAATTATAATACAACCAATAAGCAAGCGAGTATACTTACTGTTTTGTTTCCAGGTGATAAAACTCATAAAGTAGGAGGATTAACACGAATTGCTACTGGAAATTATACAGGGAGCGAAATCACCCAAGAACAGATTGTAGATGTGGCTTTGACCTCTAATGGAAGTTCTACCGAACATTATGGTTTGGAAATATTTAATGGAGAAAATATTTTTTATAGAAAAAACTCAGAGCAATTGGTTTCATATTTCGTAAAGGGTAATTTATTTAAATCAGAACAAGCCATTCAATCAGGTTTTAAGTCTGATGCTCAAATTACATTATATATGAAAACGGGAAATGAAAGTAAGATGTTTAGCGGAAAGATTATTTCTCCAGGTACTCAAGTTACGTTCTATGCGCCAGATATTTCATCCATAACATTAGACGGGAAACATATCCCAATTGGTAGTTCAGGATCAAATTGGGTTAGAGTTACTATTCCAGAGGGCACTTATCAACTTGAGGTATTAGGACTTTAAAGTAAATAATTAAAACAGATTTTATAATCATACAATAAAAAATACAATTAAAATGAAACGCATCCATATTCTAATTTTCTTAATCGCAGTAAGCAGTTTAGTAGGTTGTAAAGCAAAGCAAGTTATCGATACTAGGCAACAGTCTATGGAACTTTATCTCTGTATTGGTCAGTCCAATATGGCAGGAAGAGCAACAGTTGAGGCTCAAGATAAAGATAGCCTAGACAACGTATTTCTATATACAGGAAATGAAGATAAGCCTTGGGAAAAAGCCGCCAATCCTTTAAATAAGTACTCTATGGTAAGAAAAAGCATGAAGATGCAAAAGTTAAGTCCTAGTTATGGTTTTGCAAAAGAAATGGCAAAGATATCTTCAGGTAAGCAAATTGGACTAATTGTAAATGCTAAAGGCGGTACCTCTATTGAAGAGTGGGAGCCAGGGGATACCCTTTATAATGAGGCGGTAAATCAAGCAAAAAAAGCAATGAAATATGGCATTTTAAAAGGAATTATATGGCATCAAGGTGAAGCAAACGTGGGTAAATACGATAAATATATGCCAAAAATAAAAGCGTTAATTGAAGCTTTACGAAGAGATTTAAATGCTCCTAATTTACCATTTGTTGCGGGTCAATTATCGGCAGATAAACCACAGCGAGTAAAATTTAATACCATGATTTTAGAGCTACCAAAACAAGTTGAAAATACAGGGGTAGTTACTACTGAAAATACAAAAACGATTGATAATACCCATTTTGATAGTGAAAGTCAGCGTGTTTTAGGAAAGAGATATGCCGAAGAAATGGTTAAGCTAATTTCAAAAAAATAAAAAATGACATTTAAAACAATAAAAATATGTGCTGTGTTGCTCCTGTTGAGCGTTCAATATGGCTTGGCTCAAAACACTTATTATGTAGATGATGTTATAGGAAATGACACTAATAATGGGACAAGCAAAACTACGCCTATTAAAAGTATTGAGCGAGTTAATCAAATAGGTTTAAAACCTAACGATTCTATTCTTTTTAGAAGAGGAGGACAATGGATTGGCAATTTTGTTCCAAAGGGAAGTGGTGCTAAAAATAAACGCATAGTTATTGGGGCTTACGGTTCTGGTCCTGCGCCTGTTTTAGATGCTCAAGGTGCAATTTCTAATAACGAAGAATTGTCTTATACCATTCGTTTGTTTAATCAAGAATATATTGAAATTCGAGATTTAAAAATTAAAAATCATGCGCTTTCAGAAAAGCCTAGAGAATATCCTTTAAAAAACAATGTAACTTATGTATATGCTCCTAAAATGGGTATTTATATTGAAGGAAGAGATATCGGAACGCTTCATGATATTCAATTAATTAATCTGGAAATTTGTCATGTTAACGGAGATATGAGCACCAAAGATAACGGAGGTGTTTTTGTAGATATAACAAGGGATAAAGACGTTTCTAAACAGGTGAAATCCAATTTTGACGGTCTATATGTTGAAGGGTGTTACATCCATAATGTAGATAGAACAGGTTGGTCTAATCGATCTGTTTGGGACCGTAGATCGTTAACAAGTAGTTGGGGCGATAAATTAGAAAACGGACGAATTCATAACTGGTATCCTAGCGAAGATGTAGTTTTTAGAAATAATAAATTTGAGAGAGCAGGAGCCAACGCTTTAATAGTGCGAGTAGCCAACGCGCCTTTGGTCGAACATTGTGTCTTTACAAATAACGGTATAAAAGGTAGTGGTAATGCATCTTTCCCATTTAATTGCGACGATGCTTTGTTTCAATATAACGAAGCGTCTTACACATATTACAATACCGAAGCCGATAGTTGGGACCATAAACCTGATGTAGATGCGGGTGGTTTTGATAGCGATTGGAATTGCAAAAACACCATTATTCAATATAATTACAGTCATAATAATGGACATGGCGGTATACTTATTTGTTGCGATGGAGGGAGCAAAACAAGTTTTAACGATGGTACCATTATTAGATATAACATCTTCGAAAACAACAATCACCATATCGTTAGAAATTCTGGAACGACAACAAATACACATATTTATAATAATGTTTTTTTTGCTGGAGAAGGACAGGATACAGTACAACTAGTGTATCATAAAAGTTGGGGCGGTTTTCCCGACTCTACCACATACACAAACAATGTATTTTACTCTTTAGGCGAAGACAATTGGTTTGATTTAGGAAAAAGTACCAACACTATTTTTAAGGCAAATACTTTTTACGGAGATATTAAAGAAGAACCAAAGGATTCTGAAAAAAGTAAAAAGAACCCGCTGTTTAAAAGTGATCTGCCTTCCAAATCTAACTGGAAATCGTATTTGAGATTTTTACTAAAAGATGAATCTCCAGAAATAAATAACGGAATAAAAATAGAAGGTCACCCCATGAAAGACTTTTTAGGAAACCCAATTCAGGGAAATCCAGACAGAGGAGCGTTTGAAAATTAAGGATTAACATGTCAATATTAAAAAATGAAAAAGCAAATTTATATTACACTTTTCACACTATTAATTGCATTTAGTGTGTTATCTCAATCAAGGCAAACTTTTACTATTAATAATGGATGGAAGTTCTATAAAGGCGATTTAGAAGCTTCTAAAAATGCAAATTCAGAAATCGTTCCAGAGCTAAATGATGCCAATTGGGAAACTGTTAATATTCCTCATACATGGAATAATATAGATGTTACCGACGATACACCAGGCTATTATAGAGGTGTAGGGTGGTACCAGAAAAATGTCTTTATAGAAGAAGAACAAAACGAGTTCAAAACTTTAATTTATTTTGAAGGTGTTAATCAAGTGGCCGATGTGTATGTTAATAGTCAGTTGGTTGGGCAACACAAGGGTGGTTATACCAGATTTCATTTCGATATTACGTCATTTTTAAAATACGATCAAGAAAATACAATTACAGTAAAAGTAGATAATTCACATAACGTAGCCATTGCTCCTTTATCGGCAGATTTCACATTCTTCGGAGGTATTTATCGCGATGTATTTCTTGTTAAACTTAACACGGTGCATTTTTCAATGGACGATTATAGTTCGTCAGGGGTTTACATCAATACTCCAGAAGTTTCTAAAGACGAAGCAAAAATTGACATAGAGTATATCTTAAATAACGATGCCAATCAGAATAAAACCGTTCATGTTGTAAGTAGAATAGTAAACAAGAAAGGTGAAACTATTTTAACCGCGAATAACAAAGTTAAGCTTAGTAAAAAGGAAAAAAACAAAGCATTTAAAGAATCGTTTTCTATTAAAAACCCTGAGTTATGGTCGCCAGATTCTCCATATTTATATAGCGTTATTTCTCAAATTAAAGATGTTAAAACCGGAAGTATTATAGACGAATCTATAGAACCTTTAGGACTTCGCTGGTATAAATTCGATCCGGATAAAGGATTCTTTCTTAATGGAGAGTATCTAAAATTAATAGGGACTAATAGACATCAAGATTATTTAAAAAAGGGAAATGCATTATCCGACGAGATGCATGTTAGCGATGTGCGTTTGTTAAAAGAAATGGGTGGTAATTTTTTACGTATTTCTCATTATCCACAAGATCCAACCGTTTTAGAAATGTGTGATCGTTTAGGTATTTTAACCTCTATAGAAATTCCTATTGTTAATGCCATAACTGAGTCCGAAGCGTTTACCAATAACTGTCTTTATATGGCGGAGGAAATGGTGAAGCAAAATTATAATCATCCGTCACTTGTTATTTGGGCGTATATGAATGAGGTGCTCTTAAGATTACCTTTTAATCAGAAAACTGAAAAAGAACGCTACGAGGTTTATGCAAAAAATGTCACAGAACTTGCGTCTAAAATAGAAACTAAAATAAGAGCATTAGATTCTAATCGATACACTATGATTGTAAATCATGGTGCTATAGACCGATATAAAGATTCAGGGAT
The DNA here is from genome assembly GCF_056238645.1 of Formosa sp. F44. The sequence goes on from NZ_JBWDLJ010000001.1 coordinate 135,344, forward strand.
AACAAGTGTACCCATGTTACTTGGTTGGAATTTATACCAAGGCTGGTACGGCGGAAGTTTAGCTAGTTTTGATTCAACTCTGGACGAATTACATCAATTATTTCCAAAACAAGGATTGCTTATCACAGAATATGGAGCAGATGTGCACCCGCGATTACATTCTTTTAAACCAGAACGCTTCGATTATACTGTTGAATATGGAAATATGTTCCATGAACATTATTTAGAAGCTCTAAAATCGCGTTCATTTATTGCTGGAGCAACCATATGGAATTTAAACGATTTTTATTCGGAGTCTAGAGGTTACGCTTTGCCAAGAACAAATTTAAAGGGTATAACCACTTTAGATCGTGAGAAAAAAGATACTTGGTGGTTGTATAAAACGTTTCTTACTAAAGATCCAATAATCAAATTTGGTCAGAATAAATGGAAAATACGTGGTGGTGTAGCCGATGCAGGAACACAAACCAATACACAGCCTATAACCGTCTATAGTAATGGAGACCAAGTTAAATTACTTCATAACGATATGGTTTACGACGCTAAAGTAGAGAATAATATTGCAAGATTTTCTGTGCCCTTTACCAACGGAAAAAATATCTTTTTAGCCACTACAGTTATTAATTCTAAAACGTACACTGATATGTTGGAGGTTGATTTTAGATTAACACCAAACCAATTTTCAGATTTTAAATCGGAGATTTATAATTTAAATGTGCTTTTAGGGTCTAACCGTATTTACGAAGATAAAGTGAAGAACCAAGTGTGGATTCCGGAGCAAGCGTATAAAAAAGGAAGCTGGGGTTACATTGGTGGAGTTCCATTTAGACCAAAAACTAAATATGGTAGTTTACCAAGTTCAGATTTAGATATAATTGATTCTGAAAACGATCCTATTTATCAAACCCAGCGTGTAGATATTACATCATTTAAATTAGATGTACCTGACGGAAAATACATAGTGTCTTTAGGCTGGGCAGAACTGATATCGGATAAAGAACATGAAAAATTAGTGTATAATCTAGGAAACGACAAAGTTTCAGAAAATGTATCCGACCGTGTGTTTAATGTACTAATTAATGGTGATTATGTCGAAAAACACCTGAATCTTACAGCGGAGTATGGGGCAGAACGTGCCGTTTCAAAAAAATACGAAATCATGGTTTCCAAAGGAACAGGGATTAGTATAGACTTTGAAAAAATTAAAGGTAGTCCTGTGTTAAACACCATTCAATTACGAAAAGTTTTATAGTATAATAAAGCTATAAAGAATCAATCACTGCTTTTAAGGACGTAGTAAGTCATAGTACTGACAGTTCGTTATTGAGAAATTCTTATGTACAAAAGCTATCGTTTTTTGACTCCAAACAGAGCATTAGGATAGGGAAATCATGAGCTCTAGGTACTGAGTTGCAGTTAGAATAATTTTTTAAATATTAGATGACGTGTGTGTTAGGTCATAATCAGATAAAAAAATAGTAAACACAATAGAATTGGGTCCAATTTAAAGCCTGTTCTATTGTGTTTTCAAAAGCGTACAAATAAACTAATTAAAACCAAAAATGATGAAATTTTACACCTTTCTATTGTTCTTAGTAACAATGGGCACTGGACTATTTGCCCAAAATATTCAAACTTTGAGTCCGACGGACGATACCTACGCCGATGGCGGAAAGTCTTCGGAAATATTAAATAATACGGAACCCGAACAAATGTGGATTAAAACAGGATCTACAAGTGCTTTTACGCGATCTGGATTCATAAAATTCGATATTTCTAATCTTAGTTTAGCCGATGTTGGAACTGCAAAATTAAGATTGTTTTGTTATAATACACAGAGCACAGATATGGAGATTAGCGTGTTCAATGCCGATGAAAACTGGAGCGAAAACACGTTGACTTGGGATAATAAGCCCGTTGCAGAATTAATAGCTATTCGAAGTCAAAAAGTAACTTTAGATGCATATGTCGAATGGCAAATTACTAAAGTTGTTCAAGATGCTATCGCAAACGGAAAAACAAGCGTGTCTTTAAGCTTATCCGATGCCAATGGAGATAATAAATTAGCACGTTTTTATACAAAGGAATCTTCAAATGCCAACAAACCACAATTATATATTAGTAGTGAAATAGAAAATTATCAGGCTTTAGTGGCTATCGATGATGCGATGGTAATTGGAGGTACAAATGCTGATACTAATTATGGAGCAGATACAGATATTCAAGTAAAAGGAGGTTCTTCTAATAATAGTTATGTGAAGAAAGGACTTTTAAAATTTGATTTAAATCAAATAGATCCTAATGAAATTAGTTCTGTAGGTACGGCAAGATTAAAATTATATGTTGTGGGTACAAATAATGATACTCCGGACATAAATGTATCTGTATTAGCCGTAGAAAATAGTTGGGACGAAACCACTGTTACTTGGAATACATACCCAACAATTACAAACACTAGTCCTTTAAGAACAACTAAAATTTTACCGAGTGACTTAGATAAATATTACGAATGGGATATCTCTTCTCATGTAATTTCCAAATTAGAAGAACAAGGAAATGATGGGATTTTATCTTTAAGTGTTTTAGATCTTGATGGCGCGAATAATGGTATTACTTTTAATTCTAAAGATCATATCGAATTTCATCCTGTATTAGAATTACTAGAAGAACCAACCAATATTTCAGATGAAAATACGCCTATTAGCGGCGTGTTTTATGTAGACCATATTGACGGTAACGATACTAATAATGGAAATAGTACGGATACAGCATGGAAAAGTTTAGAAAAAATAAATGAATTAACTTTTGGGGCTGGAACACGAATTTTATTTAAAAAAGGACAATCTTGGACGGGAACTTTAAAGTTAAATGGCTCTGGAGAATCGGGGAATCCAATTATCGTAGCCAGTTATGGAGAAGGAAGTAAGCCTATAATTAATGGTGCAGGAGGCTCGGAAACTATTCATTTAAATGGTAATGCATATGTTGAGTTGAGAAATCTAGAAATAACTAATTATAATCCTTCCGAAGAAGGCGGAATTTCTATGGAGTCATGGGAAGCTAAAAATATTACAGACTGGTACGATCACCCCTTACCAGGATACGATGAAACACCTAATACTAACAAGGTAGGCGTTAGAATTAATGCGCAGGATCAGGGAGAAGTTAATCATATTCATTTGGTTAATTTAGATATTCATGGAATCAATGGGAATAACGACGATAAGAACAATGGTGGAATTTATATGGAAATAACCGGAACATTAGTGCCAACGTATTACAATGATTTTTTAGTTGAAGGATGTCATATTTACGACGTAGATAGAACTGGAATGTCTAACGTTAGTACATGGGACGACAGAACTTTTACAGATTCAGGGAACTGGACACCAACGTTAAATTTTGTGGTGAGAAATAACGTTTTTGAAAGATCTGGTGCCAATGCATTGATTTTAAGAAATGCAAAAGATCCTTTAATCGAGTATAACTTATTTTATCAATCTGCAATAAAAGGTTCAGGAAATGCGGCCTTTAATTTTAATACAGATGGAGCCGTGTTTCAGTATAATGAAGCCAGTTTTACTAAAGGAAATATAGAAGATGAAGATGCAGGAGGATTAGATAGTGATTTCAGAACTAAAAACACAATTCTACAATATAACTACGTGCATGACAATGCTTATGGTATGTTAGCTACGGGAGGCGGATTTGAAAGTTCCTTTAACGATAATACTATTTTTAGATATAATGTTATTGAACGTGATGGTTTAGTAGCGCGCGAAAACGGAGAGAAATTTGTGTTTAAGTTATCAGGAGAAATTACGAACACTACGTTTCATAATAATGTTATTTATTTATCGGCAGAACAAGAAGGCGTTGATTTAATGTTTCATAAACAATGGAGACGAAAACCAGCGAATACAAATTATTACAATAACATTTATTACTTAGAGGGTGATAATCATAGTTATAACGTAAGTGCAAGTTCAGGAAATACGTTCTCCAATAATTTATTTTATAAAGTAGGTTCAGGGATCACAGTGCCCAATGGAGATAATACTTTATCTGTAGATCCTTTATTTGTTGCTGTTAACGCAGGACCAGAAGGATATAAGTTAAAATCAAATTCGCCTGCAATTGGTTCTGGAATGGAAATACCAGGAAATGTTTCTGCAGATTATTTTGGAAATGCAATACCTGCTTCGGGAGCTATCGATAGGGGGGTACAGCAATTTAGCAATGCAAGTAGTGCGAATACGCCTGGCGGATTTTCTAAAGATCAATTTGATGTTTACTTACTAATTGGCCAGTCAAATATGGCAGGTCGTGGCGAAATAGAAGCTCTAGACGAAGTGCCTTTAGAGAATGCTTACCTATTTGATGGTACTGCGTGGGAAAATGCAAAAGCACCATTAAATAAATATTCAACAGTTAGAAAAGATCTTGAATATCAGAAGTTGAATCCAGGATATACATTTGCTAGAAAATTAGCAGCTTATACTAATAGAGGTATTGGACTGGTTGTTAACGCAAGAGGCGGTACAAAAATTGAATTATGGGAAAAGGGCTATAGTGGAGCAGACGATTTAGATTTATATGAAGAGGCTGTAGCACGTTTATTAGAAGCTAAAAAAGATGGTTTGTTTAAAGGAATTATTTGGCACCAAGGCGAATCTAATCAGAATTCTAGTAGTACTTATATGCAGAAATTGAAACAATTGGTTGCTGACTTAAGAGCAGATTTGGGAGAGAATGCATTTTTTGTAGCAGGAGAAATTAATCAATGGAGAGCCGCTTCAGTGCCTCTTAATACTGTAATTAGCAATATTTCTAACGATATTAACCAGGCAAGTTTTGTTAAATCAGACGATTTAGCTCCAATAAACGGAGATTTAGAAGATCCGCATTTCGATACGTTTAGTCAGCGTATTTTAGGTGGATTGTATGCCGATGAAATATTAGAAAACGTTTATAAGATTAGCTCTGGTGTGGCTTCGGTATATTCTCAATGTGATTTTGAAGGTTATAAAGTTAATTTAAATACAGGAATTTATACTTTACAAGATTTGGAACAACGAGGTATTTATGACAATGCAATACGTTCATTACAATTGGAAGAAGGTTACGAAGCTTTACTATATACAGAACAGGAAGATGGACAATCGGAATTAATTAGTAATTCTGCCATGTGCTTGTTAGACACAGCAGTTTCAGATAATGTTTCTTTTGTGGTTATTGGAGAAACAGGAACAACAGGTAATATGCTTTCTATTGACGATATTTCGGAAAAAACAGGAGAGGTAATTATAAGTCCCAATCCAGCAAAAAGTAGTATGAAATTAACTTTTCCTGCGCGTTTAACGGTATCTAGCTCAACGTCCGTTCAAATTATAGATTTACAAGGAAGAGTTATTAATTTAAATATAACAGACAGTATAAAAACTGCAAATTCCATGGAGTTTGATTTACAAGCTTTAAATTTAAATGCAGGACTGTATGTAGTAAGGTGTGTTGTAAACGGTCAAATTTTTAATAAAAAATTAATTATTAGATAAACTATTGGTAATATGAAGTCTATAGCAATCTTTTGTTTTAGTTTTTTGTTTCTTGTGACCTCAGTAGTTAGTGCGCAATTACAATTACCTGCAATATTTTCAGACCATATGGTTTTGCAACAGCAAAGTCAAGTGCCGATTTGGGGATGGGCAGAGCCAGGAGAAACCGTTACCATATCTAACTCTTGGGCTAAAGAAAAAGTCAGCGTAAAAACAGGTCAAGATAGTATTTGGAAAGCAGAAATTTTAACGGATAAGGCTGGAGGGCCTTATACGTTAAAAATAAAATCATCTCGTGAAACAATCCATATAAAGGATATTTTATTAGGCGAAGTCTGGGTGTGTTCTGGACAATCTAATATGGTGTTTAGTTTAGGGTCTAGCTTATATGGGCGAGAGGCAGTAAATAAGGCTAATTATTCTAATATAAGATATTTGGATGTAAATCGTCAGGTTAGTGATACTCCATTGTTAGATATTCCAGGTTCCGAATGGACAGCAGTAAGTCCTGAGAAGGCAAAAAAATATACAGCGATAGGAATCTATTTTGCATCCAAATTACAAAAGGAGATGAATGTGCCTGTAGGTATTATTGAAGTCGCTTGGGGAGGTACTGCGGCAGATAATTGGACGCCACATAACGTGCTTAAAAATGATCCTAAATTAGATGTTGCCTTAGAGCGTTACAAGGAATGGGAAGCTAATTTTACTGTAGATTCCATTGGTTATTATGCGCAGTTGGATGCTAAGGAGCGGGGGATTATTTCAAACAAACCAGAAATGCCTAAATCTATATTTATAAAAGCTAGACCTCACAGGGCACCGAGTGGATTATACAATGGTCTTATACATCCATTAACAAAGTTTGCGGTTAAAGGTGTGCTTTGGTATCAGGGGGAAACCAATAGAAAATGGCATGACGAGTATGCGTATTTATTTAGTTCTATGATTAGTAGTTGGAGAACAGCTTGGGATAAGGATTTACCCTTTTATTTTGTTCAGATAGCGCCTTTTAAAGGTAGCATCGAAGACGTTTCTAACATTATGGAAGCTCAGTTAAAAGTGTATAAAGAGGTAGATAATACAGGAATGGTGGTAACTATGGATGTTGGTAATATGGACGATATTCACCCAACCAACAAAAAACCTGTCGGTGAGCGTTTAGCCAATTGGGCTTTAGCCAAAAGCTATAACTTCAATAATATAATAGTTTCAGGGCCTTTATTTAAGGATACCCGTATTGAAGGAGATTCCTTATATGTGAATTTCGATTTCGCTGAATCTGGATTATACACAAAAGGCGCTCCTAAAGGATTTGAAATTGTTGAGTTTAAATCTAATGGGAATCATAAAGATCCTTATACGATTACACCCGTAATTGAAAAAAACAGCTTGGTTTTTAATATTAAAGATCTTCAAAAACCATTCATTTTACGCTACGGTTGGGCAGAGCAGATGGAATACGCAAATTTGTTTAATAAAGCAGATTTACCAGCCTCTGCATTTAGAGTACTGATTAAATAATATCACTAATTTTAAATGTTATGTAAAATTAGATAGCTTATGAATAATAAAAACCTTGGGAATCTTTAGATTTACGAGGTTTTATTGTTTTAGGTAATTTATTTAAATTGGTAATAGAATTAAAGGTTATATAAATATATTGATATTAGTTATACTTTAACCAGCTTTTTAAATGTCATATATTCCAAAAAAAACAAATACTTTCCAGAAATAAAGAAGCTCAAAATTCCACTGAATTTTGAGCTTCTTTTTATATTGTAAACCTGAACTACATATTACTTTAAGTCATTTTCTTAGGTTACTATTGCAACTCGAAAATCGAGTAAAAACTTAAAGAAATAAGGTTGCATATTCTGTTAATTTTCGTTCGCAGGTTTCCCGATGGTTGCTAAAATTCCACCATCGACATATAATACGTGTCCGTTAACAAAATCGCTAGCCTTCGAACTTAAAAATATAGCTGCTCCAGCTAAATCGTCCGGGTCTCCCCATTTAGCTGCTGGTGTTCTATTTATTATAAAATCGTTAAACGGATGCCCGTCTACACGAATGGGTTCTGTTTGAGAAGTAGCAAAATATCCTGGCCCAATCCCATTCACCTGAATGTTATATTTCGCCCATTCTGTAGCCATATTCTGTGTTAACATTTTTAGTCCGCCTTTCGCAGCGGCATACGCGCCTACATTGTTTCGGCCTAATTCACTCATCATCGAGCAAATGTTAATCACTTTTCCTTGGTTACGTATTACCATGTTTTTAACGACATGCTTAGACACGATAAACGGACTCACTAAATCAATATCGATAACCTCTTTAAAATCGGCTACTTCCATGTCTAATAAAGGCGTACGTTTAATAATACCGGCATTGTTAATTAAAATATCAATCGGACCAACTTCAGTTTCAATTTTAGAAACGGCTTCAATAACATCGGCTTCAACAGTGACATTAAATTTATAACCAAAAGCGTTTATACCTTCACTTTTATAAATTTTAAGCGCGGCGTCAATCTTTTCTTGCGATGAATTTCCGTTAACAATAATTGTCGCTCCGGCTAAACCTAAACCTCTGGCCATAGCCATACCTAAACCGTGGGTGCTTCCTGTAACTAAGGCAACTTTGCCCTTTACATTAAATAATTCTACGCTCATATTTTTATCTTAATTCTGTTATTTTAGCAACATCCATATCGTTATAATCTAAATTCTCTCCGGCCATACCCCAAATAAATGTGTAATTTGATGTCCCAGAGCCTGAGTGAATAGACCATGGTGGAGAAATAACAGCTTGATCGTTTTGCATCCAAATATGACGTGTTTCTTGTGGTTGTCCCATAAAGTGACAAACCGCTTGATCTTGAGGAATATCTAAATAATAATATACTTCCATTCTACGATCGTGAACGTGCGCCGGCATCGTGTTCCAAACGCTTCCTGTTTTAAGTTCTGTCATTCCCATTTGTAACTGACAAGAAGTAACAATACCACCAATAATCATTTGATTTACGGTACGGTGATTTGCAGTTTCTAGAGACCCTAATTCAATTTTATTAGCGTCTGCTTTACTTACTTTTTTGGTTGGATAATTGGTGTGTGCAGGAGCAGAGTTTAAATAAAATTTTGCAGGATTGTTAGCATCTTCACTTGCAAAAACCACATCTTTAATGCCCATTCCTACGTACAATGCATCTTTTAAGCCCATGTTATACACAGTGCCATCTACGGTTACAGTTCCGTTTCCACCAACGTTAATTATTCCTAATTCTCTTCGCTCTAAAAAGGTAGACGCTTTTAAAGGATCAATAGTCTCTAAAGTCAATGGTCCTGACGCAGGAACAGCAGAACCTGCGATATAACGATCGTAATGCGTATAGGTTAAATTAATTTTATCGGCTTGCATTAAGTTGTCAATCAGGAATTCATCTCTTAATTCTTGAGTGTCATATTTTTTTACCGTATGCGGACTAGATGCATAACGACTTTCGTAAATTGTACTCATTGTATTTATTTTTTGATTCTATTTTTTAAGATATAAACTTAATATAAAATATTGAGTCTATTAAATGTTAGCGCTTTATAATTCAATATTTGAAGGATTGCTACTGTGAATTTATGTCGTAAATAACAAAAAGCCTAAACACCATAAAGTAGGAGTTCTTAAAATTTTTCCTTAAATTCAAAACTGACTTATTTTCTTTTAACACCATTCCAATGCTGTGGTAAAAAGTTATGAAAGAAAAGTCAATTGCAGCTTTATAGTACACTTATTAAAAAAAAATATAAGAAGTTTTTAACGCTATATTGGAAATATGAAATTCAATAGTTTATGAATAGAATGTATTATTTATTTTTAGTATTAGCACTTGCTTTCCTTAACACGGGATGCAAGTCTGATGCTAAAATCAGTGAAGAACAAGTCGCGGAGAGTTTTAATCCGGCTTTAGAACATAGATTTCAAAAATTGGTAGATTATCCTGTAGGAGCCAATAATTTTCCTAGAAGTATGTCGCTTAATCCAGAAGAGGTCCATACGGTGCCATCTAAAGATTGGACGAGCGGATTTTTTCCAGGGAATTTGTGGTTAATCCATGAGCTTACAGGAGATAGTATCTATAAAGCGAAAGCTCAGGCTTGGACCGTTTTAATGGAAGATCAAAAAGAGAATGACAAAACTCACGATATGGGTTTTAAAGTATATTGCAGTTTTGGAGAAGGTTTAAAACAAGATCCAGATAATCAATATTACAAAGATGTTATTGTAGAAAGTGCTAAGACACTTATTACACGCTATAATGATTCTGTAAAATCTATTCGTTCTTGGGATTTCAATAAAGATGTTTGGGATTTTCCAGTGATTATCGACAACATGATGAATTTAGAATTGTTATTTGAAGCCACAAAAATTTCGGGTGATAGTATATATCATAATATTGCAGTGCAACATGCAAATACAACTTTAAAACATCAGTTTAGACCAGACCACAGCGTGTTTCATGTGATTAATTACGATACCATTTCTGGAGTTGTAAAAACAAAAGAAACGCACCAAGGATTCGATAGAAACTCCACATGGGCACGTGGCCAAGGTTGGGCTATTTATGGCTATACTATGTGCTATAGATATACTAAAGACCCGAAGTATTTGACGCAAGTAGAAGCTACAACACAATTTTATATGGAACATGAAAATCTTCCTAAAGATGGGGTGCCATATTGGGATTTTAACGATCCAGCGATTCCGGATGCACCACGAGATGCTTCGGCGGCGGCTATAGTAACATCGGCATTGTTTGAATTATATACGTACACAAATAACAAAACTTATCTTGATTTTGCAACACGGGTTTTAAATACATTAAATTCTGAAGCCTACCTTTTAAAAGATACAGTTAACGGACCATTTATTCTAGATCATAGTACAGGAAATTGGCCTAAAAATGATGAAATAGATGAGCCTATAGTATATGGAGATTATTATTTTTTAGAAGCTTTAACAAGAAAACGAAATCTAGATTTAAAATAAATTCTAATTCGTAATTTTAGTAGGATATAAGAAAATAGTCAAATGACTTATGGTGAAAAACCATGTGTGATTTGATTATTTTTTTTGAAATATATTTAAATATTAGTCTTCAGAAATCGCATTTTCAAACATTAATTGATTCATGTCGTTATACACTACATTTTCTTTAATTAGAATGTCTATTGGTAGGTACACCTTGTCATTTGGTACTTTCGATTTTAGTAGATAATCAGACATTAATCGGATAGATTCGTAGCCTTGTTCAAAAGGCTTCTGAGAGATTAAAAAGGAAATATCGTCATGTTTAAGACGCTCTACGTTTTGAGGCGTATTGTCGAAACCTATAATTTTAAATCCGTTATTTCCATTTAAACAATCTACTATCACGGCGGTTCTACTAGAAGGTATAAAAATTCCACTTATCGAATCGTTTGACGCTAAACAGTCCTTAATGTTTTGCTCTGTTTTAGAGGTGTTATTTAAATCTTCGATCTTTAAGGTTATCGATTCAATTTCGGTTTGATTGTCTTTAAAAAAGGAGTTGAAACCTTGTATGCGCTTAGAGATTGCTGTATTGTCGCCAGCATGTTCTCGAGATTGGATAATTAATATTTTAGAATCTTTTTCCATTCCTAAAAGCATCAATTTACCTGCTATATAGCCCGAAGTATAAGAATCCTGACCAATATATGTTAGGTTGTTAAAGCCTTCTATATCTATGTTTAGAAACATATAAGGAATAGAAATGGCTTCTAATTGTGTCGTGATTTTTTTGGTTTCATTTAAAAACATCGGTGCAAAAATAACAGCAGCAGGTTCGGTTTCTAAAAGCGTTTCAAAAGATTTAAGGTAGGAGGCAGGATCGTATTGGTTAAACTTAAAATAATTAACATGTATTCCAATATTCTTAACTTCGTCACTCGCTTTTAAAATCCCTAAGTAAGGCGATTTCCAAAATAAATCTGTGTCTTCATATTCCGGAATTAATACGGCAACATTATACTTGTTTTTCATCGCTAAAGCACTAGCAACAGGGTTTATACTGTAATTTCTACGTTCTAAAATCTTACGTATTTTGGCCTCCGTTTTAGATGAAACACCACCTCGGTTGTGTAAAACGCGGTCTACCGTGCCTTCAGAAACATTAGCTTCTTTTGCAATATCCTTTATTCTTATCATGCCTTGTTGTTGGTGATCATTAATTATAAAGTACAAATTAAAGCATTTTATTATAAATAAATGGTGTTTTTCGTGGGCGCACACTAAAATTTATTATATTTGCGTGTGCGAACACGAAATTATAATAATTAAAAGAATCCATATATGAGTAAAGTAGTCGTTTTAACAGGAGCCGGAGGTGTTTTATGCAGTACACTAGCAAAAGCATTGGCAGAACAAGGGCATAAAATTGTTGTATTAGATTTAAAATTAGAAGCAGCAGAGCAGGTTGCTAAAGAGATTGAAGCAGCAGGCGGAACCGCGATGGGTGTTATGGCCAATGTTTTAGAAAAAGCATCTTTAGAAGATGCTAAATCTAAAATTAATGTCGCTTACGGTATGGTCGATATTTTAGTAAATGGTGCAGGAGGAAACCATCCCCTTGGAACAACTTCTAATCCGTTTTTAGAAGAAGAAGATTTAAAAAATACAACCGAAGGGTTTAAAACGTTTTTCGATTTAGATAGTAAGGGTATTGAGTTTGTTTTCAACTTAAACTTTATAGGAACATTATTACCAACTCAAGTCTTTGCAAAAGATATGATTGGTAAAAAAGGCTGTAGTGTTTTAAACATTTCTTCAATGAATGCCTTTACACCTTTAACAAAAATACCTGCGTATAGTGGTGCTAAGGCGGCCGTTTCAAATTTCACGCAATGGCTTTCGGTTCATTTTTCTAAAGTCGGAATCCGTGTAAATGCGCTAGCGCCAGGATTTTTCTTAACCGATCAAAACAGAACCTTATTAACAAATACCGACGGAAGTTTAACACAACGCGGACAACAAATTATAGACCAAACGCCAATGGGACGTTATGGTGTGCCAGAAGATTTAATTAGTACAACGCTGTATTTGTGCGACGAAGCATCGTCGTTTGTAACGGGTGTTGTTATTCCAATCGATGGTGGATTTAGTGCATATAGTGGGGTTTAATAAAAATAATATTTTATAGTATGGAACAAACATGGAGATGGTACGGACCAAAAGATCCGGTAACCTTATCAGATATAAAACAAGCAGGTGCAACAGGAGTTGTATCGGCTTTACATCACATTCCTAACGGTACCGTTTGGAATACAGAAGATATTTTAGAGCGTAAGAACACTATTGAAGAGGCTGGATTAACATGGAGCGTGGTAGAAAGTATTCCCGTTCATGAGACCATAAAAACACGTTCTGGAGATTTTCAGAACTATATAAACAATTATAAGCAGAGTATCGAAAACTTAGCAGCTTGTGGCATTCACATTGTATGCTATAACTTTATGCCTGTATTAGATTGGACGCGTACAGATTTAAGTTACGAGGTTGCCGATGGTTCTCGTGCCTTGCGTTTCGATGCCGTTGCTTTTGCAGCTTTCGAATTGTTTTTACTGAAACGTCCAGGAGCAGAATCGACGTATACCGAAGCAGAAAAAGACACGGCAAAACGTTATTTCGATACCATGACAGAAGCCGACAAAACACAGTTGGTAAGTAATATTATTGCGGGGTTACCAGGAGCAGAAGAAGGCTATACATTAGAGCAGTTTCAAACTGTTTTAGATACGTATTCAGATATTGATGCTACAGCGTTAAAGTCGAATTTAGTCGCCTTTTTAAAAGAAATTATTCCTGTCGCTTCGCAAAACGACGTGTTGATGTGTATCCACCCAGACGATCCACCATTTCCAATTTTAGGACTTCCACGTGTGGTAAGTACAGAAGCAGATTATGCCTATTTATTTGAGCAAGTACCTAATAGGTCTAACGGAATTACGTTTTGTACAGGATCATTAGGTGTCATTGCATCTAACAATTTGGTTCAGATTTTTAAGCGCTTTGCAGATCGTGCACACTTTATTCATTTAAGAAGTACCGAGCGTGATGCTGCTGGAAATTTCCATGAAGCCAATCATTTAGAAGGTGATGTGCCTATGTACGATGTGGTAAAAGCCATTGTCTTAGAAGAACGTAAGCGTAAAGCTGAAGGTAAAACAGATTGGAATATTCCGATGCGCCCAGATCACGGTCACCAGATGTTAGACGATTTAAAAAAGAAAACAAATCCAGGGTATTCAGGCATTGGACGTTTAAGAGGTCTTGCTGAATTACGCGGTTTGGAATTCGGAATCTCTAAAAGCATATAAAATGAAGCCAATTGATTCTGAAGGATTTATTACAGATCATTTTTTATTGAACTCTAAGGCGGCTGAGGTTTTATATCACAAGTACGCTAAAGATATGCCGATTATTGATTACCATAATCACTTATCGGCAAAGCAAATTGCAGAAGACCAACCTATAGGAAATCTTACCGATGCTTGGTTGCAAGGCGACCACTACAAATGGCGTGGTATGCGAGCAAATGGTATAGATGAGCGTTTTATTACAGGATCAGCTTCAAAAGCCGATAAATTTAAAAAATGGGCAGAAACGGTGCCTTATACGTTAAGAAATCCGTTGTTTCATTGGACGCATCTAGAGTTAAAACGCTATTTCAATATCGATTTGGTGTTGCAACCTAGTACCGCTGAAACTGTGTATGAGCAAGCAAATAAAATTTTAGAAGATAAAACACCGGCACAACTTTTAGAACAAATGAATGTAGAGGTAGTCTGTACAACAGACGATCCTACAGACGATTTAACATATCATAAACAAATTGCTAAATCAGATTTCTTTACTAAAGTATATCCGACCTTTAGAGCTGATGAGCTATTTTTTATTGCAGAAGATAAATTTTCTGGATATTTAAAAAAATTAGAAACAGCTTCTAAAACCGCAATTACTAAGTTTTCAGAATTTATTACTGCAATAGACACTAGGTTGACATATTTTAATGAAAACGGTTGCAGATTATCAGATTTTGGTGTTGGTGAAGCGTTAACTATTGAAGCATGTACTTTAGAAGAAGCATCAAGTATTTTTCAAAAACGATTACAATCGGAAGCACTTTCTAAGTTAGAAATTAATAAATACAGATCGTTTTTATTCATTTATTTAGCGAAACAATATCATAAGTTAGATTGGGCACAACAATATCATTTAGGACCAATTCGAAACAATAATACGCGTTTGGTAGAGCAAGTAGGCTTAGATGCGGGTTGCGATTCTATAGGCGATTTCCCGATGGCAGAATTTATGTCGAAATTGTTTAATACTTTAAATTCAACCGATCAATTAGCTAAAACGATAACCTATAATTTAAATCCGTCGCAAAACGAAGTGTTTGCTACTATGATGGGAAATTTCCAAACAGGTGGTACTCCAGGTAAAATGCAATGGGGTTCTGGTTGGTGGTTTTTAGATCAAAAAGATGGGATGGAAAAACAGTTAAATACCCTTTCTAACATGGGACTCTTAAGTCGTTTTGTTGGGATGTTAACCGATAGTAGAAGTTTCTTGTCGTTTCCAAGACACGAATATTTCAGACGTATTTTATGCGATGTATTAGCAGACGATTTAAATAAAGGATTGGTGCCAAACGATATTGAATTTTTAGGTGCTATGGTGCAAGATATTTGTTACCATAATGCTGTAAACTATTTTAATTTCAAAAAATAATATGAAACTAAAATTATTAATATGTATGCTAGGCGTTATTTGTTTACAATCGTGTAGGCAAGAAAGTGAGGTAAAAACCTTCTTTATATCGCATAATGCGCAGCAATCTCATCCCGTGCACCAAGGCATCGTTAAGCTTCAGGAAGTATTAGAAGAAAAATCTAAAGGGAAGTTGGTTGTTAAAATTTTTCCAGATGCCCAATTGGGATCAGAACGAGAAGTTTTAGAATTACTTCAAATAGGGAGTGTTGCCATTGCTAAAGTAAGTGCAGCGACCTTATCTAATTTTGTACCCGAATATAATGTTTTGGCTGTGCCGTTTATCTTTAGAGATAAGGCTCATAAGTTTAATGTGTTGGAAGGAGCTGTTGGAAAAGAAATCCTTGAAAAAGGAAGTGATTTTTGGCTAAGAGGCTTGTGTTATTACGATGCTGGAAGTAGAAATTTTTATACCAAAACAAAAGCTATTCGAACGCCAGAGGATTTAAAAGGATTGAAAATACGTGTTATGAACGATCAAATGTCTATTAACATGGTTAATGCCTTAGGCGGTTCGGCAACACCAATGGCGTATGGCGAATTGTATACCGCCATTCAGCAAGGTGTTGTAGATGGTGCCGAAAATAACGCACCTTCGTTTGTATCGTCTAATCATTACGAAGTAAGTAAATACTACACGTTAGACGAGCATTCGTCCATTCCAGATGTATTGGTTATAAGCACCAAATGGTGGGATACTTTAACAGAAGAAGAGCAACAATGGTTGCAAGAAGCTGCAGATGCTTCAGCCGAGGCGCAAAAAGAATATTGGAGACTGTCGGTTTTAGAATCTATGAAAATAGCGAAAGAATCTGGTGTGGAAATTATCGTCCCAGAGAAATCTTTATTTGCAGAAAAAACAGAATCTGTTTTGGAAACTTTCGAAGCAGATTATCCTGATTTATCGCCACTTGTTAACCGTATAAAAGCCGTAAAATAATATGAAAATAGATACCTTTTTTACAAAGTTAGAAAATGCAATGGCAAAGATTCTTGTCGTTATTTTCGGGTTATTGGTTTTAGATGTGTTATGGCAAGTGTTTTCGCGTTACATTTTAAAAATGTCTTTTTCTTTTACAGAAGAGTTTGCAAGGTTTTCTTTAATATGGTTATCCATTCTAGGTGCGGCTTATTTAAATGCACGACGCGAACATTTATCTATGGATTTTTTATATAGAAAATGGTCGGCTAAAAATCAAAAAAAAGCATCCATAGTCATAGAGGTTTTAGTGTTCTTATTTGCTACCATTGTAATGGTTATTGGCGGTTTTAATTTAGTGTATATCACCCTTCATTTAAATCAATTATCAGGAACATTAAGAATTCCGTTAGGATATATCTATATGATTTTACCCATAAGTGGCTTAATTATTATGATGTTCTCGGTTTACCACATTTCAGGATTATTAACCAACAAAATTCGCGATTAATTATGAGTATAGAAGTTATTAGTATTCTCGTTTTATTTATAAGTTTTTTCGCCTTATTACTGTTAAAAGTACCTGTAGCGTATAGTATTGGTATTTCGACAACTTTAAGTCTACTTTTAAATATAGATAGATTACCAGGTATTACAACTATTGCCCAACGTATGATTACGGGGATTGATAGTTTTGCTTTATTGGCCATTCCGTTTTTTGTACTCGCTGGAGAAATAATGAAACGGGGAGGTATAGCCAATAGATTAATAAATTTTGCAAAATCCATAGTAGCAAGTCTCCCAGGAGGTTTGGCTTATGTAAATGTTTTAGCATCGATGTTATTTGGTGCAATTTCAGGATCGGCAATTGCGGCAACTTCTGCAATTGGAAGTATCATGACCGATCGTATGGAGGAAGAAGGTTATCCGAGATCGTTTAGTGCATCTGTAAATATTACGTCTTCAACTACGGGATTATTAATTCCGCCAAGTAATATTTTAATTGTGTATGCTTTGGCAAGTGGAGGTTCTGCCTCTGTTGCCGCCTTATTTATAGCCGGATATGTGCCAGGTATTTTATTAGGTTTAGCCTTAATGGGATATATAGCGTACGTAGCTATTAAGAAAGATTTTTTAAAAGGTGAGCGTGCTCCCTTAAGAGATATTTGGAACTATTTTAAAAAGGCCTTTTTTAGTTTACTCTTATTAGTTGTGGTAGTGGGAGGTATTGTCATGGGAATTTTTACAGCTACAGAAGCTTCGGTTATTGCCGTATTATACGCTGCTGTATTAGCTTTAGCTTATAAAGATATCAGCGTTAAGGATTTTCCAGATGTATTACTTACAAGTGCTAAAACCACAGCTGTTGTTATGTTCTTAATTTGTACGTCTATGGCCATGTCTTGGTTGTTTTCTTTCGAGAGTATTCCAGCCTTAATGAGTGATTTTTTACTGAATCAATTTAGTAATCCGTTTGTGATTTTCTTTATAATCAATATTATTTTATTGATTGTGGGAACGTTTATGGACATTACGCCAGCCGTATTAATATTTACACCAATTTTTTTACCTGTGGTAATGGAATTGGGTATGGATCCTGTGCATTTTGGAATTGTAATGGTTCTTAATTTATGTATTGGTTTATGTACACCACCAGTAGGAACGATATTGTTTGTAGGTAGTGGAGTCGCCAATATATCGGTGTCTGAAGTCATAAAGCCTCTAATTCCATTTTTAGTTATCATGATAATTGTATTGATGATGGTATGTTATATCCCAGAAATTTCAATGTTTTTACCACGATTATTTGATTTATAGATACACGATAAGCGCAAAAGTGCTATCCCCTAATTAATATAGACTTCTTTCGTTTGTGTAGTGATTTCAGGTTTCCTTTTTCATATCTTTTTATTGGACAATAAAGGAACTAAAAACATTCAGTTAATTAATAACCCCTAATAGATTTAACTATAAATCTGTTAGGGGATTTTTATTTTGAAGTGTACCCAATTGGAGATTAAACTGCACGTTCCTGATAATTATTGGAGCGTTTTTATCCGTTTTTATATCAAATTTAAATTGCAGTGAATTCTACATTATTGTTAATTATCTTAAAAAAAACGAGTCATGTACGTGATATTTAGGTTTATAAAGGTCGAAATTTGACTTTTTTTGTAAAAAATATCTGTTTTATTTTTCTTGAAAAAAGAGACTCTTTTTAGACTTAAAATGAGGAGTAAATTTACCCGAAAATGTGGCAAAATTATTGGCTCTAAATCTTCTCGAAAACGTTTGATTTATTAGGGTTCTCGGTATTTATTGAGGTTTTAGAGGTGCTGTGAGTTTTTAGTATTGTGTATTATGGTAATTATTACGCTGTTTAATTATCGATTCAATTATTTTTTTTAATAATTTTTATTATTTCGACAATTTTTCGTGCATTTAACATTTTAATAACATATATTAGCACTGTCAAACTGGTAAACCAGTGTAAATAGCCAGTTTGGTAAACCAAAATTTAATAATTTATTTATTAACCAAAACAAATTACAAATGAAATTAAGAACTAAACTAATTTTAATGTTGGGATTGATTTTCAATCTATCATTATTTGCACAGGACGGATATCAGTTATCCGGTACTGTAACTGATTCTGGAAACATGCCCGTCCCAGGCGTTAACGTTGTCGTAGAGGGTACTACTACAGGAGCCGCTACCGACTTTGATGGGAATTTTGAATTATCTGTAAAATCCGGTGATATTTTACAATTTTCTTATTTAGGTTATGTTACACAATCTGTTAAAATTACTAATCAAACAAATCTTAACGTAGTATTGCAAGAAGATGCAAGTGAACTTGACGAAGTTGTTGTTGTTGGGTATGGTACTCGTAAAAAGAGTGATATCACAGGGTCTGTATCTTCAGTTAAAACAGACGAATTAACAGCATATCCAACGTCTAATGCAGAACAAGCACTTCAAGGACGTGCAGCAGGTGTTGTTGTACAGTCTAATAACGGAGGTGAGCCAGGAGCTCCTATTGCTATTAAAGTTAGGGGTAATTCTTCTATCGGTGCTAGTAGTGATCCTCTTATAGTAGTAGATGGTTTTGTTGGGGCTTCTATGCCGCAAGCAGACGATATCGCTTCTATGGAAGTTTTAAAGGATGCATCTGCAACAGCTATCTACGGATCTAGAGGTTCTGGAGGGGTTATTTTGGTAACTACTAAAAAAGGTAAATCTGGTAGATTAAATGTAGAAGTTAATACAACATATTCTATTCAGAACACATCTAATAGATTAGATTTATTAGATGCAGATCAATTTGCTCAATACCAACAATCTTTCAACCCTGGATATGTTCAAGGTACTGAAAACACAGATTGGCAAGATGAAATTTACACAACTGGTAATATCTCTAACAGTCAGGCTTCATTTTCTGGTGGTAGTGAAAAAATCAACTTTTACTCTTCTGTAAACTACTTTACTCAAGATGGTATTATTGTTAACTCTGGATTCGAAAAATTCACATTCTTATCTAACGTAGATGCAAAAATTACTGATAAGTTAACTTTAGGAATGAACCTTTTTGGAAACAGAAGTACTAAAGATGGTATCTCTACACAATCTTCAGGAGAAGATGCTATTGCTAGTGTAAATGGAGGTGGAGACGACGTTGTGTCGCTTGCCATGAGATTTACGCCAGATAGAGGGATATACGATGCTAACGGTAACTTTACACAAAACTCTGTAGGAGATGGTATTGAAAACCCATGGGCAGTTGCTAATAAAATTGTAAACGAAACGAAGTCTGATGCTTTTAGATCTAACTTATATGCAAGTTACGATATCTTAGAAAATTTAAATTTTAAATCTACTTTTGGTTTTAGTACAACAAACGAAAATGTAGGGTACTTTAAACCTCAAACGTTCCAATTATCTACTGGAGGAGCAAGTATTGCAACTTTAAAAAGAACAAATATTTTAAGTGAAAACTACTTATCTTATAATCTTGAAATTGGAAAAGGACAATTATCTGCATTAGCAGGTTATTCTTACCAAAAAGTAACTAACGAAAGATTCTCTGCAAGTACGCAAGATTTATTATCAGACGATTTCCTTTGGTATAATTTAGGTGCAGGTACGATTCAAAATAGAAAAATCACATCTTCATGGTCCGAGTCTGAAATTCAATCACAATTTGGTAGATTAAACTACGACTGGGACGATAAGTATTTAGTTACAGCTACAGTAAGACGTGACGGAGCTTCAAACTTTGCCGAAAATAATAAATATGCAATATTCCCTTCTGGAGCTTTAGGTTGGAAAATCTCTAACGAAAACTTCTTAAAAGATAGTAACTCAATTTCTAGTCTTAAATTAAGAGCGAGTTATGGTTTAACTGGTAACCAAGCAATTTCTCCTTATCAGTCATTATCTTTATTAGCAATTACTGAAGGAACAGAAGTAGATGCGGCACCTTCATTTTCAGTGTCTCAAGAAGCTAACCCAGATTTAGTATGGGAAACATCTTACCAAACAAACATTGGTTTAGATTTAGGTATGTATAACAATAGAATTAATTTCTCTTTCGACTACTATAATATAGATACTAAAGATCTATTATTAGAAGTATCGACTATTCCTTCTTACACAGGAGCAACTAACTTAAGAGTATTCCAAAATGTTGGGGAAATTAACAACAGAGGTTTTGAAGTTGTGTTAAGTACAAGAAACATAGTTACAGACGACTTTACTTGGAGCACAGATTTTAACTGGTCTACTAACAAGACAGAAGTGATAAGCTTATTTAACGGTGCAGATATTATTGATGGAGCAGCTCCTGGATACTTTTCAGGTAAAGACACGTACATCTTAAGAGAAGGTGAGCCTGTTGGAATGTTCTGGGGACATGAATACACTGGAGTTTATCAAGGAGGAGATGTGCCAGAAGGTTCTGCTTTAAAAGGTTCTTACCAGGCAGCAGGAGATCCATTATTCCAAGATATTAATGGAGATGGTATTATCGATACTAATGATGAGCAAATTATTGGAGATCCTAATCCAGATTGGAACTTCGGATTTACAAACACATTTAGATATAAAAACATAGATCTAAATATCTTCTTCCAAGGGTCTTACGGAGGAGAAATCTTAAACCTTACAAATGTTCAATTATATAATGGAGATTCTAATGCACTTACAGATGTGTTAAATGCATGGACACCAGAAAATACTTCATCTAACTTACCTTCTAACAAAACAAGAGATAGAGAAATTTCTTCTCGTTTCGTTGAAGACGGAAGTTATGTAAGATTAAAAAACTTATCTATCGGGTATACTTTCCCACAAGATATAGTTGAAAAAATCGGGATGGATAACTTAAGATTAGCTGTTAGTGGGCAAAACTTATTAACTTTTACTAAGTACTCTGGTTTAGATCCAGAAGCAAGTTACTTTGGAGGTAGTACAACTGCTACAACTAATGCAGTTCAAGGTCATGACTTTGGTAACTATCCAACAATTAGATCTTTTAGTTTAAGTCTTAATTTAAAATTTTAAAAAAAAACAAATATGAAAACATATAAGTTTATAGTAGTCTTATTAGGGCTATCAATATTAGGATGTTCCGATTTAGAGGAGAATCCAATTACAGAATTGCAACCTGATGAATTTTTAGCTAATCCAACGTTATCTCAGGTAGAAGGATTTGTTTCTGGAGCTTACACACATATGCATCATAGAAACTTTTTATCAAGAGAAATGGCTCAGGCACTTGAATTTAGAAGTGATATGACCGCTATTGGTAGAACAGGAAATGCGGAAAGAACAGATATGGATAACTTTACTGTATCTTCTAACAACGCTTTAATTATGGGTAACAATGGTTTCTGGCCAAAAGTGTACCAAATTATTCGTTCTGCAAATGATGGAATTAGATATGGTGCTGGTCTTTCAGAAGTAGATGATAATACGAAAAACGAAGTTATTGCTAGAGCACGTTTTGCTAGAGGATTTGCTTACTACCACTTAGTAAGATTATTTGGAGACATTCCTTATATCGACGAGAATACAGCCACAATAGACGCTGTAACTGCTCCTAGAACTCCTGCAGCCGATGTTTATGAAAGCATCATTGCAGATTTCGAATACGCTAAAGAATGGTTACCAAATACACAACCTACAAGAGCTTTACCTGCTAAATCTGCAGCGGGTGCGTATTTAGCATCAGTGCATTTAACATTAGAGAATTGGCAATTAGCTTACGACGAAGCTAAAGATGTTATCAATAATGAAGGAACTTATAACTTAGGGTTAGAACCAGATTTCCAAGATTTATACGATGCTGTTAAAATAGACAATTCTTTAGAGCCAATATTTGTATTAGATTTTACAGGTATTACAAATGGTGACCAAGGTAGAAATTACCAAGAACCAATGACGGGTAGTAGATCAGATTCGCAATACTTACCAGAAATTTCTGAAGCAGGTTGGTCTGTTCAGGTTCCTGCACTTAAAGTATATACAACTTGGGATGAGAATGATTACAGAAGAGCAGTTTCTTTTGATGATACTATGGTTCTTAATGCAAACCCTGATGGAACAGGAGGAACTCGTATTCCGTATACAAACTACGTAGAATCAGGTGCATCTTTAAGTGTTAACCGTCCGCATATTGCAAAATATACACGTATGGCAAGTAAAGCACCAGTATCTGAAACAAATGGTAGAGGGGCACAATCAAACTACTGTTTAATGCGTTATGCCGAAGTTATTTTAATCGCTGCAGAAGCGGCCAACGAACTTGGACAAACTACTGAAGCAGAAGATTTATTAAACAGAGTAAGAGAAAGAGCAAGAAGAGGTGGAGTGACAAATGGTTTTGTTGCTAGTGCATCTCCTGCAGATGTTTCTGGAACGTCTAAAGAGGAATTTAGATTTATCGTTTTAGAAGAACGTAGATTAGAACTTGCTTTCGAATTCAAGAGATGGTACGATATTACAAGAAGAGAAATGTGGAATGCACCTTACGATGTATTCGGACCTAACGGTTTAGAGTCTGAAGTTTCTACAGAATCTGGAGTTGGACCTGGACCTAAGTCTTTCGACGCTAGTCGTGATGCTTTATTACCAATCCCTTTTGATGAGATTATAATAAATCCAAACTTAGTTCAAAATCCTGGATACTAATTATATCAACGATATTAGACATAGAATTTAAACATTAGATATAATTTAAATTAGTTTTATTAAATACTGGTCTAAGGTTTTAGGCCAGTATTTTTTTTAGAATTAAACCTTGTAAAATTGTAGTTCTAACGGTTTATTTTACTTCTATTTATTTTTTTATCAAACGAACTAATCTAAAAACCATGATTAAATATTTAATTAGTCAGACTCATTATAATGAAATATGAAACAGCCAAAATAAAAGATAACACAGAAATTCAAAATATTATTATATCCCAAATTAAAGATTTTATCAACTTAAAAAATCTAGAATTAGGAGATAAATTACCTTCACAACGTGTATTATCAGAGAAATTTAATGTTAGTAGACGGCATGTTGGTGAGGCTATAGAAAAATTAGAATTCTACGGAGTTCTAAAATCAGTACCACAATCTGGAACATTTGTAGAAAATATTGGTATAACGGCCTTAAATGGTATTATTGAAGATATTATTGCATTAGATAAACAAGATTTTAAATCTCTAGTAGAAACGCGCTTAATGTTGGAAACTAAAACAGCATGTTTAGCTACCATTCGAAGAACCGAAGAAGATTTAGAGAATATAGAAACAGCGCTTAATAATTATAAAGTTAAAGTTTTAAATCGCGAAGATGCTTTAGAAGAAGATTTACTATTTCATTTAGCTATTGCAAAAGCTAGCGGTAATAGTACAATTAATGCTTTAATGCTTCAAATAACACCTAAAATTATTTCTGTTTTAGAAGATACGCGCGTTTGTGGTGCAGACGAGCGTCTTAAAGAATTGCAGAATCACGAAGCAATTTATCACGCCATTAAAATTCAAGACACCGAACTCGCGGTAAAAGTCATGAAAGTGCATTTTGAAATGCTGATTGCATTCTGTGATAATTTTGAAAAATAATAACAAAGGGAAACTTAATTTTATAAGGTTTCCCTTTTTTTATGTTGCACTCTTCTAAACCCTCAATAAATCCCTTATTTTATGATGCCTTTAGCATATTCTATAGTCTCTTTTTGTGATTTATTTCCTAAATTTGAGAGGTTCATTATGACTTCTTTTTGCTAAAAAAATATTCAAAAGATCGCGTAATTCTTGCCTCAAATAGTCCGAGTATTAGGACGTTTTAAATTTGGGTTTTATACGGTTGACGTTTAGTGATATAGCAAATTATAATTGTTCCAAACAAACATTCTAAAATTAAAAATAACCAAATTATATGTCAACAGAAAAAGTATCCCTCTTAGGTAGGTTTCAAAAAGGATTAAAAAATTTCGGCCCTGCCTTTTTTATAATAGGTTATGTTGTAGGTACGGGAAGTGTAACCTCTATGGTTGTTTCCGGAGCGAATTACGGATTAAGCCTGTCTTGGGCCTTACTGCTTTCTTGTTTTTTTACCTATTTTTTACTTGTTTCAATTAGTAAATTAACCATTGTCTCTGGAAATACATTAATGTATAATTTTAAAGAGGCTTTTGGGAAACCTGTAACAATTTTTATAATTACCGCCTTGTTGGTCTCTATTGTATCCTCCGTTATTGGAGTTATGGGCGTTGTGGCAGAAGTCGCCATGGAATGGATTTCGGTAAGAACTTCGATTTCATTTCTTAACGCGCCAATAGTCGCTATTTTCTTTACATGCCTTTTAGTTGCTTTGTTTTGGACTGGAAAGCATGAAAATTTTATTAAAGCCATGAGCGCGATGGTAGGTTTTATGGCCCTTTCTTTTATTGCAACGAGTATTATGGTGGTTAAAGAAACGGGAACTAATTTAGGTGATTTTTTTCCAGAATTACCGCAAGGTGATAACTCTGGACTTGTAATTGCTGGAATTGTGGGAACCACAATGGCAGGTGTGTGTTTGGCGTCTCGAAGTATTTTGGTGCAAGAACAAAAATGGGGAATTGAGCATTTAAAAACAGAAAATAGAGATGCAATGTCGTCTATGGTTTTAACATTTTTAATTAGTTTGGCCATAATGATTAGTGCTACAGGAACCTTATACTTTCAAGGTATTAAAGTTGTAGATGCTACAGATATGATGAGTGCTTTAGGACCATGGGCTGGAGATTTTGCTTTAACATTATTTACTTTAGGAATAATTGGAGCAGGATTATCGTCAATATTCCCGAACCTTTTATTATTTCCTTGGTTAATTGCAGATTATACGAATACCGAGCGCGATATGAAAAAACCACTGTTTAAATTTTTAGTGGTGTTAGTCGCTTTAACCGGTATTATTGTACCATTTTTTGGAGGAAAACCCGTTTGGATTTTAATTGCCTCTCAAGCTTTAAGTCCGTTTATTATGCCGTTAATAACATTGTTTTTAATAATCTTATTAAATAGAAAAGACGTCATGAAAACCTATAAAACCAGTCTGTGGATAAATATCGCTTTAGGAGCTACATTAATTTTTAACTTTTATATGTTGTACGTAGCGCTTAATGGCTTTTTAGTTTTTATTAAAACAGGCATTTAATTTGTAAAGTGACGGGTGTAATTTTAGTTTAAAACGCACCTTCTACAGGACAAGCATACGAATAAGAAAATCACGAGAACATGAATAAAGATTTAGAAAAATACGCACATATACCTTTAAAACAACTTCAGAATAGAGTTTGGAGAACGTATGAAGGTGGTGCTTTAATTGATAGATGGAAAAAGACATCTCCAGAAGTAGATGGTGCAATGCCAGAAGAATGGATTATGTCTACCGTTACAGCGCGTGGAAATAATAGGCCAGAAGACGAAGGTTTATCGCTTATAGAAACCGAAGATGGAACCATTGCTTTAAAGGAATTAATCAACTCTAATGTAGAGTTATATTTAGGTAAAGCATTAGCAGATAAATTTGGAACGACAGGAGTACTGATTAAAATGTTAGATTCTAAGGAACGTTTAACTGTTCAGGTGCATCCCGATAAAGACTACGCCAGAACTGTTTTTAATTCCGAATTTGGAAAAACAGAATCTTGGTATGTATTAAATACGCGCGAGATCGATGGGGAAAAGCCTGTTGTTTATATGGGCTTTAAAAAACATGTAACCCGAGAAGAATGGCGTTTGCATTTCGAGAATCAAAATATTCAAGGGATGTTAGATTGCATTCATAAAATTGAGGTAAAACCAGGAGATGCCTTTATGATTTATGGCGGTGTGCCTCATGCCATTGGTAGTGGATGCTTTTTAATGGAAGTTCAGGAGCCTACAGATTATACCATGCGTGTCGAGAAAACCACGCCAAATGGTTTAACCATCGGACCAGAA
Organism: Formosa sp. F44; assembly: GCF_056238645.1. The sequence continues at coordinate 162,149 of NZ_JBWDLJ010000001.1, forward strand.
CTTATTCATCAGGGAGTTGGTGAAGAGAAAATGTTAGAATGTTTTCACTACGACAATTATACATTAGATGAAGCGTTAGAGGCTTGGAAAATTACGCCAGAAGTGATTGACAGTTCTAAGGAGTTTACTTTAAGAACATTATTCAATAAGAAACATACCAAATGTTTTGGTTTGAATGAATTGCTTTTGGATGGCTCGCATACCATTAAAGGTAATTCAACGTTTTATGCAGCAGTAATTTACTCTGGAGAAGGTACAATGCTATGTAATGACAAAGAATACACGTTTAGTCAAGGGGATGAGATTTTTATTTCTGCGGCGATTTCAGAAATTACGTTTGTGTCTAAAGAACCATCAAAAATATTACTTTGCTATCCTCCAAATTAATCAGATATTGGTTGTAAATCGGTTTTATTTGACTGTATTTTAAATAAAAAAGACACTGTTTATCTCGTGATAAATAGTGTCTTTTTGCTTGCAAGCACCTCTTATTATAGACTTTTTAAGCTTTACTTTTTAAGACAAAGGCAATCTAATAGAAGCTTGAATTTAGGTTTTATCTTAATATTAATTTCTTAACGACATCTTTACCCAATTCCTCATTAATCATTGTTATTATTTTTTCTTTTCCGTAGCTTAATTCTTCGCGTAACACGCTAGAGCTTAATTGCACGTATAAGGTATCACGTTCTAAACTTATTTCTGTGGTGTAGTTGTTAACGCCATTTCCCATAAGGGATGTCCAAGCCTCGCGCACGTTTACTTTGTCCAAACCTTTTTCTAACTTATTGGTTTCTACAAACTCTTTTAAAACGTCTGATATACTTAGATTTTCGTTGTTTCTTTTTGCCATAATTATAAATTTAAAGGAATATAACGTTTGTAAATATATACGTTTTGATGTTGATTAACGACTTTAAAACGATCGTTATTTAATTCAATTATGGTTTCTTTCCAATCCGAAAATGGGGTGTGATAATGCACTTTTAAACTGTCGTTTTCGGTGATTACTTTTAACTGTTCCTTCGTGGTTACCGGCGTAAATGTATTGTCGGCATCGGTTTTCATTTTTTGTCTGTATCCCAATAGACTGTCATTCAATGCAATAAAATCTACAGTTTCATTTATTTTATATATATGAGAAGTGCCGTCGGCTAAAATAACCTCTTCAATTTCCCAATAACCGTTTAAATTTGAAAGTTCTATTTCTGGTTTGCTAGCACAGCTCGTAAGTATAATAAGGCTAAAAAATACAATAAGTTGTTTCATAAGATCTGGTTTTATGCTCCAATATTAAAAATTTGGTAGGATTGATGTACTTGTTTTACAGCATTTTCCGTACGGTCTGCATGTGTGTCGCTAATAAATAACTGACCAAAATTAGAGTCGTCTACTAATTTTATAATTTGTCCCACGCGTTGTTCGTCTAGTTTATCGAATATATCATCTAATAGTAAAATTGGATTTACGCCACTTTGCGCTTTAATAAAATCGAACTGTGCTAGTTTTAAGGCGATTAGAAAGGATTTTTGTTGTCCTTGACTTCCAAATTTTTTAATCGGATGCCCATCAATTTCAAATAACAAATCGTCTTTATGCACTCCGGTAGAGGTGTATTGTACAGCTCTATCTTTCGCTAAATTCTGCTCTAAAAGTTGTTTTAAATCACCATCGAACAAATCACTTTTATAGTTTAATTCTACAGGCTCCTGATTGTTACTAATAACTTTATGACGGGATTTAAATATAGGGACGAAGACATCTAAAAATGCTTTTCTTTTTTCAAAGATAAGTGTCCCTAAGTCATTTAATTGTTCATTATAAACGTCTAACGTGTCTTTGTTAAACGTGTGGTTTAGTGCAAAATACTTTAATAAGGCGTTACGCTGTGATACTGTTTTATTATAGTTAATTAGGTCGTTTAAATAATTTTTATCACTCTGGGAGATTACGCTGTCTAAAAATTTTCGTCGCGTTTCGCTACCTTCAATAATTAAGTCACGGTCTGCAGGCGAAATAATAACCAAAGGTATAAAACCAATATGGTCGCTAAATTTTTCGTAGGCTTTTGCATTGCGTTTAATTACTTTTTTCTGTCCGCTTTTTAAACTCACTACAATTTTTTCAAGCGTATGATGTTTTTCAAAATCACCATGAACCACAAAAAAATCTTCATTATGTCTAATATTTTGCGATGCAACGGGGTTGAAATAACTTTTTCCGAAGGATAAATGATAAATTGCGTCTAAAATGTTCGTTTTTCCTACTCCATTTTGTCCCACAAAGCAATTTATTTTGTCGTCGAATTCAAAAGATTCACTTTCAAAATTTTTGTAATTAATTAGAGATAAGGATTTTAGAATCATAAAAGAGATAATGTGCGTTTATTTGAAATCTGCTATTAGAAGGACTCGCAAATTATTGAAAAATAACAAATAAATAACCTTTTATTTCTGCAGAAATATTTTATTTTTGCGCGGAATAATATAGAATTTATGGCAACTTATAAAAAGAGAGGTTACAAACCAACCGAAAAATCAGAAGTAGACAACGACATTGAAAATTTTGAAAACGTTGAAGAAAGTTCAACAACAGCAGAAGTTTTTAACACGTTAGACGAAACGGCTTCTAAAACTGAGGATTGGGTAGCTAACAATCAAAAATATATTTTTGTAATAATAGGTGTAGTTGCGGCACTTGTTTTAGGATATTTAGGATACAACGAATTTGTAGCGCAACCAAAAGAGAGCGAAGCAATGAACGATATGTCTCAGGCTAAAATTTACTTTAATCAAGCTGTTAACGGGACCGAAAAAGATTCTCTTTATACATTAGCCTTAAATGGTGGAGAAGGTAAATATGGTATGTTAGATATCATTGAAAACCACAGTGGGACGCCAGCGGCGAATATCGCTGAGTATTATGCAGGAATGGCTTACTTAAATTTAAAAGATTATAGTAAAGCGATTGAATATTTAGGTGATTTTTCTAGTGAAGATGAAGCTTTAGCACCTATCGCAAAAGGGGCAATTGGAGATGCATTTGTACAATTAAATCAGTTAGAGGATGCTTTAGATTATTACAAGCAAGCGGCTGATCTTCGTACAAACGAATTTACAACACCAATGTATTTAAATAAAGCGGGATTAATTGCTTTAGAATTAGGAAAAGCTTCTGACGCTTTAAAATATTTTAAAACAATTAAAAACGATTATCCGTCTTCAACTGAGGCAACAACTGTAGATGTTTTTATAGGAAAAGCTGAAGTTTTAGCAAGCAAATAAAATAAAGATGGCAACAGCTAATCATAATTTATCAGAATACGATAAAACTACAATCCCAGACGCGAGCAACTTTCGGTTTGGGATTGTTGTTTCTGAATGGAACGATACCATTACCGAAGGTCTTTACAATGGTGCTTACAACGCACTAATTGAAAACGGTGTAGATCCAAGTAATATTAAGCGTTGGAATGTACCAGGAAGTTTTGAATTGATTTACGGAAGTAAAAAAATGCAAGAACAAATGGTAGATGCCGTAATAGCAATTGGTTGTGTGATTCAAGGCGAAACAAAACATTTCGATTTTGTTTGCGAAGGTGTCACTCAAGGTATTAAAGACTTGAACGTAATTAACGATGTTCCTGTTATTTTCTGTGTATTAACCGATAATAATCAACAACAGTCTATAGATCGTTCTGGTGGTATTCACGGTAATAAAGGTACAGAAGCGGCAGTAGCGGCTATTAAAATGGCAGACTTACGTAACAATTCGTAGTTTCCATATAATTATAAAATTTTATACAATATAAAACTCTCAACCTTGGTTGGGAGTTTTTTAGTTTATAGCGGAAAGAATTTCAGAGAGAAAGGTGTTGTAGCTAAACAGCGGATCTTCTACTAGTCCAAAGCGCACAATTACGATGTCCTTAGAAGGAATAATACTTACTTGCTGACCTTGGTATCCGTTACAAGAAAATAAGTCTTTAGGGACATCTGGATAACGTCCGCCAGCATTTAACCAAAATTGTGCACCGTAAATCCCGTCCGATGTATTTGTTGGGGTTTTGGTATAGGCTACCCAGTCTTTTGTTAAAATTTGTTCGCCATTCCAATTACCATTATGTAAGTATAATAACCCGAATTTGCTCCAATCTCTTGCGGTGGCCCAACCGTAGGAAGATCCTACAAAATGACCTTTTAAATCGGTTTCTATAGTCATAGAATGCATTCCTATTTTATCTATTAATTCGGTGTACCAAAAATCTAAATAATTTTGATCTGTTTTAAATTGATTTCTGATAAATCCAGAGATAAGGTTTGTAGTTCCAGAGGAATAATTCCAACTTTGATCAGGTATGTCTGCTAATGTTTTTTCTCTTGGAATTTTGGGCATATCGGCCTTTAAAAACAACATTTTAGTCACATCAGAAATGTTTCCGTAGTCTTCTTCCCAAGCTAAACCACTATTCATTTGTAAGAGATTATTTAGTGTAATATTTGCTCTGTCGTCGTTTTCCCATTCAGGGAACAGATGTGATTGATTGGTATTCACGCGACCTTGTTTTTCTAGAATTCCCACCATTGCACTGGTGATGCTTTTCGTCATAGACCAACCTAAAATTTTAGTGTCTTTATTAAAATCGTCGGCATATTTTTCAGCAATAATTTGGTCTTTGTAAACTACAACTACGGCTCGGGTGCGCTTTAATTTTTCATCGCTTATGTCGAAAGCGTTGGTTATTGCTTCATCTAAAATAGTGTAATCAATATTAGAAAATATAGTATCTTTCTGAGGCAAATTGCCATACGGGAAGGGTAGATTTTTAGGCGTTTTGTTTCTGTTTGGTTTTACGGTTAGCGTGGTGTGGTCTAATCCTTCTGGAATTAAAATACATCCTAATCCTTCTTTGTAAACGGCTGTCCTCGGCTTTAATCCGAATACGGTAGAGGTTACAGATTTGGTTTTGAAATCTATGGTGTTTGTTGCCAAATTAATAGGAGAGAAGTCGTTGTCTTGTGCTTCTATAGACGCTAAAGATCTGTCGGCTAAAAAGGTACAAGAGCACACACTTTTTGAGGCAAATCCAGTGATAAAATTTAATTTTGGGTAATTTAAGTAAATTACACCGACTAAGCCCATCAGAATTAATAGGCTAAGAATGGTAATTAATTTTTTCATACAGATCTATGTGTTTGCGAGTTAGCAATTTAATAGAATTATTGCTTTTTAGCGATACCGAGAATGGAAATAATTTAAAATATTCTAGTAATAAGGTGTAACCTATGTTACAATGAAACCTCTATGTTACGCCTATATTTGTCTATTCGTAACGGAGATTATTAAGTTTCCTTGCGGTTTAATCAATAAATAATTAAATATGGATTTTATTTTTCAACCGTGGCATTGGTTTATTTCAGGGTTTTTAATTGCACTATTTATGTTCGTGCTCTTGCTTTTAGGCAAAGGTTTTGGAATGTCTTCTAACCTTCGTGCATTTTGCAGTATTTGTGGGGGCGGTAAATACAGCTCGTTTTTTAATTACAATTGGAAAAAAGACAGTTGGAATTTATTTATAGTTATTGGTGCTATGCTGGGTGGTTATGTGGCCTCTCATTATTTATCTAGTGGCGATATGCCAGAGATTAGTGCATCTACAAAGTTGGCACTACAAGATTTAAATTTTTCTACTGTGAACAGTTATTTGCCAAACGAAATTTATTCTATTGAAGCTTTATCGGAGGTGAAAACATGGCTGATTTTAATTTCCGGAGGCCTTTTAATTGGATTTGGGGCACGGTATGCAGGTGGTTGTACTTCTGGACATGCTATTTCCGGATTAAGTAATTTACAATTACCGTCTTTAATAGCGGTTATAGGCTTCTTTATTGGAGGTTTATTTATGGTTCATGTGTTATTCCCATTTATATTTTAAGAAGATGAAAAAAGTATTATATATCCTTTTAGGATTAGTTTTTGGTGTGGTTATGTATAAGTCTGAAGCCGCATCTTGGTTTCGTATTTATGAGATGTTTAGGTTCGAATCGTTCCATATGTATGGTATAATTGGTACAGCTTTGGTATTCGGAATTTTATTTGTGCAACTTATAAAACGATTCAATATTAAAACGTTTAGTGGCGAACCGATAGTTATAGCAGATAAAGAAAAATCGGTTTCTAGATATTTAATAGGTGGTATTATATTCGGATTAGGCTGGGCGCTTGCAGGTGCTTGTCCAGGACCTATTTTTGTATTGGTAGGTGCAGGTTATATTCCTGTTCTTATTGTATTAATATCGGCAGTTGCTGGAACATTTATATATGGCTTGTTAAGAGATAAGTTGCCTCATTAAAAAGGTGTTGTAACAAATTAAGTTGTTTGTCGTCTTATATGTATATATGAAATAAAAAATATCATGAGAGAAGACAAACAACTTTTAATTCTTACGCATTTAAGTCAGTTAGCAACTTTAGCCTTGGGCTTTGGAAGTTTAATAATTCCTTTAGTTTTATGGTTGATGCAAAAAGATAAAGTGGTTGGAATGGATGCAGAAGGTAAAAAGATTATCAATTTTCAAATTAGTTTAGTAATTTACTTTATTATATGCATACCGTTAATCTTGTTATTAGGACTTGGATTTGTAGGGTTTCTAATTTTAGGTGTTTTAAGTGTAATTTTTCCTATTTTAAATGCCATTAAAGTAAGTAACGGAGAACCGTCGACATATCCTTTATCTTTACATTTTATTAGTTAAAAATTTTTAAAGATAAAAACGAAAAACGCCCATGAGAATGGGCGTTTTTTATGCTTAAATATAATTTTAACTCTATCCGAATACAGCTTCTGCTTGAGTAGGAATATCGTGAAGTTCTGTTTTTAAATCTTCTAAAAAGGCATCAATCTGACTAAATGTAACTCCTGGGATACAAATAATGTGTGCGATATCTTCTTGAGATGCTAACTGATATTTTTTACAAATACGCGTGCTAGGTGTTGGGAATACTACGGTTAACCCTTCGTTGTTTCTCCAAGCTTTAATACCCAATAAGTTTAGTTTATGTTCTGTGTAAGCGGCAACATCTTGACACGCTTTAACACGTTCTCTTAATCCTTTATGGTCGTGTTTTTTTATGAAATCCCATATAAATAAAGGTGTTAATCCATTTCTAGATCCTGTTATTGTAGTGTCCATAGTCCCTACATAAGATACAGAATGTGCGATACGATCTCTGTGTTGTCGCTTTACTAAAACAGCACCACAAGGAATCGGGCTTCCAATAAATTTATGTCCTGAAATTGAAATACTATCAATACCCTCTGCAAAATCAAATTTTGGTTTCGCATCTATATAAGGCGCAATAGTTCCTAAAAAAGCAGCATCGCAATGGATGTAATAATCCTTAATCGCGTACTTTTTAATAATGCGTTTTATTTCATCTATATTATCAACAGCTTCAGTCATTGTTGTTCCAATATTCAAAAAGAAAATGGCTGGTTTATCACGACGATAAGAAATCGTTTGTTCTAAATCTTCATAGTCCATTTCTCCATTTTCCTGAGAGCGAATCACGATATTAGGAATATTTAATAAGTGTAAATTCTTTTTAACACTATAATGTGTGCTTTCGCTATAATACACCATGGCATTAGGAAAACTTTCTCTGGCTACGTATAATCCGTATAAATTCCCTTCTGTACCACCATTAGTAATATAACCCCAAACATCCTTATCGTTGCTTGAAAGCATCTCTGCAAAGAACGAAATACACTTGCGCTCGATGTCTTTAGTATCGATTGCAAAAGTAGATGGGCTTTCTGGATCGCCAACATTATTAATGCAGATATCTAGAAATGGCGCATAATCGCTATAAGAGAAGTCTTTAGCTACAGGATACCCTAAAAAAGATTTTGAATGTGCTTTAATTCTATCGTAAACGGCTTGTATTTCTGGTGTGTTCATGTCTTAAATATTTCTACTGCAAAGATAATATTTAATATATTTGTATTGTTAAGCTTATTTTATTTGAAAAATTATACTTTAAAATTAAGTTTTAGTAGTAAATATTGCTTTTTAATATTGTGATTGATTAACCTTTTAGAAATTCTTACCATTATGAAGTTAGACGACATTGATTATAGGCTTATTGAAGCGCTCCAAAAAGACAGTAAACAGTCTATTAAACAGCTAGCCGAAGGCGTAAATTTATCGATCACACCGGTACACGAGCGCATAAAAAAGTTAGAAGCCTCAGGAATAATTAACGGCTATACAGCGATTATAGATTATAGTAAATTGGGTAAAACCTTGGTGGTATATTGCCAAGTAACATTAACAACGCATCAGGATGAGCCTTTTCGTAATTTTGAAACCTATGTAAATACTTTAGACGATGTTATTGAAGCCAATTATATTGCAGGAACTTACGATGTATTATTAAAAATTTTACTGCAGGATATGAATGAATACCAAGAGTTTATATTGAAACGGTTTTCTAAAATGACGATTGTATCTCACATTCAGAGTTCATTTGTAATTAAGAATATAAAGGATGGAAAAAACAAAGTCATGTAAATTCTAGGAATCTACATGACTTTAAAATATTGTAAAATAAATAGTGTATTAACTGTTTAGCATCACTGGCATAACAAGCATAGTCACCTGTTCACCTTCGTCTAGGCCATCTATTGGTGTTAAAATACCAGCACGATTAGGTAAACTCATTTCTAGTTGTACATCGTCGGCATTTAAGTTGTTTAACATTTCGGTTAAAAAACGAGAGTTGAAACCAATTTGCATATCATCTCCTTGGTAATCACACGTTAAACGCTCTTCGGCTTTGTTACTGTAATCTATATCTTCGGCAGAGATGTTTAATTCTGCTCCTGCAATTTTTAATCGGATTTGGTGTGTTGTTTTGTTCGAGAAAATACTAACACGCTTAACAGAGCTTAAAAACTGATTTCTTGCAATGGTCAATTTGTTTGGATTTTCTTTAGGAATTACCGCTTCGTAATTTGGATATTTTCCATCGATTAAACGACAGATTAATTCTACATTATCAAATGTGAATTTTGCATTCGAGTCGTTATACTCAACAATTACATCATCTTCACTTCCTGCTAAAATTCCTTTTAATAAATTTAAAGGTTTCTTTGGCATAATGAATTCTGCCACCTCAGTAGCCGAAACATCTTCACGTGTATATTTAACTAATTTGTGAGCATCTGTTGCAACAAACGTTAAACCTTCTGTAGAGAATTGAAAAAAGACACCACTCATTACTGGGCGTAAATCGTCGTTTCCTGCAGCGAAAATGGTTTTACTAATTGCTGTTGCTAAAATATCTCCAACAATAGTAGTTGTACTTGGTTTGTCTAGAGATACAGCTTTAGGAAATTCGTTTCCGTTAGCATAGGCTAGAGCATATTTACCGTGATTAGAACTGATTTCAATCGTGTTATTGTCTTCAATAATAAACGTTAAAGGTTGCTCTGGAAACGTTTTTAAAGTATCTAAAAGTAAACGTGCTGGAATAGCTACACTACCTTCACTATCGCTTTCTACTTCTAAAGTCGAAGACATAGTCGTTTCTAAATCACTAGCAGAAACAATAAGTTGCGAACTGCTTAATTCAAAAAGAAAATTATCTAAAATAGGTAAAGTGTTCGAACTGTTAATTACGCCTCCTAGAACTTGTAATTGCTTTAATAAATAGGTGCTTGATACTATAAATTTCATCTGTATCTAAATAAGATTATTTTAATAATTACAAATATATCTTTAATAGGGGTAACTAGGAAACAAACTTATTAACATTTAGGCACTGTACTTTTTTTTGCGTAAGTAATTAAAAATAAATCCAAAAACACCTAATAACCCTAATGGTACCAGTGTGTTAAGTAATTGCCAGCTTAATTTAGATTCCGAAATTTTTTCATGATCTAAAAATGGAACTGTAATTTCCTTAGAACGAATGTTTATAAGTCCATTATCGTCTAAGAGGTAATTTACCGAATTTAATAAGAATTCCTTATTTCCGAAAAGTTGTCCCGTCCATCTGTCGAAACCTAATTCTTGAGGTATATTTTTAATGACGTCGTTTTTAATAAGATCGCCATCTGCAATAACAATCATTTTTGTAGTTACACCTTCGTCTTTATTCGCCTCTAACTTAAAGGGCTTAACTCTGTTTTTATAGGCCGATGTAAATTCGCCTTCAATTAAAACAGCTAATGGCTGACTCCCTTTATTAAATTCTTGAGGATTTGGTTCTTTAGTAACTACATCTAAACGAATCTCTTTAGGTGTCCCTTCTAACTTAGTCAGTTTTGCACTTTCAAGCAGAATAGTCTTTTTAAGACTGTTTTTTAAGGTATCTATCGGATTTGCAAAATCGAATTTTATTAGATTTACGTTGTTTACAATCGGATGCGTGTTCGTGGTATTTACTAATGGTGAATAGGGCCAACGCACATTTTGAAATTGCGAATCACTACCTTCTCCCATGGCTAAAGTAATCGGGGCAGAGTAGGGTGTAGCCACCAGATACGGATTTATACGCACACCGTATTTAAAGAACAAATCGGTTAAGTTTAAATCTATTGGCAATGCAATTGCGCGTCCGCTTTCGTTATACAGACTATCTTTTTCCATGGCTACAGCGTCAATAAGCCAAAGGCTTTTTCCGCCATTCATAGTATACTGGTCTAAAACCAATTTTTCGGCTTCAGAAAAAGCTTCAGTAGGTTTAGCGGCAATAATTAAATCGTAGTCTTTTAATGTATTAAGCGTGTTTTTAGGTTGTGTAGCGACACTATCTAAAGTAAATGGTGCAATGTAGTAATAGTCTTTTAATGTGGTAAGAAAATCGGCTAAGTACTGATCTTCTAATTCTCCGTTGCCTTTTAAAATAGCAATTTTTTTAGTTTTTCCGTATACTAATTTTCCTATTCCATCTGCAAACGCATACTCTAAATGTTGCACAGAATTAGTTACTAATTCCTGTTGCGAGGCGCCTAATTTATTTTTTACTAATGGAATTTTTACAGTCACACCGTTATAACTTGCCAAAGCCCAAGGAAATATAATTTCCTGACTGCTTTTTCCGTTTTCCTGAACAGTAAGTTGCATCGGAGTTAAACCTCGATTATTTAACTGCTGAATAATCTGATCGCGATTGGTTTCGTCCTCTAACGGATTTATAAAATTGAAGTGAAAATTACTGTTTTGAGCGTAAAATTCTTCTAACAGTTGTTTGGTTTCAGACTGAAGACGTCTAAACTCTGACGGGAACCCTTCGCCTTCCAAAAAGATATCAATAATAACAGGAGATTCTACATCGGCTACAATATGTTTTGTGGCTTCACTTAGCGTGTAACGCTGATCTTGGGTTAAATCGACTCGTTTATAAAATGTATTTCCAATTCCGTTTAAAACCAAAATACCGATAACAATTAGTAATATATGTTTAAGATGCTTACTCATTATCTTCTAGTTCTAATTGATAGTGTTCTAATAAACGTACTTTACCGCCTTCGAAAGTAATTTCTAAACATTCCTGCTTTGTATTAAAAGCTCCAGGCTTGAGGCCTAAGTTGTAATTCCAATAATTAGAATCGTTTGTCTTGGTGGTATCATTCCAACTAAACCATCCTGGTTTTCCTAAAATAGCTTTGATTTCTGATTTTGATTTGCCAAGCAAGAGATCAGATTGTTCTAAATCATTAGCCATTTCAAAGCGGTATGCCGGTTTTTCTTTCCAAACTTCTGCTTTAAACTGTTTTTCGTGGTGATACGTGCTAAATATATTAATTAACGGATATAGTAAGTAAAAATATACAATGGGTGTAAGCACCAAACTAATAAGTGCGGCTACCCATATGCGTTTATCTATCGTTCTCGAAAATATAAATAAAACAATAAAAAGCAGGACAAGTATAATTACAAAAGGTGTGGTTAAAATCATGCTTGCTTTGTATTAATATTAAAATGTGTTAGAGCTAAAAACAAACCTGAAACACTTATAAAATAAATAATATCCCGGGTATCTAAAACCCCTCGGCTCATACTTTTAAAATGAAAACTCATCCCTAAGCTATCTATAAAATTGTTAGACATGGCATCTGCAATACCTTCAAAACCAATATAGAAAAAGAAGCATAAAAATACAGCGATTATAAAAGTGACAATTTGATTCTCGGAAAGTGTCGATGCAAAAATACCCATAGCCGTGTATGCGGCCACTAAAAATAACAAACCAAAATATGAGCCCAAGGTACTTCCTAGGTCTAAATTACCTTCGGGACTTCCTAGTTTATAAACTGTAAATACATATAATAGGCTTGGTAATAGGGCGATTACAATTAATATAAAAGCACCAAAATATTTGCCCAAAACAATTTGAAATTTTGAAATGGGTTTGGTTAGAAGTAGTTCTAACGTGCCTTGCTTTTTTTCGTCCGAAAAACTACGCATCGTAACTGCAGGAATTAAAAAGACTAAAATCCAAGGCGCTAGCAGAAAGAAGCTAGAAAGATCGGCAAAACCATTATCTATAATATTAAATTCGCCTTTAAAAAACCATAAAAATAATCCGTTTAAGAGTAAGAATATGGCAATAACCAAATAGCCAATTGGCGAAGCAAAAAACGAATTTATTTCTTTTTTTAATATGGCAAACATCTGTTATGTAATATGGTTTGAAATTGAAATGAGGGACTAGTTTACGGTAAACGTTCTAGTTTATCTACACTCCAAGCTTCAGGTTTAGCGTTAAATAATTTTTTTGTTTCAGACCAAACCGAAATAAATAAATCGGAATGTCTGTAATTGTGCAAAGCGTGTTCGTTGTCCCAATAACTATATGTGAAAAATATATTTTGGTGTTCTTTATCGCGATATAGCTCTAAAAATGTACAGCCTTCAAAATTACGAATCTGTTCCTTTTTAGAGTTAAAAATACTAAGAAAGGATTCTATTTTAGAAGGTTCAAAACTTAATTTCACTATACGAACAAACATAAATTAATCTTTATAAAAGTTAACCGTTATGGTATCCATTAATTTTAATCCCATTAATGTAGACGCTCCTCCAACGGTAGTGGTGTTACTTTTATAAATAGCAATTTCTAAATAGTTAGACGAATTAAAAACAACTAAACCTTTTCCTTCGGTATGTCTGTCGGCTGCGGGTTTAGTAAAGTCTACAATGTCACTATATTTATTATATATTTTATTAAACGAGTGATTCCGTGCAGATATTTTGTACGCACGTCCCTTTTGTATGTTTTCAAAAAAATTGCGTTTAATATTGGTAATTACATTGCCATAATTATCAACGTAAATAATACTACCAATAATCTGCATCTGATCGTCGTTAATATAAGGTTTTAAGTTTTGTATGGGTTTTATATCCTGAATACGCTTACCAATAACATCTAAAGTTCCGCCACGTGCAATATGGCAAGCCACTTTTACAAAGACATCTAAAACCGGAAAGCTACTCTGTACTTTTTCGTGAATATTAATTTCTACGATACGCTCCGGATTAATCTCCGTACAAATCATACTCATAATACCGTTATTGGCACAGATAAAATAATGGCCATCTAAGAGTACCGCAATGTGTTTGTTTTCTGCATTTAATTCGGCATCAATTCCGATTATATGAATGGTGCCCTTTGGAAAACTAGTATACGCGTTTTGGATGATATATGCCGCCTCAGAGATGCTAAATGGTGATACATTATGCGAGATATCAACAATTCTAACATCACTTAATTCACTATATATAGCGCCCTTTATCGCCCCAGCGAAGTGGTCTTTTTCACCAAAATCAGAAGTTAAAGTTATTATAGCCATAGGTGAATTGTTGATATGTTTTTCACATATCTGAACTAAAATTGATTAGATTTGTTAGAGGCACAAAACTAATAAAACTTAACTGAAAAATTTAATTAAATCGACTAGCTTTTGAACGAAATAATTATTGAACTGGAAGAGATTACTCCAAAAGAATTTTTTGGAGCACAAAACGTAAATATTGAACTTCTAAAAAAATATTTCCCCAAACTAAAAATTGTTGCTAGGGGCAATAAAATCAAAGCTTTTGGAGATGAAGATCTCTTAGAAGAATTTGATCGCCGGTTAACCATGTTGCTTAATCATTTCGGAAAATATAATAAGTTAGACGAAAACACTATCGAGCGTGTGCTAACAAGTCAGAGTAGCGACGATTACGCCACATCTAAGAAAAGTGGAGAGGTTATAGTTCATGGCGCAAGCGGAAAACTAATTCGCGCCCAAACTGCAAATCAGCGTAAGCTTGTAGAAAGCATGCGTAATAACGATATGGTATTTGCGATTGGTCCTGCGGGAACGGGTAAAACGTATACTGGTGTTGCACTAGCGGTACAGGCGTTAAAAAATAAAGAAGTTAAACGTATTATTTTAACACGTCCTGCTGTAGAAGCTGGAGAAAATTTAGGTTTTCTACCTGGCGATCTAAAGGAGAAATTAGATCCGTATATGCAACCACTTTACGATGCATTACGAGATATGATCGCGCCTGAAAAATTAAATATGTATATCGAAAATGGAACCATACAAATTGCGCCTTTGGCCTTTATGCGTGGACGCACATTAGATAATGCCTTTGTAATCTTAGATGAAGGTCAGAATACTACACACGCCCAAATGAAGATGTTCTTAACCCGTATGGGAAAGAATGCTAAATTTTTATTGACTGGAGATCCTGGCCAAGTAGATTTACCGAGACGTACCACTTCAGGTTTAAAAGAAGCTTTGTTGGTTCTAAAAAATGTAGAAGGTGTAGGTATGGTTTATCTGGACGAAAAAGATGTTATTAGACACCAACTGGTGAAGAAAGTTATTGAAGCTTATAAAAGTATTGAAAATAGAGAGTAGGCGCAAGTCTACTCTTTTTTTTATCTCACTCTTATAAGGGGTAAGGATTTGGTATAGTAATAATTATTTTTGAAATTACCACTATACCACTATACCACTATACCACTATACCACTATACCACTATGCCATTACCCCTCCACACAATACGCGCCAAGTCTAAGTAACACATGATTCACTGTTAAATTTTAATATAAAGTTCGCTCGCTTCAAAAATTAAAATTTGTATATTTAAGATACAGGATGCCAAATGAGTCCAATTAAAATATCTTACTTTTTTATGAAAATAAATCACGTGTTGTTTTTTTGTATTATGTCTCTCGTATTTATGGGGTTAACAAGCTGTATGGATGGAGTGAAAAAAAAGAAACCTGCTAAATTTGTTCATCCTGATTTACCTAATGAGCGCGTTAATAAAATAAAATCTAAGGGCGTAGGGAAAACTTCAACGATTCAATTATCGGATACGATAAATGTGGATTTAGCAAAAAAAGGAAAGTTTGTTTTTGAAAAGCGATGTGCTTCTTGCCATAAATTAACCGACCAAAGGCTAGTTGGGCCAGGTTGGGAAAACATAACAAATTCGAGACGACCAGAATGGATTCTTAATATGATTACGAATACAAACGAAATGTTAGAAAAAGATAGCGATGCTAAAATGATGCTTGACGATTGTTTAACTAGAATGCCTAATCAAAACTTAACTGAAGAAGAAGCGCGTGCCGTATTAGAATTTATGAGGCAAAACGACCTGGAACGTGTACAAGTTAAAGATGAAGCTGTTGAAAAACCTAATGAATAAAGCCTTCTAAAGTCTGAGTGGGTTTAAACTTGAATATAGTAGAGTGTGATTTCCTAAATTCATGTTCTTAAAAGGGGTATTTAAAAAGAGAGCATCATTCAAAAAGTGATCTAAAATAAATTATCATTTTCGAAACTTCGATAAAAATATTTTGTGATTAATTCCTTACTTTTACCCTTTCATTTTTATTAATATTTAAAGCGTCTCAACAGGAGTAAGATGCAATTATACAAATCATGACAATTACAGATACTAATTTCAATTTTCCAGGACAAAAAAGTTTGTATAAAGGAAAAGTTAGAGCAGTTTACAATATTAACGACGATTTATTGGTAATGGTTGCCACAGATAGATTAAGTGCATTCGATGTTGTTATGCCAAAAGGAATTCCTTTTAAAGGTCAGATTTTAAATCAGATTGCCACTAAATTTATGGCACAGACAGAAGATTTAGTTCCGAATTGGTTAATTGCCACTCCAGACCCTAATGTTGCGGTTGGACATTTATGCGAACCTTTTAAAGTTGAAATGGTTATTCGTGGTTATATGTCGGGACATGCCGCGCGCGAATATAAATTAGGTAAGCGTGTACTTTGTGGTGTTGCTATGCCAGAAGGTATGAAAGAAAACGATAAGTTTCCGGAGCCTATTATTACGCCTGCGACTAAAGCCGAAATGGGAGATCATGACGAAGATATATCGAGAGAAGATATTATTAGTAAAGGCATTGTTTCTAAAGAAGATTATTTAATACTAGAAGATTATACACGTAAATTGTTTCAGCGTGGGACAGAAATTGCTGCCGAAAGAGGTTTGATTCTTGTAGATACTAAATATGAATTTGGTAAAACTAAAGAAGGTAAAATTGTCTTAATCGACGAAATTCATACGCCAGATTCTTCACGTTATTTTTATGCCGATGGGTATGAAACTCGTCAGGAGAAAGGTGAAGAGCAGAAGCAGTTATCTAAAGAATTTGTACGCCAGTGGTTAATTACTAATGGGTTTCAAGGTTTAGAAGGACAAGAGTTACCTGTTATGAGCGACGACTATATTGAAACCATTAGCGAACGTTATATTGAATTGTACGAGAATATTATGGGAGAACCATTTGTTAAATCAGACGTAACAAACATTGAAGAGCGTATTAAAACAAATGTAGAAAACTATTTAGCTTCTATGTAATCTTGGACGGTGCATAGACTTTAATTTTATAAAACTCCAAGCCTTTCTAATATTTATATTTAGGAAGGCTTTTATTTTGTCTTCATAAATCACAACCAGACAAACTACGCTCATAAAAGCCAAGGCTCCTAATACGGCAGACCAAGGTTCTAAACTGTTGTGTGCGTAACGATAGAGGCCAAAACCAGTGTAGCTACCATAGAGAATTATAAAATGAACAACATAAATGGAAAGGGTGTTGTTTCCTAATTTTAAGATTAATGGGTGTTTTAAATAAGATTCTAAAGCGTAAAAAACACCAAATACTAATAGCACATTTCCTAATCGGATAAACAGATAATTATAATTGGCAACATTGTAGAACAGTTCAATGTGGGTTACTTTATAAATTAAGTAAAAAGCTTCAGAAGACAGACTATTTAAAAACAATCCACCAAAAATAAAACTTGATATCGCAATGGTTTTAAATTGAGGTTTGTACTGGAATTTCTGAAAAATAATTCCTAGAACAGCGCCAAATGCGACAAAGCCAAACCAAGGTAAAAGCGTAAAAACGGATCCGTTTTCTTTTGTTATATAATTAACCAAAATATCGGGTACTTGAGGTAAGGTTAAGGTCCTATACACAGGTTCGGATGCAAATACAAGGGTGCCAATAATTGTTAAAAGTAAGGCAAGTAATTTGGTTTGATTTTTTAATAGGGCATAACATCCGTTTAAAAGAATCACAGATATTCCAATAATTTGTAATACATCTATAACCAAAAAATAGCTATCTATATGTCCTGCTAACCAAGAGAAAATGGGAATTCTTAACGAATAACCAATTAGTAAAAGTGAGGCACCGCGTTTAAAACCCTTTTTAATTCTGAGGTTCTCGTTGCCTTTAGATTCTGCTTTTTTTAGTAAATAAAGGATAACTAATCCTGTAATTGTGAAAAATAATGGTGCGGTATTACCTCTAAATCCATTCCAGATTGTAAAAGCTACATATTCTGAAGACTTATAAGACGTGTGTAATAAGCCATCTATAAAATGACCTTGAAGCATCATTAATATAGCGAAGGCTCTAACGGCATCCAAAAAGTATAGTCTATTTTCTTTCAAAGGTACAGGTCTATTAAAGTTGCGAAAATACATCAATTTTAAATCAAAATACACACTTTAGCGAAATTGAATTAAGTGTAATATAATACGCGTTTTAATTATAAAAATCGAAAAAGTGATTAGGTTTTTAGGGTAATGGAGAGCGTTTTCAACCTAAAAAAGAATATATTTATCAAAATATAGCTTTCAATTTATGGCCACTTTAAACAATACTGTAAAGGAATTTGCCGCTCTGGTTTGGGGTTTACCACTATTAATTCTATTAATAGGTGGCGGACTATACTTACTAATATATTCTCGATTTTTGCCATTTCGTTTTATTGGTCATGCATTTCAGGTATTACGTGGTAAATACGATAATCCGAATGATCCTGGGGAGATTACGCATTTTCAAGCGCTGACAACCGCTTTGTCGGCCACTGTTGGAATGGGAAATATTGCTGGTGTTGCCGTGGCTATTGCAATAGGTGGACCAGGAGCCGTCTTTTGGATGTGGGTGAGTGCGATTATAGGAATGGCAACAAAATTCTTCACGTCTACGCTTGCTGTTTTGTATCGTGGTAACGATAGTGAAGGACAATTACAAGGAGGTCCAATGTATTTTATAGTGGAAGGTTTAGGTAAAAAATGGAAGCCTTTGGCGGTTATGTTTAGTGTTTGTGGTTTGGTGGGAGCATTGCCAATCTTTAATGTAAACCAATTAACGCAAGCGATTAACGATATTTTATTGGCACCAAATCATATCGAAGTTGGTTTTACATCTAGCTTAATCATTGGACTTATTTTGGTTGTAATTACAAGTATTGTAATATTAGGAGGTTTGGATCGGATTAGTAAAACGGCTTCAAAACTTGTTCCTGCGATGGTCGGTTTATATTTTATTTTAGTAGTATTTATTCTTACTGTAAATGTTCAGGAGATTCCTAAATACATGGGCATGATTTTTTCGAATGCGTTCACGGCTCAAAATTTTAAAGGCGATAATTTCTTAGGCGGTGCTGTAGGCGGATTGATTTTATTAGGAATTCGTAGAGGCGCATTTTCCAACGAAGCGGGAATTGGTACCGCACCCATGGCTCACGGCGCCGCCAAAACAGCAGAACCCATACGAGAAGGTTTAGTTGCTATGTTGGGGCCTGCAATAGATACTTTAGTCGTTTGTACCCTTACAGCTTTGGCTATATTGGTGACTGGAGTTTGGCAAACGTCCGATGCTAATGGAGTGAGTTTAACAGCTTCAGCTTTTGCTCACGACATGCCAGGCGTAGGAAAATATTTATTACTGCTTTGTATTTTTGTGTTTAGTATATCGTCCCTGTTTTCTTATGCTTATTACGGCACAAAATGTATGTCTTTTCTGTTTGGAGCCGATAAAAAGCATTATTACAATTACTTTTATATAGGAAGTATTATTTTAGGAGCCACCACATCTTTAAGTATGATGATTAATTTAATTGATGGCTTTTTTGCCTTAATGGCAATTCCTACCATGACTGCAACACTTATTATGGCGCCTCGGGTTCTAGCTCGCGTTAAGGTGTATGTTGCTAACTTAAAGAACGCGTAGTAACGAAAGATTTATCGTTAACAAGTTAAAGAGACCGTTTAAATAATTCAATTTAAACGGTCTCTTTGTGTTGAAAAAATACTTTTAGATTGGATTTAGATGTTATTTGTATTAAGAGCCACTAGCTTTTACTAGTCATATACATTACCAAACTTTTGCGATGATATGCATTTATAGAGTTATAAAGTGAAGTGGGATTTAAATTAGAATTTGGTTTAACCGATTAAAACAGGGGTTTACTTAAAGCGTTGTCTCATTCACTGAAAACTTGAATTTGGTATCAAAAAAAGTCTCAGATTTGAATCTATATACAAAACATCAGGTGTAATGAAAGTAAACAATATAAGATCAGCGGTTTTTACCTCTACGCTATTAATCATGGGAATTGTAAGTTTAGCATCTTGCTCAAGTAGTGAAAGTGACAGTGATGTTGAAACCGATAGTCAAGATGATAATATCATTGTAAATGTCACACCTTCGTATTTTTATACCGAGGGACAAAATATTACAGTAACAAAAGTGCCCTGTACCTTATCTGATGGTTCGAGTTCCGATTGTTATCAAATTGTGTCTACAAGTATACCTGCCGATCACGCAATGGGACCATGGTGTCCGAGTAATATAGAAGATGGTGCAGAGGCTGGTGGAATCTGGTTAGAAGGCGGAGAAGTGTATGATGTAGATGGTGCTTTTATAAAGAATATGGCTACATTTTATAACGATGATAATTGGTTAATGTACGACGATAATGGCGATGTGTATGTCACCGATTCTGAAGAAGATTGCATTAATGCCGCGAATCCCGATGTAGGAACAGAATACGAAAATTTTTGTGTAGAATGTATTCCATCTTATATTACAGATATTTCTCAAACCTGGTTAATTCCTGTAACACCAGTATATCAAAGTGATGTGGTTTATTTTGCTACCGAAGGAGGAGGCGGTCCTGGATCGGTTAGTATTCCTTCTACCCGTGGGATTGCTTTAAATGGTATCGAATTCTCTGCACCAGCACCAACTAATAATATTTTAAGTGCGTATACATTGGCACCGTTTGATGATGCTGGAGGTCATATTAATGTACATCAAGGGTATCATTACCACGCCGCAACAGGATATAGTATTAAAGTAGAACAGGAGGACGGACATGCGGCATTAATAGGTTACGCTTTAGATGGGTTTGGTATTTATGAATTATTAGACGAGAGTGGTGCTATGCCTACAGATTTAGATGATTTACGCGGACATTCAGATGAGACTCGTGGCTACCACTATCACGTAGACGACGCAGGAAATAATAATTTCATTAACGGTTTAAGAGGAGCTTATGTATTGTAATATGGCAAATAAGATGCGCGTAACATTAGTTTTAGTATGGTTTTTAATACCCATGGTGGTTTTAGCACACTCCACATCGCAATCTAGTACCGTTTTGGTAGAAGGGAAAAACGGACAATGGACACTTCAGGTTAGAGCAGCGCTGTCGGCTTTCGAGAGTGTTGTGCATCAGGAATATACTGCAAATGGTTATGCAACTCCGGAAGAATTTGAAGATTTGGTGTTTGCCTTAATGGCAAAGAACCTAACGCTTACCATTAACGATCGAGAGATAGTGCTTAAAGATCCCAAAATTAAATTGGGACATGAAACCTTAGTGGTTTATCTGATTGATGTCCCTGATAATTTTGAAACGGTTAGTCTCAATAATACCATGTTTCAGGATATTTTTAAAAGTAAAAACACCTTCATGATTTTGAAAAATGGAGTAAACAGAAATATTTTTGCTCTAGAGAAATCTAATGCATTCGCTACTAAAGTGAAATTGGAAGAAAATGAATTCGTATTAGTTGAAGCAGATGAAAGTTTGGCAGATAGTACAACAAATTGGTATGTGTTTAATTTTTTATTTATTCTAGCAGGAATAGGTTTAATAGTAAGGTTAACAATTAAAAAGACAGATGCAGATGAAATGAATATAGATTGTTAATAACCTAATTAAATAGATTGTGTTATGAGACTTTTTTAAGGAAATGGACTGTAAGTAAGTCTTGTTTTGGTTGTCTTAAAGAATACTAAAGGCTAAATAGCGATTTATAAAAACCTTGTAATAGTGTAGAACTAATATAAGGTTTTAGTCTTTAATCACTGTTGATTGGATAGGTTTAGAATAGAAAATCTACCGCTTCTTAAAGTCAAGTACGCGAGACGAATCTCTAATAATTAATTCAGGTTCTAAAATTAATTTATGGAGTACAGGCTTATAGTTTTCGTCGTTTATACGCAGTAAAACTTGTTGTGCGACTAGTTTTCCAATCTCTTTATTATGCTGATAAATGGAGGTTATTGGCGGTGTGACTAGCGATGTAAAGGGTTCGTTGCTAAACCCTACTAAAGCAATCTGCTCTGGGACTTTAATATTATGTTCTTGCATTACTTGTAAAGCACCTAAAGCGGCATAATCTCCAGCGGCGTAAACTGCATCGGGTATTTCTGGCAGTTTTAAAAGCGCTTCCATTTTAGCACGGCCTTCTTCTATAGTTAAGCTACATTCTAATAAAAGGGCGTCGTCTTCTGGCAATTTATGTTTTCTTAAGGCGTCTTTATAACCCCGAATTCTATTTTGGTAAATTCTAGTATGTCCGTAACCGGCAATATGAGCAATGCGTTTACAACCTTGTTCAACCAGATGATTCACTATAATATTACTACTAGCGTAATCGTCAATTCCTATATAATCTACACCAATATCATTTTCACCACGATCAAATAAAACTAAGGGAATACCATTTTGTTTAATTTTATGGTAATAATCAAAATTAACAGTTTCGTTTGCTAAGGATGCTATAATTCCATCTACTTGGGTCTGTAGCAAGGCATCTATATTCCGACATTCTTTCTCGTAAGATTCATTAGATTGGGTAATAATAAGGTTGTAGCCTTCTTTATTTAATTCTTTCTCGATACTTTCCATGACAGATGAAAAAAAGTAACTATTAGTTTTAGCTACAATAATACCTATCAATTTACTTTTACCACTTCTTAATGCAGAGGCTAGATGGTTGGGCTGATATTCTAATTCTTCAGCCACTTTTCTTACCGCAATTTTAGTTTTCTCGCTAATTCTAGGATGGTTGTGTAGTGCTCTAGAAACAGCAGAAGGTGTAATGTTTAAAACATTAGCAATATCTTTTATGGTGGTTTTCTTTTTCAATATGTAACGAGATTGAAGTCAATCGTTTGAGCAAAGATATTATTTTTGACCTAATATATTAAAGTAAATGGAAATCAATTCCTTCAATATAAAAAATTGAGAAGTTTTAAAAGATTTGAACAAACGTTTGCATAGATGAAAATATTTTAATAATTTTACTCTTACAAAGTGAAAAAGAGGAATTTAACGTCCTCTTGTAAAATATAACTTAATTAATATAAATTTAAAATAATGAGTAAAGTAGTAACGTTTGGAGAAATCATGTTAAGATTAGCTCCTCAAGGATTTTTAAGATTTTCTCAAGCTAACAATTTTGATGTTGTTTACGGTGGTGGAGAATCTAACGTAGCAGTATCATTAGCTAACTATGGTATTTCTTGTGATTTTGTAACGCGTTTACCGAAGAATGATATTGGGGAATGTGCAATGATGGAAATGCGCAAAAGAGGCGTTGGTGTTGATAAAATTGTTTGGGGTGGCGAGCGTTTAGGAATTTATTTCTTAGAAACTGGAGCTGTATCTAGAGGAAGTAAAGTGGTTTACGATAGAGCGTATTCTTCTATGTCTACAATTGAGTCAGGAATGATTGATTGGGATGCTGTTTTCGAAGGTGTAGAGTGGTTTCACTGGACTGGTATTACTCCAGCTATTTCTCAAAGTTCTGCAGATGTATGTTTAGAAGCTGTTAAAGCGGCTAGCGAAAAAGGAATTACAATTTCTACAGACTTAAATTACCGTGCTAAATTATGGAACTACTGTGACGACGCGCACAGAGAAGCTGTAATGACAGAATTAACATCTTATTGTGATATCGTTTTAGGAAACGAAGAAGATGCTGAAATGCACTTCGGAATTAAGCCTGATGGAGCTGCAGTACAAACTGCTGGTCACGATGTTAAAGCAGAAGCTTTCTTATCTGTTTGTAAGCAAATGATGGCTAAATTCCCTAAAGCTAAAAAAGTAATTACTACTTTAAGAGGATCTATCTCTGCATCTCACAACACATGGGCTGGAGTTTTATACGATGGAACAAAAATGTTAGAAACACGTCAATACCAAATTACTGATATCGTAGATAGAGTAGGTGGTGGAGATTCTTTCATGGGAGGTTTAATCTACGGATTATTAACATACCCAGATAACGATCAAAATGCATTAGACTTCGCAGTTGCTGCATCTTGTTTAAAACACACTATTAAAGGTGATGCTAACTTAGCTACTGTTGCAGAAGTTAACAAACTTATGGGTGGAGACGCTTCTGGTCGTGTTGCTAGATAATAACTACAAACTTTAAAATCATTTAAAAACAAACACGATTAGTACATGGAAAAATCAATAGCAATTATTTGTGGAGGCGGACCTGCACCTGGAATAAATACTGTAATTAGTACAGTAGCCAAAACCTTTATGAAAGATGGTTATAAGGTGATAGGCGTGCATCACGGATATCAAGGATTGCTTTCAGACGAACCTGAAGTAAAGGTTTTCGACTTTCATCATGCCGATCGTATTTTTAGTCGTGGCGGGTCTACTTTAATTATGAGTAGGTTTAAACCAAAAGACAGTGATTTTAAATCAGATTTTTTTAAGAAAAATAATGTAAAATTATTAGTTACTATTGGCGGAGACGATACCGCGTCTACCGCCAATAGATTAACTAAATTTCTTCAAACAGAACAATTAGATGTTAAGCATGTACATGTGCCAAAAACTATAGATAACGATTTGCCTTTACCTGATCGTAATCCAACATTCGGATTTCATACAGCTAAAGACGAAGGCGTTAGAATAGGGAATACGGTATACGAAGATGCGAGAACGAGTGAAAACTGGTTCGTGATGTCTGCTATGGGACGTTCTGCTGGACATTTAGCTTTTGGAATAGCATCGGCATGTCATTTTCAAATGATGATTATTCCTGAAATGTTTAACAAAACAAAGATTACGTTCGAGAAGCTTATTAATATGATAGTGTCTTCTATAGTGAAATGTAAGCTAGAAGGTGTTGAATATGGTGTGGCTTTAGTGAGTGAAGGCGTGTTCCATTTTATGGATGAAGAAGAAATTATAAACTCTGGAATTAATTTTACTTACGACGATCACGGTCATCCCGAATTAGGGAATGTGAGTAAATCACATATCTTTAACTATCTGTTACAAGTGAAGTTAAAAGAGATTGGTTTAGTAGTAAAATCAAGACCAGTAGAGCTTGGTTACGAGTTAAGATGTTGTAACCCCATAGCATTCGATTTAACACTGTGTTCTTTATTAGGAATAGGGGTTAAAAAATTATTCGATCAAGGTATTTCTGGTTGTATCGTTAGCGCAAATTCAAGAGGTGATATTACACCATTGTATTTAAAGGACTTTGAAGATGAAAACGGAAAAATACCACCAAGACTAGTCGATATCAATTCAGATATGGCACAGCTTTTTATAGACAATCTATTCTACATTAAAGAGAAAGATTACGAAAAAGCAAAACAATATTTACCAAATCCAGAAGCATACGATTTCAAGAAAATCTTAAACTGGAATTAAAAATTAAAACATAACAAAATGGCACAATTTTCAAGATTAGAAGTGGCTCAAGCAATGAAAGATACAGGAATGATTCCTTTATTTTTTCACAACGATATTGAGTTAAGTAAAAAAGTTTTAAAAGCTTGTTACGATGGTGGAGCAAGATTAATGGAATTCACAGCTCGTGGAGATTTCGCTCACGAAGTTTTTGGAGAGTTAACTAAATATGCTATTAAAGAATTACCGGGTATGATTATGGGTGTTGGTTCTGTTACAGACGGTGCTGCAGCTTCTTTATACATGGCATTAGGTGCAAACTTTATTGTAACTCCAGTTTTAAGAGAAGATATCGCAATTGCTTGTAACCGTAAAAAAGTATTATGGTCTCCTGGATGTGGTACTTTAACAGAAATTACTAGAGCAGAAGAATTAGGATGTGAAATCGTAAAATTATTCCCTGGTGATATCTACGGACCTCAATTTGTAAAAGGAATTAAAGGCCCACAACCTTGGACAAGTGTTATGCCAACTGGTGGTGTTTCTCCAACAGAGGAAAACTTAAAAGGATGGTTTGATGCTGGTGTAACTTGTGTTGGAATGGGATCTCAATTAATCTCTAAAGATATTATTGCTAATAAAGATTACGCGAAATTAGAGCAAGATGTAAAAAATGCTTTAGCTATCGTAAAAGCTGTTAGAAAATAATTCGTTATTTATAACAAAACAATTTAAAAGGACTGTCTGTAAAGACGGTCCTTTTTTGTTCAGATGCATTTTAAATCGTACGAGTTATTCTGATTTTATATCAATATATTCACGAAATAATTGAATAACAATCGGTTAAAAAAAAGATTGCTATTTTTTTTAAATTTATCACATTTTAAGTTGTGTAGTTTGTTAAAGCTACTTATATTTGCACAGCTTTTTAGGAATTATATATTTCGAAAAAAGTACTTTTCAGAACACATGTTGTTCGTGAATGGTGGCATAGCTCAGTTGGATAGAGCACCTGCCTTCTAAGCAGGCGGTCGAAGGTTCGAATCCTTCTGCCATCACAAAAAAGCTTTCGAGAAATCGGAAGCTTTTTTTGTTTTCTACACTTTATAATAAGCACCAATTCTAGATTAAAACGTTTTAATTATTAAAGAATAAAAACGGCCTAAATTCTATAGTTGTAGGAGTGCGATTTTTTCAATTATTAAAGTCTATTTTAGACATCAAAATTAATATTAAGATCATGTTTATTTAAAGCAATTTTAGGTTGTGTTTTTGTATTTTATGGCGAAAACGTTTGAAAGTTTTTTCTACCTTTAAATCTTATTTATAATTATTCTATTTAACTCTAGTTGTTTGTATTTAGCCGTTTTACAAGAGATTATTCCTTAAACTTATTAGTTTTTTTCTTCGTTATTAACTAAATTTACGTAGAATAAAAACGATAGTTTTAGCGAAAGCATCATTTAGAAATGCATACTATAAATGACTTCAAAAATTCTATTTAAAAATTCCATTTAACTTTAATATTAATATGAAATTCATCACAAAGATTTAGCCCAATTTAGTATTTAAAATCACCGCTAAAATTTATTGTGACGAGACTCATTATGTATTAAAAAGTATTATCGATTTTAAATTTACAAATAACATGAGTAGAGAGACAAATGCGAATAATGAGGCTGTAATTCGAAGTAGAAAAGACACTATACGATACATCAACCTACAGTTGGCGGCTTTAGGACAACCTATTTATCACGACGACGAAAATGCGGAAATTGCATTTAGTAATCCGAATTTTCAAAAATTAACCAACGGATTAATTAAAAGTTTTCGTGAAAAATCTAGGATACTATCAGACCATTTAGCCCCTGTAGATCATAGAATACAATCGTTTATAGAAGATTATTTAAAAGACATTACTTTTGATGAGCCTTTAAGAATTCCTAATGATACCCTAGTATTAAACCAAGCAGGACATGCCCGCGAGGTAAGTTTACCTCCTAATGGTGATAAGTTTGTAAGTGAAGATGTTACATCTTACAGAGTTAGACAAGGGGTATTAAACAATCCTATTCATGATAAAAGAACAACAAAAGGAACATTTCATATTGTAGAAGGACCTTTACCAGTGCCTTTAGATAAGTTTGAAGTACCTAAAATTACTTTCGCACATTTACTAGCGGAAGCGCTTAGGCCGTCTGCAGAATTAAAAACATTACCATTTACATCTAAGCAAGAACAAAAAGCTGAGGTTATGGTCTCTATGTTAATGCGTCCTATGGTTTGCCCAGAAGTAAAAGGAGTGACTACTAAGAAAAGTTTAGAAGTGCGTTTCTTTGCTCCAGGTAGTTTAGTTAGTAATTTAGATTTCGTTGAAGCTATTTTTGGTAATGCCGGAGATCCTTCGCTGGTACAAAACGATGCCGCTTTAGATACAGAACACTGGACTGGACATACGGGTTGTATTATTCTTGCGCCTCAATTAAAATTACTTAAGAAAAAAGATGTTGGTTTACCACACTACGACGATGCAACAGAACGTCAAAGAACAGATGGTATGTGCTGGAAAGATGCGGACGAGCTGTATAATGATGGTGGTGCATTTAAATTAACATGTAGAGACGATAGAGGTGTAGTGGTAACGCTTATTGCCGATAACTATTTTGGATACTCTAAAAAAGAAATTAAAACTCAAATTAGTTATTCAGCTAACTTATTTGGTTTAGTGGAAGAAGAACACTCTGGAGGAGCCGTGGCTTACCCAAGAGGTGTAATGGGAGATATTGTTAATGGTGCTGGTTGGAATAGAAAATATGGAAATAAATATACTTTTGAAGATGTAAAAGCGCTTTTAGGAGATAGAATTGATGTTAAAGAGGGACATTATGCCATAGATAAGAAATATCCAAACATTGTATACGTGCCTGAAAATGCATACATAAATACAAATACAAACGATGTTACTTGGACATATAATGGAAAAGATCAACGTATCTTATTGAATCCGCATAAAACATATGTGCATCCGTCTGGTAATAAATTTAAACTGGAAAAACATGATGCTATTTCGTTAT
This sequence comes from Formosa sp. F44, assembly GCF_056238645.1. Next base: position 190,538 of record NZ_JBWDLJ010000001.1, read on the forward strand.
GGCGTATAGTAAATACAGCTCCAGAAGGCGTATTCTGCCATAAACCATGTACGGTGTCTGGTGGAGGAAAGTCAGAGATTTCTAAATCTATGAAAAATGCAATTACTTATAGTAATTTCAATATTATAGATATAGATGAAGACTTTAAAAAAGCAGACGAAATTATAGAGTACGATTACTCTAAAAGATGGAGAAATTACGATCCAACGTTACCACCATCAGAACCATTTTTAAGTTCTAAAAGAACATTAGGGTCTGCTGTACGATTATTACAACCTTTAGATGTGTTTACAGACGAGTATAACGAGTTTGTATCTAGCATACCAGTACACATTAGATCTTTAGTATTGTTTGTTAAACGTTTGTATAGACAAGATCACGATGCCTTAAATTGGAAAGATTGTGTGTCTGTAGATATTGTAAACGGACAAAAAGGAACAGGACTTAAATATTTAGATAATCCAGTGGTTGGTAGTTATGTGCGTATTGGTTTTAATCAAGATGGAAACTGGTTATTAAACAAATTAAGATCAGATTTCTCTGCGAGTCTAAAAATTCAGATGGAAGACGATATCTCAGCGTCTATAACCCTGCCTAGAAACAAGTTTAAAAACCTAAACCCACAGTATACTAATAAGAGTTTAAAAGTGGTAGCGAATTGCGAAGCGCATTTATTCCAGAGACCAGACGAAGCTATTATTAGAGGATACGACAAAGGTGCAGAACGTGATATTGTTGGAGATAATGTATTCCTTACAAATTACGAAATGCTGACTAAAAAGGATGCTATTGAAATTTATGAGGACACCATTAACTACGATAAATATACACAACCGGTTAAAGATTTAATCGAAAGTGTTGTTAATAGCCCTAAAGACGAAGAATACTTCGCGTTACCATCACATACAAGAATTGTTAATGGTGAGCCAACTAAGAATCCGCGTTATTTAGAGAAAAACATTTTCTTAGAAGAATCTGAAGCTAGTTATTTAGCAGAAGTTGGTATGCGATTATTCAGAAAAGTAGACTCTGAAGAAGCAGTTATCGATGTTGTAAATGCTGTATTGCCAGGAAGACGTAATAATCCAGCCGATACAAAAGCAGGAATTCGTCCGTTAGCAGTATATAACCCAATCCATTATCAGGAAACTCCAGAAATGTTTATGGACTTTATTTGTAGTCTTACAGGTAAATCGCCATCTACAACAGGAGCTGGATCTGAAGGCGCCTTAACAAAAGGACCTTTTAATATGTTAACGCCTACAACAGATTTAAACAATGCCTTATTGTCTCACATCTTAACAGAATCTAATGCGTTTAGTACCGCTGCTGGTTATGTTGGTGGAGAAAATAAAGTAGATCACGATATTAGTATTTTAATACCAGAAATCTGGGCGCGTTTAGAGCCTCAAGATAGAGATCCTAATTTCTTAATTAAAGATGGAGCTCTAGAAAAAATAGACGATTTCGAATACAACGGAAAGAAAATTTTAGCAAGTAGATTAGGATACCGTATTACAAAACAATTCTCTTTAAGATGTTTAAACCGTATTTTCGATGAACCTAATGCTGTGTTTAACGAAAAAATGCTTAAACCAGAATTGCAAGGTATGGAAGACTATGTAGATGGAATTAACAATATTGTAGAAGCGCAACAAAAAGTAGCTTTAAGATATTTTGAAGATGGAAGTATTGAAGCTGCAGTACCACCATTAAAAATTCTTTTACATATGATGGCTTACGGACATTACGAAGGTAAAGAAATGAGCGATCCAGAATTGAGAGGATATTTTACTAGAGAATATATAATTAATAGTGAATGGTATAAAGAGCGTTTAAAATTAAAACAACAAAAAGACATCGCTTTCTACACTAAACAAATTAATTATTTAGAAACATTTATATCTAACCCAGGCAACACGCAACAGGTAGAAGAAATGGATTTAAACGGACGTTTACAAAAAGTTAAAGATTTGTATAACGAAGCAAATACAGATGAATATTTAAAAGGATTAGAAGGAACCATTGGAGCAGATCCATTGTATTATAAATAATTCCTAATTACATTATACCGTGATTACGGTCTATAAAATTAAAGCTTGAGGTTCGCCTCAAGCTTTTTTTATGTCTACTATTGGGGTGTTTTTAGATTTTCTATCTCATTGCTCCGCTTAAGTTGTTATAGAATCTAGCCACAGCCTGTTTGGGGCGATTTAGATTCAATTTAAATGATGAAAACGGAGAACAGTGGAGTTCTTAATTCAGAGGTGGAATGCGTTAGGGAAAAGAACATTTATATGTGAAAGGCGATTATACCTAAAGAGCTAATATTTCTCCGAGATTAGCAGTTTCAAAATTATTCAATCTGTTTTTAAGCTTATTTTTTTTTCGGGAAGTATAGCGGAAGAATATATCCGTTTATTTAAGCAATGTTATTGCAATTTATATCTATTGCAAAAATAGATTAAATGGTACGAGTCGAGTAGGAATTTTTCAATCGTCTATTTTTGTTAGTATAGAATCGCCCGAGTTTTATTTTACGAAATATACTCACCTTAATCCGCACAAAAGGAATACATCAGATTTAAGAGCTTTAAATTACTAGAAACTGATAATTATACAGATAAAAAAGAAAGGTGTTTATAGCCTTTTAGAATACGGATAATACAGTTTAAATAATGATTCATCTAAAACGCGTATCTGAAAATGAATAAATGGGCTATCTTAAAATCATTTACAAGCTTGTTGAAGGTTAAAAGATATTAAATCAAAACAGTTATGATTTTTCATTCTCTGTTGGAACTATAGCTTCGAGTCTAACATGACTTTATTAAACCGCATCAAAGGAAAAGCTATCTGTTAATCTTAGAATTAAAAATAACCATTGTTTAATGGTGGACAAAAGTTAGAGGTGTGAGCATCATTATTATTCAGTGCCCCTTAAAAAGACCAAACAGAATACCTAACCTCGGACGTAAATGAGTATAAGCTTATAATTCCTTGTATATCGGTCATAATCGATAGTAAATGGTCGATAATTTATATTACTTCAAGTTAAATATTTATAGTATTGCTAGCACTTAAGGCATTTGGCTTCATTGCTTGGAAAAGGTATTGAAGCTATAGAAATAAATTTTAGTGCTTGGTGAACTCAGTTGTGAAATTATAAAATCTGTAAGCATACAAATAGATGAAACACTTTTTTACTATAATATGGACTTGCTTGCTCTCTGCTTTTTTGTTAGGGTGTGGACAAATTTCTGAAACGCGTGTTATAAAATTAGCGCATGGTTTAGATGTTAAACATTCGGTGCATTTATCCATGTTAAAAATGGGAGAAGACCTTAAAAAAATCTCTGGAGGAAAAATGGAATTGGAGATTTATCCAAATCAGCAACTAGGAACTGAACGTGAATGCTTAGAACTTATTCAGATTGGAAGTTTAGATATGACGAAAGTTTCTTCTGGAGTTATGGAAAACTTTTCACCTAAAATGAAGGTATTTGGATTGCCGTTTTTATTCCGTGATCGCGAACATATTTTTAATGTTTTAGATGGTCCAATAGGAAAACAATTGTTAGACGGTGGTACAAAATATTGGCTTAAAGGTATCGGGTACTATGATGCAGGAAGTCGTAGTTTTTACACTAAAGACAACCCGATTAATACCCCAGAAGATTTAGCGGGATTAAAAATTAGAGTGATGGAAAGTGTTACGGCTATCGAGATGGTTAAAAGTCTTGGAGGCTCGCCAACACCTATTTCTTGGGGAGAGTTATATACCTCTTTGCAACAAGGTGTAGTTGATGGTGCAGAGAATAATCCACCTAGTTTTTATTTATCTAGACATTACGAAGTTTGTAAATATTTTGCATTAGACGAGCACACCTCATTACCAGATATTATTGTTGTTGGCACACATTTATGGGACAGATTATCTGATCAAGAGCGCGTATGGATGCAAGAAGCGGTAGATCGCTCTGTGGTGTATCAAAGAAAATTGTGGGCCGAGGCTGAAACAGAAGCCTTGGAAGAGGTACAAAAAGCAGGAGTTAAAATTATTCGTCCGGATAAAACCTTATTCTCAGATCAGGTGAAAGATGTTTACGATCAGTATAAAGATAACCCAGAAATGTATAGCTTAATTCAGAACATTAAAGAAACCAAATAATATGGCATTTAGAAACACATTAGATTCCATTTTAGGAAAAGCGTTAATCGCTATCATGGGCATTATGGTCCTTAATGTACTATGGCAAGTATTTACAAGATTTATTGTTGGTACACCTAGTTCTTTTACAGATGAATTGTCTAGATATTTAATGGTTTGGTTAGGAATTTTAGGAGCCGCGTATGTGTCTGGAAAAAATATGCATGTCGCTATCGATGTGCTTCCACAACGGTTTAGTGAACGTACACAAAAACGATTACGGTTATTTGTCTTTGCCTTAGTTATTGCGTTTGCTTTTGCAGCTATGGTTGTCGGCGGATTTAGACTGGTGTATATAACTTATGTTTTAGAACAACGTTCTCCGTCTTTGCAAATTCCTCTAGCCGCAGTTTATGCTGTAATACCGCTTAGTGGAATGCTTATTATTTATTATAAAATTACTGACATTATTAAAATTAAATCATAATGGAATATTTACCTGTAATCGTTCTAATTATAAGTTTTGTAGCCTTACTGTCTATAGGTACGCCTGTGGCATGGAGTATTGCTATATCTTCGGTCTTAACCATGTTGGTTAGTATTCCTGCTTTACCTGCATTTACTACTGTGTCTCAACGTATGGGGACGGGGTTAGATAGTTTTGCGTTACTAGCCATACCCTTCTTTGTACTCTCCGGACAACTCATGAATAAAGGAGGAATCGCACACCGGCTTATCGCGTTTGCTAAAACCTTAGTAGGTTCATTGCCAGGAGGCTTAGCCTTAATAAATGTTATTGGTGCCATGTTAATGGGGGCCATTGCGGGTTCTGCCATGGCTTCGGCTTCGGCTATGGGAAGCATCCTTGGTCCGGAAATGGAAAAAGAAGGATACTCTCGAGAATTTGGTGCGGCTGTAAATATTACATCCTCAACGACTGGTTTAATTATTCCGCCAAGTAATGTGCTAATTGTATACTCTCTGGCGAGTGGAGGTGTGTCTATTGCCGCATTATTTTTAGCGGGTTATATTCCTGGAATACTAACAGGGCTTTTACTGATGCTAGTCGCGTCCTTTTGGGCTAAAAAGAAAAAGTATAAGTTAGGAGAACGTAGTTCTTTAAGACAAGTGTTTAAAACGTTTATAGATGCTGTTCCAAGTTTGTTCTTGTTGGTTGTAGTTATTGGAGGAATTGTATCTGGTATTTTTACGGCTACAGAAGCTTCGGCAATCGCCGTATTATATACAATGGTTTTAGGCTTTATGTACAAGGAAATTAATTTTAAAAATCTTCCTGAAATATTATTAGAGTCTAGTGTAACTACAGCAATAGTAATGCTACTTATCGGAGCTTCTATGAGTATGTCTTGGGTGATGTCTTACGAGAATATTCCACAAGATATTAGCTCGGCTTTATTAAGTGCCAGTGATAATAAAATTGTTATTTTATTAATTATAAACTTACTGTTATTATTTGTTGGGATATTTATGGATATGACTCCAGCAGTATTAATCTTTACACCAATATTCTTACCGGTGGTGACAAAATTAGGAATGGATCCAATTCAATTTGGAATTATTATGGTATTAAACCTATGTATCGGATTGTGTACACCGCCTGTGGGCTCCGTCTTGTTTGTCGGGGTAGGAGTGGCAAAAACAACTATTCAGAAGGTTATAAGGCCCTTGTTACCATTATTTTTAGCCATGATTTTTGCTCTGTTTTTAGTAACCTTTTTCCCAGAATTAACATTGTGGTTACCAAGATTATTTGATTTATAAAAGTGTAATTCTAGTTATTGATTTTGTTTTAAGAGTTTCTTGTATCATGATATGTGATTTATTACTGTAAGGATGAAAAGAACATAAATTAATAGCTATATGCTTTTAAAGTAATCGCAGTGCGTTTTTAAAATATAAGATTATAGTCGAAAATAAATAAGAAAAGTAGGCAGACGTCTACTCAATTAACGGACGTATTTATTATATCTAATTCGATAGGTGCGTAGCGCGGTTTCTATGTCTTTCGGACTCATATTAAAGTCGTCTAGGAGTAATTTTTCAGAACCATTATTATAGGTGTAAATCAAGTAAAATCGGGTGGTTTTGCCTGCTCCTTCCATAATGACTTCCTCATGTTTAATTTCTGCCCAACTTTTAAAGGTTGCTGTTGTGGTCTCAATACCTTTATTATCTATAATTAATTGAGGGGCGTTATTCAGGAGTGGTTTCAGTTCTTTATATGCTAAATATGCACCAACCAAACTTAATCCTGTTCCTATGATGTAACTATCGGATTTTAGTAGTAAAAAAAGTCCTGTGAATAGACAGATAAGCATGAGTATTAAATCGTAAGTACTCTTAAATTTTGAGAAATACACTCGTGTTCTAATAGGCAAGGAACGATCTTCAAAATACTCATCTTCTTTTTCAAACTTTTTAAGTAATAGTTTCCATTTTAATTTATCAGCCTCAGATTTTATTTCCGTTTTATTAAACCATTTGGTATCTGTCCAAATCAACCCATTTTCAATAGCACTTTTTTTTAATTCGTGAACATTTCTTACCTTTTCAAATGCCCATATACGCCATTTTGTAATTGCAAAACTCCAATACGTCCAAGCGAGTCCAAAGCCTAGTAAAAAGCTAATGACAATACTCCAATTCGGCATTGATTTTTCAGCAGATAGATATAAGGTTATGCCAGGGATTCCAAGCATAATAAGCGTTACAGGAAGATTAATAACTAAAAGGCCTCTAGTAATTGCTTTATCTACAGTTAACGGCGTTTTCATTTGGGGTCTCAATTTAATTGGGACTTATGCTTGGGGTATTGTTTCTTCAAGCTGTATTCATCTTTAAATTTAAAATAATCTACCATTTTGGTAAATAATCTAACATGGATAAGATTTGACATGCGCCCACAAAGACACTCGCTAATATAAAAAATAATAAAAGACTATGGCCTCCACGAACCTTGTAAATTGGAGTGCGGTTAGAACGTCTTAATGTCTTAACCACAAAAAACGGTGCGATAAAGAAACCAAAAATAACAACTAATCCCGCGAACCCTATGGCAGCAATAAATCCGTTAGGGAAAAAGAAACTAATTATTCCTGGTGGGATAAAGGTGATACATGCCGACTTAAAACGGCCTTTTGCATGGTCTTTGAAGGAGAATTTATCTGCGATATAATCGAACAGTGCCAAGCCAACACCCATGAAAGAGGTAATAATTGCAAAGTTTGAAAATAGATTTAACACAAAACTTATCATATGACTGCTTTTGTGTGTTCCAAATGCACTAATTAAGTGCCCTATATTTCCACCGGCTTCATTAATCGCTATAAATTCATAGCGGGAAATATTTCCGAAAGTCACAGTAAGAAACAAGACGTACACAAAAAAGGTAATTAATGAACCCCAAAGTAGACTCCTTTTTATTATCGCCGGATTTTTTCCGTAGAATTTATAAAGACTTGGGACTACCGTTGCCAAACCAAAAGATGTCATGAAATAGGGAAGTGCTGCCCATAGATAAGGGAGATATGCAGATTTTTCATCTGTAATATCAAATAACTTAGCCGTTTCTATTTGAATTGCAAAGCCGGCCATGGAAATGGTAAATGAAATAATCATTCCAAAAACTAAAATTGTAGAAATACGTCCAACCATAGCAGTACTTAACCAAACAATAAGAGCTAATAGGCTACCTAGTGCCAAGCTCATTACGCCTTGCATCCATGAATTGGTTTTAAAAATATCCCATCCTAGACTTTCCATAACGATGTTACCAAAAGCACTAAAATAGGCGTATAACAATATATACATGAGGAATGCAATAGACAAACCAATTAAAATGCTCCAGTTTTTACCTAGAATTTTTTTAGAAATGGTGTCGAAGCTTGCGCCTGGCTCAAATAGGAGGTTAGCTTCTAAAATATATAGTGCAGAGAGGTAATTTAAGAACCATAAAAGCAATAGGCATCCTAAACTTAGTACAAACCACATACCTGAAGAAACCACTGGTAAGGAGAATATTCCTGCTCCGATAGTCGTTCCCGCTGTTATCATAATACCCGTTAAGGCGGATTGGTTTTTCATTGATTTTTTAACTATTAGAGATGAAATGTTTCCAAATTCATACTTGAATTAATAACCTTTAAGTCAGTCTGATATTCCTTTTGTGAGTAATGACTAAAAACTTTCGTATTCTAGGTCTCTAAATGCCAAAAAAAATATTGTCCAAATGTAGCAAAACACAATACATAATTCACGGTGAATTATAGGGCTTTTAAGGTCTTAAGTGTATAAAAAACAAAAACCGCCTAGAAAGACGGTTTTAAATTATAGATCTGTATTTTATTTAGAGGATGTAAAACGTTTCTGGAGTGGTAAGTCGTTCTTTCCTACGTCTTGTTTTAAGCCGTTTTAGTTTTGCAAGTGGCGCTCGAACAATAAGCTTCTCCAATAGTTTTTGCAACTGCTATTCCGAAAATAATATGTCCCATTAAACTACCAACAGCCATTAAAATCATTGGCCCTTCCATTTTTGGCATTGGCATTATAGCGCCCATTACTTTCATCATTATCTGAGCGAAAACAAAGGCAATGATTCCAAATATAGCTCCTTTTAAAAATATATTCTCAACTTTTATTTTTGATGCCACCAAAAAGGTATAAATCACGGCAAAACTAATTCCTATCATGAAATGCATGAGCCACCCTACAAAAACGGGCATTCCTAACATACCTGCGAGCATGGTTGGTGGAGACATTTTTGGCATCCCCATCATTGGTGCTACCATCATTACTGCGGTCATTATAACTGTACCGATAATTCCTGCTAAAACTGATTTTTGAATTTTGTTATTCATGATTTTTATATTTTAATAAATTAGAGTTGTCTTTAGTGACTAACTATATCTTTATACCAATACGATGTGAAAATCACCCACGAAAAGAAAATATTTTTTAATTTTCTTTAAAATTTATCTTCTTCTTTTACTTTTTTTATCTGTTCAACACATTTATACTTCTGATTTTGAGCATTGTGCTTGGTTGAATAACCGTATTCTTTTTGAATGTCTTCAATAGCTTTTTCTTTAAAAAACATATCGTGTATTAAGCCTTGGCAGTGTTTTGTTATTTTATGAAGGTAAGTTTGGAGTTTGTCGACGTACGTTTTTTCGTTTTCGATAGCCAAGTTTATTTCTTCATAAAAGGTGTTGTCCATCAGATCTGTAAATTCAGTTTCTCTATTAGCTGTTCTTAATCTTTTAAACCACATGTTTTTTGAGATAGCCATAATGTAGGTTTTTATGGAAGCTGTTAACTGAAAATCGTCCTGACGAAGCTTTTCTAATAAAACAATCATAGTGTCTTGAAAAATATCTTCCGCATCATCTGTTCGTCCGTTATTGTTTATTACAAAACGGTTTACCATACCAAAATATGCTTTGTAAAGCTGTCCGAAAGCTTTATTATTTTCTCCTTTTAGGTCGTCTATTATTTCTGTTGTCATTTAACTTTCTATTTGTTAACCACATCCGGTTGCTTTAAATCTATTATAACCATATTTAAGTTGCCTTAGGTCTTCTTGCGCCATCAAACAGCGCTCTTATTTCTTAAGTTTTTGAGAGCTACACAATGGGGATATATAAATCTACTATAAATTTGTTCTCAGGATGTGTTCTGTAATCGTTTTGATAAATTTCAAAAGGATTTTCAGGACTCTTTTTATATCCATTTTCATTCATCCATAAAAAGAGGCTTGTCCATGCTTTCTCAAAATCATGTGGTGAAATTTCGAAACGTCCCACGATACACTTGCCTTTTTCAATTGTTAGCTTACTAATCTCGCCAGCAACATCGAAAGCTTGATGTGTTGTTAGAAAGATGCTCATACGCACTTGATCCGGTGCCGTTACTTTAAAACTATCGTAGAATAGTCTCCCCATTTTGGCTTCAGGATGGTTTAGTAAACCTTTTGGTATGGCCCATTTTGTAAGGGTTTCAAATGCATTTTCTAGCCCGTTAATACCAATGTGAGTTACAGAAGCCAGAGTTTGTTTAGGCGTGTCTTTAATTTCAATTTTTGCATTCATTTCTATCCATGTTTTTAGATTATTGAGTATGCAAATGTAGTCCTCGCTGTCCGGATAGTATTGTCCGTTCTTGCTTTTAAGTTGACGGATCTTGCTATGTCTGTTTGGATTTTCTTTTATAAACCCGGTTGGACTGATGCCATAATATTTTTTAAAAGCCTTGGAAAACGACGAATTATCACTAAATCCGTATTGATGAGCTATTTCGGTGGTGGTTATATTTTTATGTAGCAAATCTGAAGCCGATTTCTCAATCCGTCGTCGTGTTACATATTCATTCAGTGTTTCTTGGGTAATAAATTTGAAAATTCTGTGAAAGTGATATGGTGAGAAAAAAGCGATTTCAGCAATGGCATTTAAAGATAAATCTGATTCCAAGTTCGAATCAATATATTCGAAAACACGGTTAATCCGATTTTTATAGTCGCTTTCTATCTCTTTATCTACGGGTTTCATTAGTGTTGTACAGTTAAGGTTTTAATGGTAGTCGTGATTTTAATTATATTATACCCCCAAGCATAAAAAAAGATTTTTATAAACTTCTGTGTGAGCTAATAACATCAATTATCCGAAGCCTAATGTATCATCAAAATCTAATTCTCTAATGACTTCTCCCTTAGAATTTATTAAGATTTGTAGCCATTCAGTGAAGTTTTGCACTTTGTAATTTAGTTTTTTATTACTTAAACTATAGTAAGCTAAAGGCCATTCTCCATCTTTAGTATCTTCCGAAGTCAACCAACACCATGCACCTCCATTAGAATCTTCGGGCATTAAGCATAGTAACGATTCTACTTTTATTTTTTTATTGTCTAATTCTATTTCCTCATCTAGGTCCTTCCGGTAATCTGATAAGAAGGATCTATCACGAATACTACCAATTGAATTTGCGTAAATCCAATTTCCACCATCTCCGAAATATTTTAAAAACAACGTATACGATAGAGGTAAAGTTAAATGTAGTTGCTTTTCTATTTTGACTAATTCTGTTTCGGTAAGGACTGGATGCACATCATTATGCAATTGAAATTCTTCTAGCATGGCAATAAGCAACCTAGATATTTTATGATTGTTATAAGAGGATTGATTAATCGCATTTATTCTTTTCGTTATGTCAATCCTGTCTTGCATTTTCTTTTTTATAACCTCAGATTTCTTTTTGTTTTCAAGTTGTAAAAACCCAATAATTAAAGATGTAAGAAATACAATAGCTAAAAGTCCAGTTTTCATTTATTTAATATAACTTCTACGTTATACGTTTATTTAGTTATGCTTTATCCATAAATACGGCTTCAGTTTAAAATTAAATTTAAGCTGATTATAAATTTGCCATATGTAGTGGTTTATAGTCTAAAGATAAATGTAAAGGTTTTTCTTAGGAAAATGAGGATTATTATGTGAGGGTTTGTTGAAGTTTTTTATCGATAAGACAAATACTGTGACTTATTCTTTATTAAAACTGTAGTGTTCTACAGTGTTTATATTCGGTAATAATTATCGTAATTCTTCAGGTTATTTACATTGTGCGATGGTGTTTTTGGAACTTTTATGTCATTGGTCTATGTCGCATCGGCTATTATTCTTTAGTTGTCTAAAACCAATACCTTTAACGCTTTTTCAGAATCTGCCAACACCAGCAGTTTATAATTTTTCCATGGTATAATCAGTTTGTCATTAGCTGAAGTATCTAAAGATGTAAACGAAAAGCTGTGCTGTTCATTTTCGTTAGAGAGCGATACGGAATAGCTGTTAAATACATCGATCTGATTCCCATTTAAATCTTCCGACCATTCTCTAATACAGGTTTCGAATAGTATTGTAATGTTTTCTACAATTGCCGTTTGGCCGAGGTCTATAAAAAATGGTATACCAAAGTCTAATTTTTCAATGGCTAGCACAACATCTTCTGTATTGGTTATTAAACTAAAAGCATAACGGTTAAATGCTTTTGGAAAGTTTGTTTTAGGGCTATTCGTAGAATCATTATCATACCAAAGAAAAGTTGTGTATTCTGTGTGATTCTCCGTTATTTTTAATTCTAACTGAATAGGAGGGATATTTTTATTATTTGCGTCTAACCCTACAAATAAGTTCACAGGCTCTATCTCTAATGTTTCGAAGTACACGCTCGGGTTTTTACCAATTTTAAGAGGAATGTTAACAGAACCATCTATTATTTTCTGTGCGGATTGTGCAAAGCCTGAACGTTGAAAGACAAGACAGAGCAGTAGTAATGTATTTAGTATGATAGGTTTCATATGTAAAATGGGTATTTTAAAAAAGATGATCCATTTTGAATATAAACATGTAGAAGAGCATGCCTATGGTACCAAATAGATGAAACCAAAACCCAATATGGTTAAATACTTTTACATAAGTTTTATTGCGAAAACCAAGGATGATATTGAGTGCAAATATTAAAATAGAGAGTTCTATACCCCACGCAAAAACTTCTGAAATTGCAAACTGATATTGGTTTGCATTTATAATGTTGAAGGTGAAAAAAACAAGTATTCCAAATGCAATAATAGCATTTAAGGAAGCTATGGATATTAAGACTTTTTTAGTTTTGAACCTCAGGATTATAGTAGCTAAATGACATATAAAAATAATAAAAAGGACTATAATTACTGTGGTATCATTCATAACAATGAATTTAATTCTTTTAATTGCACCTAGTCGATTCGTAAAATACGGTTTGCGTATTGCTGATAATAGAACTGTAAGGAGTTGCAGATTAGGATTAAATTTACGAATTATTTACTGTAAATTATCCTAATTATTAGTGTCTTTTATTAAAGCATTGTAAATATAATCAGGAGTTTTAGACTTGATTTTGTCCATTTGAGCTTGAAAATGTTTAGAAAGCACCTCTTGTTCTTTTTTGTTTAAATTTTCAAGAATACCCACACTACCATAAAAACTAATGTTTTCGTCGTCTTTATGTACTAATACAATTATTGGATAATCTTTTTGTGCTTCGTGTATTTGGAGTTTTTTTTCGATTCCAGTTATTGGATTTTGGCGATCTAAAAAATAAGTAAAACGTATGTCTTTTACAGTAGAAAGGTCGAAGGGATACGCTGTAGGGTTTGCAGATGTTATTATACCCTGAACTTGGTAAAAATCACCTTCGTTATACTCCGAATATTTTTTATCACCCTCGCAAGATAGGTGTCCGAATGATAAAATAACTAGTAGAATAAGTGTAATTTTTCTCAAATGATTTATAATGGTTAAGCTAAAAATAACATTTTAATATATAGCCTTATTAGAAGGTTCTTATTATTTTATTGTAGGTTTTAAATTGTTGTCAACAAATGCGTTAATAGCTTTAATTAGTATTCTTACAATTAATAAATATGCCATAAAGTAGATTAATAGTTTTTAGATATATTATAAATTTTTTCTTAGAAAAAAAACAGGATAATATATTGAGTATTATCAATTTGGTTATAGACGTTAGAGTTGAAATTCTATAAATATAAAAATCGGGATTATTTAATCCCGATTTTTATAGAGGTACTTTATGTGGCTTTGGTTAAAAATTCGAAATTTGAAATCGAATTCTAGTATTCAGGATCAAGGATCAATGTCTTACTATAATCTATTAATTTCTGGAAAATCTGGTAATTTTTCTGTAGATAATTGTTGGTGAATACAAATGGGTACATAACCAACTTCCAGTCCTTTAGGAGGTGTAACCAATAAGTTTTTATCCAAGGCTATTTTTTCCTGTTTTGGGTCTGGGAAATATTGGTCGTCGCTATGCCAGTTGGTGTGAATAAGCTCTATTCTTTTTTGAATAAGAGCGCGTTCTGCTTCATTCATATCAGAATTTAAAATAGAGGGTTGTTCATTAAACTTATACCAGTAATACACAGCTGTACTGCCGTCTTCTAATTTGGCGTAGAAAGGTCCTGCAGTAGGTCCTGGTGTTTTCCAAGCATCTACAACTTTATCGCTGTACGTGTATTCAGGAAGCATAGGCGTATAAATAGCTTCTCGATTATAGTTGTCAAACTCCCAATCATTCTCATAATCTGCACGAGAATCTAATGCTTGTAATCCGCTTTCTTCAGGTACTTCAGATTCAGGAATAGCTTTTGGCGATTTTGTGCCTTTGCGTAGCACATAATATTCGGGTAATTTAACGAGGTTTCGACCTTCTAGCTTTTCAATTAAATCGCCTTTCCATTTAAATGCTGCGGCAGAGGGATCATTAGGATCACTAACTCTGTTAACAAAATCTGCCGAAGCAATGTATTTTGTCTTGTCTAGCCTATAAGAGGCTTTAAAATTTGTATTTGTTCTAATATGCACAGCTCCTTTTTTCGCATTGAAATTTGTCGAGGCTACAGGTCCGCCGTTAAACCAATCGCTCACAGCATTCCACATCGTGTTATCCATATTCATAGGCATGGTTCCAATACGTCCTATACCATCGGCATCTATGGGCATAAGTGCAGGAGAAATTTTATAATACGTATCTCCATTAGAGTTTACCCATTTTTTTGCTGGTAAGTTATTGGTTTCTCTTTGAAAACGTGGAGAGCGCTTTAATAAACTATTATCTAGATTTCTACCAATGGTGCTTTCTTGAGTTAAAGAGCGTTTAGCCCAATGGTAAGGTGTATGAAATGCAACTGGCCCACTAAAGTTTGCCGTATTAAAAAACAGGGTCCAAGATCGGTTTCCTGTGGGTTTGTTTTGACCCGCCGTAGTGCTTTTAGGTTCTGTTAAAGGCAAGGCGTAATAGCCGTAACCGAACATTTTGTTATTTTCTCCTTCTTTAAATCCGATGCCATCCAAAGGGAAAAGTAAAGTATTACTTATTACTGCTGCGCCGTAGCGTCCGGTATTATCTTCCCAACGTAGCGTAGGCGATTTTCTCGAATTTTTAAAGCCGGGAGAACCCTGACCTGGCCCATTACTAAAAGCTCCGAAACCGCCAGCAACACCACCCATGGTAAATTTTTGTGGTGTTTTATGGTTATGAAAGCTATTGGCAGGCTTATATCCTGCGCCACCTTCTATAGAATGGTAGCCATATGCATCTCTGTGATAATCTGGAAGATCGTATATTTTTGCTGGTCTATACCAAGTATGCATCATACCACTTTGGTAAAAACTCCCAACCCATTCGTCTGGTACGGTATTATGTATATTGGTGTAGTGCATGGCACCATAAATATGAGTTTCTGGAATGTCGTCAGAATACGACATAAATAAATAAGGTTTAAAAGTAGCCTTTTCGACCTGAGCGGAAAGGGAAAATCCGATTAAAAAAGTAAATAGTAAATAGTAGTGTTTCATAATTAGAAGGGAATTATTTGTTAAATAGGGGTTGGAAAATATTGTGTTTACTTTTGATTTTTTTGTGTTTTTAAATCGCATACAAGGTCAAATATATAAAATGAAGTCCACTATTTCCTTAATAAGTCTCAGTTTTTCATTGAAATAGGTTTTGTTGCTGTATTCTGTGTATGAGATGGATGAAATTTTTAAAGCATGTTTTGTTACGTGTTTTTTTAATTCACGGCTTTTTTAATTACTATGTAATAATCTTAAATAGTTTGATTTGAATTCTTATTTATATAAGTTACATTTGTTTTTGTAATTTAATGATTATTTCTTTTTAGAGTTGAATATTTGAAATTTTAAAAACTTTATAATATATGTTTATTAAGTGTTAAATATGTTATAATCAATAGTTAGTAAAATGTTTGTAAAACCAACTCATGGTGATTTTATTTTAATCACAAATAGGTGTTTTAGATTTTAAATTTGGAATAATACAAATGAGAATTAATATTTTGAAAGCTATAATAAATATAGGGTGAATCTGAAATCCTTCTGCCTGTAATTATAATATTTGGCTTCAGATAAAACGTATCTTAGTCTTTTAAAGAATAAATAAATAATAATGAATAAGTATATAGTGATAACTTTCCTTTTTTTGCTGACAGCGCTTTCGGTACAAGGAAAAAATAAAAGTTTTGTAGAAAGAGATTTCGATACCGTTCCTAAACGTGTGGTTTATAAAATTATAAACGGAGATACACTAATCATGGATATCTATAAACCAAAGGGTTTTAAAAAGAAAAAATCATATGCTACACTTGTGTTATTCTTTGGAGGTGGCTGGAAAAGCGGAAAATTGTCTCAGTTAGAACCACAAGCAAAATATTTTGCGTCTCGAGGTATGGTGACTGTCTTAGTAGATTATCGCGTAGAAACTCGTCAGAAAACCACTCCTTTTGAAGCTGTTAGTGATGCTAAATCTGCAATCCGATTTTTAAGAGCAAGCGCGGAGACCTATAATATCAATCCAGAAAAGATTGCCATAATGGGAGCTTCTGCTGGCGGACATATCGCGGCGGCCACAGCAATGATTCCTGGCTTAGACGAACCTGATGAAGATATTTCGGTTAGTGCGGCAGCGAATGCTTTAGTGCTTTTAAACCCGGTTATAGATAATGGTCCTGGAGGCTATGGATACGACAGAATTGGAGAGCGTTATATGGAAATTTCGCCATTACATAACGTAAAAAAAGGTGCGCCTCCCACTATTATGTTTTTCGGTACCAAAGACCAGCATGTGCCTGTAAGTGCTATTAAAAAATTCGAGTCGGCTATGAAAGCAGCAGGAAATCGTTGCGATCTTCATTTGTACGAAGATCAACCTCACGGATTTTTTAATAAAGGCAGACAAAAGGACGATAAATATTATATAGAAACGGTTCGTGAATCCGATTTGTTTTTAAAATCTATTGGTTATCTAAAAGGCAAGCCAACTATTTAATCAAAGTTTAAAGCGAAAATATTATAAGGAATGCCTTATATAAATTTAATGGCAAGCTTTTTTATGGCTAGAAAACAGTGGTAGATTTTTTAGTTTTAAACTGACGGTTTAGAAACGAAATACCACAATATAAAGAATGTTAATAATGAAATTATTTAAAAATACTATAGTCCTAGTATGTTTGGCAACAGCTTGTATGTATACTGGTTTTGCTCAAGAAAGGACTATGTCTAACAACCCTCAGCCTACCGACCAAGCAGTATGGAATAAAGTAAACGAAGAAGCTATTTCTGGTACATCAGAGAGTGCGTTCGAAAAACCAAGTTGGGGACATTACACACAGAAAGGAGATGTTGTTTACGCGCATGTTGTGGATTGGCCAACAGATGGTAAACTGATTATAGATAGGAATATAAATGTAGAAAGTGCTTTTTTAGATTATGGGAAGAAACGTTTAAGAACGAGGTTGGTAAATGGAAATCTCACCATTTTTGTTCCGGAAAAAGCCCCAAGTACATTGGCTACAGTTATAAAAATACAATTAACACCTACTGAAGATTGGGCCGGTTTGGAACGTTATAGAACAGAAAATGAAGCACTAAAAGCACCCGCTAAAAATGAAAATCGTATTGTGTTTATAGGTAATTCTATAACCGATTTTTGGACACGAAATCATGGTGTGTTTTTTGAAGAACACTCATCTTTTGTCAATCGAGGAATTAGTGGGCAGACAAGCGGACAAATGTTATTGCGATTTAAATCGGATGTGATTGAGTTACAACCCAAGGTGGTCGTGATTTCTGCTGGAACGAACGATATTGCTGGAAATAGAGGGGCAATTAGTATAGAGCGTATTGCGACTAATATTTTTTCTATGGCAGAGTTGGCACGAGCAAATGGTGTAAAAGTTATTTTGGCTTCTATTTTGCCTGCGTCTAGTTATTCTTGGAGTCCTTCTGCAGACCCTGGAGATAAAATAATAAAATTAAATACGCTTATTAAGGCTTATGCGAATACCAACAAAATGGTCTATCTCGATTATTATACTCCAATGGTAAATGAAGAAAAAGGATTAAAAAAGGAGTTAGGTAAGGATACTGTTCATCCCAATGCAGAGGGCTATCTTATCATGGAGCCTTTAGTCCTTGATGCTATTAAAAAAGCATTATAGTAATTTAATACACTCTATTAAATGGCTTAAAAATCGTGAAATTTTGAAACGAGAATACTTCGGGTTACATTAAAAAAATACAAGATGAAATTAAGAATACTACTACTTTTAAACCTATTGTTTGTCTTGAAACACACCGCACAATCTTCTTTTTATCCATTGCCTTCAGATTTGTATACTACGAATGCATTGGTAGTTAATCGTGAATCTAATCCAGAAAAGCGTGTTAAGTCTCTAGTTTATATGGAAACACCTAATGTGGAAGTTAAAGATCGAAATGCTAAAGATGCAGTTTTAAAGATATATTCCAAAAAGGATTTTTCTGGAGAGGTACGTGAGGTGTCTTGTGGATATTATAATGGTGATTTAGGAGTGTATGATGATTGGGGAATGTCTTTTAAGTTAGAAAAAGGGTATATGGCCACATTTGCGCAAGATGTAAATGGTTTGGGGATAAGTAAAGTGTATATTGCTCAGGATCATGATGTCGCTATTAATCTGCCTACTGAGTTTCAAAATTCAATATCTTTTATTCGTGTTAGTCCGTGGTTTAATGCGAATAAAAAAGGAGCTAGTGGTAAAGGGCTACAAATAACCAATAGTCTGAATCCGAGTTGGTTTTACAATTGGGGAAGTGTAGGCGAGAGTACGGCAGATAGACAATTTGTACCAATGACTTGGTCTGGAATTCCATCGTTAAGTAAAGTGGAAGAATTAGGACGTAATATGGGATATAATAATTATTTAGCATTTAACGAGCCGGATGGACCCGACCAGGCAAATATGACAGTTGAAGAGGCGCTTGAAGGATATAAAAATATGCTAGCGTCAGGCTTGCGATTGGGAGCACCAGCAGTTACTCATGAAAATCGAGGAATTGCTTGGTTAGATGAATTTATGGCCCGTTGCAAAGCTCTTAATTATCGGGTAGATTTTATACCTATTCATCATTACGTAAGAAGAACTACCGAAGGTTTTAAAACGTGGATAGAGGAGAAGGTTTATAATAAACATAAATTACCTATTTGGGTGACAGAATATAATTACGGTAACGCTAATTATTCGGCATTAATCACAGACGATGTAACGCTAGAGAAATTAATAAGTATAAATAACATGCTAGATACGACTTCCTATATTGAGCGTTATTCAGCGTTTTATTTTCAACCCAATAAAGGACAATTAACTTTTTTTAGTCAGCGCTCCCCTCTAATTTTAAACGATACAGGTAAATATTACCGGGATCATGAAACACCTACAGGATACATTCAAGAGGAATATAAATAAAAACAGCATGAAAATGGATTACTCCAATTCTCATACTGTCTCGTTTTATATGTTATTTGGTGATTTCTAAACGCAGCAGTTAAGCAGTATTTACCAAAATAAACAATATAGAGCTGCTGTTACAATACAGATTACAAAAGCTCCAATGTTGAATAGTGGTGACGTTTTAAATAATTCTTTAGACAATGTAATTCCTTTTTCATCATCTGCTCCTTTGTTTTGTAAATAACTAATAAGCACAATAACTAGCATAGTTAGTAATGCTGTAAGCCCCATTTGGTGCATCCAAGGTTCTAATCCGGCAATTGGAATAAACTTAAGAGCTAATGCTATAGGAATCGACAAAAGTGCGCCCCAAATTGCCCCGTTATTTGTTGTTTTTTTCCAAAAAAGACCCAGAATAAATACAGCTAATATCCCTGGACTAACAATTCCTGTCCATTCCTGAATAAATTGAAAAGCTTGATCTATTCCTCCTAATAAAGGAGCCATAATTACGGCGATAATTAATGCCACTGCGGCAGAAATACGCCCTACATTTACTGTTGTTTTACTACTCGCATTATTGTTAATGTATTGCTTGTAAATATCCATTGTAAAAATGGTTGATGTCGAATTTAACATGGATGCCAAAGACGATACAATAGCTGCGGCTAATGCAGCAAAAGCAACACCTTTTAATCCAGTTGGTAAAAATTGTAGTAACCACGGATAAGCCTTGTCGGCTTGTCCAGAAGATGGAATACTTAATTGTCCAGCTTCTCCTAATCCCGCCATGATCTCTGGATCGTTTACCATAACATAGGCTGCAATCCCTGGAATTACTACTATAAGTGGAATAATTATTTTTAAGGCAGCCGCTAATAGAATACCTTTTTGAGATTCTTTTAAAGATTTAGCCGCTAATGTTCTCTGAATTATATATTGATTAAATCCCCAATAGTAGATGTTTGCAACCCATAAACCACCAATTAAAACCCAAACACCTGGCAAGTTTAAATAATTACTATTTGTAGATCCATCAGAGTTGAATTCATTTAATATCATGTGAAACTTATCTGGAGCAGCATCTAAAACTTTTGAGAAACCGGCCAACATACCTTCTCCTCCAGACACTGTATTTAATGCTAAGTACGTAGTTGCTAGACCACCTAAAACTAAGAAAACAACTTGGATAACATCTGTCCAAGCGACAGCAGATAAACCACCATATAAAGAGTAGGCAGCGGCAAATAGAGCCAAGCAAATAATGGCAGTCATCATATCTACACCAAGTATGGTTTCTATAGCTAGACCTCCTAAATATAAAACAGAGGCTAGGTTCACAAAAACATATAGTGCGATCCAAAATACCGCAAGGATAGTTTTTAAGTTCGTTGAGAAGCGTTTTTCAACAAATTCAGGAATAGTATATAGCCCTTTTTCAATAAAAATAGGTAAAAAGTATTTACCAACTATAAGTAAGGTAATGGCGGCCATCCATTCGTAAGAAGCAATTGCTAGACCTAGCGCAAATCCAGATCCAGACATCCCTATAAATTGTTCGGCAGAAATATTAGCAGCAATTAACGAGGTTCCAATAGCCCACCATGGTAAGGATTTACTTGCCAAGAAGTAGTCTTCAGCATTTTTCTCATGCCCTTTTTTATCTCTAGAAACCCATAAACCGACTCCTAAAATAAGTACAGCATAAGCTATAAAAACAACGTAATCCCAAAATTCAAATCCGCTAGTCATAATTAGTTATATTAATTGTTAGTTGTAATGCAATCGTTTAGTTAGTATTAGTTTGTCAAATATAAATAAAAAATATTTATAAGCAGACTAGTACCTACTAGTTTGTTTATTGATTTTGTTTTACCTTTGTAATATGAGCGTTATTACTATTGATAAAAAAACTGGTACACCTAAGTATAAGCAGATTATAGAGTCTATTGAGCGCGCTATAATGTCTGGAGATTTAAAAAAAGGAGATCAGTTACCTTCAATAAACACTGTAAGAGATGCTCATAAATTGTCTCGCGATACCGTATTGGCTGCTTTTAATGAATTAAAAACGAGAGGTATTATCCAATCCATTGTAGGGAAAGGTTATTACGTGTTAAACGATAGTATTGCTATCAGTCAGAAAGTGTTTTTATTATTCGATGAGTTAAATTCTTTCAAAGAAGATTTATATAATTCTTTCGTAGCTAACTTAAATAGCGATATCCGCGTAGATATTTATTTTCACCACTTTAATGAAGATCTTTTCCGCAATTTGATATATGAGAATATTGGTGTGTATAATTATTATGTTATTATGCCTGCCAATCTCAAAAACACGAATCTTATTATTGAAAAATTGCCTAAGGAAAAGGTGTATATTTTAGATCAAATGCATTCAGAGTTAAAACAGTATGCCGCTATTTATCAAAACTTTGAAGAAGATATTTATAGTAAGCTTACAGAAGCATTACCACTTATCAAGAAATATTCTAAGATTATTCTTCATTTTTCGGAAAAAAATCAGCCTTTAGGAATGCGTAAAGGATTCCTTAAGTTTTGTGAATCACAGCGTTTAGAATACGAAATAATTTCTTCTTTAAAAGATCGTATGATTACTAAAGGAGAGGTTTATATACTCCCAGACGATAAAAATTTACTTCGAGTAATAAAAGGGATGAAAACTCAAAAATTAATGCTTTCTAAAGATGTAGGTATTATCTCTTATAATGATACGCTTCTTAAAGAAATTGTAGAAAATGGTATTACAACCATTTCTACAGATTTTAATCACATGGGAGAACGTTTGGCTCAGATGATACTAAATAATGAGCAGTTACATATTGAGAATGTAAATACATTAATTCTTAGGAATTCATTATAAAATTTTAAGGTATAAAAATATGAATACGACTTTAATTAATACTGTGAAATCAAGTTTTCTAAATAAATTTGAAGCAGAACCTGTCTTGATTTTTTCTCCGGGAAGAATTAATATTATCGGAGAACATACCGATTATAATGATGGTTTTGTATTTCCAACGGCGGTAAACAAAGGTATTGTAGCAGCCATCCAAAAAAGTGAGTCTACGGAATCGGTTGCTTTTGCAGTAGATAAAAATGAAAGCATTGCTTTCGATTTAAAGAACCTGAAGCCGTCTACTAAAGGAACTTGGCAGAATTATATTTTAGGCGTTATATCCGAAATACAGAAAAGACATCATACTATAGGTAACTTTAATATCGCTTTTGGTGGCGATATTCCAGGAGGCGCGGGCATGTCTTCGTCTGCCGCTTTAGAAAACAGTGTTGTGTTTGGTTTAAATACAGTGTTCGATTTGGGATTGTCCAAACACGATATGATTTTAATTTCACAAAAGGCCGAACATAATTATGTGGGTGTAAATTGTGGTATTATGGATCAGTATGCAAGCATGTTTGGTATCGAGAATCATGCGTTATTACTAGATTGTAGAACAGTAGAAGCAACGCCTTTTAAAATAGATTTTAAAGATTACGAACTCCTTTTAATTAACACGAATGTAAAACATAGTTTGTCGGATAGTGCCTATAATGACAGACGTTCGGTATGCGAATCTGTTTCCGAACTCTTAAATATAAAAGCATTGAGAGATGCTACAGTAACAGATTTAAACACTGTAAAAACTAAAATTACACCGGAAAACTATCAAAAAGCACTATTTATTATTGAAGAAAATAACCGTGCAATTGCCGCGTCTAAAGCGATGAAGGCGGACGATTTAGTTACTCTGGGAGAACTTATTTATGCGTCTCACGATGGTTTGCAAAATCAGTATAAAGTGAGTTGTGAAGAATTGGATTTTTTAGTTTCAGAAACAAAAGCGAATCCAAATATTTTAGGTGCTAGAATGATGGGTGGTGGTTTTGGTGGCTGTACAATTAACTTAATTGCGAAGTCTGAGGTCGACACATTTAAAGATCACATAGCTGAAGCTTATAAAACTAAATTTGAAAAGGAGTGCTCTATATACGAAGTGAAACTTTCTGATGGGACTCATATAATTAACGAATTAAAACAATAAAAATGAAAACCGATTTACAAGATTATTCTCATAAACGTTTTAATATCCTTACGGGAGAATGGGTTTTAGTATCACCGCATAGAGCAAAAAGACCATGGCAAGGTCAGAATGAAGAAATTTCTAAAGAAATACGCCCTTCATACGATCCCGCATGTTATTTATGTGCTGGAAACACTAGAATTAATGGTGAAATAAATCCAAATTACGAAGATGTGTTTGTGTTTACAAACGATTTTGCAGCCTTACAAAACGATTCTAAATCGTTTCAAATAAACGATGGATTATTACAAGCCCAGAGTGAAACAGGAGTTTGTAAAGTGGTTTGCTTCAGCCCGGATCATTCCAAAAGTTTAGCAGATATGTCTATAACTGCTATTGAAAAAGTAGTTTTTGCTTGGCAAAAGGAATATAAAGAACTTGGTAATATAGATACGATTAATTACGTACAGATTTTTGAAAATAAAGGTGCTGTAATGGGATGTAGCAATCCGCATCCGCACGGTCAGATTTGGAGCCAATCTACTTTGCCAAATGAAGTCGATAAGAAAGATAAAGCACAATTAGCATATTACAATACCAATACGAGTAGTCTTTTAGGTGATTATCTTGGACAAGAGTTAAAGGAAAAAGAGCGTATCATTTTCGAAAACGATGCTTTTGTGGTTTTAGTACCGTTTTGGGCTGTTTGGCCATTCGAGACTATGATTGTTCCTAGAAGAGCGCAAGGCAGTATTTTAGATTTAAACGCGGAAGAAACTTTACTTTTTGCAGAATCTATTTCTGCAATTACTAAAGCCTACGATAAACTTTTTAATACGTCATTTCCGTATTCTAGCGGGATACATCAATCGCCGACTAATGGAGAAGATAACAGCCATTGGCATTGGCATATGAGTTTTTATCCGCCTCTTTTAAGAAGTGCTACGGTTAAGAAATTCATGGTAGGTTATGAAATGTTTGGATCACCACAAAGAGATATAACGCCTGAAGTTGCAGCAAAGATGTTGGCAACTTTAGTAGAATAAGATTCTATTAATTAATATAAAATTTTCTCTCTAAATCAAAACAAACGCTTTGCATCTATTGCAAGGCGTTTTTACGTTTATGTCGCTACAAGTTTTCTAAAAAAGAGTAGAAGTTATAATGCAGTTTACTGTATATACAAAAGTAAAACTTTATAAGGTCTGGTCTTAGAGTGAATTCCTATCAATAAAATTGAACTTATTTTTAATTTTACCTTTTTGTTTATTTAAAATCATTTGAGACGCCGTTTCTCCCATAGCTTTAAAATCTGTTGAAATTACGGTGATCCCTAGAAGTTCTTTTAAAGGCGTGTCGTTGTATGAAATAACACCAATATTTTTTCCCAATTCAAAATTATATTCGCGTATACCTTTAACTAAATTCACCAAATCAGATTCTTCAATAGTAATAAAAAGGTCACCTTCTTTAAGAATAATATCTTCATAAAGTTCATCGATAACTTCAAAATTCATGTTGTAATTGATACAGAATTTTTTAAATCCGTGTAAAATACGTCTGGGATAAGGGTAAACCGATTTATCTGGATATATTAAAAATATGGTCTTGTAGGTTTTAATTTTTTCGTAACCTTCTATTAAGGCATTATAAATATCATTTTCAAAATCCTGATATACTTCTATATCGGCTTCAATATTTACTAGATTATTATTGTTGTCCATAATAATCAATTTCTCTGATGGAATTTGATTTATAGCGCGTGTAATTTTATCAGTAATACTAATATGTTTTAAATGGTCGTTTTTAAAATGAGGCATAATAATATAGTAATCGTAAGCGCCTATATTTTTATCCATTAAATTAAGGAATAATGATTCGTCGCAATGGTATATAAATAAATCAGTATGCGAGTTCGCTCCCATACTTTCTACAAACGAATTATGAATTCGGAGTTTGTAAGAACTCAATTTATTAATTATGAATAGGATATTAATTTTCGAAATTAATTTGGTGCGCGTAATGTAATACCCTTTACCACGGATAGATGTTATTATTTTTCGAGATTTTAATACGCTATAAGCCTTTTCAACAGTATCTCTAGATAAATAATACTCTTCACTAAATTTATTAATAGAAGGAATTTTATCGTCTACTTTTAAATTCCCATTAGCAATATTATCAATAATTGCATCTACTATTTGTTTGTATTTGGGTTTTCTGGAGTGCTCATCAATTTTAATATATTCTAGCATCATATAAGTATCGATCCTTTTATTTTAATGCAATATAAAGATTAATAAAAGGATTAATATAAAATGAGGTCGCCTACTTATCTACATTAACATGGATTTGTATTTACCCCATAGTGCAGGATAGATATAAAATCTGTATCCACTATTTTTATACATGAAAATATAATACTTGTAATTGCTCTACTGCTTTTATTTAATGTTCTTTATAAATAAAGCTTTTGTAACTTTTTTTGATGGTTACAAAACCCACGGTAAGCGCTGTTGTAATGCAGGAATTATATTGCCATACTTATTAATTAATTTGTTTTTTAGAATTGTTTTAAAGCCTTTCATGGGTTGAGATATATCAATGAAAGGTTTTTTTTGAAAAAATTAAATGACATGAAATTACACGAATCCCACATTTCAGAATTCAATAAAAAATTTATACACGAACATCAAAATCAATTCGATTTCTTAGGTGCTACTTTAGATAAAAAAAATATAAATACGCAAAATGTAGTCGATGCTCTAGCTAAATTTCAAGTCGCTATTCCGAGTTGGGCATTAGGAGCAGGAGGAACACGCTTCGGACGATTTTCTTATTTTGGAGAACCTTCAAATTTAACGCAGAAGTTGGACGATGTTGGACTTTTACATGCGCTTACACAAACAGCAGGAGCAATCTCTTTGCATATTCCTTGGGATGTGCCGGAAGATTATAATGCCATTAAAGAGCAAGCGAAATCTTTAAATTTAAAGTTCGATGCGGTGAATTCTAATACTTTTCAAGATCAGGCAAATGCCAAAGAGAGTTATAAATTCGGATCTTTATGTAACACCGATGAAGCCGTAAGAGCACAAGCTATTGCACATAACCAAGACGTTATTAAAATTGGCGAAAAATTAGGCTCTAAAAGCTTAACCGTTTGGTTGGCAGATGGTGCTAATTTTCCTGGTCAGAATAATTTTCAAACGGTACTTTCAAATACAGAAAATAGTTTAAAATCTATATATAAAACACTTCCAGACGACTGGAAAATGTTTATTGAATACAAGCCTTACGAACCTAATTTTTATAGTACTGTTATTCAAGATTGGGGAACCTCGTTTATGCTTGCAAATGCTTGTGGAGACAAGGCTTATACACTTGTAGATTTGGGGCATCATTTACCAAATACAAATATCGAACAAATCGTTTCAACCTTAATGCTGAAAGGTAAATTAGGCGGATTTCATTTTAATGATAGTAAATATGGTGACGACGATGTTACTGTAGGAAGCGTAAAACCTTATGCTTTATACTTGATTTTTAATGAATTGGTTTATGGTATGCAAAACAATCCGCAAAACCCAGATTTATCATGGATGATAGATGCGAGTCATAATATTAAAGACCCGTTAGAAGACTTAATGCAATCTTTAGAAGCCATTCAAGAAGCCTATGCTAAAGCATTGTTAGTCGATCAATCGGCGTTAAAACAAGCACAATCGGTTCATGATGTTGTGGCATGTCAAGAAATTTTACAGCGTGCATATCGTACCGATGTAAGACCTTTATTGGCACAAGCTAGATTGCAATCTGGTGGTGCTTTAGATCCGTTAGCACTATATAGAGGATTAGATGTTAGACAAACTTTAATAGAGGAACGCGGGAAACACACCATTGCTTCAGGATTATAATGGTTATGAAACAAAATGTAACAGCTGTATTTGATATTGGAAAAACCAACAAGAAGTTTTTTCTGTTTAATGATGATTTTAAAGAAGTCTACAAGGAATATGCGCGTTTTGACGAAATAGAAGATGAAGATGGTCATCCGACAGAAAATCTAGAAGCACTTCAAAATTGGTTAAAATCGTTATTTAATCGCATTTTAGAAGCTGAAGAATTTAATATTAAAGCGATTAATTTTTCAACTTATGGCGCGAGTTTCGTGCATATTGATGAGAATGGAAATCCGTTAACACCTTTATATAATTACACAAAGCCATTAGAACAGGAAATTATTGATTCTTTTTTTGAAACACACGGCCCTAAAGATGCATTTTTAAAAACAACAGGTTGTACAGATTTAAGTATGCTTAATTCTGGATTACAGTTGTATTGGCTAAAAAAGAAGCAACCAGAGGTTTTTAAAAAAATAAAATATGCGTTGCATTTACCTCAATATCTAAGTTACATTTTTACAGGTATCCCTTTAAGCGAATACACCAGTATTGGCTGTCATACAGGGCTTTGGAACTATCAAGAAAAAGATTATCACGAGTGGGTTTATAAGGAAGAACTACACAAAATATTACCTCCAATTGTATCGACTGAAACCAGTTTAAATATGAATTACAATGGGAAGCGTATTAAAATTGGAGTAGGGATTCATGACAGTTCTTCGGCGCTGTTGCCATACGTGAGAAGCATCAATAAAAAATTTGTTTTAGTGTCTACAGGAACATGGAGCATTGTTTTTAATCCGTTTACAGAGTATCCCATCACAAAAGAATCCGATGGAACAGATGTAATAAATTACATGCGAATTAACGGAAAACCAGTTAAGGCCACACGACTTTTCTTAGGAAATGAATATAAGTTACAAGTCGAAAAATTAGATGCTTTTTTTGGAGTGGATGATGATTTTCACCGTGCTATAAAGTTTGATTACGATACGTATATAGAGCTAAATAAAGTTTTTAAACATCGGTTTAGATGGGGCAGTATAATAGATGAAACAATGCCCGATAAAACAGAAATCGTTTACGATACCTATGCAAAAGCATACCATCAATTAATGATGGAGTTGGTTTTATTACAGGTGAAAAGTATAAATAAAGCAATTGGGACCGACGATGTAACTCGTATTTATGTCGATGGTGGTTTTACCGACAACGAGGTGTATATAAAGTTGTTGGCATATCACTTTAAAGGTAAAAAGTTAAGAACCACAAATGCATCAATGGGTTCGGCTTTAGGTTCTGCAATATCCATTTCAGACAGTAAATTAAATTCAAAATTTCTCAAAAAAAATTATGCCTTAAAAAAGCATACCCCTTTTATAATAGGTTAAATATTAAAAAAAAATGAACAAGAAAATCAAATTAATTCATCCTCGCGATCAAATAACCACAATTCTAAGTCGGATTTATAAACGAGGAATGACAACCACTTCTGGTGGAAATATATCCATTATGGACGAGAATGGCGATATCTGGGTAACGCCTTCTGCAGTAGATAAGGGGACGTTAATGGCTTCGGACATTATATGTGTAAAGCAAGACGGTACCATTATCGGAAAGCATAAACCGTCTTCAGAATTTCCTTTTCACAAAGCAATTTATGAGTCTAGACCAGATATAAAATCTGTAATTCATGCACATCCACCCGCATTGGTAGCGTTTAGTATTGTTCGACAAATTCCAAATACCAATGTTATTTCTCAGGCAAAACATGTTTGCGGACCAATTGGTTATGCAGAATACGAACTGCCAGGAAGTGACATGTTGGGAGGCGTTATCGCTGAAGAATTTAAAAAGGGATACAAAGCAATAATCATGGAAAATCACGGAACGGTTTTAGGCGGAAGTGATTTAACAGATGCTTTCGAGCGTTTTGAAGCTTTAGAGTTTTGCGCAAGCACTATTTTATACGGATCACAAATTGGAACTCCTAATTATTTAACAGATACCCAAATTGACGCATTCGAAGCTCAGGCTACAGCTGTGATTCCAGAACAAGAGGTTGTTGCATATGCTTCCGATGAGGTTGAAAAGCGACTAGAAATCAAGAAGATTGTAGAACGTTCTTGTCAGCAAGGTTTAATGATTAGTTCTTACGGAACGGTATCTGCCCGTTGGAAAGGCAATGATTTTTTAATTACACCTACAGGAATTAACCGCTGGGATTTAGATCTTGATGATATTGTTCAGATAAAAGATGGTAAGCGCGAAGCAGGAAAAAATCCGAGTCGTGCGTCATGGATTCATCAAGAAATTTATAAAAATAATCCTAAAATCAATTCAATCATCACCACACAATCTCCATATTTAATGGCGTTTGGTATTACTAGTACGTATTTAAATGTGAGAACGATTCCAGAAAGCTGGATCTTTTTACAAGATATAAGAACCATAAAGTACGGCGATCATTTTAAAGGAAACGATAATTCTGATTTGGTTAAAGCGTGCACCACGGCAATGATTATAGAAAATGATTCTGTAATGATTACTGGAGATAAATTACTTGAAACTTTCGATTATTTGGAGGTTGCCGAATTTAGTGCAAAATCTATAGTGTTAGGAAGTTCACTTGGGAAAATGGTACCAATAAACGATGAGCAAGTCGAGGACTTAAGAAAAAAGTTTTTAACATAATATAAAACACCATTTTTAATATGAATAGGCTTTATAATAAATGTAAGCTAAACGCGTGATAGTATGAAATAACCAATAGCATTAGGTAACTAACAAATAAATTATAACCGAATTTATAGTTGTCTAAAAACATCTCAAATAATACAAGAATAAACAAACAAACTAACTAAAATAATGACACAATACAGTATTAACGAAGACGCTATTGCGGAGTCTTCTGGCGGCGAATTCGAAAGAGAACCTGTCCCACAATCGAAACTTAAAAGTTGGAAATGTTTTATTGGCATGTATGCTGGCGAACATGCAGCTGGAACAGAATTTATGATTGGACCACTGTTTTTAACGGCAGGTGTAAGCGCATTCGATTTAATCGTTGGTTTATTAATCGGAAACTTATTAGCCGTTTTAAGCTGGCGGTTTTTAACTGCAGAAATAGCTGTAAAAAACAGGTTGACTTTATATTTTCAATTAGAGAAAATTTGTGGTAAAAAACTAGTTACAGGCTATAATTTAGCGAATGGAATTCTCTTTTGCTTTTTAGCAGGAGCTATGATAACTGTTTCTGCAACGGCGGTCGGAATCCCATTCGATATGCCCATGCCTAAGTTAACAGATACTATGCCTAATGGGGCGACGTGGATAATTATTGTATTGCTAATCGGAGCAGTGATTTCTATAATTGCAGCACGTGGATATGAGACTGTGAGTAAAGCAGCCGATTGGATGTCGCCATTTATTGTATTGGCATTTTTGGCTTGCGGTATAGTCGCTCTAAATCAGTTAGGCGTAAGTAGTTTTACCGATTTTTGGAACATTTGGGGAGAAGGTAGTGAGCCGTTTCCTGGACAGGTTAAATTTACATTTTGGCATGTTGTAATTTGGTCATGGTTTGCAAATGCAGCGATGCATATTGGAATGTCAGACTTGTCTGTATTTCGCTTTGCAAAACGTGCACGAGTAGGTTGGGTAACAGCGGCAGGCATGTATGTTGGTCATTATATGGCATGGATTGCAGCGGCATTATTATATGCGGTATATTTAAAATCGCCAGAAGCTCAAGGATTTTTAAGTCTTGGAGATGCACCGCCTGTAGCACCGGGACCAATGGCACACAATGCTGTTGGAGTATTCGGAATCATTGCTGTAGTGTTAGCAGGATGGACTACCGCAAATCCAACAATTTACCGTGCAGGATTAGCTTTTCAAGCAGTTTTACCAAAATTATCTACAGCTAAGGTGACCATATTAGCGGGATCGTTAGCTACAATTGCAGGATTATTTCCAGCGTTTGCCATGAAGCTATTGGATTTTGTAGCACTTTACGGATTTATATTAGCGCCTTTTGGAGCAGTAATTGTTTTCGAGCATTTCTTTCATAAAAAAGCAGGGATTATAAAGAATTATGCAGAATCGGCTAAGCTTTCTTTTAATAAATCTGTGTTTTGGGCTTGGGCCATAAGCTTCGGATTATTCTATTTTATATCTGTACAGTTCGATGTGTTTTTGTCCTTTGTAACCTTTCCTGCTTGGATATTATGTGGTGTGCTATTTTTAGTGTTTAGCAAACTTTTTCAGAAACAAGTGTAGTAAGTTGAAATGTGTTTATCTCATTTTAATAATTGATTTTTAATCACATTTCACCATTGAATTTATACAGACGTACCGACTTTAATTTTTATCGGTTAAGATATATTTAATTATAGATTTTAGTAAAAAACCGTGCTCTACAATAAGTACGGTTTTTTGTTTTTATTCATTTCGTAACGATGGTTTCTCCTTTAATATTTGTTGTGTGTGGTTTAATTTGAAAGTATTAAATTTGAAATGCTATAGCGGTAAAAAAAAGAATAAGACGTTTAATATGGATAAGATTATTTGGGGAATTATTGGTTGTGGAGATGTCGCTGAAGTTAAAAGCGGACCAGCCTTTTACAAATTAGAACAATCGGAATTAAAATCTGTAATGCGAAGAGATTTATCTAAAGCTAAAGATTTTGCTAAACGCCATCATGTTAAACAGTGGTATGATAATGCGACTTCTATATTGGAAGATCCTGAAATTCATGCCGTGTATATTGCGACACCGCCATCATCTCACTTACATTATACTTTAGAGGCGATTAAGGCTGGAAAACACGTGTATTTAGAGAAGCCAATGGCTTTAAACGCCGATGAAGCGAAACAAATTATCACAGCATTAAATAGCTCTACAACAAAACTAACGGTTGCGCATTACAGACGTCATTTACCTGCTTTTTTAAAGGTACATGAGCTGTTAAATAATCACGACATAGGAGAGGTGTTGTTTGCCGATATTAAAATATTACAAGCGAGAAAGTCTCATTTAATCGCACAGTCAGATGTGCCATGGCGCCTAGATCCTAAAGTGTCTGGAGGAGGTTTTTTTCATGACTTAGCGCCACATCAATTGGATTTAATGTATTTGTATTTCGGGGAATACAATAGCGCTAAAGGGGTTTCGGTAAGCCAAAACAACACAGAAGCAGACGATATTGTTAATGGTATAATCGATTTTAAAAATGGAGTCCAATGTCGTGGTATTTGGGCTTTTAATGTTGCTGAAGACGATCAGAAAGATGAATGTATAATTTACGGAACCAAGGGCAGAATAATTTTCTCTTTTTTTGGAGAGCAAGTAACTTGTCTTAAACATGGAGTCGAGCATACTTACACATTTACAAATCCGGAACATGTGCAACAACCTATGATTTCTGCGGTTAATAATTATTTTTTAGGTCTTGGCGAAAATCCATGTTCAGCAGAAGATGCCCTAAGGGTAACCGAAATCATGGATGCTTTTACCACTAAAAATTCCTGAAATTCTATTGGGTAATACTTGATGTGCTTTAGATACAATATAGTATTTCCAAAATATGATTAATTGAATAAAATAAAATCATAATATGCTAAAATGGATGTGATTTTAGTTCTTCTAATTGTATATAAAAAGTGAAATGAGTACTAAAAGACAGTCTATAAAAGCTGTCTTTTTTATGTTAGTGTAGATTGTATTTTGTTAATTGTCAATAAATTAATGGTTTTTGGTTGATTTTAAATATGATAAAAGTCATGATTTATGCAAAAAAAATATCAGACTTTTGTCAATCTTTTTGCCTAGAAAAGAGTAACTAAAAACAATTAAAATGAAAAAATTACATTCCTTTCACATCCCCGTTATGGGAATTGGGTTTACCGCAGATACGCCACTTAAGGTATCTCACCTAGGAATTGATTCCGCCATATCTTTAGTAGATGATATTTTACTCGAAAAGCTTCGTAAAATGTACTGTAAGATGTTCGATTTGCCTTATGATGAAATAGATAATTCTGAACCAGATTTTAGAGCAAAACGTATTACATCGTATTTAGATATGATACATGAGGTAACCGAAGAGAAATTCAATCAACTTAAAGATCTTAATAAATCCTGTACAGAAGAGTTGAAGCATTATTTAAATTTATTACCAAGCACTTCAGAAATAAAATCTCAGTTTGTTAATGCTATTTCTGAAACTATTAATTTAGATAAGGCTAAGAAATTCTTGTCGGATAATTTAGTAAAAGGTAGTATAGATGTTAATATTATGACTAAAGTCGATAAAGACAATTATAAAGATAAAACTAAATTACCCGTAGAGTATAATGACGCACATGCAGCATTAAGAGGCTATGCCAATTCTAATTTAAGCTCGTCTTTAATTTTATCTGCAGGAATGAATCCGCATCTCTTTAGTTATTTAGAAAACTTTAAAGATTTTTATCCAGATGCAACGGGTTATATTAAAAAGAAAGTCATTCTAAAAGTAAGCGATTACAGATCTGCTTTAATTCAGGGTAAAATTTTAGCCAAAAAAGGAATTTGGATTTCAGAATTTAGAGTAGAATCGGGATTAAACTGTGGCGGACATGCATTCGCAACGAACGGATTATTATTGGGACCTATACTAAATGAGTTTACAATAAATAGGCAAGTCCTAATAAACGAGCTTCACGACTTACTTACTAAAGCGCTAACAGCTAAATCGTATCATGTTCCAGAAATGCCTTTACCTATTAAAATTACGGCTCAGGGTGGTGTTGGAACAGCCGAAGAGCATGAATTTTTATTAAGTAAATATAATCTTGATTCTATTGGTTGGGGAACCCCATTTTTATTAGTGCCCGAAGCGACTACGGTAGATAATGAGACGTTAGATCAATTGGTGAAAGCCAAGGAAGAGGATCTGTATTTAAGTGATATTTCGCCTTTAGGAGTGCCTTTTAATAGTATGAAAGGTAATACTAAAGACCTAGAAAAATATAGAAATATAGATAAAAAAAGACCAGGAAGTGCATGCCCAAAAAAGTTTGTTGCTTTAAATAAGGAGTTCTCTGAAGAAGGCTTGTGTACGGCATCTAGACAATATCAACATTTAAAAATTAAACAATTAGATGAGCAAGGTTTAGAAGCCTCTGCGTATACTAAAGCATTAGATAAGATCACAGTAAAATCTTGTACATGTGTAGGCTTAGGAACCTCGGCTTTATTAAAGTATAATTTAGATACAAAAACAGAGGGAGAAGGTGTTTCTGTTTGTCCTGGTCCGAATATGGCATATTTTTCAAAAATAATGAGTTTAAAAGAAATGACGTCTCATATTTATGGAGAAATTAAAGGTGTGGTTTCTGCTCATCGTCCTAACATATTTGTAAAAGAGCTTAGTATTTATGTAGATTATATTACTGAAAAATTTAACGACTCTCCCACTATAACTAATAAAAGAGAAGAAAAATACTTTATAACTTTTATTGAAAACTTAAAAGAAGGTGTGAAGTATTACGAAAATTTGTTAGAAGAGACTAAAGTATCTTTTGAGACAACTAAAAATAATATTTGCGAAGGTTTAGAAATTGAATTAAATAGATTAAAAGCACTTAGAGCTAAAGTAGATGAAGCGATTTTAATGACCTCATAGTTAAAATTTTCACGATTTAGATTGTAGAGAAAAGCCTTGCATTGCAGGGCTTTTTTTATGCGCTCTATGGATTTAAATGAGCAATGCCATTCAATTTATGGCTTTTACGGATGCAATTATTTCTAATATAAATCAGTTTTTATAATAAGGAAATAAGAAAACGTTCTTTGGATACCTCTGCTTATTAACGTTAAAAAAATATGCGATACTGTTAATTAGCTGTGGTAAATAGTGCTAGTTTTGGAGTGTCCTTAGTGTGATTTTGGGGCATAAACATCAAAAAAAATAGAAATAATTTTTTAAGTTAAATATATATAGTTTAACTTAAAATTGTACAAGAGAATACTATAAAGATCTTATTATTTTGTAGATTTGATAGAGAGTCAGTAGAAATTAAATAGTAGTTTAAACCATTAAAAAATATTATTATGAGTAAAAGTGGAAATACCGTATTAGGTCTTTTAGCAGGAACAGCTATCGGCGCATTATTAGGAATTCTTTATGCTCCAGACCAAGGAAGTAAAACGAGAAAGCGTTTAGCTGATGAAGCTTTGGCAACTCGTGATAAAATGAATATCGAAGCTAAAGATTTAAAGGAAAAGATGAGTAGTAGTGCTCACGATATTAGAAGCAAGGTAAGTAGCTCTATGACGTCTAGAGGAACTTTAGACGAGCAGATAGAATCTATCGTTGCCGATGCTAGTCATAAAGCAGACGATGTTATTTCTAGTCTAGAAAAAAAATTAGCACACTTAAAAGAGCAAAATAAGAAATTTCAAAAATCATAATATATGAGTGTTTTTGAATCCTTAAATGAGACTTCAAATAAAGCTAAAGATATTGGTGAGCGGTATGTAGATACCTCTCACCAGTATATTAAGTTGAAAATTTTTCAACAATTAACCGGAGGGATGAGCCTTTTTGGTAAATTGTTGCTAATCGGTTCGTTTTTATTTATAGCTTTCATTTTCTTAGCAATTTCTGCAGCGATAGCTATTGGATATTGGTTAGAGAATTTTGCATTAGGTGCTTTAATTATAGGAGGATTATTTTTATGTCTAGCCATTCTTGTCTATTTGTTAAGACATCGTATAGATCAGAAATTTATAGAAACCATGTCAGACTTATTTTTTGATTAATTTATGAAAACGGATTTTAAAAATTTTAAAGAAATTAAGCTAGAATTAAGACGTTTAGATTTGGAACGCCAAATTGCTACGGAAGAATTTAAAGCTTTAAAAGGCGATATAAAACAGGATTTAAAACCTTTAAATTGGGTACAGACCGTAGTGGAGTACACAGGGAAAATAGGTTCTTTAGTTTTAATGAAAAAGATGTTTAAATAATAATAGTGTAGTCTATGGTTTAAAAATACAATTCAAAATATTTATAAAAGCCTAATAGCGTAAGGATAACCTTGGCTATTAGGCTTTTGTGCTTGTAATATTGGTGTAGGTATCAGGAGAATCTATTATTTTATAATAACTTTTAATAACTTAAGCTGTAAGGATTGCTACAAAAATTCTACTTTTGTTGTAATAAAATGATAAGAAAATTATGTCTGAAACTATTGAGAAAGTAAAGTGCCTTATAGTGGGGTCTGGTCCTGCAGGATATACTGCAGCTATTTATGCTGCCAGAGCTAATATGTCTCCTGTGTTATATCAAGGAATGCAACCGGGTGGTCAGTTAACTACGACTAACGAAGTAGAAAATTTTCCTGGATACCCTGAAGGTATAACAGGTCCAGATATGATGATACAATTACAAGAACAAGCAAAACGTTTTGGTACAGATATTCGTGATGGTTGGGTAACTAAAGTTGATTTTTCTGGAGAAGTACATAAAATTTGGGTTAACGAAACTCAAGAAATTCATGCAGAAACTGTCATTATTTCTACAGGAGCATCTGCCAAATATTTAGGTTTACCTTCAGAGCAAAAATACCTTCAATTAGGTGGTGGAGTATCGGCTTGTGCAGTTTGTGATGGATTCTTCTACAGAAATCAAGAAGTTGTTCTAGTTGGAGCAGGAGATTCTGCTTGTGAAGAAGCACACTATTTATCTAAATTATGTAAAAAAGTAACCATGTTAGTAAGACGTGACGAATTTAGAGCGTCTAAAATTATGGCTAACCGTGTTAAAAATACCGAGAATATAGAAATTCTATTTAATTCTGAAACTGAAGAAGTTTTAGGAGACGGACAAGTGGTAACAGGAGTTGTGGTTAAAAATAACCAAACTAATGCGCTTACAGAAATACCTGCAACGGGATTTTTCGTAGCCATAGGTCACAAGCCTAATACCGATATTTTTAAGGATTATTTAGAATTAGACGAAACAGGGTACATTATAAATACTCCAGGAACTTCTAAAACTAATATCGATGGGGTATTTGTATCTGGAGATGCTGCCGATCACGTATACAGACAAGCTATTACAGCTGCAGGAACGGGATGTATGGCTGCTTTAGATGCAGAACGTTATTTAGCGTCTAAAGATGTATAAATAGCAACCCTATATAGAATATACAATCAAGAAACACCCGAACTTACTTAAGTTCGGGTGTTTTGTTTTTTAACTTGATGTTTAACAAAAAATATCAAGTATTACTGTGGTGATAAACGTGATTAAGGTTTCCATGGTGGTTGGTTGTTTTTGATTGATGTTATGTTAGATGGTTAGTATTCTAGTCCGATGTAATATTTATACCGTCTTCACCGATATTTACATTAACATCGTTACTTTTTGCTTTTACGCCTTCACTTCCAATATGAATGTCTACATTATCATTTTTAATTTTAACACCCTGACTGTTTATTTTTAAAGAGCCATTTTCATCGTTAATATTTAAGTCTATAAAATCATTATCATCGTCGTCGTTATCTTCATCAAAACAATCTAGACATTCAATATCGTCATTCAATATTTTCATGATATGATTGGTTTCAAATATTTTCATTATATTATTTGGCGGATTATAGCGATTTAAGAACGAATGTGTGTTTTTATTAAAATCGACATGAGTGCCTTCAGGGATAAATAATATAATGTTAACCTTTTGCTCTCTATACTTATTTTCGAAATGCGTTAGTGCATAGCTATTTAATAACAATTCTTTATTCGTTAAGTTATAATTGTATATAATATTGTTGGCACGCGTTTCGGCATCTAAATAATCTTGGCCTTTAGATTCCTTTTCAATTAGAATAGAGGCAACACTATCCTTAGTCGATCGTACAACAATATTAATATCTCTTGTAAAAATCACTTTTTCATTGTTTTCGTTATAAACAATCTGAAAATCGGTGCTTCTTCTGTTAGAGCGATTATATTTTGTATTGGTTATCATCTTAACACGTAACGTATCTTGTTTGGTAATAGGTAATGTGTTTTCTTGACTAACAACCGTATCTAAGGCCTGATTAGAGGCTTGCTTTACGCCAATAGTAATTAGCCCGATAATTGATATTAACCAAACACCCAACAGTGTGAATTTAGCCACTTTACCTATAGACTTTAAATTATCTATTAAAATCTTTAACCCTAAATATAAGACAAAAAAGCATGGGATTCCTACAGAGAAAAATACAAATAAAGAACTTAACCAAATAGGTAATCCTGTTGTATTTAATGCATCTGGGTAATCCATCCACCACGGATGAAAAAACGAAGAGCTTCCTAAAGATATTAGGCTAATAAGTAAACCAAATATAAAAATCGCCCCAAAAATAACTAGTATAACACCAATAAACTTGGCAAATACTTTAATTATAAACATAAAAAGCGCTCCAATTGAATCAAAAAACGACTTAGAAGACGATTTTACTTTGGTGCCATATTTCTCGTAGTCTACACTTTTAACGGTATCGGAAACATCTTCAAAACCTTTTTTAATTTTTTTTTCAATGTTGCTAATATTAACAGGTTCCCCCGTCATGTTAAGTTTTTCTGCAGTTGTTGTAGCTTCCGGAATTAGGATCCAAAATAAGATATAAATTAGGGTAAATGTCCCGGCAGAACCTAAGGCTAATAACACCCATATTAAACGTACCCAAACCGCATCGATTCCTAAATAATGAGATAATCCAGATGCCACACCTCCAATATAAGAATTGCTTGTGTCTCTATATAATTTTTTACTTGGCTTGAAGCTTGTCTGAGATTGCGGTTCGTCTTCAAAGATTTCATCGTCTACAAGATAATCTTCAGGTTGCCCCATAATAGAAATAACATCTTCTACTTCTTTCGAGCTAATAACTTGCTTATCGTGTTTTACGCGTTCATTAAATAATTCAGCAATGCGCGCTTCAATATCGGCAAGAATTTCAGAACGGCCTTGAGAGTCGGTAAACGAGCGTTTTATAGCCTCAAGATAGCGTTGTAACTTTAGGTAAGCATCTTCATCGATATGAAAAAATGTACCGGCTAAATTTATGTTAACTGTCTTATTCATTGGTGTTCTTTTTTTGGCTGGTTACTATATTTACTGCATTTTGTAGTTCACTCCAAGTGGTGTTTAATTCACTCAGAAAAATCTTTCCTGTATCGGTTAATCCGTAATATTTTCGTGGCGGACCCGAGGTCGATTCTTCCCAGCGATAATTAAGGAGTCCTGCATTTTTAAGACGTGTAAGTAAAGGATAAATGGTACCCTCTACCACTAACATTTTCGCGTCTTTTAAGGTCTGTAGAATTTCTGCAACGTAAGCATCGTCGTCTTTTAATACCGATAAGATGCAATATTCTAAAACACCTTTGCGCATTTGGGCTTTTGTGTTTTCTATTTTCATCTGTTTATGTATTTAAAGATTGTTAAGTGCTTAGTTAGACTACAAGGTGGTATACTTAGTTGAGTCATGTTTTAATACGTTTTAAATTTAAACTGTTCATTTTTTGATGGATTGATGATGATTTATTTGATGAAATGTATGGTTAATGGATACTGAAACTCTTCACCGTCTTTGGCTTTTAAACTAGCTAGAATGATTAAAGTAAGCTCGATTATAAAACCTATAATGGCAAGTCCGATTAAAACACTGCCTAGAAAAACTAGAGAAAATAATTCACTAAAATTAAAATGGAAACTCTCTGCCATTTGAAAATCAATAAATTCAAATCCACTA
The DNA here is from genome assembly GCF_056238645.1 of Formosa sp. F44. The sequence goes on from NZ_JBWDLJ010000001.1 coordinate 230,787, forward strand.
AATATATTATAAAAGAAAAACGGTACCGTTACCATTCCTAAAAGAACAGTGTATAAAAAAATACTGATTTGAAAGTTAATAACCGCTTTACCGTGTTTATCTATAAACATGGATTTATCTTTATTCATAATCCACAATAGGGTAGGAGCTATAAAGTTTCCAAAAGGTATTATGAATCTAGAAAAAGTAGATAAATGTATAAAAGTGGCAATATTTTTTTGGTAGTTATCTAACATTTTAAAAGTATATAATAGTTGTCTATGCAAATATATGTTTAAAAAAAGGTATTATGCAAAACATAGTAGTGTAATTTAACATAATATTAACAAGTTGAAATGTGAATAATTTTCGATATTTTTACTAAAACAATCAAACGTATGACACTTACTCCTTCTAAAGTTAATAGTTTTTTAATATTCAAACTTCCGTCTGCTTACTTATGTGGTGTACGTACTCAAGTCTTAAATCAGGACACATGTGTGGTTGGTGTCACACACAGGTGGATTAATCAAAACCCGTTTAAATCTATGTTTTGGGCGGTACAGGGAATGGCCGCAGAATTATCGACAGGCGCATTAGTAATGTTGAAAATAGCCGAAAGCGGAAAAAAGATTTCGATGTTAGTACTAGGTAATGAATCGCGTTTTACTAAAAAAGCAACTGGAAAAATCAAGTTTACTTGTCAGGATGGTCATATTATACAAGAGGCCATAGATAAAACCATTGCTACAGGAGACGGACAAACATTTTGGATGACCTCTGTAGGCGTAAATGAAGAGGGGATAGAAGTATCTTCTTTTAAATTTGAATGGTCGGTCCGTGTAAAGAATTGATTCTGTTTAGATTCCCATAACTCATTTTTAAAATGGGATTAATTGACCTTTTTTAATATGTATAGCAAGGTTTGAGCGGTGTATTTATGTTTGGTAGACAAAATACCATTGTTGTTCTACACACTATGTAGTCTTGTCTAATAGATTTTATTTTTACTTTAATTTTTAAGGAATTTTGCCAGTAGAATGGGAGAATCCGTTCTTTAATTTAATTATAACGTAAAATGTCTTATGAAAAATCTATGGATTCTATTGCTGTTAACTGCGATTAATATAGGGTATAGCCAAGAGGGCGACGCGATCTATTTAAGTGCAGAACAATTTCCGGGAACAGATGTTAGTGATGTCACTAAACTAGAAGCAGGAATTGCATTTCCTATAATTAATACAAATAAAGAGAAGCTAACCATAGGTGGGAAGGTTCAGAATACAAGCTTTAGTTATGTCGACAAAGATGTGCCGTTTGAAACCGACGAGATAGAAGACTTCAATGCTTTTAGCTTTAAATTAGGGTATGAACGTCGCTTAAGTGATCGCTGGTCTTTACAGCTTATGGGAGAATCTCAAGTGGCTTCAAATTTTGGGGAAAATGAAATAAAATCTGAAGATATTTTCTTTAATGCTAGCGCGGTTTTAGAGCGTTATAACGAGAGCAATAACTCTATATGGACATTTGGAGCGACTTACGATATACAGTACGGCTTGTATTATCCAATACCCGTAATTGCCTATACGAAAAGAATAGATGAATCATGGGCCTATAAAATTGGTTTTCCCGATGCACGTGTAAAATGGTTTTTATCCGAACATCACAATTTTGAAGGTTTTGCGACTTTAAAAGGATTTACTGGGAATATTAACGATGAAGTAGAAGTGTATAAAGAAGATTATAGTGGCACTTTAAGGCAAACACGTTATATATTGGGTTTGGGCTATAACGTTAGTTTTTTTAAGACTTTCGAAGCAAATATACGTGGAGGTTATTCTATGTATAACACTATGAAAATCCAAGATTACAATCATAATGAGGTTTACGATTTTGAGCCTTCAAATAGTTATTATTTGAATTTAAGCCTGAAATATAAATTTAAAAGCAATACGGCCATTAGGTCCTTATATTAAGGGAATTTCAATAAAAAACCTCAAGTAACAGTTCGATGTTATCTTGAGGTTTTATTACGATTCTTATTAAAAATTATCGCTTAAATAATCCTGTTTTTAGGATGTCTTTAGCCGTTTTGTTTTCTGGCTTGACAGAAGTTGTTTCTGAATTAGAGATAGGTGTTAAGACAGAGATTTCTCCATCTTCATCTATAACAAGTGAATTGGACGTTAATTCAGTAATATCTGCATATCCAGACGTCTCATTTCCTTGACCCCAGTTGTAATAAATTTGTGTTTGTGCACTGTTATTCCAAGACCAGCTTGCCAAACCACCTTGATTACTGCTTAACGGACTAGTATTGGTAACAAAATAAGTACCTGCTCTAGAGAATAGCACAGTTAATGCTTCTGTAGTTCCAATAACATTTTCGCCATTAAAACTTACCAATTGCCATGTTTGGCAAAGTAAATCGGTGTTAGTCGACTTTTCAATTTCCAATTGTTTAGATGCTTCAATTTGAATAGTTTGTTCAGGGGCGCTTGCTAATGCTAAAGCGAATTGTATTGAATTTTCATCGATATTAGATATAATTAAAGTTCCAAAATCTGATAGTACAATGGTGTCATCATCAATAAGGTTATAGGTACCAAACAGAATGTTTGGTTCTTCGGTAGTGCGTTGGTCTTCCGAAGTTTTTAAAATAATATAATTGCCACTTTCATTAAATTCAAAAGACTCATAAGTAGAGGCATTAGTAACTACCCATTTTGCATTAATGGTTGTGTCTTCTGTGGTCTCTGTTAAATCGTTCTCTCCGTTATCACTGCTATCGCAACCTATAATTAATGCAAATACAAATACGGTTAATAGAATCAGACTAAATTTTTTCATTTTGTAATATTTCGGTTAATTGTTTCAGAAATAAGCTTATATGAAATTGATAAGCCTATTTTTTTTGTTTAAAAATTAAGGTGTAAATCTAGAAAAAATTAAGCGTGTCGTGCAATAGAAAAGAGAATCTTTAGTAGCATTTCTAAGGGCTCTAAGAATATTTTTGTAAGTGGTTTATATTGAGCATGTTTAAATGGTAGGTGCAAAATACCATTATAAAATATCGAGTAATACCGTGTGTTTTGTGATTTTGGTTATAACAAACGTTTCATACCTGCAATAAGAAAAGGAGTCTTTGGCAGCTTATTCATAATCTTAATATCGTCTACAAGTCTACTTTCATTGCCTAAAAATTTTAATAGGTTCTCTGCAGGTATATTTTTAAACATTATTGAGAATATTTCCTTTCCAGTCATTCTTTTAGAGATCATGACTTCTAACACAGTGCGGTCGTACCATTGAAACATTTTTTCTCGAAATGTCATTTCAGGATATGGATGTTTTCCCGTTATTAAATTGTTTGTAATACTCTTGGTGTTTTTCTGAATAAATTGAAACGTGTAACCACTACTTGCTTTGGTAAAACCCCCAGCCGTTCCAATGTTAATAATGCGTTCTCCCGATTTTGGGCGTCTCGAAAATTTTGCTAAAGACATGGGAATTACTCCAAATTCTTTATGTAATATGTCGTATTCCGCGATATTTAAAACGTCGTTAATATATTGTTCTAAAGCCGATTTATACTCTGCCTTATCCAGCAGTTTCTCACTAAATAGGGTGTATTCTATAAGAGCTTCGTGTGCACTTGTAGGAAGTACATACATAAAGGTAGCTCCATGATCTTGATTGAGTCTAAAATCCATTAAAGTACCCACTTTAGCATTAAATGTGGGCTTATTAGTTTTAATAACCCAACCTTCAAAATGCTGTAAAAGCGCATTTTTAGTATTAATAGGAGGATTGAATAAACTGGTAGAATTAAAAACATAGTCCGACGTGTACGTCCCGTTTTTAGTTTTTACGGTGGCATGATTGTTCTCCGATTGGATATTTTGAATGGTCTCCAACTTAAAGGTGACGTTTTTAAACGTTTTTGCAAATGATAATACGTGATTGTAAAAATCAATGCCTTTAATCATTTTGTAACTATAGTGCTCTAAATTTAACCGTTGCGTAAATTCCGGAGTTAGAAATTCTAGAGTTTTCCATTCGTGCGTAACTATAGAATCAAAAAGTCCTTTCTCCGTTTCCCAATAACACCAAGTTCTGTCGTTTGAATTCTTTTTAACGTTATCAAGAACTAAAATAGTCTTAGTTTTTAAAGTTGGTTCATTTAAAATGCGGTATAATAAACTTAAACCCGCACAGCCTGATCCTGCAATGATATAATCGTATTTTATCTGTTCTTGTTGTGGCATGTTTTTAACTAACTAATCCTTAAATAAATTTATAAATTAAATGGAATTAGATACCATTATTCTATTTCTTAATGTTTTACAATCTAAAGATAAAAGGAATGGTGTTTTATTGGATGCATTAACGGTGTTTTTTAGTACGCTTTTAACACACAAGATAATAAATCTTGTAAAGCCCATAAATAGTTGAGTGCTATCTTATAAAAACTGTTTGGCCTTCTTTAATGGTTTCAACTACCTGAATGTCTTTTATGGTATCCGGTGCTACCTTCAACGGATTTTTATCTAAAATAACCAGATCGGCTAACTTTCCTGCTTCTAAAGTTCCTTTACGGTCTTCTTCAAAATGCTGATAAGCCGACCAAATAGTAATGGCTTTTAAGGCTTCGAAAGGCGTCAGGCGCTCGCTTTCCCCAATAATCTGTCCCGATCGGGATGTGCGTTGTACAGCAGTCCAAACCACACGCATTAAATTAGGCAACGCTACGGGCGCATCTGTATGAATAGTAATATTTAGACCTTTGCTAAGTGCTGTTCTTACGGGGCTAATTCTGTTTCCCAAAGAATCTCCAATTATTTCCTTATGCCAATCGCCCCAATAAAAGGTGTGTAGCGGAAATAAGGATGTAATTACATTTAATTCTTTAAAGGCGTCTAACTGGTCGTCTCTAATATATTGTCCATGAATTAAAACATTTCTGCGATTGTCGTTACCATATTTTTCTGCTAATGGTTTCATGGTTCGTATCATCTGATCCATTGCAGCATCACCATTAGCATGTGTTAAAATCTGATAATTATTTGCAAAAGCTTTCTCGTAAATGGCTGTAACTTCATCGTCACTGGTAAACGCGGGATATCCCAAATAGTTTTTATCGGTACCGGCAGGGGGTAACAAATAAGGAATCGTTCTCCACGCTGTTCGACCTTGTGGAGAGCCGTCCAAAGTAATTTTCATGCCGCCAACACGATAATGTTTTGTGTAGTTTTTAGAATACCATTTAGATTCTAAAGCTTCGGTAAACATATAGTCCATGTAAGACACTACATCTAGTTTAAAGAAATCGGTTTCGGCAAATTCGGCGAGCAGATTGTGTTGCTCCATAGCACGCCCTTCTTGAGCGGTAGTATAACCATAAGATAAAGCCATTTCTTGACCAGCGGTCATAAACAACATTAAAGCTTCTTTAGAGGCAGGTGTTAAGGCTTTAGCATATAACGGAATCGCAGCTAATTCTTCTAAAACCCCATTGGGCTCGGTAGAATTTGGCATTCTTCTAATTAAACCTCCTTCAGGATTTTTACTAGCAGCTGTTATTTCTAATAATTCGAGAGCTTTAGAGTTCAACGACGCAAAATGACCAGAAATATGAATAATCATAATAGGTGTTCCTGTACTCACTTGGTCTAGATCTTCCTTGGTGGGGAAACGTTTTTCTTGAAGTACAGAGTCGTCAAATCCCATACCAAATATCCAGCCGGTAAGCGCTCTGTTTTCGGGCGTATTCCAGGTTTTAAGAATCTCTATGAGTTTAGGGATATCGTTTGCTTCGGCATCGGGTGAAGGTAATATTTGAGCCCCAATGGCCTGGGCCGAGAAGCTTCCAAAATGGGCATGACCATCAATAAATCCTGGTAGTAGCGTTTTTCCTTCAAGATTAATCATTTTATGTCCCTGACCAGCAATTTCCATAGCTTTACTTGACTCACCAGCAAATTCTATGTTTCCATCTCTCACAACCAATGCATCTACATAAACAGGTGTTTCTCCAGTCATCGTAACAATGTCTCCACCAAAATAAACCGAAGCTGAATTTTCTTCTTGGCTTTTCTTGTTTTCATTACAAGAACACAGAATTAGTCCTATAATTAATAGTAAGTAGTTTTTCATCTTGTTACATTTTTTTAAGTCCTATATCCCCATAGTTCTAGATGAATTATAACATTTAGACGGTTAGCTTATTACCTAAGGAATTGGTATTTGTAATCTAAAGATAAATGTAATTTAATTGCATTGTACAGATTTATTACCTTTTTTACGATGCTTTTAAGATGACATCCGATTAATGCTTCCCAACACGTGTAAGAATATGCGATGGTTAATTGAATGAAGATCTAATTTTGGCTAACTCTGCTTTCTATTTTATTTTTAAAGTGGTGGTGAGGTTTTTCTCAGATTTTAGATTTTATTCTACTCAGTGTTTCTTGAGATATATTAATGTAAGAAGCCACTATTTTATTCGGCAAACGCTTAACAATATTAGGGTTAATTTTAAATAATTGTTTATAACGCTCGGAGGCATCTAGAGTGGTAAACGAGATTAATCTTTTAGAATTATTCACGTAAGCCTTTTCTAAATAGATGCTATAAAAATCTTTCCATTTGGGAACAATCGTCATCAGATGTCTAAAGTCGTCGTGGGTAATGTATAACAGTTCACTATTTTCGACGACTTGTATGGTTTCTTGTGCAGGTTCATTTGTTATAAAGCTGACCAGTTCTGTTGCAAACTGATTTTCGAAAGCAATATAACGCGTTACGTCTTTCCCTTCTTCGTTTATATAAAATAGTCTTAAGCACCCTTTTTTTACAAAATAACTCACCTGACTATTCTTTCCATGGGAAAGTAAAATGTCGTTTTTGTTTTTCTTTATGGTTTTAAAATAAGGCAAGACAATTTTTAAATCGTCGTCTTCAATATCAATATTCTTCTTTATAAAAGTAGTGAGTGCCGTGTAATCTGCCATTTATTTGTAGTCTCTTACAAATTTACGATAATGGATGATATCTTGAATGGATAGCACCATCAAATTGTGCTCATATGCAAATTCTATAATCGTGTCTGTTTTTGCCATTGTACCATCGTCGTTCATTAATTCGCACAATACGGCTTCAGGTTTTAGTCCTGCTAATTTCATTAAATCTACGCTACCTTCAGTATGACCTTTTCTTTCTAAGACACCATTATTTTTAGCACGTAACGGAAAGATATGTCCGGGTTTCGCTAAATCCTTGCTTGTCGCATATTTGTGCGAAGCCACTTGAATGGTAGTTAGTCTATCTTTAGCCGAAACGCCTGTAGTTACGCCTTGTTTTGCTTCTATAGAAATGGTAAAAGGGGTTTGGAAACTACTGGTGTTTTCTTGAACCATATAAGGCAAGTTAAGTAAATCTGCTTTTTCATTTGTTAGACAAAGACATACAATTCCACTACATTTTCTAATCATAAGTGCCATTTGGGTAGTTGTCATAGCATGCGCAGAGAATACTAAATCGCCTTCATTTTCTCGGTCTTCATCATCCATTAAAATAACTCCATTTCCATTTTGAAGATGGATTAATGCTTGTTCTAAGCGTTCTTTGCTGTCTGTATTTATAGTTTGTAATGTCTCTAATTCTGTAAGTACCATTTTAAAATATAATTAATATTAAGATGGCAAAATTAGTGTTGTCTGCGGTGAAAGCCTTTGATGTAAGTCAATAAAATCACCGATTTAAAAACTCTTGCTCCAATTAAAGATTAGTAGGTTGTAGTTTTAATTGTAAGATGTAAAGAATAGGTGTTGTGTTATTAATTTTTAATGTAGTCGTTTACAGGTTTTGGCTTGATTTTTCTTTTCCAATAAATAATGTAAAACGTTCCTAACACTGTTGGTAAGGTCCACGCAATTAAACTACCTAGACCTAAACCTGCAATAATAAAGGCGGTAATAGATGCGATTAAGGCTCCAATCATTTTTCCGATATGAGATATTAACCAAGCATTTTTGTTCCGCTTTGTGTTATTATAAAATTTAAAATCTTTTATGGTTAGCAATAAACCAAAACCACCAAAGAACAGATATAACACGCTTAAAGGAACACCAGTTAATAATCCATATATACCTAGAATGATCATAATGCTCGAAAATAAAAACATGCCTCCAGAAACAACTTGGTCAATCAAGTCGGCTTTGTCTTTCTTCTTAAAAGTTAAAGCTCTATTTCCAGCCAATACTAGATATATGGTAAATAAACCAATTAAAAATAGAAATAGATTTTCGTGTTTTGGCATCCAAGATATCGGAATAGAAATTACCGAACTACCTATCATTCCAAAAGAGAATAAATGTCCCATTTGTTTATGTAACCTACTTCCTTTCTTAACGATAACACTTCCAATTCCGGTAATTAATCCAAGGCCTCCAAAGCATGCATGAATATAAATCAAAATTTTAATTGTTGCTTCCATGTGTTTTAATTGAGTTTAACGATTTAAAATTAAGATTATAATGTAGGAGTCAGGAGGTTTAAAATTCTGAATTGTCGATTTTTAGTGATGAGTTGTTTAAATGATTAGTACCCGTTATATTAGGCGTTTAATAGTTTTACTATTTTCTACAACTTTTTAAACAAACCTACCCCGACGTCTTTTTTTAAGTCTCAACTTGTGGTTGCCGAAGTATTTTGCCTTCTTCTTTAATTATATCCTTAACTATTTTAATTGATCTGCCTTCGTTTTTTTCCGAGCTAGCATAAGTTATAAAATTTATACGATTCGACAGACTGACTTACAGACTAGTTTTTTTATAAAAAGATGCCAGTCTATAAGCGCAAACCCTAATTATATAGTATTTGTTTTACGCTAATTTATAATCTGATTGAGTTTATTGATGTTTTACCAAAGCCATAATTTAGCCGTACTAATTTTTAATGCACTCTACTTGTTTCAGTTATTTATAGTACGATAAGTGGTTTGTGTTTTAAAACAAATATTATCAATATGGACTCTATACTTAGTAATACGTTATCGAAAACGGAAGCTATTGAAGCCGACTTTAAGGATTTTATACTAAAGCAAAAGCATCCTTGCGTTATGGCTAAAACCGTGTTTTTAATGGAAAAATATCATTTAAAAACATATAATAGTATAAAAGCAGAAGAGAGTGCTGTGGCCCTTTTAGAAGATTTAGAGCGTTATATAAATCAGTATGATTTCGATTCTAATGAATTTGAATCTTTTATAGCTGTTTTTCCGAATGATACATTCTACACCGAAATTGAATTTGAGAACGCGCTTTGGAAATTTCTGCAACGATTACACCAATTAGACGATAAGGATTGGGATCCATCGGTAAGTGATAATCCAGAGGATTCTAATTTTAGTTTCAGCCTTAAAGGTCGAGCTTTTTACATAGTAGGTTTACATCCTAATAGTTCCAGAATCGCACGACAAAGTCCGCAACCGACTATAGTATTTAACTTGCATTGGCAATTCGAAAAACTAAGAGATATGGGGACGTATAAGCGCGTGAAAAAACGCATTAGAAAACGAGATAAAAAACTACAAGGTACCATAAATCCTGTTTTAAAAGATTTTGGAAACGATACAGAAACCAAGCAATATAGTGGTAGACAAGTAGAAGGGGATTGGAAATGTCCTTTTCATTCAAAAAGTTAATAATTATGACGATGTTACATATAATTGAAGAACAAAGCGGAAAGGCCGTGCGCTTAAAAAAAGGCGATATCCTAAAAGTAATCGACCCTCAAGGGATGCAAGTAAGCGATATGGTGCTTTTTAACGCTAACGATTTAAAAGAGAAAATATCTTCTGGTAAAACACTAGATTTCGAAGAATCCATTTTACTCTCTACGGGCAATTTTTTATGGAGTAATAGATCTCATAAAATGATGAAGATTTTAGAAGACACTAACGGGAGAAACGATTTTTTGTTAGCGCCTTGTAGTGCTGAAACCTTTAAGATTATGTACAACAATCCGGAGTATCATCCGAGTTGTTTAGAAAACTTGACTAAGAATCTAGGGCCTTTTGGTATCGAGCAAGACGACATACCAACGGCGTTCAATATTTTTATGAATGTGCAGTTTGATAATCACGGAAAGCTTTCTGTACTACCGCCTACATCTAAAGCTGGGGACTATGTAACTTTTGAAGCTCAAATGGATTTACTAGTTTGCTTAACGGCATGTTCGGCAGAAGATAGTAATGGAGGATCGTTTAAACCCATTCATTTTGAGGTAAGTTCTCCGAATTAATTCGGTTTGATGGGCTAGTAGATTATGATATTCAAATAGTGTTTGTTTTTATGATTTTTCCCGATGCAATACAGTTTTATAATCTGTAATACGTTTTAAGATGCTAAAAGGACAGAATATTTGTCCATTTTAAAATAAACATAATTAGTACGGTTATACCCGTACTGCCATATATTAAGCCTTCCCAGTAAAAGGTTCTTTTACCGTAAAGTTTTCTTATTTTTTCGCTATAGGCTTTCTTGTAAGGCCCAACAGTAACCTTCCAATAAATAAAAAGGACGATTAAAAAAATTAAGACAGTTATTCCTATGATCCAACTTTTATCCATCTTGAAGTTTTAGTTTATGTTTTTCTGTGTTGCATTAAATTACTAAATCAACGCTTGGAAAAGATACGATATTTTGATTATACAACGGGTAGAAAATTTATAATAGAGAATACCAAATTTTGTTATTATAAAGGAGAAGGTGAGTTTATGTACAACTATAAACATAATTCTTAAATGGTGTAGGTTCAGGTTATTCTACTCAATTGATTAGGACTTTTTTACAATTTCTAATATGAGCTACCATATAAACCGTGTGAGAACGCCTAATTCAAGGTAATTTTGTAATCTTCGGATATTCTTGAACTAAAATCATTTACTCTTTTCCAATCTGTAAACTCTATGGGTTTGTCCGATTTTGTTGGTCCATGAGTTAGTTTCATAATTAATCTAATCATGATCCTATCTGTCCAAGGATAGGATTTATAGTCTAATTTTCCTGCAAAAACGTCTAAGTAATCAGGTTTCCATTGCGTTTTATTTATAAATTTAAGGAGATAAGGATTTGTAGTAGGAGAATTTTTATTGTCGTTTCTTGCAACTAGATTAACCGAGAAAAAGGCGGTCCTTATTTTTTGTAAATAGTCTTTGTGCTTCGACACAAATTCATAAATACGCGCATTGTGTTTGCCGTATCTTATACTTGCACCAATAATTAAGGTATGAAATTTATACACGTCGACATTAAAATCTTCAATCGAGCATAGCTTTGTGCTTATGTGTCTCTCTGTAAAATTGGCACTTAACTTTTCGCAAATCTTTTTAGTTTGTCCATCTACAGAAGAATATATTATTCCGATATGTTGTTCCATAATATAATTTTCATAGCTGCATTTTTGACGTATAGTTTGATCTAAAATAGGGTTACAATTTAAAATTGAATTCACTCAGATTTTGGATATTTCCCTGTTGTTACTCTATAACTTAAAGGTAACGAAAATGGAGTTTTATTACTATTTTTAAGTCATGATTTGTAACAAAAATTAATTTATATCCACATATAAGTTATAACCTCTAATTTTAAATATTATGAAAGCACACGAAATAGATTATCGTATTTATGGTGAAGAAATGCAATATGTAGTAATTGAACTGGACCAAAATGAAGGCGTGGTTGCCGAAGCGGGAAGTTTTATGATGATGCATGAAGGCATTAAAATGGAAACCATATTTGGAGATGGTTCTACAGAAAATACTGGTTTTTTAGATTCTATTTTCGGAGCAGGTAAACGCTTGCTAACTGGTGAAAGTTTATTTATGACGGCTTTTTATAATACCTATCCAGGTAAACGCTCTGTATCTTTTGCATCGCCATATCCTGGTAAAATTTTAGCGGTAGATTTGTCTCAGTTTGGAGGGAAAGTAATTTGCCAGAAAGATGCTTTTTTATGTGCAGCGAAAGGAGTAAGTGTAGGTATAGAGTTTTCTAAACGACTAGGACGTGGATTATTTGGGGGCGAAGGATTTATAATGCAAAAATTAGAGGGCGATGGGATGGCTTTTGTACATGCAGGAGGAACGCTAGCTACAAAACATTTAAAAGCTGGAGAAAAATTACGTGTAGATACAGGTTGTATTGTAGGTTTTACTAAAGATGTAGATTACGATATCGAATTTATAGGTGGCATTAAGAATACAGTTTTTGGAGGAGAAGGTTTGTTTTTTGCCACGCTTACCGGTCCAGGAACAGTTTATGTACAATCTTTACCCTTTAGTCGTTTGGCCGGTCGTGTGCTATCTGCTTTACCTAGAGGTAATAATAAAAAAGGTGAGGGTAGTGTGCTAGGCGGTCTTGGCGATTTGCTGAATGGAGATAACAGATTTTAACAATTTAATTTTTGTTTTAAGACAATGTTAACATTTTAATATCTAAATTTATTGAAAATTGAAAACGTTGTAGTTACTTGTTTTATAGTGTCTATGTGTTTTAAGAATAAACTAAATTCAATTAAATTATAAACCTATGGCTAGAGCAATGTTCGAGTATACCAAGACTATACTTAGTAAAGTTAGTTTTGATACTGTGTTGTTTTGCAAAGAAGTACAAAAAGCTCTTCAACGCTTATTACCTTACGAGATAGAAGAGTTAAAGATTTTTATAGAATCGATGATACAGCAAAACCCGGAATTAAATAAATGCCTTGTGTATTTAAAAACATAATAAAAAAAGCAACTAGTTCTAGTTGCTTTTTTTATGCGTTTATTTTTGTGACATTCTTGTTATTTCTTTTTGGTTAAAGGGCTAACAATTTTTACATTTTGGAATGCTATAGCACCACGAATTACACCAGAAATTATAGATTGTAAGGCTTCAATAATATGAATCTTTAATTCACTTTTGTGATAAATTAAACTGACTTCTCTTGCGGGAGAGGGTTCATTAAAGAATTTTAAGTTTTTCTGAGCGTTTTCGCTTAAGTCTAGGGTGTGTAAATATGGCAATAGCGTCATGCCCAAACCTTCGTTAGAAAGTTTTATAAGGGTTTCAATACTACCACTTTCTATTTGGAAATCATCATCGGTATGTTGTTTAAATGCTTTGCACACGTTTAAAATGTTGTTTCTAAAACAGTGGCCATCTTCTAACAATAACATATCGTCTACATCCAGATCGCTAGCATCTAATTTAGTCGCTTGTCCTAAACGGTGTTTTTCTGGAACATAAGCCACAAAGGGTTCAAAATATAAAATGCGTTCTTTAATATTTTCAGATTCTAAAGGCGTCGCAGCAATGGCAGCGTCTAAATGCCCTTCGTTTAATCTAGAGATAATTTCTTCAGTGGTTAATTCTTCAATAATAAGCTTAACTTTTGGGTGCTTTTTTAAGAAGTTGTTTAAAAACATCGGTAAAAGTGTAGGCATTACAGTCGGAATAATCCCTAACTTAAATTCACCACCAATAAAACCTTTTTGCTGATCTACGATATCTTGGATTCGATTGGACTCGTTTACTATATTTTTGGCTTGATTTACAATTTTAGCTCCAACCTCGGTCAGTTCTATTGGTTTTTTACCACGGTCAAAAATAAGAACATCCAATTCGTCTTCCAGTTTCTGAATCTGCATACTTAACGTTGGTTGCGTTACAAAACATTTCTCTGCCGCTTTGGTAAAGTTTTGATTTTCAGCAACCGCTAAGACATAATATAATTGTGTAATCGTCATGGTATAAATTTAGACTATAAAATTATAAAATCAATCAATGTAATTGATTATTAGTTGTGTTAATAATTGGCTAAATTTGAATAAACAAAAATACATACATTATGGGACTTAATATATTAGGATTAGATTCAGAAAAAACTAAAGATTTAGCTTCAGATTTAAATAGTTTATTAGCTAATTTTCAAACTTATTATCAGAATTTAAGAGGTATTCACTGGAATATTAAAGGGAAACAATTCTTTGAATTGCACGTTAAATTCGAAGAGTTATATACCGATGCTAATGTTAAAGTAGACGAAATTGCAGAACGTGTGTTAACTTTAGGTGAAACGCCGTTACATACATTTGCAGATTATTCGGAAGTATCTAAAGTGCCAGTAGGTAAAAACGTTTCAGGAGATGAAAAAGCAGTGGAACTAATTGTAAATTCATTATCTGTACTATTGAAAATTGAACGTGATATTTTAGATAAATCTGATGAAGCAGGCGATGAAGGAACAAACTCTATGATGAGTGACTTTATTACAGAACAAGAGAAAACCATCTGGATGATGAAAGCTTGGTTAGGTGAAACGACCGTATAATATTCATAAATTAATTTATATTAAACCGCCTTTTTTTGCTTAAAAAACAAAAGAAGGCGGTTTTTTTAATTTTTATACAAAAACATACCGTAAATTTCTAAAATGAAATAGTATATTCGCGGCCGCAAATAAATATGTTATGTTACACGCTATTGATTTATTAGGAGTTATAGCCTTTTCTATATCAGGGGTTTTAGTGGCCTTAAGTAAGCGCATGGATCTATTTGGTATATTAATTATTGCCTTTGTAACCGCTACTGGTGGTGGAACAATGCGAGATATTTTAATAGGAGCAACACCTGTATTTTGGATGATTAATCCAGAGTACGTATACCTTATTTTAATCGGTACCATATTTGCTACTTTTTTTAGAAAAAAAATCGATTATTTACGGACTTCACTTTTCCTATTCGATACCATTGGAATTGGATTATATACAATTATCGGAATAGAAAAAGGACTTATGGCTGGATTGTCTACACCTATTTGCATTGCTTTAGGAACAATTACAGCTTGTTTTGGAGGAGTAATTCGAGATATTTTATGTAACGAAATTCCCGTAATTTTTAGAAGAGAAATTTATGCAACCGCATGTATTATGGGCGGTATCGCTTTCTTTGTGTTAAAATCGTTACCAATAGACGAGGATTATGTACTGTTGGGATCCGGAATTTTAGTCATCATTATCCGTTTAATTGCTGTGCGATTTACCATTAGCTTGCCTAGCTTGTACAGAAATGAAGACGACGACGAACTTAATTTATAGTCCACAGTTCATACAAAGACACATAAGAGGTAACACAGTGAGTACATTTGCTTTATGAGCTTGTTCTAAGTGTATTACCTTAAATACGATTAAGTATGGTAGCGAAACTGCCATAACCAAGCCCTTTAGAATTCTATTTAAAGGGCTTTTTTAGGCCTTAAATTTTGTAATTAAGTTTTTAATCCTAACCTTGTATTAAGACTAAATACTTAATCCGATTTCTTATGTTTTTTATTATTGATGTTTTAGGAACTATTGCGTTCGCAATCTCTGGCGTTTTAGTCGCTATGAATAAACGTATGGACGCTTTTGGAATTTTAATTATTGCCTGCGTCACAGCGATAGGAGGCGGTACTTTACGAGATTTACTTATTGGAAATACACCGGTGTCCTGGATGCAAAACATGACTTATGTGTACGTTGTTTTGGGCTCTACTGTTTTTGCTATCGTTTTAAGAAATAAAATAGATTATCTAAGAACACATTTGTTTTTATTCGATACTATTGGTATTGGATTATATACCTTAGTAGGAATCGATAAAGGGCTTAGTGAAGGCTTGCATCCCATAATATGTATTGCCTTAGGTACCATGACGGCATGCTTTGGAGGCGTTATGCGCGATATTTTGTGTAACGAAATTCCCGTTATATTTAGAAAGGAAATTTATGCTACAGCTTGTATAATGGGAGGAGTAGCGTATTTCCTATTGCGGAAACTACCCATACAAGAAGACTATGTGTTTTTAAGCTCCGGGTTAATCGTAATTATATTTAGACTTTTAGCTGTGCGTTTTAAGATTAGTTTGCCTAGCTTTTACAGAGACGAAATTAGTTAATAATTTCTACTTTTTCTATATATACGTTTTGCAAGGGCCACTCTCTATTGTCGGTTTCGACTTCAGAAATGGCATCAACCACATCCATACCACGCGTTACTTTTCCAAAAATGGTGTAGCTCCCGTCTAAATGGTGTGCTCCATGAGGGGCTTGTACTATAAAAAATTCGTAAGGCGAAGCTAATTTGTGTGGATTTTCAATTTCACTACTTGGCATAGATATTACGCCACGTTCGTGCGTGAAGCCTCGATTTTGATCGGTAGGCAATAGGTATTTACCAATTTTTACACGTCGTTGGGCAATATCTTCATCGTCGGTGCTTCCTCCTTGAATGATAAAGTTTTTTACAACTCTATAAAATTGGGTGTTTGTAAAATAGTTTTGCTTGGTTAGAAAAATGAAATTAGCACGGTGGAATTTGGTCTCATTAAAAAGCAAGATTTCAATAACACCTTTACTTGTAGTCATTCTAATTTTATTCTCTTTATTTTCCTTTTCATAATGAAGAAAAAACTCCATCGCATTATCGTCGGTTAAAACGGGGAATTCACGCTCGTCTTTAACAGGGGCTTTATTAGTATCTGTTTTTGACTTATTTTCTGTGCTTTTTTCGATAGGAGGTTTTGTGGTATTATTTTTTTTAGAATTTGTATCTTCACAATTAAATAGAAAAAGAAATAAACAACAGTATACTAAGAATCTCATAAATGAATTTTGATGATTTTAAAAAGTTAAGACCAAAAATAGAAAATATACCGCTTCCAGCCGAAGCATCCCAGGTTAAAATGTCTCCTTCCTTTCGAGAAAACCTGACTGCAGATCGAAAAGTAATGATTAAAACGGCAAGAAAAGCAGCAGTCATGGCTTTATTTTATCCGAATAAGGCGCATGAAACTATGTTGGTATTAATTCTAAGAAACACGTATAAAGGCGTGCATTCGGCTCAGATTGGTTTTCCTGGTGGTAAGTTAGAACCCGAAGACTCCTCGCTTAAAACAGCGGCTATTCGAGAAACTTTCGAAGAAGTTGGTGTGCCCGAAAAACACATTGAAGTATGGAGAGAAATTACCGATATTTATATTGAACCTAGTCACTTTATCGTGCAACCCTTTATTGGAATCGCAGAAAAAACACCGAAATTTATAAAACAAGATGCAGAGGTCGACGCAATTATTGAAGTCCCTCTAACCGAGTTTCTAAATGAAAAATGTGTTGTGACTAAAACAGTAACAACATCTTACACTTCAAAAATAGAAGTTCCTGCATTTGTTTTTCAAGGCTATGTGGTGTGGGGAGCCACAGCCATGATGCTAAGTGAAGTAAAAGACATTTTAAAAGAAGTGTGTTATCCTTGACTTTTTCCTACATTTGCTTAATTATAAAAAATAGAAAACATCATGGGATTGTTGAAACGAAATCCTTTCGGACATATACTTTTATTCAAAAAATGGATTATCAGATTTCTAGGAATCATAACCCATAGACGATTTAGAGGGTTTAATGAACTTCAAATAGAAGGATCCGAAGTCATTAAAAATTTGCCACATAATAACGTGCTATTTATTTCTAACCACCAAACGTATTTTGCAGATGTGGTTGCCATGTTTCACGTGTTTAATGCTAGTTTAAGTGGGAGAGAAGACTCTATAAAAAACATTGGATACATTTGGCATCCTAAATTAAACTTGTATTATGTGGCGGCTAAAGAGACCATGAAAGCAGGTTTATTACCAAAGATTTTTGCTTATGCAGGTTCTATTAGTATCGAGCGTACATGGCGAGCAGAAGGTAAGGATGTTAATAGACAGGTTAAGATGAGTGATATATCTAGTATTGCTACAGCTTTAAAAGATGGTTGGGTCATTACCTTTCCGCAGGGTACAACTACGCCGTTTAAACCCATTAGAAAAGGTACAGCGCATATTATAAAACGATACGAGCCAATAGTGGTTCCTGTGGTTATAGACGGTTTTAGACGATCTTTCGATAAAAAAGGACTTCGTATTAAGAAAAAGAATATTCTTCAGTCTATAGAGATTAAAGCGCCCTTAGAAATCGATTATAAAAATGATACCATTGATAGTATCGTTGAAAAAATTGAATATTCTATAGAGCAACATCCGTCATTCTTAAAAGTGCTTACTAAAAAGCAAATTGAAGAAATGGAAGAATTAAATAAGCAAAGAAAATATAACGTCTAGGTTATAAATCTATCTTTTTTAACTCGTTGTAGTTTTTATTTAAACGCTTTAGGAGAATTCCGTAAATAAGATAATAAAACCCAAGTAACAACCCGATAGTTACCGCTAATATCGCGCAGGTGCCTAATATTATTTTAAAATATAATAGGGCCTCATCGCCGTTGGCAGTGGCTATATTTATTTTTGAGATTAAGACTTCGTCTTGTTGAAACTCGATAATTAATACGGTAATTGTAGATATTACAATAAACACCAGATTAAATAAAACATAGTGTTTTACTGTACGTCGGGTTTTTAAGATGTTTTCCATCAGTATTTTAGCGTTATCTGTAGTTGATATCTTTCTGTAGTTTGTATAGAATAGATAAAAGAAATAAAACAGGATGGCGTAGCTTAGTACCATAAGCACGTTTAAAGCTGTTCCTGCACTTGTTTCCTTTATTCTAATCATATCATCGGTATCTTTTATACCTAAGGAAATAATCGTCCAAAAAGAGAACTCTAATAAGCTTATAATAAAAATCCATTTCACGATAGAAGAGGATTTTTTCAAGATCATTTTGTATATATCGTTGTAGGACAGTTTAGGGAAATTCTGATTTTCCTTCTTATTCCAGTCTTTTTTTAAAATATCTAATGCATCCATTGGGTTACGGATTTAAAATAGTTCTTAACTTCGTTTTTACACGATTCATCTTCACTCTAGCATTCACTTCGCTAATTCCCATAGTTTCGCTAATCTCTTTGTAATTTTTGTCTTCTAAATACAAGAAAACAAGCGCTTTTTCAATGTCGTTTAATTGTTTAACAGCACTGTAAAGCAGTTTTAACTGCTCCTCTTCGGTGTCGTCGTATTCTTCAGCTTTTATTCTAAATTGTACGGTATCGAAATCTTGAGTTTCAACTCTTCTTTTAGATTTTCGGTATAAGGTAATGGCTGTGTTTAATCCAATACGATACATCCAAGTACTAAATTTTGCATCGCCACGAAACTTAGGGTAGGCTTTCCAAAGTTGAATGGTAATCTCTTGAAATAAATCGTTGTGAGCATCGTAATCGTTCGTGTATAATCTGCACACTTTATGAACGATGTTTTGATGCTCTTCAAGCAGTTTAATAAAATTATGTTCTTGCTCTTTATTCAAGTCGAAAGGTTAGTTAAGGTATTAGTGTCTTATCTCTCTGATTTGTTACAAGTGTAATGAAAATTGATTGGTTTACGATCGGATTAATGTAGAATTTCTACGTCTGATATTATAAATTCTAAGAGGATTATCAAAGCTTATTTTTATTTCAAACAATAATTTAAGGCGAAATTAACTGTTGGTTTGTATTAAATTAATTGTTTATGTTGTGTGTTTTATTCTATTGGATTTAAGTTTATTGTGTTTTTCAATAGGTATTGTCTATGGTTCTTTTTTTTAGGTGTTTAAGTTTGTTGAGGACTGTTCACACGTAAACTAAAAGAGAGCTAACATTTTTAATCTAATTAATGATTTATAACCAATGCAGGTCACCTAAAATACTGATAATTTTTAAGCCCATAACCTGCCGTGCTTTAATATCGTGAGCTGGTTTTTTCTTCACTTTTACTTTTAAAACGATCGGTGAATGATGTAAAGTATTCCAAAATATGCCAGTTTTAAATGGATTTTAAAGGTGTGCATTTCATGAGAAAAATGTATAAAAAGGAAGTTGAATATCGAAGTGGGAACAATGAGAAAAATATCGCGTGCTGATGCTTAACGTGAAGTTTGAAAACAATAAAAGACGTGCACTATCAATTCATCCTTGAAATATAACAGTTGGGTAGGCTTTAGTTTTTAAACGGTAGTATCTGTTTCATTTTTGTATGACTAATTATAACCAATCAAAACATGAAACAATTACAAAGTCTTCTTATTATAATGTGCTTATTCACTCTAAACCAAGTGTGCGCTCAGACCTTGATTTCTGGTCGTGTTACGGATGCTAAACAGAATCCTATCGCAGGTGCTAATGTGTATTTAGAAGGGTCTTACGATGGCGGAACTAGCGATGCATCGGGAACATTTAGTTTTAAAACGATTGAAACGGGCGCTCAAATTCTTATTGTATCGTTTATAAGCTTTGAGACCTACCGTAAAGCCGGAGATGTTTCCAATTTTCAGGATGTTGAAATAAAATTGCGTGAAGATGTCAATGCCTTAGATGCTGTGGTGCTTTCGGCAGGAACGTTTTCTGCGGGAGACAATAGTAAAGTCAATGCCTTGTCGTCTTTAGATGTGGTTACAACGGCTAGTGCTTTAGGCGATTTTGTAGGTGCTTTGCAAACTCTGCCAGGAACCACAACGGTTGCCGAAGATGGACGGTTGTTTGTTAGAGGTGGAGAAGCTAATGAAACACAGATTTTTATAGATGGTATTCGCGTTTTTACACCTTATACGCCAACGGCTAATAATGTGCCAACACGTGGGCGATATTCGCCGTTTTTGTTCGATGGTATTACCTTTTCAACAGGTGGGTATTCTGCCGAATACGGCCAGGCCTTGTCTAGCGTGTTATTGTTAAACACCATTGATGAACCGGAACAAAACAAAACAGATATAGGATTAATGTCGGTTGGAGGCGCTCTTGGTCATACCAAAAAGTGGGAAAAAAGCGCGCTGAGTGTTAATGCATCTTATATGAATTTAGGACCGTATATCTCGCTATTTCCAGGGAGAAACGATTGGGAAAAACCATATCAGAGTTTCTCTGGAGAAGCTGTGTTTCGCAAAAAGATGAATAAAGGGCTGTTTAAATTGTATACGGCTTACGAGCTTAGTGACTTTGAGTTAACTCAGGAGCATATCGATTATGAAGATGGCGTTAATTATAAACTGAATAACAAAAACCTATATGTAAACACGTCTTATCAAGGAAAACTGAATGCGAATTGGTCTGTATTTGCAGGCGGAAGTTATACTAATAATAAATCAGATATACATATTGAATCGGATGAGATCGATAATTTAGAACATGCAATACACGCCAAAGTAGCCTTGAAATATCGTTTTAATAATCGGTATAAATTAAACTTTGGAGCCGAACAATTGTTCTCCAATTTCGATGAATCGTTTAAGGCGATTAATACAAATTCGGAGTCGTATGGATTTGATAATTCCATCTCCGCATCCTTTGTAGAGGCCGATATGATTTTTACAAAAAAGTTAGCTTTAAAAGCAGGATTACGCGGAGAATATAGTGCGCTTTTTAAGACGTTCGATGTGGCACCTCGTATATCTTTAGCTTATAAGGTAGCGTCTAAAAGTCAGGTGTCTTTAGCTTACGGTTCCTTTTATCAGAATCCGAATAATGATATTTTAAAGTTTAATCAAGTTATTGATTCAGAAGAATCTAGTCATTATTTGTTAAACTATCAGTTAAATGGAGAGGGGCGTCTCTTTCGTGCAGAAGCTTACTTTAAAGACTATCGTAATTTAATAAAATACGATACCGAATATGCGAGTTATAATAGCGTGTTTACCAATAATGGCTCGGGTTACGCCAAAGGATTCGATTTGTTTTTTAGAGATGATAAAATCCTTAGGAATTTTGACTATTGGGTGAGTTATTCCTACTTAGATACGGAACGCGATTATCTGAATTATCCAATAGCAGCACAACCTAATTTTGCCAATTCTCATAACTTTTCTGTAGTAGGAAAATATTGGGTAGACGATTGGAAAAGTCAGATTGGTTTTAGTTACAGTTTGGCTTCTGGACGTACTTACACCAATCCAAATGAAACGGGTTTTTTTAACAATAAAACCAAAGCATATAACAATTTAAGTCTGAATTGGGCGTATTTAATCAGTCCGCAAAAAATTCTGTATCTATCAGTAAATAATGTGCTCGATTTTAAGAATGTTAATGGTTACCAATATGCCAGTACCCCAAATAGTAATGGCGTTTATAATAGCAGGGCCTTAACGCCGGCTAGCGATCAGTTCTTTTTTGTAGGCTTCTTTTGGACGATTAGCGATAACGGCACAGACAATCAATTAGATAATTTATAGGAATTTTATTGTGAAATGATGGCATCTTACGGTTCATCATACAAAAACTACAGTTCGGTATTTCGTTTTTTAGAAACCAAGACGTTACATAGATATTTGCTTTATAATAATTAATCAACCAAAACAATATGAAACATTTAATTCTTTTAATCGTGCTTTTAGTGAATACAGTAACTAACGCACAGTCCAATTTTGAAACCGGTATGCAAAAGGCTTTTGCATTATGGCAAGACAATAAACAAGCAGAAGCAGAACAACTTTTCGAGCGTATTGCAACTGCCGAACCTGACCAATGGTTGCCTAATTACTACGTGGCGCAATTAAACAGCTTAAAGAGTTGGTCGGAGAAAGATGAAACGGTGCTTAAAGCTAATTTAGACAAGGCACAGGAGTATTTAAACACTGCAAAAGGTATAAGTCCTAATAATGCCGATATCATGGTGTTACAGGCTCAAATTTACACCAATTGGGTAGTGTTCGACGGGATGACTTACGGGATGAAGTATTCTTCTAAAATTACAGAACTGTATAATAAAGCATATGCATTGGCTCCAGAAAATCCGATGGTAGTTTTAGGGAAAGCAGAATGGGCTATGGGAAGTGCTAAGTATTTCGGACAAGACACGGCGCCGTTTTGTAAGGATATAGCGCATGCATTAGAACTTTTTGTTAACTTTAAACCGGAATCTGCATTTCATCCTAAATGGGGAGAAGAACGCGCTAAGCACGTGTTGGCATCATGTAAATAATTAGAACGAGGATCTTGAATATGATTAAATCAGTAAAAAGTATAGCAATTTCATTTGGATTAGGTTGTGTGGTATACCTAATCGGGAATATGTGGTTTGGCGGATTTGATTATAATTCGGTTAATGATTTCTTTATCGATTTTATATTCTACCAGCTATACGCTTTTGTATTAGGATATTCAAACATGGCTTATTTTGATATTTTATCGAAACGACCGTGGAAGGCTAATCAGCATCTATTAAGACTTTTAGTTGGCTTTATTGGTGCGTCTTTAATTACAATTATTGGTCTATTTATAATTCATGGTTTTACCAAAATGGTATATCAAGGCCAATCGTTCAGTGAGTTTGTGGCTACCGAACGGGTTTCAGATTATGTTTTCGGCTTTTGGATTACGATTAGCATTGTTATCGTATTTCATCTAGTGTATTATTACAATGCGTACCAGCAAAATAAACTTAAAGAACAAAAGGTTATTGCGGGAACGGCAAGTGCACAGTTCGAGAGTTTAAAAAATCAAATCGATCCACATTTTTTATTCAATAGTCTAAACGTGTTAACGTCTTTAATTGAAGAAAATCCACACAGTGCACAGCGTTTTACAGTGTCTTTATCTAAAATTTACCGCTATGTATTAGAGCAAAAAGATAAAGAATTAGTCACAGTCGAAGAGGAATTGAAGTTTGCAAAAACGTATATGAATTTGCTTAAAATGCGATTCGAAAACAGTATCGTCTTCAATTTGCCGGAAGATTACGATAATCCAGAAGCTAAAGTGGTGCCTTTATCTTTGCAGTTGTTGTTAGAAAATACGATTAAACACAATACGGTAAGCGAGCAAAAACCATTAGAAATTAACATAAGCATAGAAGACAATGTCTTGGTTGTGAAGAATAATTTACAAAAGAAAGAGGTTTTACAAACCAGAAAAGGCGTAGGGTTACAGAATATTGTAAATCGTTACGGCATATTAACTAACAGAAAAGTATTGATAGACGAAACCGAAACGTATTTCGCAGTTAAATTACCAATACTTACAAAACGCATTACAACAATGGAACAAATAAAACATAATTATAACGAGCAAGAGGCATATAATCGTGCAAAGAAAAGAGTAGAAGAAATAAAAGGATTTTACGGGAACTTAGTATCATACTGTGTTGTCATTCCGTTTTTAATATTTATTAATTACCAAACCTTCTGGGAGCATCAATGGTTTTGGTACCCAATGTTAGGGTGGGGAATGGGGCTTATAATTCACGGATTTTCTGTATTTGGTTATGGAAAATCTTGGGAAGAGCGTAAGATAGAATCTATTTTAAAGGAAGAAAAACAACAAAAAAACTGGAACTAATGGACAATTCACACTTTGAACAAGAACGCTACGAACGCGCAAAAAAACGAGTAAGACGTATTAGTGGTTTTTATAGACATGCTTTAATATATATAGTTGTTAACCTTGTACTTGTGTTAATAAATATTAAAAATTTGGATCCAGGAGAAAGCTATTTCCAATGGAAAAATTTTATAACCTTAGGCTCTTGGGGAATTGGCCTACTAGCTCATGGAGTGTCTGTATTTTTACCAACACTGGTAATTGGTAAAAATTGGGAAGACGATAAGATTAAAGAGCTTATGGAAAAAGAACGGAATCATAAATGGGAATAATTTGGGCGTGTTTTTCCGCAAAGCTCCAAAACCGCGCTTTCCGCACTACACGGTAGCTTGCTCCAATCCCTCACGCAGTACCAATTAGCATACAGTTTAATATTAGAAGTTTTAACCCCTTATGAAAGTTATTATAATAGAAGACGAAAAACCATCGGCAAGACGCCTGCAACGAATGGTTAATCAACTAGGTTTAGAGGTAGATGTGCTGTTGCATTCTGTAGAAGAATCGATACTATGGTTTCAAAATAATGAACATCCGGACCTTATCTTTTTAGATATACAATTAAGCGACGGTTTATCGTTCGAGATTTTTGAAAGTGTTAACATAGAATCGGCTATAATATTTACAACAGCTTACGACGAATATGCGCTTAAAGCCTTTAAATTAAATAGTATAGACTATTTGCTTAAACCTATAGACGAAGATGATTTGGAGTTGGCTGTCGAAAAATTTAAAACCCGAATCCCAAAACAGGAACAAGTGGTTTTAGATTTTAACGAAATTAAAAATCTGCTAGTAAACCCGTTAGATCGCACCTATAAAAAACGATTCTCAGTGCAAGTTGGTCAGCATTTAAAACTGATTAATAGTGACGATGTCGAGTGTTTTTATAGTGAAAACAAAGGGACGTACCTACATACAACTTCAGGTAGAAATTATCTTTTAAATTCTACTTTAGACCAATTAGAACAAGAATTAGAGCCCAATGCATTTTACAGAATAAACAGAAAATTCATTGTAAATATTAATGCCATTCACGATATGGTTAATTATACCAATTCACGATTAGAAATTAAACTAAACTCGTATAAAGACGATCAGGTTATTGTTGCTAGAGAGCGTGTAAAATCGTTTAAAGACTGGTTAGAATAGTCTTTTAGAACCACATTTAATCCTCGTCTTCATCTTCTATACGGTTATCATCAAAAGCCGATGGTAACAGTTTAGGAATAAATTTAATCACGATAGGTAGTAAAATAGCGCCTCCCGGAAGTAAAAATATGGCCAAACTCGGAATAGATTTAAAAATATCTAAGAGTTGTTCGTTCACTTTTTTGTGCTCTTTAGGCGTTAAATCTCGCACGGTAGATTTCGACAGTAAAATCATCAATTCTTTACTATCGCGTAATTCTCTCAATAACCGATGGCTGTTTCTAGTAATTAGTTTACTTACAATTTGTGATGAGCGGTTGTAGAAACTTTTTACCACATTTTTAGCACTCAATAGTGGAATTTTGTCACGATTGGCATTAAAGAAGAGATTAATAGAGTTTAAAGATTCATTGCGTTCTTCGTCATTAATCTGAAGCGCTTTACTAAGGTTTTCCAGAAATTCGGCTTCGGCGGCTTCGATCCAAGAATCACTCCAAGCGGCCATACATGCGATATCTAAATAATATAGATTATGACTCAGGTTCTTGGCGTGTTCTATCGCTTCGGCATAGGTAAGTTGCTCAATTTGCTCATATCGTAAAGACGACTGAAACAATTCAATTAAACTTTTATCGTAACTACTTTTTTCAGATTTCAGACTTAAAGCCTCTATAACAATTGTAATTATAGTGGCTTCTAGAGTTTCTAAATACGATTTAGTTATGGTTTTTGTCTTTAGAAAGTGATCGTATGCTATAATATCAATGTAAAGTAAGACATTGGTAATATAATGATTAAAGTTTTTGCTAATTATATTTTCATGAATCTGAATCCGCTTTTGCATAATCTTTTCTACTAAAATTTCTGCAGAATCTCGTCCCAAAAGGTCTTCAAGAAAAGTAGATTTGTTCTCGTTTATAGCCGTGTAAAAGTCGATGATACTTTCAAATAAATTAGTGTCAGACCCACTAGTTTTATGTGTATTTATAAATGCAATACACAAATTTACCTTACATAATTCTTCTTCGGTAAGATCTGGATTTATAATATACTCATTAACCACTTTAATATTATAGCCATAGATAAATCCCGAATTGCGGAACGCTTTATAAAATTCGTAATCTGTTGGGTTGTCTAGTAGGGTTTGTTTTGATAACTCCTTAATTAATTTTTTTATCCAGCCGTTAGCAGATGGGTTCATAGGTTATGGTCTTTGTCTTACAAATGTAGTTTTCTGAAGTAAAAATATACAAATTTTTAGCATTAACATAGTTTTAACAAAACCGCCTCTTTCTTTTTTTCGTAGGTATGGTGAGAGTGAAATTAATCACTAACTAAAAATCTCAATTATTATGAAAACAATGAAAATTATTTTAGGAATCGGAGCTTTATCCATAGCAGGTTTCTTTATGGTAGCGGCCGATCATATCGATGCTCCAGCAGTAAAAGGTGGTACAAGTGATATTACCGATTTTTATGCCTTTCAAGGTGAAGATACCAGCAATCTGGTGTTTGTAGCAAATGTGCAAGGTTTATTAAGTCCGTCGGCTTCAAACGATGCCATGTTCGACGAGAACACTTTAATCGAAATTAATATTGATACGAACGACGATAAAATTGAAGACTGGGTAATTCAAGCCATTCCTCGTGATGGTAAAATGTATTTCTTCGGACCCGTTAAGCCATCAACAACAGGATTAAATAGCGCGATTGAAACCGCAGGTACTACAGGAATGGTAGATATTACACCATACGGAAGCGAAGCTATTATAGGAAACAGTAACGGGATGAAACTTTTCGCAGGACCTAGAGACGATCCGTTTTTTATGGATTTCGCACAGTATACAGAAATTATTGCAGGAAATGCTTCAGGTTTTAATTCTCCAGGAAGCGATACGTTCGCAGGAACAAATGTAATGTCTGTAGTTGTTGAGGTGCCAAAGTCTATGCTTGGTGGATCAGGAACTATCAATACTTGGGTAGAATCGAAAACAAAACAATAATTAATTTTTAAAATACACACATATGAAAACTTTAAAATATATGCTAGTTGCAGTAGGCGTTTCAATACTATCTTTTAACTGCTCGAACGACGATGATAATAATATGACTATAGATCCAGCTGGACCAGATTTTTCTGGAACGTATACACAAGCCGATCAAATGGGGAGACCTGCTATAAATACAGTGTTTGTGTCGCCAGATGCTAAAGATCAGTTTAATGTTACAATTCCTTCAAGTCAAGGTGTTGCGTTTCAACCCATGTTTCAAGCCAATTTAGAAGCCTTAAGTCCTGCTTATGGAGAAGAAGGAGATACTAATGCGCTGGGATTAGATGCAGCGACATTTACAGGCCTTTTGGCTACAGATGTTTTAACGGTGTCTTTAGATGGCGAAACAACGTTTTACGATGGTACGAATGTATTAACCGGTAGAAAATTAACAGACGATGTCATTACTGTAGAGTTGTTATTAATTTTTGGAGGTGAAGATTTTTCTGAAAATCCAACACTTTCAAATGATAACGTCGATATGAATGATAAAGAGTTTTTAAGCTCATTTCCTTACTTAGCTTCAGCCTGGTAAACGATTTACACCTCTCAATAGGGCAGATGTAGATTTGCCCTATTTATTTTATTAACCAAAACACCACACACCATGAAAACATTACACATTATAAATCTATTTGCACTAGCGCTAATTTGTTTTAGCTGCAATACAAAGTTAGAAGATAAAGACATAGCTCAGAAAAACGATTATAACGCGTATATAGAAACAGAAGATCAGGATTGGTTACTGACTTTAGAAGGCGATTATAAATTTTGGGATAATAAACTGAAGAATCATCCAGATCAGTTTCCTTATTTAGCAAAGAAAGCATCTGCCTTATCGGCTAAATTTAATATTACGGGTAATATTGATTACTTAATTGAAGCTGAAATGGATTTAATTGAAGCCAATAAACGAACTAATTATAGTAATTCTGGTTATTTAAGAGCGTTGGCGAGAAATTATATTTCGCAACATCGTTTTAAAGAATCTCTGGAACTGTTGAAAAAAGCAGAAGCTATAGGAGAGCATTTAAAAGGAACTCAAAATATGTTATTCGATGTGTATTTAGAGTTGGGAAATACTAACGAAGCCACAAAGTATTTAGTCGAAATTCAGGATTTTAGTGATTTCGATTACTTAATTCGTTTATCTAAATGGCAAGATCATGAAGGCAATTTAGATGGCGCAATTAAGTACATGGAGAAAGCACTAAAAATGGCCGAATCTTCGAATAATCCCCACACAAAACAGTGGGTGTATACTAATATTGCCGATTATTATGGACATGATGGTCAAGTTAAAAAATCGTATGAATATTATTTAAAGGCCTTGGCTTTAGATCCTTCCGATGCGTATTCAAAAAAAGGCATTGCATGGATTGCTTATTCTTACGATAATAACCCCCAAGAGGCGATGCGTATTTTAAACAAAGTAACGCAGACGCACAAAACTCCAGATTATGAGTTGTTAAAAGCTGAAATTGCAACATATATGGGAGATAGTTTGTCCAAATCTAAACACCTTAATGCGTATTTGAAAGCTGTGGAAAATGAAAAGTATGGCGATATGTACAACGCTTATAATACAATTGTATTTACAGACGAATTACAAATTTTCGATTCGGCTTTAAAAATAGCCAAGAAGGAAGTGGAAAACAGACCGACACCACATTCTTACGATTTGTTAGCTTGGAGTTATTATAAGAGAGGTGAATCTGAAAAAGCATTAGATATTGTAGAAACCTACGTGAAAAACAAAAGTTTCGAGCCTACAATTCTGAGCCATATGGCACATATTTATAAAGCAAATGGAAAAGTAGCTGAAGCGCATGACTTAAAAAAGGAATTATTAGAAGCTTCTTACGAGTTGGGTCCTGTGGCAACACAGTTTAATAAAAGTATTTAAAAATTATGAAATAGTTTTTGTTGGTGGTTTTTGTTAGAAAAGGGTTTGTTATGAAAATAATGAACCCTTTTTATATGTTTAATTTAAAGTTTTAAAGATGATATGAGGTCTTGTTCTATCTTTGTTAGTGCCGTGCTTCAATCCGGAAATGAAGCTAATATTCCGATTATTTATACATGAATAGATTCTTTAGAAGCATTTGTGATTATATGAATAAGTAATTCAAAATAGCCCTATAATTAAGTGTAATAGTATTCGCTATAGTTTGGAAAGCTTTTTAATAAGATATTCCCACATGTTTATATTCTCGACTCCGCTGGAATGTCCTATAGTAATTTGAAGGTTTCACCGTTTTAGATACAACCTAGGAAAGCAGTGAAAAGATTACATTTTGGTAAATAAACGGTATTCGAGCATAGCACAGAAAGATATACAAATCAGTAAACAATTATGCTATGCTTTGATTTTTAGTGTGATTTGTGATTGTAAAATATTCTAAAAGGCACTTTGTTAGCAACGGAATAGGAAAGTCTGATACTGAAGACAATGAGTTTCTTTTTTACAAAGATCAAGCAATATGTCAATCTCGCACACAACTTTCGAGACTAAGCCATGTATAATAGAAGTCTAATTCCATAAAAAAGCCCAGTGTCAAGTGTGTTAATCTTGATTCTGGGCTTGTGTATAAAATCTCTTATTTCAATTTAGAAAGTATATTGTTTAAGATACCGAAGCTACAGTTCCTAAGGCATATAATTGCTCTAGAGTAGGAGCGTCACTTCCGCCAGCAGGTTCTAAGGTTATACCAAAGGCTTCAGAAGCATTTGCATTCTCAATAGTAAATATTTTATTAGTGTCTGATACAAAATCATCTAACGTTCCTAAACTTGTGGGAGTTAACGGATTTAAAGTTAAAGACCACACTTGGTATACTTTGCCTTTTGGAGGTTCTGGTAAACCTTGGGCATCTAGATACATATTATTAGAGGTTTTATCCCAATAAACCTTGGCATAAGCTTCCGGATAAATGGCTTGTCCGTCCAGTGGAATGGCTAACATGTCTTTATCACGTAAAATTGTGATTAGGTTTTTAGCTTCTTTTAAATCGGAATTTGCAATTTCAATTTGTTGTTCCAGAAAGTCTTTATCTGTCTCTGAATGGCTTATTTTAGATTGCAACGCTGTATTTTCTTGTATAGACCAAAGCAATCCGATACCTAAAATAACAGCGGCAGCCCATCCTGTAACAGATAGCCAGCTTGTTCTAAGCCTCTCAGCTTTCATGTTAATCACTTTAGATTCGGTATTCTCTTGTCTAATTTTTTCAGATATAGGATTAAAATCTAAGACTGTGTTTTTAGGAGCGGTTGCTTCTGTAAGTTTTAAAACAGCGGCTTCTATCTGTAGAACTTCACTTAAAACTTCAGGATGTTTCTGCATCATAGCGTACACCTCCTTATTTTCATCAGGAGAAAGCGCACCGGCAACATACAGTTCTAAAATACCAGAATTTAAGTAGTTATGTATATCCATATTAGTTTAATACTATAGTGCGTAACTCGTTAATGCAATTTCTATTCCTTGTTTTAATAGTGCCAATAGGCATGTCTAAAGTTTCTGATGCTTCTTTTTGGGTATATCCTTTAAAGTATAATAACTCAATAACCTCAATACATTTTTTAGCAAGTTTGTTTACAAATTTTCCAATACCTATGGCATCGGTTTTAGAATCTAAGTTATCGCCGTGTTCTAATATATCTACGAAAAATTGAGCATCAAGGTTTTGCTTTTTGTTTTTAAATGATTTAGATCGGGTTTTATCTATTGCAGCATTGCGGGCAATATTTAAAAGCCATGTAAAAAAGCGCCCTTTTTCGGGAGCGTAGCTTTCGGCTTTATGCCATGCTTTAATAAAAACGTCTTGCATAATTTCTTCTGCAATGTCCTGATCTCGAACTATATTATAAATAACACCATGAATGTTTTTGGAGTACATAGTATATAATGCCTCAAAGGCTTTTTCGTCTTTTTGCTGAAATCTTTCAATAAGTGGTTCTAACTGCATGTAGTAGTTTCTGAAAGGGAAAAGTAGTTAATTAAAGTCATAAAAAAAAGCTACATTAAGTAGCTTTTTATTTATAATTAAATCAAGATTTTAGTTTTCTCTTAAATACGTATCTATATTTATAGCAACTTCCTCCCATGTTTTACTAACGCCATCTGCTCCTGTGTGTAATACTTCGCAAGCTTCGTGTAAAGTGGCTAGAGCATCTAGTGCATTCCAGTCTTTTAACTGCATCACACCAGTTAGCGATACACGTCTGTCTTCGGTTACGGTGTAAGTTAATGGTAAATCGTTTGTTTCGCCATTCATTGTAATAGTTGCGATGGCTTCTGTAGCAGAAGTTGTTTTTAAAGTTCCTTTTAATAGGTCGGTATCGGCCATAACATTAAAAAAGAACTTTTGTAATTTTCCATCACGAATAGAATCTTTAGAGAAAATACTACTTACCGGAATTGAAAAGGTAACACCGTTTAAAGCTTCTTGCGGCGATTCCCCTGCGTGTGGTTCAAAATTTAATGTAGTGAATACTCCAGAAACAGGTGTTTTTGCAGTGGTTTTATAAGCGGTCCAATTCACTGTAGTACCTTCTGGTTTCAAAACAAATTGCTCTGTTTTTTCTGCTGGCGTTTCAGTAATTGTAGATTCCTTTTTGTCAGATTTACAGCTTGTTGCAAATACAAGCGCAAATGCAGCCATTAAGATTGTTACTTTTTTCATATTATGACTATTTTTTGTTTTTTATTGCAGCTCGAAATTACTGAATATTTAGTCCAATTCAAATAATACGCTATTCTATTTACTGCGGATTTAGTTCCTGTTAAAATTTTAAGTAAAACGCCGTAATTTCAGCTAACGTTTAGAAAGCTTTAACACAGGCTGTTAAATAATATACAAAGTTCGATAGCAAGTTTGTCTACCTCCAATTAAGGGCTTAAATTTGAAGTATAAATAGTTAGTTAGTTTTTTTTCAATACAAATTCTATAATAATTTTGGTTGGTTATAAAATAGAATTTAAAGTTTGTTAGTTAATTTTTAGTTTAAAAAAGCAGTTTCTTTACATGTTAAAGTCACTGCTTTTTTTTATTCTATACATTCCATAGTACTTTCTACAGTATCTGGGTTTATTTTAGGAGACATATACGGGATTCCAAGTCCAAGACCTCTAATTATAAAAAGTATACCAATAATTATAACAAATGCAGGTATTAGTTTTTGAATACGTTTCTTTGCTAAACTACTAAGCATATTTCCAAAATAGATGGCCGTAGTCATTAATGGAATGGTACCCAATCCAAATAAAAACATATATAAGGCTCCTTTTAAGGGTTGCGCTGTAGCAATAGACGATAACACAGCCATATAAACCAAACCACACGGAAGAAAGCCATTTAAGAATCCTATGGTTAAAAAAGTGTCTGCTGTCTTTTTCTGAAGAGCAACACCCATTCCTTTTTTTACTTTGGAAATAACTTTAAATATAGGTTTAGAAAAATTGTATTTACTAAATGTTTTATAGGGGAGGAGTACAATAACAATTAATAATACTCCAACTATTATAGATAATTTTTGTTGTAGCCCAAAAATATACAAGCCTTTACCTAAGAACCCAAAAACCAATCCGATAATGCTATAGGCAAGGAGGCGTCCGAAATGGTAAATGAAAATCTGACTTATTTTCTTTACGGGGTGACTGCGGTCTACGGGTAGCATAAACGCAATGGGACCGCACATACCAATACAGTGGAAGCTTCCTAAAAGACCAAATATAAAGGCAGAAATAAACATTTAGTACACTATAGATTTCTTGTAAAGATAGCTAGCATCTCCATTTTTCCAATCTACAGTAAGATTCCATCGGCCATCAACAAGTCTGTCCTTAGGAATTAAGATTGCATGATTGTTTAAAACCAGAGGCACTTCAAAATCTAAAGATTTCTTTGATGGTCTATAGAAATAAACGGTTCCAGAAATTTCGGAAGGTTCTATCGATGTTGGGAATTGGATAAGAATGCCGTCGTTGGTATGTTCCCAAGATACATTTTCTTCTAAGGTTTGTGAATTTATTTCTTTATCAATGTCGTCTTGTAAGCTTAATTCTTGTTTGTAATAATCTTCGACAACCAATTCGTGTTGGAATTTGTCATCGGTCATCATATTTACAACCAAATACATTATGAATCCGATAAAGCATACAAAAGCTATAACAATTCCTGTTCCCCAATTTATTCTCATAATGATATGCTTTAGTAATTATTTGTAGCTTCTAGGTGCTAAGAAACTCACTGTAGTCGTTTCAATTAATCTATCGTGACTGTAAACTTCTAATGTTAGTTCATTTTTATCACCTTTTAAGTCCGATTGTTTAATTTCTATAAACAAAGTCCCTTCAGCCAAACCTTGACCAGGAACAACAAATTGATCTGTAGTTGAGACTAATTTTAATTCCCCTGGATAATCGGCTAATTTAAAAGAGACTGCCTCTATGTCGTCGTTAGTTTTGTTAATCAGTTTATACGTGAATACATTACTTATAACGTTGTTATCTTTATGTTCGTATAACTGCCCAGGTAATCTTAAAACAGTAGCTTCTAAATCGTTTCTGCTAAAAAGCATACCGCCCCAAACTAGTATTAGCACAATTAACACCGCAGTATATGCTTTAAGTCGAGCAGTAAATTTAAAAGATTCCTTTTTCTCTATCTCTTCTTCGCTCGCGTATCTAATTAGTCCTCTAGGGTAGCCAATACTATCCATAATAGAATCGCACTCGTCTATACAAGCCGTACAGTTTACACATTCTAATTGTGTACCGTTTCTAATATCTATTCCAGTAGGGCAGACGTGCACACATTGTTTACAATCTATACAGTCTCCGTGACCTAGAGCCTCTCGGTCTTCGTTTTTACGGAATTTTTTTCGGCCATTTTCACCTTCACCACGTTTATGGTCGTAGGCCACAATAATTGATTTATCGTCTAATAGAACCCCTTGCAATCTTCCATAAGGACACGCAATAATACACACTTGTTCTCTAAACCAAGTAAAAACAAAATAGAAGACAGCAGTGAAAATTAATAAAGATATTAAGGTACTAAAATGTGCTGTTGGACCTTCTTTAATGTAGCTTAATACTTCGTCTCCACCAATTAAGTAAGCTAAGAATACGTTGGATATAAAAAATGAAATTACAAGGAATAAAAACCATTTTAAAACACGTTTACGTATTTTTTCGGCATTCCATGGTTGGCGTTCCAAACGCATTTGTTTTCCACGATCCCCGTCTATCCAGTATTCAATTCTACGGAAAACCATTTCCATAAAAATAGTTTGCGGACAAATCCAACCACAGAAAATACGACCAAACGCTACAGTGAACAATGCTATAAATACAACACCTATAAGTAAAGAGACCACAAAAAGTTTAAAATCTTGTGGCCAGAACGGAAATCCGAAAATATTAAATCGGCGTTCTAAAACATTGAACATTAAAAATTGATTCCCATTTATTTTTATAAAAGGGGATGCAATTAACATAATTAATAAGATGTAACTTACTAATTTACGTTTGTCGTAAAATCTTCCTTTAGGTTGTTTAGGAAATACCCACGCACGTTTACCATCTTCAGTTAGTGTGCCAATAGAATCTCGAAATGCTTCTTGTTCTGGCGTTTCCATTATTTATTTTTTTTGTTCTTTCTTTAATTTATTCAGCAGGTTCTGCTACCCAAATATCACCTTCGGCTTCTTTAGGTTTAGCAGGTGTGGTGCCTTGTAAGCTTAAAACATAACTAGATACTTGAGCTATCTGAGCTGGTTTTAAACTTTGTTTCCAAGCGATCATACCTTTTCCTGCACGACCTCCTTCACTTACAGTGTGGAAAACGTTTTTAATACCACCACCTAAAATCCAATGGTCATCGGTAAGGTTTGGACCAATACCACCACCACCATCTGCCATATGACAAGCAACGCAGTTGGCTTCGAAAATAGATTTACCAGCGCCAAGGTCTGCAGCATCGGTTAATAAGGTTACTGTATTAGCATCGACTAAATCTTTAGCGGTTTTTTTGTATTCTTCAATAGCTATTTTAGCTTCAGCAAGTTCTGTTTGGTATTCATCAATTTGAGAATCACCATTAAAAACTTCATATTTTAGCATATATACTATGGCGAAGATAATAGAGATGTAAAATGAATATTTCCACCATGGCGGTAGTGAATTGTCTAACTCACGAATACCATCGTAATTATGATCTAATATAATTTCACTTTCTTGGGCAATTGGTTTCTGTCCTAATGATTTTACATACAGGTCTTTTATTTTCTGTACAATTTCTGGCGTCTTATTTTTGTTCGCTAAATACCTGGCTTTTCCGGCTTCGTCCAAACTTTGAAATAATACATTGTCTAAAGCAGAAACAATACCTTCAATAGCTAGTATAACAACTAAAACCAAAACCAAGAACACCAACACGATTGGGAACTTTATAAAAGCAGGTTCGTTGCCTGAGTCTACAAAATATTCAATTAATCCCGCTATTGCAAAGAATAGGACGGGTACTCTTATGTAAGATGGTATGTATTTTCTCATAATTTGGTTTCGTTTTGGTGGTTATCGTTTTCAAAAGGAAGTTGGCTTACCGTGTCTATGTAGTCTTTTTTAGAGGTTAATACCCACCAAAATAAGACAACAAAAAAGCCGAAGAATATTAATAATGATAGTATTGGGTATATTTCTATACCCTCCATACTATCCATATAGTTTTTTACGAAGCTAAACATGGTTTTTGGTTTTTAGTTATTCTACGTCTTTTACTTTTATGTCTGTTCCTAATCGTTGTAAGTATGCTATAAGCGCTACTATTTCACGATTTTTCATTTCAATAAAATCTTCACCATTGGCAGCTGCAGAGGTCTTATCGTTTTCATAATTTTCGGCAAAATCAGGATCACTATATAGGTTCTTTTCTATAGCTGTACCTTGCTCTAACATGCTTTGTTGTGCATTAGCAATGTCTTCTTCGGTATATGGTACACCTAGATTAGCCATAACTTTCATTTTAGCTTCAGTATCAGATTTGTCTAATTCGTCTCTAACAATCCACTGGTATGCAGGCATGATAGAACCACTAGATGTACTTTGTGGATCGTACATGTGATTTAAGTGCCAGTTGTCTGAATATTTCCCTCCAATACGGTGTAAGTCTGGACCCGTACGCTTACTTCCCCATAGGAATGGGTGATCGTAAACATATTCTCCGGCTTTAGAGTAATCTCCGTAACGTTCTACTTCACTTCTAAATGGTCTAATCATTTGTGAGTGACAACCCACACAACCTTCACGAATGTAAATGTCTCGACCTTCAAGTTCTAAAGGTGAATAAGGTTTAACGCTGCTAATAGTTGGAATGTTAGATTTTACCATAATAGTTGGTACTATCTGTATAACACCTCCAATTAAGATGGCAATAGTCGCTAAAATAGTTAACTGAATAGGTTTACGTTCTAACCACGTATGGAAGCCTTCGCCAGCAATACGTTTTTTAGATACACGCTCTAAAGCAGGTGCTTCGGCCAATTCGTCTGTAACTTCAGAACCTTGTTTTACGGTTGCATATACGTTGTAAATTAAAACAATCATACCAATTAGGTATAATGTTCCTCCAGCCGCACGCATGGCGTACATTGGAATAATTTCTGTTACAGTTTCTAAGAAGTTTCCATAAACTAGAGTTCCGTCAGGATTAAACTGTTTCCACATACTTGCTTGTAAGAATCCAGCAACATATAAAGGCAGTGCGTACATGACAATACCTAATGTTCCGATCCAGAAGTGCGCATTAGCAAGTTTTATAGAGTATAATTTTGTTTTAAATAAGCGTGGTACTAACCAATAAATCATACCAAATGTTAAGAATCCGTTCCATGCTAAAGCACCAACGTGAACGTGTGCAATAATCCAATCGGTATAGTGA
Source organism: Formosa sp. F44 (assembly GCF_056238645.1). The sequence goes on from NZ_JBWDLJ010000001.1 coordinate 268,282, forward strand.
CCAACAGCATTTACACTTTTAAGAGACAGTAACGGACCTTCGAAAGTGGCCATACCATAACCGGTAATAGCAACAACCATGAATTTTAAAACAGGGTCGGTTCTTACTTTGTCCCAAGCTCCTCTTAAGGTTAACAATCCGTTAATCATACCTCCCCAAGATGGCATTAATAACATTACAGAGAATGCAACTCCTAAATTTTGAGCCCATTCAGGTAATGCAGAATATAATAAGTGGTGAGGTCCAGCCCAGATGTAAATAAAGATTAAAGACCAAAAGTGAACAATAGATAATTTATAAGAATATACTGGTCTGTTCGCCGCTTTAGGTATAAAATAATACATTAAACCTAAGAATGGTGTTGTTAAAAAGAAAGCTACCGCATTGTGTCCGTACCACCACTGTACAAGAGCATCTTGTACTCCGGCGTAGACAGAGTAACTTTTAAAGGCACTAACTGGCAACGATAAACTATTAAATATATGCAAAACAGCTACAGTCACAAACGTTGCTAAATAAAACCAAATAGCTACATATAAGTGACGTTGTCTACGTTTTAATAAAGTGGCAATTAAATTCCATCCAAATACCACCCAAACCGCGGCAATTGCTAAATCAATTGGCCATTCTAATTCGGCATATTCTTTAGACGACGTGAAACCTAATGGTAATGTAATGGCGGCCGCAACAATAATAAGTTGCCAACCCCAAAAGTTAATACTACTTAAAAGATCACTAGCCATTCTGGCTTTAAGTAAACGTTGGGAGGAATAATACACCCCAGCAAAAATGGCATTTCCAACAAAAGCAAAAATTACTGCATTAGTATGTAAAGGTCTTAATCGACCAAAACTTAGCCAAGATATACCGTCGGTAAGGTTTGGAAACAGAAAAAAGAAGGCAAGAAGTAAACCTACAGCCATTCCAATTACACCCCAAAATATAGTAGCATAAATGAATTTTTTAACGATTTTATTATCGTAGTAGAATTGTTGTATTTCCATAGTGATTGTTGATTATTCTTTTTTAGTTAGTATGGTTTTTTTAGGTTTTTCTGAAACTAATTCGTCTTCAAATAACATGCGCACCGAAGGGGTATAACTGTCGTCGTATTGTCCATTTTTTACTGCAAATATAAATGCAATAAAAAAGACGAGTGCTACGATAACACTTACTCCTAATAAAATATAAATTACGCTCATTTTTTGCTTAATTAATCGGTAAAAGTAATAGGCTCATGTTATTCAAAATATGACATTTGTCATGTTTTGAATGTGGTTAAACTAATTTTCTTCCCGCCCAGTTAGAAGCTATCGTAGTAAATACAACGATGCTTATAGAACTTAGTGGCATAAGAATAGCTGCGATAACAGGCGCAAGTTGCCCTGTAACAGCAAAATAAAGGCCTACACAATTATATAATAAAGATAATAAAAAACTCCATTTTATAATTTTTATAGCGGTTTTCGATGCTATTAAGAATTGTTCTAATTTGTGAAAAACTGAAGCATCCATAATCCCATCGCATGCTGGAGAAAAAATATTAATATTTTCTGAAAGTGCTATACCTACCTCACTTTGTGCTAAAGCACCAGAATCGTTAAGACCATCGCCAACCATTAAAACTTTAGAGCCTTCGGTTTGATGGTATTTAATATATTCCAATTTATCTGCAGGTTTCTGATTGAATAACAATTTGGTTTTTGTCGGTAATAATTTTTTTAGATTTTCCTGCTCGCCTTCATTATCACCAGAAAGAATCGCCAAATCATATCGTTGTTTTAAATCATTAAATAATTTAGAAAGTCCGGTCCTATAACTGTTATAAAAAGTGTATTTCCCTTTGTAATTTTCGTTACTACTAATGTGTACACTTGTACTTAAGGACTTCTGAAGTTCTTTTTTACCAACAAAATTAGCCGAACCTACTTTTATCGCATTATTTTTTATGGAGGCCTGAACGCCTTGTCCGATATGTTCTTCAAAAGTATCTAAAGAAACAATGTCGTTCGCTTTTAAAATATCGTATAAAGTTCTGCTTAATGGGTGGTTCGAGCCGCGTAAAGTATTTTTTAATAAGCGTTCTTCGTCTGGAGTTAAAGGGGTTCCATCATACGTCGCAGTACTTTTTTTGTTGGAGGTAATGGTTCCTGTTTTATCGAAAATAATCGTGTTAATAGCCGCTAATTGTTCTATAACGCTAGCGTTCTTTAAATATAATTTATGTTTTCCGAAGATACGTAGCATATTTCCAAACGTAAAAGGCGCGGCTAAAGCTAAAGCACAAGGACATGCTATAATAAGGACTGCAGTAAATACGTTCATGGCTTTGCTAGCATCAAAGAATAACCAAAATACTGTGGAAATTACCGCAATACTCAAAATAGAAATGGTGAACCGTTTGCTTATGGTATTGGTTAAGTTAACAAATGCATCTTCTTTGTTTTTATTAAAAATATCATGACTCCAAAGTTGTGTTAGGTAACTTTGTTTAACAGCTTTTACCGCTTCCATTTCAATACTTCCAGAGGTTTGTTTTCCTCCAGCAAATAATTTGTCTCCAGAAACTTTACTAATGGTTTCCGATTCGCCAGTTACAAAACTATAATCTATAGATGCTTTTCCTTTTATTAAAATACCATCTACAGGAATTAATTCTTCATTCCTGATTAATAAGCGATCGCCTTGTTTGATGTCGTAAATCTGAATAGGAATTTCTTCAGTTTCAGAAACTATTTTAGTCACCGCAATGGGAAAATACGATTTGTAATCGCGCTCGAACGATAGAAAAGAATAGGTTTTCTGCTGAAAAAACTTTCCTAATAATAAAAAGAACACTAATCCTGTTAAACTATCAAAAAATCCTTGTCCGAGGTCGAATATAATTTCGACAGTGCTTCGTAAAAATAAAACCAAAATACCAACAGCAATGGGTACGTCTATATTTAAAAGTCCAGCGCGTAGGCCTTTATAGGCAGATATAAAATAATCGCGCCCGGCATAAAATACAACTGGTAGAGAAAAGGCAAACATCATCCATCTAAAAATAGGTTTGTACTGGTCTAACCAAAACTCATCTACTTCAAAATATTCTGGAAATGACAAAAACATAACATTTCCAAATGCAAAACCAGCAATGCCCAGTTTATAAATTATGGAGCGATTTATATGTTTTTTACCGTCGCTATAATCGTCTAAACTAATATAAGGTTCGTAACCAATTGTACTTAAAAGCAAAACAACATCTTTTAATGAGGTGCTTTTAGATAAGTAGGTAATCCGAACCGTTTTTTTGTTGAAGTTTACCTGAGAGCTTGTAATTTCAGGTTTTAGTTTGTGCAAGTTTTCTAAAATCCAAATACAAGAACTACAATGAATATGCGGTATATATAAAGTTGCAATCTGAATAGAATCGTCGTTAAACTCTAGAAGCTTTTCTAAAATTTGTTCATCTTTCAAAAAATCGAATTTACCTTCGTTTATTTTTGGGATGGCTCCTGGCGACTTTTGTATGTCGTAATAGGCCGTTAAATTACTTTCCGAGAAAATCTCATAAACTGTTTTACAACCGTTACAACAAAATGATTTATCGTCGAAATTTATTTCAACACTATCACAGGTGTTACCGCAATGGAAACATGTTTTTTCTTGGGAATTATGGACCATTTTTTTTAAAATCAAAGGTTTAAAATAGGAGCCTGTAAAAATATGATATTTGTCATGATTTTAGTACTTTTGGATATAATATAATAATGATTACATGGGAGATTGCGAACAATGCATGGTGAGGAAGTTAAGCGCTTTAAAAATGCTGAAGGGTGAAGAAATAAAAGCTATATCTTGTGCAAAAATAACGAAGCATATTAAAAAAGGCGAAATTATTTTTAAAGAGGACGAGATGCTTAATGGCGTTTATTGTATTAGCTCGGGTGTATGTAAATTAACCAAATTAACAGAAAAAGGAAAAGAGCAGGTTGTAAGGTTGGTTGTTAAAGGGGAACTTTTAGGACAGCGTTCGGTAATTATAAATGAAGTGGCAAACTTAACGGCTACAGCATTAAATGATATGGAAGTGTGTTATATTCCGAAACAAGAAATTGTGCAAGATTTAATGAAGAATAACGACTTTTCTTTAAGTATGTTAAGGCGTATGGCAGAGGATTTAAAAGATGCAGAAACTGCTATTATTAATATGGCACAAAAATCGGTTAGAAAACGATTGGCAGATATCATTCTGTATTTAAGCGATAATTTCGGTGTCGATGAAAGTGGTTATCTTAAAGTAACATTATCTCGCGACGATTTTGCAAGTATAGTGGGAACAGCAACAGAGTCTGTAATTAGAACATTATCTCAGTTTAAAAAGGAAGAGTTAGTAAAAACTTCAGGAAAGAAAATACGTATTATAAATCGAGCGGAATTGGAAATGATGGAATAAACATAGTTTTACCTTCATTTTAATAAAATATAAAGTTGAGTTGCCTTAAAAAGTAATTCAACTTTTTTTAGTTATAATATTATGTGAAAGCCAATCGATTTATGTGAGTAAATTAGTATTTTTATAATGCTATGAAAAAAACAATTCACAAAAAAGGGTTTGTATTTCAGGTTTACGAAGCGAAAAATCAATCGCCATTCGATACACTTTTTGAAATATTTAAAGAACTCATTACGCATACTTCTGGCGATTTCGACGAAGCTATTAGTTGGTTGCGAGACTTAGATAAAGAATATAAACTTACCACTGCCGAATATACTATTGATGATTTTATTGAAGACCTTAAAAAAAGAGGTTATATAAAAGACGATAGCGATGGTAAAGGGAATGGTGGTACAACTATTACTGCAAAAACAGAGCGCGCCATTAGACAACAAGCCTTAAACCATATCTTTGGTAAACTTAAACGCAATGGCTCTGGTAACCATAAAAGTAAATCTCTAGGAACAGGCGATGAGCATACGGGAGAATTTAGAGGATACCAATTTGGGGATGCTTTAGATAAGGTCTCTATTACCGAAAGTTTAAAAAATGCACAAATTAATCACGGTATCGGAAGTTTTAATTTAACCGAAGAGGATTTGGTTGTCGAAGAAACGCTTCATAAATCGCAAATGAGTACGGTGCTTATGATAGATATTAGCCATAGTATGATTCTCTATGGCGAAGATCGGATTACGCCTGCTAAAAAAGTTGCGATGGCATTGGCCGAATTAATTACTACACGCTACCCAAAAGATACCTTAGATATTTTGGTTTTTGGGAATGATGCTTGGCTTATTAAAATTAAAGATTTACCTTATTTAACAGTTGGCCCGTACCATACCAATACGGTGGCAGGATTGCAATTGGCTATGGATGTATTGCGTAGAAAGCGACATACAAACAAGCAAATTTTTATGATTACAGACGGGAAACCAAGTTGTTTGAGAATGCCCGACGGACAATACTATAAAAACAGTATGGGCTTAGACGATTTTATTGTGAATAAATGTTACGATTCGGCCCAACAGGCTAGGCGATTGCATATTCCTATTACCACGTTTATGATTGCAAAAGATCCATATTTAACGCAGTTTGTTCAAGAGTTTACAAAAGCGAATCAAGGAAAAGCATTTTATACAGGACTAAAAGGTCTGGGCGAAATGATTTTTGAAGATTATGAAACCAATCGTAAAAAACGAATTAAAGGATAAAAAAGAGTCTAAATACTACCATAACAAATTTTAAACTTTAGAGTAAACCCAAAACTACTGGGCTAATACTAAAATCTATAAGAATGAAAATTGAACATATAAAAACATTAGGAGCCTTAAAGGCCTCAGGATATAAGAGTAAATCGATTAAAGATGAATTGCGCGATAATTTAATTACAAAATTAAAGAATGACGAAGTTGTTTTTGAAGGCGTTCACGGTTACGAAAATACCGTTGTTCCGGAATTAGAACGCGCCATCTTATCACGGCATAATATTAATTTATTAGGATTACGCGGACAAGCAAAAACGCGTTTAGCACGATTAATGGTAAATTTATTAGACGATTATATTTCTGTGGTAGAAGGTTCGGAAATTAATGACGATCCGTTACAGCCAATTTCGAGATATGCCACAGAATTAATTGAAGAGAAAGGAGATAATACACCTATAACTTGGATGCCAAGAAGTGAGCGCTTTGCAGAAAAATTAGCGACACCAGATGTTACAGTAGCCGATTTAATTGGAGATGTAGATCCTATTAAAGCCGCACATTTAAAACTCAGTTATGCCGACGATCGTGTTATACATTATGGTATGATACCTAGAGCCAATCGCTGTATTTTTGTAATTAACGAAATACCAGATTTGCAGGCCCGAATTCAGGTGGCTTTATTTAATATTCTTCAGGAAGGCGATATCCAAATTCGCGGATTTAAATTGCGATTACCTTTAGATTTACAATTTGTATTTACGGCCAATCCAGAAGATTATACCAATCGAGGTAGTATTGTAACTCCTTTAAAAGATAGAATTGGCTCACAGATAATTACGCATTATCCAGTAGATTTAGAAACGGCTAAAAAAATTACGCAACAAGAAGCTAAATTAAACGCAAACCAAACTGGGATGGTCACTATTCCAGAATTAGCGAAAGACATTCTAGAACAAATTGTTTTTGAAGCACGAGATAACGAGTTTATAGATGCAAAAAGTGGAGTAAGTGCACGTTTAGGAATTACAGCTTTAGAAAATTTAGTGAGCACGGCCGAACGTAGAGCGCTTATTGCAGGCGACGATAAAACAACCATCCGCTTAAGTGATTTTGTGGGTATTATTCCTGCAATTACCGGAAAAGTAGAATTGGTTTACGAGGGGGAACAAGAAGGTGCTTCGGTAGTCGCTTTTAATTTAATCGGCGATGCGGTGCAAACCTTGTTTCCAAAATATTTTCCAAAAATTGAAAAATTAGAAAAGCAAGAAGACGAATTGCCTTACGACGATCTAGTATCTTGGTTCTTTAATAGTGCAGATGGTTTTGAATTGTTAGACGACTTGACAGAAAAAAACTATAAAGATACTTTAGATGCTATTGAGCCTTTACACGCATTACTGACTAAATATCAGCCTAATTTAGCAGAAAGTGAACGCTATTTTATTATGGAATTTGTGCTTTGGGGCTTAGTTCAGTATAATAAATTAAGCAAATTTAGATACACAGAAGGTATTCAGTTTAAAGATCCTTATGGAAGTTTTATTAAGGGACTTTAGATTTATTAAATCTAAAAACGCCATCTTTTAAAGATGGCGTTTTTTTTATGCTTCGAAATAAGTTAATTCAAATTATAGCATTTTAGAATTAACATAAAAGTCTTTATCTACGTCTAAGGCTTTATTTTTAACAGGTATCGTTTTCCAAGCCTCTGTAGGCGTAATCCATTGCGGTTTATCATCTATGGTGACTTGAATAGGCATATCGAAACCATTAACAATATCAGTCCAACGGTAATTTAAGGAACCATCTTTAAACTTATATTCTAAAGTTGGAATACGAATATCTCTTAAATACTGATTGAAAAATGCTGTTAAATCGATACCAGTTTCTTGACTTAGGTAATCTTCAATTTGTTTAGTGGTTACCGTTTGGTGATAAAACGTTTTATTAAGGCCACGTAAAATTTGTCTCCATTTCTCATCGTCGCCAACCAATTGTCTCAATGTATGTAGCATGTTTGCTCCTTTAGTATACATATCTCCAGAACCTTCGCTATTTACATTGTAAGTTCCAATAATAGGTTTTGTATTTTTAATGGAAGCACGTGTGCCAATTACGTATGCTGCAGAAGCTTCTTTACCGTAATGATAATCTACAAACAGATTTTCAGAATAGGCTGTAAAGCTTTCATGAATCCACATATCTGCAATGTCCTTATATGTAATATTATTAGCAAACCATTCGTGACCAGATTCGTGAATAATTATAAAGTCGAATTTTAATCCCCAACCAGAACCAGATACATCTCGTCCGTTATAACCATTTTCAAACTTATTTCCATAAGTTACAGAACTTTGATGTTCCATGCCTGGATAAGGTACTTCAACCAATTTAAACCCATCTTCGTAAAAAGGATAAGGTCCAAACCAATGTTCGAAAGCCTTCATCATTCTTGGCGCATCTTTAAATTGTTTTTTAGCTTTTTCAAGATTATCTCTCAATACATAGTAATCCATGTCTAATGGTCCTTTTTCACCAGGATACACTTCAGAAAAATGAACATAGTCAGCAATATTAACATTTACACCATAATTATTAATTGGATTTTTAACCGACCAGGTAAAAATCTTTCTCCCATCGTCTAAGGTTTTTGTGTTTGTTAATTTTCCGTTAGAAACGTCCATATACCCTTTTGGGGTAGTAACGCTAATATCCATACTATCTACCTCGTCGTACATGTGATCTTTACAAGGCCACCATACGCTAGCTCCTAAACCTTGATTAGATGTGGCAATAAAATGTTTACCATTATCATCTTTTTTCCAAGAGAAACCACCATCCCATGGAGCTCTAACAGCTTCTTTCGGGTGACCTTCGTAATACACGTCTATACTATTAGAAGCGCCTTTTGCTTGTGGTTTTGTTAGGGTTATAAAATGAGCATTTCCCTCATGTATTACGTTTAAATCTTTACCATCTTGAGTTACTTTTGTAATTTTTAGTGGCACCTGTAAATCGATTTGTAACACATTTGCAGGTTCCAAAACGGTGTACTGAATTGTGTTTTTACCTGAAATAAATTTAGTTTCAGGTAATACTTCAATGTTTAAATGATAATACGTTAAATCCCACCAAGCACGTTCGGGAGTTATGCTTCCACGGAGTGTATCTTGATGTGTGAAAACGGTTTTGTTAGACAACATTTGGCTATACGCCGAAGTGGCTAAACATAAAAAAGTAAGAAATACTAAGTTGAATTTTTTCAAAATTTAAATAATTTAATTTTTTATAATACTATTGGGAAAAACGACCGGACTTTCAAATCCGTTTTTATTGATTGAAGATACGCCAAAATAAAAATTATCAATAACAATACCTTCTAAAGTAAATGCTGTAACATTGCCTACAGTTCGGCTATAATCCCAAGTTGGGGACGTGGTATCTCTCCAATACATTTTATAACCCACAGCGCCTTTAACTGCATTCCATTTTAATCGAGCTGAAGCTTGAACAATACCACCAATCGCTACCGTTGATGGGGCAGGAGCGGCCGAAGCTAAAGCGGCTAAATTAATAGCATTTACTGCAGTTAATTTTTTTGCGTAATCAAAATTCACGTGCTCAAAAGTGTCGCCATATGCGATACCATTTTCTGTGCGAATATCTTGATGTTGTTGGGTGTAATTTTCGTGAGCCTCCATAATCCGAACTCCGGCATAGCCTAAGTCGTTAAACGGACGGTGATGGCCGCCTCTTCCAAAACGATCTAATCTATAAATCATCATCGGATTCATTTCTGGCATATACGTTTTTGTGGTCTTATGTATATAACGCGCTAACTGCCGAGATATACCATCGACTTCACCTCCATAAAAACGACGTGATTTACGTTCCTGTTCTGTTTCCGTTTGTGGAACGGGTTCGGAGAATATGCGGAAAGACCTATTATCTATCACGCCATCTACACCTTTAATGTTACCAATCATATCGTTATTAAATACTCCAATAATATCCCAATTATTAGCCTTAGCATAAGCTGCAAATCCAGCACCACCAAATAAGCCTTGTTCTTCTCCCGATAAACCTAAATACACGATACTATTTTCAAATTTATAGTTCGATAAAACGCGGGCGGCTTCTATAGTTCCAGACATGCCCGAAGCATTATCATTTGCACCTGGGGCATCGGTTTTAAAATCCATTGTATTACTGGCTCGAGAATCTATATCTCCCGTCATTATAATATAACGGTTTGGGTAAGTTGTCCCTTTTTGAATGGCCACAACATTTACCACCCAAGTATCATGCGGGACTCTGGCGTTTCCTTTTTTGGTTACAAAATCTTTCTGATAAAATACATTAAGACAAGAGTTGCAAGTGTTGGAGATCGAATCGAATTCATTCTTAATCCAACGCCTTGCAGCTCCTATCCCTCTTGTATTGGATATGGTATCACTAAACGTGTTACGTGTACCAAATTCGGTAAGCGTTTTAACGTCTGCTTTAATACGGTCTGCAGAAACGGAATCAATAATATTGTAAATTAATTGATGGTTTTGTGCAGATGCTAACATCATACTACTACAACACAGTAATAGGCATAAATATAATCGACAGGTCATAGTAGTTCTGTTATAAAGTTTAATATTAAGCAAAACTCTTTAATAATTCGCGAACTTCTTCTGTGTTTTTGATATGGTATTTCGCACTTGTTTTCTTAAATCCTACTTTTACGGTATAAGCCGAATCAGGTAGTTCTTCAAACATATATTCGTCTGTCCAATCGTCTCCGATAGCGAACATAAAATCGAAATTATCTTGAGTTAATAAACGTGCGGCTGCTCTACCTTTATTTACATTACTACTTTTTATTTCGGTAACTTTATTTCCTTTTAAAACGGTAAGACCGTGGTTCTCAATTAAACTGTTTAATACAGTATTAAGTTCTGTAGATCTTACTTGCGCTAATTCAGGATCTGTTTTTCTATAGTGCCAAGCTAAAGAATATTTTTTCTTTTCAATAAATGTTCCTGGCGTTCTGTCTACAAATGTTTCTAAAACTGGAAGAATATTTTCCATCCAATCGTTTTTTAGATGTTCTAACATGGTCCAATCTTGATCCTTTTCTTTAAGCCAAACTCCGTGATCGGTAATTAAAGTGTAATCTTTTCCAGCGAACCAATCTTCAAAAGTTTCACGATCTCTTCCACTAATTATTACAAGTTTTACGCCTTCATTGGCATTTATTTTATCTAATAACTTAAATAATTCTGCGTCTGGTCTGCAATCTTTTGGGTTGTCTTTAAAACCAACTAAGGTGCCATCGAAATCTAATAATAATAGTTTCTTATTCGCTTCACCGTAGGCTTCTGCTATGTCTTTTTTTAATGAAGGTGTTAAGCGTTTAGAAATATAAACTTCGTCTTGATCTTTAGTTAAGTCTAAAGCCTTTAAAAATTCTTCAGCCCATTTTTCTACACTGTAACGTTCTAATCGGTTTTGAAGAATTTTAATTCGATTTTGCTGTTCTTCAATAGGCATTTCTATGGCCTGCTTAATCGTATCTGCTATCTGGTCGAAATTATTAGGATTTATTAGTAATGCTTCATTCATTTCTTTTGAAGCTCCCGTCATTTCACTCAATATTAGTACTCCATCCTGATTGGTACGTGTGGCTATATATTCTTTAGCGACTAAATTCATTCCGTCTCGGATAGGCGTAATTAAAGCGATATCTGAAGTGGTGTATAAATCGATTAAGTTTTCAAACGGCATAGAGCGGTAAAAATACCACACTGGAGTCCAACTTACAGTAGAGAATTTTCCATTAATTCGTCCAACTAATTCATCAGTTTCACGCTTTAGTTTCTGATATTGAGGTACGTTAGAACGCGAAGGCACAGCTAATAATATTAGTCTAACCTTTTCCTTATATTCAGGATATTTAGTTAAAAAATATTCGAAAGCTCTTAATCGTTTAGGAATTCCTTTAGTGTAATCCAATCTGTCTATAGACAGTATAATTTTAGCGTCTGAATCTGATTTTATGTGTTCATCTAATCGGCGCTGTAGCTCCGAACGTTCCTTTTTCTGCTGCGTATTGTTTACTAAAGCGGCATTATAGAATTTGTTGTAGTCGATTCCCATTGGGAACGAATCTACTTTAATGGTGCGATCGTGATAATCGATATTATTAAAATTAACATCTAGTCTTAAGATACGTTTTATAGAACTTAAGAAATGACGTTCGTAATCGTACGTGTGGAACCCGAGTAAATCGGCACCAAGCATACCTTCTAATAACTCTTCACGCCAAGGGAAGGTTCTGAAAATTTCGAAAGACGGAAATGGAATATGCAAAAAGAAACCAATAGAAATATTCGGTTTTTTGTCTCGAATTAATTTTGGTAGTAACAAGAGCTGATAATCGTGTACCCAAACGGTATCACCATCATTTACATTTTCGAGAACAACATCGGCAAATTTTTGATTTACGGCTTTGTAAGATTCCCACTCTTCGTGTTCGAAAGACGTATATTCCATAAAATAATGGAATAGAGGCCAAAGGGTTTTATTACTAAAGCCGAGGTAAAAATTATCGACATCTTCGGTAGTTAGAGGTACTGTGACACATTTTTCTTTAGAGACCTCTTTTTTTATTTCTTTTTGTAATTTCGGAGTAAGTTCTTCTTCAGTTAATCCTGACCAACCTATCCAAATGCCATTGCCTTCGGCATGTACAGATTTCATTCCTGTCGCTAAACCACCAATACTTGGTTTAATTTCCAGCTTCGAATCTTCTAATTTTACTTGTAAAGGGAGTCTGTTTGAGACTATAATAGTCTTATTCATGGGGTTGAATTTTGATTAGCAATAAGTTTTTCGTTAATTTAAAGAAAAATAGGTTGCTAACCATATAAAATATAAAATTTAATGAATAATTTAGATTATGGAATTATAGGAAATTGCCGAAGTGCTGCTCTCATTTCAAAAACAGGATCTATAGATTGGTGTTGTTTACCAGAATTTGATTCAAGTTCTGTTTTTGCCAAGCTTTTAGACGAAAAAATTGGAGGGCAATTCGGATTTTCCGTAGACGACAGCTACACTATTACACAAAAATATCTTAACAATACAGCTATTTTGGTCACTTCATTTAGCAATGGAGTCGATGCTTTCGATATTTTGGACTTTATGCCTAGGTATCATAAAACTTTTGGAGGTTATCAATCGCCACCAGAAATTATCCGATTTTTAAAATATAAATCAGGACGCCCAAAATTCACTGTAGATTATGCTCCTAAATTGGAATATGCCCTTGGTGAAACAAACACTTACATAAAAGATGACTTTATTGTAAGTTTAACCGATAAGGAAAAATTCGATACGCTGTTTTTATACACCGATTTAGATAAAGATGCTGTTGTAAATGCTAAAGAAATAGAACTAACTGAGGATGCTTACTTCTTAATTGGTTATAACGAGAAAATATTTAAGCCTGATGTTCAAAAAGCGTATATCGAGTTTGAACGTACCAAAGTGTATTGGTTAAACTGGATGGATAAAACGCCTGCTTATGAGCGATATACCAATGAGATTAATCGAAGTGCAATAACATTAAAATTATTAACCTACGATAAGTCGGGTGCTGTATTAGCCGCGGCTACAACATCTTTACCAGAGACTATAGGCGAAGTGCGTAATTGGGATTATCGTTTTTGTTGGATTCGAGATGCCTCAATGGTAGTAAAAGTGGTATCGCATTTAGGACATAAAAATATTGCAAAACGTTATTTAAATTTTATTATCGATTTAATACCGGATAAAGATGAAAAACTTCAGATTATGTATGGTATTAACAAAGAGAAAAAATTAACCGAAGAAACCTTAGATCATTTAAGCGGTTATAAAGGGTCTAAACCGGTACGTGTTGGAAATGCCGCTTACGAGCAAAGACAGAACGATATCTATGGTATTTTAATGGATGTTATTCACCAACAACTAGTCAATTTTAAAACAGACATTGAAAACGGTGAAGAAATCTGGACTATTACAAAAGGTATTGTTTGGGTCGTGAATAAACACTGGAAGGAAGCAGATAAGGGCATTTGGGAATTTAGAACAGAAGAACGTCATTTTACGTTTTCTAAAGTATTATGCTGGGTTGCTATAGATAAAGCGATTAAGGTTGCCGAAATATTAGGCAAAACGAGAAAGCTTAAAAAATGGATTCCTTTAGAGCAAGAAATTAAAGCAGATATCATGACGAATGCTTGGAACGAAAAGGTGCAAGCATTTACGCAATCTTACGGTTCAGACGATTTAGATGCTTCTGTGTTATTAATGGAGCCATACGGTTTTATAGATGCTAAAGATCCGAAGTATGTGAGTACGGTAAAGGGTATTGAGCGTGATTTAAGTAACGATGGATTATTGTATCGTTATAAAAACAAAGATGATTTTGGATTGCCATCGTCATCGTTTACCATTTGTACGTTCTGGTTTATAAATAGTTTATACAAGATAGGAGAGGAGCAGAAGGCAAAAGCGCTTTTCGATCAGTTATTATCGTATAGTAATCACTTAGGTTTATTTAGTGAAGATATCGATTTTGAGACAAAGAGATTGTTGGGGAACTTCCCGCAAGCATATTCTCACTTGGCATTAATTGAAACGGCTATTAACTTATCGAACGTAACGGAAGAAGAAAAAGTTATGGAATGTATGAGAGACAATGTCGATGAAAGTGATTCGCTATAAGAGTCGAATTTGAAAAAAGTAAAATAAATAAAAGGCCAATTCTGATAAAGAATTGGCCTTTTTAGTTAAAATAAATTTGAATTAGTCATGCATTATTTTTAGAAACAATATTTGTTTTCTGATTTTACCTTTTCTGCGATTTCGTTTCTTAAATCTACAATATCTGGGTAGTTTACATATTTTGTAAAGCGTTTAAGTCCCATAAGCATCATGCGCTGTTCATCGCCTTCAGCAAACGAAATGATACTTTCCTTTCCTTTTTTCTCTACAATATCAACAGCCTGATATAAATACAATTTAGACATGGCGATTTGCTCTTTCTGAGATTCTTCTCCAAAACGTTTAGCATTCTTTTCAGTTCTTAAAATAGCCGATTCTGCCATGTAAATCTCAATTAAAATATCCGAAGCAGCCATTAGTAATTGTTGATGTTCTTCTAAAGCAGGACCAAATTTTTGAACGGCAGCTCCTGCCACCATTAAAAATGCTTTTTTAAGTTTGGCTATCATCGATTTCTCTTCCGAAAGTAATTCAGAAAAATCTGGAGTATCAAAAGACGGAATGCCCATAAGGTCTTCTTGAACTTTCATGGCTGGACCTAATAAATCGACATGGCCTTTCATGGCTTTCTTAACTAACATTCCTACGCAAAGCATACGGTTAATTTCGTTAGTACCTTCGTAAATTCTAGCGATACGCGCATCTCTCCAAGCCGCTTCCATAGGCGTGTCTTCTGAAAAACCCATTCCTCCAAAAATCTGAATACCTTCATCTGCACAATGTTGTACATCTTCCGATACGGCAACTTTTAAGATTGAACATTCTATAGCATACTCTTCAACACCTTTTAATTCTGCTTCTTGATGTGTATTTCCTGTTGCTTGACGCATAGCAATACGGTCTTCAATATTTTTTGCAGCTCTGTAGGATGCAGATTCGCCTACATAAGCATTGGTTGCCATTTCGGCAAGTTTTACCTTTATCGCTCCAAAATCCGAAATTGGGGTTTTAAATTGTTTACGCTCATTAGCGTATTGAACAGCCGTTGAAACAATACGACGTTGCGAATCTAAACACGCCGCAGCAAGTTTAATACGACCGATATTTAAAGCGTTCATGGCAATTTTAAAACCTTCGCCACGACCTGCTAGCATATTTTCTGCAGGTACTACTGTGTCGTTAAAAAATACTTGCCTTGTAGAAGAAGCACGAATTCCTAACTTGTGTTCTTCTTCTCCTAAAGTTATACCGTTCGGACTGTCTTTGTCGTATTCTACGATGAATCCCGTAATGTTTTTATCGTCTTCAATACGTGCAAATACAATCATCAGGCTACAAAAGCCGGCATTCGATATCCACATTTTTTGTCCGTTAATCACATACGATTTGCCATCATCCGAAATCTTAGCTGTTGTTTTTCCCGAATTAGCATCACTACCAGCACCCGGTTCTGTTAACGCATAAGCTCCAAACCATTCTCCTGTTGCTAATTTTGGAACGTATTTTTGCTTTTGTTCTTCTGTCCCATAAAGCGTAATTGGCATCGTCCCAATTCCTGTATGAGCACCAAAAGCGGTACTAAAAGAGCCTGTTCCGCTAGAGATGTAATCGCAAGTTAACATGGTCGATACAAAGCCCATTCCGAGCCCGCCATATTCTTCAGGAACTGAAACTCCAAGAAAACCAAGTTCTGCCGCTTTACGCATAACTTCTTCCGTTAGTGCGTAATCCTTCGCTTCGAATCTTGCTTTATGCGGAATTATTTCACGGTCGTTGAATTCGATAACCGCTTCTTTCATCATTTTTTGCTCCTCAGAAAAATCCTCAGGAGTAAATATATCTTCACTAAGGGTTTCTTTAATAAGAAATTGCCCTCCTCTAATTATATCTTTTTGTTTAGTTTCCATGTTTATAGTTGTTTGTTTATTTTATTGTCTCAAGGATGGCATTTTTAATCTGAGTTATAACTCCATTCCTTTATCGATACTTGTTCTTCTCTTGGGCTTGAAACGACCTACTTCAAATTTATTTTTACGTTAGCCTCCAATTCAAATTGAAGAAAAAACTCATGTTACCATCCGTATGGTTAAATAGTACATGTTTTATATTACGGAAAGTCTACGTAATAGTTTCTTATTTAAATCCAAAAGCAAAAGCTAGGTGTTTTTATCTTCAATTTTTACATTCCGATGTTGCCCATTACATTCAGAATTGAAGGAATTAATTAAGGAACTCAAAAATTCCACACGCACCTTGTCCTGTACCAACACACATGGTAACCGCTCCGTATTTTCCTTGCATGTTTTGCTTACGCATTTCGTCAAATAACTGCACAGAAAGTTTTGCTCCTGTACATCCTAGCGGGTGACCTAAAGCAATGGCGCCTCCGTTGACGTTCACGATATCTGAGTTTAGATCTAATTCGCGAATTACAGCAATAGATTGCGAAGCAAATGCTTCATTTAACTCTATTAAGCTCAAGTCGTCTTGTTTTAAACCAGCCTGTTTAAGCGCTTTCGGAATGGCTTTTACAGGACCAATTCCCATAATTCTAGGCTCGACACCGGCAGCCGCATAATTTACTAAGCGCGCTATAGGTTCTAGCCCCAATTCTTTTACCATATCTTCACTCATTACCATAACAAAAGCTGCACCATCACTGGTTTGGGATGAATTTCCAGCGGTTACACTACCACCAGTGGCAAATACTGCTTTAAGTTTAGATAATGCTTCTATAGTTGTTCCAGCTCTTGGACCTTCATCTTTGGTTACAGAATATGATTTCGTTGCTTTTTTTCCGTTAGCATCGATATAAGTTTCGTCGATAGTAATTGGAACAATCTGATCTTGAAAACGATTCTCTGCTTGTGCTCTTAAGGCCTTCATGTGCGAATTGTAAGCAAACTCATCTTGATCTTCTCGAGAGACTTTAAATTGCGTGGCCACTGCTTCGGCTGTGTTTCCCATGCCCCAGTAATAATCTTCGTGCCCAGATTTTACAATGTCGTAATTTAGTTCTGGTTTAAAGCCAGTCATCGGAACGGCACTCATACTTTCTGCACCACCCGCAATAATACAATCGGCCATACCAGCGCGAATTTTGGCTGTCGCCATTCCAATAGTTTCGATTCCAGAGGAGCAAAAACGATTTACCGTCACTCCAGGTACGTCTACAATATCTAATCCCATAAGTGAGATTAAACGAGCCATATTAAGTCCTTGAGAACCTTCTGGCATGGCATTACCAACCATAACATCGTCTATGCGTTTTGGATCTAATGTTGGCAATTCGTTCATCATATGTTTGATGGTTTCTGCGGCCAACTCATCTGTTCTTTTAAATCGGAATACACCTTTATGTGCTTTTCCAACTGCTGTTCTATATGCTTTTACTATATATGCTTGTTTCATATTAGACCCCTAGCCCCCGAGGGGGAATGCCTATTAGGGGTAAATAGGATTTTATGTGTTATTCTTATCTTTTACTAGGTTCAAATAATATTGAACTCATTTTTCTGTTCCCCATTAAGGGGTAAGGCACCACTAGTTTCTAAGTGGTTTTCCTGTTTTTAACATATGCTGAATACGTTCTAAAGTTTTACGCTCTGTACATAAGCTTAAGAAAGCTTCACGCTCTAAGTCTAATAAATATTGTTCATTAACTAAAGTCGGTTCTGATAAGTCTCCCCCGGCCATAACATAAGCCAATTTGTTGGCTATTTTTTGGTCATGCGGACTAATAAAGCGGCTAGCTTCCATAGAATCTGTTCCCACTAAAAACATACCTAAAGCTTGTTTCCCTAACACCTTAATATCGGTTCTTTTTATAGGTTGGGTATAACCTGCTTCAGCCATAAGTTTGGCATGTGCTTTTGCTGTTGCAATTTGTCGGTCTCTATTTACTACTACGACATCTTTTCCATGTTGAAGTAAACCTAAATCAAAAGCTTCGTAAGCAGAAGTAGATACTTTTGCCATACCGATGGTTAAGAAATATTCTTGTAGTGTATTGAGTTCTACATCGCCTTTTTGGAAGGTGTCTTGCGCTCTTAAAGCCATTTCTTTAGAACCACCACCACCAGGGATTACACCAACTCCAAATTCTACAAGTCCCATGTAGGTTTCTGCGGCTGCAACGACTTTATCGGCATGAAGCGATAATTCGCATCCTCCACCAAGTGCCATGCCATGAGGTGCAGATATTGTTGGGATAGACGAGTAGCGCATACGCATCATAGTATCTTGGAAATATTTAATAGCCATATTAAGTTCGTCGTATTCTTGCTCGGCGGCCATCATAAAAATCATTCCAATGTTGGCTCCAACAGAGAAATTTGCGCCTTGATTTCCGATCACTAATCCTTGGAAATCTTTTTCGGCTAAATCGATAGCTTTATTAATTCCGGCTAGAACATCGCCACCAATGGTATTCATTTTCGATTGAAATTCGCAATTCAAAATACCATCGCCTAAATCTTCTACAACAACACCAGAATTTTTAAAGACTTCGTTTGATTTACGTATATTATTTAAGATGATAAAGGCATCTTGTCCAGGGACTTTTTCTTGTTTCTTAGAAGGAATATAGTAAAAATATGAGGCGCCTTCTTTTACAGTATAAAAAGAGGTAACACCGGAAGCTAACATATCGTTAACCCAAGCTGCAGGTTCGAATCCTTCGGCTTTCATAATATCTATACCTTTTTCAACGCCAATAGCATCCCAAATTTGAAACGGTCCGTGTTCCCAACCAAAACCAGCTTTCATCGCATCATCAATCTTGTATAACTCGTTTGTAATTTCTGGAATTCGATTAGAGGCGTAGGCAAATAAGGAAGCGAAATTCTTTCTGTAAAAGTCTCCAGCTTTATCTTTTCCTTTAACCAAGACTTTAAAGCGATCTATAACCTTATCAATCGTTTTCGTTAATTCTAAAGTTGCAAAATTTGCTTTTTTATTCGGACGATATTCTAAAGTGTTTAAGTCAAGAGATAAAATATCCTTAGAACCATCTTTATGACGCTCTAATTTGTAGAAACCTTGCTTTGTTTTACTTCCCAGCCATTTGTTTTCCATCATTTTACTAATGAAATCTGGCAATTTAAATAGGTCATGACGCTCGTCTTTTGGAACATTTTCATATAAACCATTAGCGACGTGAACTAGAGTGTCTAACCCGACAACATCTACGGTACGGAAGGTAGCAGATTTTGGACGACCAATTACTGGTCCCGTTAATTTGTCGACTTCTTCAATGGTTAAATCCATATCCTTAACCGTATGGAATAAACTCATTATACTGAAAATTCCGACACGGTTTCCAATAAATGCAGGTGTGTCTTTAGCAACAACCGAGGTTTTTCCTAAAAACTGTTCGCCATATCCGTTTAAAAAATCCAATACTTTAAGATCCGTTTTTGGTCCAGGAATAATTTCGAATAATTTTAAATATCTAGCGGGATTAAAAAAGTGGGTTCCACAGAAGTGTTTCTGAAAGTCTTCCGATCGGCCTTCACTCATAAAGTGAATAGGAATTCCAGAGGTATTAGACGTAATTAAAGTACCTGGAGTTCTATGTTTTTCTAGATTCTCGAAGACTTGTTTTTTTATGTCTAATCGTTCAATTACAACTTCTATAATCCAATCGACATCTTTTACTTTAGCGATATCATCTTCCATATTTCCTGTCGTAATACGACTAGCAAATTTTTGATGGTAAATAGGAGAGGGTTTCGATTTTAAAGCGGCAGAAAGCGAATCGTTAACCAATCTGTTTCTTACGGCTTTATCTTCTAATGTTAATCCTTTTGCTTTTTCGGTAGCGTTTAGTTCTCTTGGAACAATATCGAGTAAAAGTACATCTACACCAATATTGGCAAAATGACAAGCGATACCGCTTCCCATAATTCCAGATCCAATTACTGCTACTTTTTTTATTCTACGTGTGCTCATTTTATTAAATAGGCTTTCGTTAATATATTTTTTTGTTTGAAATTAAATCGTTGATCACTTCTGCAACTTCGTAAAAATGGTCAATTTTTTCGGCTGCAATGTTTTGTCTTACAGCTTCGTTGAAAATGAGAACATGATCTTTTGAAATTTCTCGTTTTTGTTTTCCGAATTCGGTTAGGTAAATTAATACACCACGACCATCTTTAGGATTTGGTTTACGTTCGATAAGGCCTTGGTTTTCTAGATTTTTAATAATTCTAGATAAACTTGTGGCCTCCATGCCCATTTTAGGTCCCAAAGAGGTTGACGGAGTTCCTTTCTCGGGATCTATGCTAAGTAATGCGAATCCTGTAGCCATAGTGCTTTCGTATTTAGCGCCTTGTTCGTTATACATTTTGTTAACAGCTAACCATGTGGTTCTTAGTACATAGTCGATTGTTTTATCTTTCATTTTTATAATTTGTCTTAACCAAATATAGTAAAAAATAGTATGCATGCATAATAAAAAGGTGAATTTTAACGAAACATAAAGACAAAAAAAAACTCCTTATTTTTATAAGGAGTTTAATAATTTAAGGGCGATATATAGATTCTATCAAAGGTTTGTATATTTCCTTGATGATTTTTCGTTTTAGTTTTAGAGTCGGTGTGAGGTGTCCTTCTTCTATCGACCAGGTCTCTGGCGTAATTTTAAAGACTTTAATTTGTTCCCAGTTACCAAAGTGTTTGTTTGCATAATCAATTTCTCGTTGCACACGATTTAATAATTGTTCATTCTTTAAGAATGCAGACATATCGCTGGTATCTAATTTGTGGCGTTTTCCCCATTCTCTAATAAAGTCGAAATTGGGCTGAATTAGTGCTGCTGGCATTTTTTCACCTTCACCAATTACCATTACTTGTTCGATAAAACGCGATTGCTTTAATCTGTTTTCTAAAACAGCAGGCGCAACATATTTACCACCACTGGTTTTAAAAATTTCTTTTTTACGATCTGTAATTTTTAAGAATCCTTCCGAATCAATTTCTCCTATATCTCCAGTATGAAAAAAGTCTCCAGTCATTACGCTTTCCGTTCTAACAGGATCTTTATAGTAACCGAGCATAACGTTTGGTCCTTTTACAAGAATTTCTCCGTCTTCGGCTATTTTCACTTCCACGTTATCGATTAATTTACCAACAGTGCCGACTTTAAAACCAAAATTTCTTTCATCGTTTACAGATATTACGGGAGACGTTTCGGTTAAACCATAACCTTCCATAATGGGAATACCTGCAGCAGCAAATGTTCGTGTTAACCTAGATTGTAATGGTGCACTACCAGAAACCATTAATTGTATATCGCCACCTAAACCTTCTTTCCATTTACTGAAAATTAGTTTTCTAGCGATGCTTAATTGCTTTTCGTACCACCATCCATTTTTTCCATATGGCTCGTATTTGAGTCCTAAATCTAAGGCCCAAAAGAACAATGCTTTCTTAATTCCGGTTAATTCTCCACCTTTAGCTACAATCTTGTCGTATACCTTCTCGTATAATCTTGGAACTGCCGTCATAACATGGGGATGAACTTCCTTAAGGTTATCACTCATTTTATCAATTGATTCGGCAAAATATATCTCGACACCACAATATTGATATAAATAGAGGAGCATACGTTCAAACACATGGCAAATAGGTAAGAAACTAAGAGCTCTTGATTTTCCGTAATCAAAAGGGACCCGTTTTTCACTATTTAGTACGTTACTCACAATATTTTCGTGAGATAACATAACCCCTTTAGGTGTACCAGTAGTTCCAGAAGTATATATTAGGGTAGCTAGATCGTTAGGCTTAACACTTGCCTTATGAGATTCTACTTCTAGCTGATTAGATTTATCTTTTCCTAATTCTAAAATGTCTTTCCAGCTCTTTTCATTCGGAATATCATTAAAAGTATACACCCCTTTTAATTGCGTGTTACCTTTTATTTTGTTTATTTTATCTACCACTTCTTTATCTGAAACAAAGCAGTACGTCGCTTCAGAATGATTTAAGATATACTCGTAATCCGTTTCAGAAATAGTTGGATAAATAGGTACGTTTTGAGCACCTAGTTGCAAAATACCAATATCCATAACATTCCACTCCGTTCTATTGTTGGTAGAAATTACAGCTATTTTTTCGTTTGGTTTTACGCCAAGACGCAGCAAACCTCTGCTTACTGCATTGGCTTGATCTATATAGTTTTGTGTGGATATCGAGACCCACTGGTCTCCGTATTTTGTTGTTAAAGACTTACTTAAATTATATTTCTCTAACTGATAATACGGGAAGTCAAATAATCGTGTTACGTTTGTCATGAATCGAAAATATGAATCAGTATTGTAAATGGTATTATGGTCTAGGACTTTATAGATTTACAAATATTAAATTATAATTAATATGTATGCTAATTAGTTATTAATCTTATTTTTTATGTTGTAATATACTAAGAATTTAATAATTGAAGAGTTTTTTTTTTCAACTTTAATGGCTTCAAGTATTAGATTTAGCATTATTTTAAGAGTTATAGCCGAATTGGGGATGTTTTTGGTAATAATAAGTTGAGTTTATACATTCTCTGTGTGTTAGTTAGAGTGAGGGAAACTTTAAAACACAAAAAAGACTGCCTTTTAAAAAGACAGTCTTAATTTTATATGTTTTTATTTACTTCCGGCCTCGGCTTAATACTTTGTATTCCTCATAACACCCACTAATGGCATCCAGAATTTGAAGGTCGGTAGCTGTGTTTATAAAATCTTTAGAATAATTACATTGTCTAACTATTTCATCTAAATCTACACGATCTACTTGTAATAGTACCGTTAGCATTTCTCTGTCGAAACGAGAAGATAGTAAATCTCTAATCTCATCGTTCTGCTTCATTTGCTTCAGTTTTTTCATTTCCTGAGCTTTTTTTCCGAAGGTATTATATAAGAAATCGGCTGGATTAAATATAGAACTTAAAATCTTATTTACACCTGTGCCTTTTCCTGCCTCGTACCCATACTGTAATCCCGAAATACTATATTGGTAATTCGTGTTTATAGGTACTTGAGCAATATCTACTTCTAAATAGCCTGTAAGTCTAAACTGATTTACAACAACTTCTTCTAATGCTAAAGCTAATTCTGTTAAAGCAATAGTTGAACTTCCAAATTTAATCCAGTCGTTTGTAACTTTTACTTTTATAGATTTAAAACCTAAATAAGAAAGGTGGAGCGTATCGTTTGCTTTGGCTACAATTTCGAACTCACCTTTACTATTGGTTGTGCTACCTGTAACTTGATTTATATTGACAATATTTACGCCTTCTAGAGGTTCGTCGTTAGAACCATTAATTATTACCCCAGTTACATTTGTATTACCCTGTTGGGCAAACACAACTGAAGATGTAAGAATTAGAGCTAAAAGGAAAAAAATATATTTCATTATAATTTTGTTAGGCATAAAAGTAGCAAACTAATTAACAATTTAGAAGAAGATTTATTTCTTTTGACTAAATATTAACAGATTGCTTAGCGTCTTGAACGTCTAGGTCTTGAAGAAGATGAAGAATCACTTCTGCTTTCAGAACCAGAACGTCTTGGCTTAGAATCGTCAGAACTTCTTTTTCTTCTGCCTTCTCCGCCAGATTTAGAACGTCTATCTCCTCTAAAACCGCCTTCTTTTCTGTCTCGACTACGACCACCGCCACCGCCGCGACTTCTGTTACCTCCGCGACCACCGCCACCTTTGTTTTCTGTCTCTTCAACATTAACAAAACGACCTTCGTGCTTATAATCGGTAAAGAATTCTAATATTTTTCCTTTAATTTCTTTTTCAGTATTAAAGAAAGAGAAGCTTTCTTTAACATCTACTTTGAAGACATCGTCACGACCTAATTCTAAAACTTCTTTTAAGAAATCTTTTAATTTCATCCAGTCGAAACCATCACGAGTACCTACATTAATAAAGAAACGCGCAGAATCGTCGTTACTTACATGTTCTCTGGTTTCTCTATCTCTAGAGTTTTCAGCGACATTTAAATCTTTAGATTTTTGATAGTAGTTAAAGAAACGTGTAAATTCTACAGAGAAAAACTTCTGAATTAATTCATCTTTAGATGTATCTGCAAATAATGTATTTATGCTATCTAAATGCTTGTCAATTTCTGGATTAATTTCTGTACTGTGAATTTTATTTGCTAACGACATTAATTGAACTTCACAAATTTCCATTCCGTTTGGAATCTCTTTTTTAATGAAATCTTTTTTAATGATACGCTCAATACTTTTTATCTTTCTAACTTCACTTTTAGAAACAATTACCATAGAGATACCTGTTTTACCAGCACGTCCAGTACGACCACTACGGTGATTATACGTTTCGATTTCGTCAGGTAATTGGTAGTTAATTACGTGAGTAATATCGTCTACATCAATTCCACGAGCCGCAACATCTGTTGCCACTAACATTTGGATTTGCTGATTTCTAAACGATTTCATTACTAAATCACGTTGGTTTTGACTTAAGTCACCGTGAAGTGCTCCTGCGTTGTAACCATCTTCTATAAGTTGTTCTGCTACTTTTTGAGTATCACGCTTTGTTCTACAGAAAATTACAGAGAAAATATCTGGATTAGCATCTGCTAAACGTTTTAAGGCTTGGTAACGGTCTCTAGAGTTTACTAAGTAATACTCGTGAGATACTTGCGTACTACCTTCGTTTTTGTTTCCTACTGTGATTTCGGTAGGATTATGCATGAATTTTTTAGCAATAGTGGCAACTTCTTTAGGCATAGTTGCAGAAAATAACCACGTATTTTTATCTGCAGGCGTGTGCGATAAAATATCTGTAATATCTTCTTTGAAACCCATGTTAAGCATTTCATCTGCTTCATCAAGTACGCTGTATGTTATTTTAGAAATATCAACCATATTACGGCTAATCATATCTTTCATACGTCCTGGAGTTGCAACAATAATTTGAGCACCACGTTTTACGTCTCTTGCTTGGTCTTGAATACTAGATCCACCATAAATAGCAACAACGTTTAAACCTTTACAGTATTTACCGTAAGCTTTAATTTCGTTTGTAATTTGTAAACAAAGTTCACGAGTAGGCGATAAGATTAACCCTTGAGTTGTTCTACTGCTAATATCAATTTTTTGAAGCATTGGAAAACCAAACGCAGCAGTTTTACCTGTTCCTGTTTGTGCTAATGCAACTAAATCTATTTCACTTTCTAATAATAATGGGATGGCTTTGTCTTGGACCTCACTTGGGGTTTCAAAGCCCATATCGGTAATAGCGCGCAATAAGTCTTCATTAAGACCTAAATCTTGGAATGTGTTCATTCTTGTAATAAGTATTCGATTAAAATATGTAAGTGTTACATAAGAAGGGAATCGACATACTTAACCTTAAACTTCCAAGTAACACATCCTCTCTCTGAGGAATTTCAAGCTGCAAAGGTAGTGTTTTATTCCGAATAAACTAATTCTGATTAATTTATTGTAAATCAGTGTTTTAATTTAGGCTTCTAAACTGTTTAAATATTTAACCAATAAGGAAACGGCTTTTCCGCGATGACCTATGGTGTTTTTTTCGCTTAAAGGCATTTGTGCAAAGGTCTGTTTCAATCCTTTAGGTCTAAATATAGGGTCGTATCCAAAACCATCTGTTCCATGTTGTGTTTTAGTAATTTCTCCTTCACAAACACCTATAAATGTTTCTATTTTATTTTGAAATGATAGAGCGATCACGGTTTTAAAATTAGCATCCCTATTTGTGCTATGTTCTAAATCTGATAGCAGTTTTTCCATATTATCTTTGGCATCGCGTTGCGGGCCAGCGAAACGTGCAGAATATACACCTGGTGCACCATTAAGAGCATTTACCTCTAGACCTGTGTCGTCTGCAAAACAATCGAAGCCGTAGTTGTCTTTTACATATTCGGCTTTTTGAATGGCATTACCTTCGATAGAAGGTTGCGTTTCAGGAATATCTTCAAAGCATTCAATATCGGCTAAACTTAAAAGTGTGATATGACTAGGAATTAATGACTGAACTTCCTTTATTTTATTTTTATTGTTGGTAGCGAATACGAGTTTCATAGGTTTATTTACAACTTTATAAGGCTAAATTAATATTTTAAAATGATTTTAGACTGATAATTAATAAAACTAGCTTTTAAGATAAATGGCAATTTTTTGAATAAAACTGATTAAATATGTGATATTTAGTTAAATAGATTTCGATATTAAAATTACAGCGCTTAAAACTGATTATTTCACAATTATTTATGATGAAAATCATATAAAAATGTACCCATTATTTTTAACTTTATAGAAGAACAAAATATACGATCTATGACTATAAACATTCAATACATTCATATGGCGACTAGTGAAGCTATGAATGCACACGTAACCGAAAAACTGAATAAATTAGCATCAAAATTCGATTGGATTATTTCTGCAGAAGTCGTTTTCGATACGATTAAAAAGGAGAAAGAAGATGGTAAAATTTGTAAAATAGAATTGAGTGCTCCGGGGCCCCGAATTTTCGCGTCTTCACAAGAGAGAACTTACGAATTGGCAGTTAAAAATACAATAGCAGATTTAGAAATTCAACTTAAAAAACGAAAACATACATTTGTAAATTCTTAATTTACAAGATTTTTAAAGCAACGGATGATCAATTTTATATTTTATCATCCGTTTTTTTATGCACTAGATCTAAATCGTAGAGGCTTAGCTTAAAACTAGAATTGCTAGTTGCTGGAATTAATGTATTTTTATGAACTCTTCCAAAGTAGATAGATAGAATTGATAAGTTTGGTAGATCGCTATATGATTAAAAGAATTATCATTTTACTACTCGTGCTGTCCAGTTCCGTTACGGCGCAATCTCAAGTTATTAAGAATCTAGATACTTTAGATGTCTGGAAATTAATCGATAAAGTTTTTATAGACCATAACTTAGATAATTATTCGTTGCGTTTGTTTAGTAATTATAAGGTGAAACAATTTCGCATTAAAAATGAAGATAATTTTAAATCGCGATACATTCCTAATAATAAGTTTGGTTTAGGTTTTGGTTTTGCAAGTAGTAAGTTGTTAATTGATATAGCTTTTAATTTAAAAACGAACAAGGAAAGCATTACCAAACGGTTTGATATGCAAGGAACCACCATTTTGGGTAAAAAGAACTATGTTAATTTTTATGTGCAGACCTATCGTGGTTTTAATGTGAGGAATAATTTCGATGAACCCTTTGTGTTTCGCGACGATATTAAATCGGTTACGGTAGGATTTAATGTAATACATACCATTCCGGATATAGAATTTTCTTATTCTATGCTTAAAGCGGGTGTATATCATTTAGATCGGAAGTTATATATAACGGGTGGTTTTGGTGCTTTTGGTTTTTACGATTATTTTTCGGCAGGCGATAATATTTTAGAGGATTCCAACGGAGAATATTTTAACACTCAAGCGCATGTCAAACGCTATAATAGCAGTGCTATAGGGATCTTAGCTGGGGTAATGTCTGTGTTTAAATTACCACACGATCTTACTGCATCTTGTAATATTATGCCAGGAATGGGGTTTATGTACAAGCATGTTACCTTAGAGCAAGGCACTTACAGGCCATCTAAACCTATGATTTATAAAATGGATTATACTTTTGCTTTGGGATATAATACACAACGATACTATCTGAGTTTAATTTATGGCGGTGGGGTATATTCTACAGATTTAGGTTATCAAAATAACTATAGGTTTAATCTGACCAAAGCTAAAATTGCAATTGGATATAAAATAGGTTCAGGAAAAAGAACGTATTATTATAAGTAATAGGGCAGAACGCGTTAGCGGTGGTGGTATGGTTCGTTTTTAAGTATCGTAAATGCACGATATAATTGTTCTATAATGAACAAACGAATCATTTGATGAGAGAATGTCATTTTAGAGAGCGAAATTTTCCCTTGTGCTTTGGCGTAAACATCTGCCGAAAAACCATAAGGACCACCAATTACAAATACCAATTGCTTAATCCCGGAATTCATATGTTTCTGAAGGTAATTTGAAAACCCGACAGAATCCATTTGTTTCCCATTTTCGTCTAAGAGAATAAGCACATCGGTGGCGTTTAATTTTCCTAAAATGAGTTCGCCTTCCTTTTGTTTTTGTTGGTCTTCACTCAGGTTTTTAACCTTTTTTAAATCAGGAATAATTTCAAATTCAAATTTAATGTAGAATCCTAAACGTTTCTGATAATCGTCGATTAAACCTTGTAAAAGTTTATTATCGGTTTTTCCGATGGCCAATAATTTAATGGTCATAATGCTTTAAAAAAGGAATTTATATGAATGTTTTATCCGATAAAATCTATCTCAATTTAGCGTATTTACTAGGGTTAGACTCATGCATAATCTGATAAACGGTTTCGAATATATCTTCTAAAGAGGGTTTAGAGAAATAGTCTCCATCGGTACCATAAGCTGGACGGTGTGGTTTTGCCGTTAATGTTTGAGGCTTACTATCTAAAAACTCGTATGCATTTTGAGTGTTTAAAACTTCATTTAATATATATGCCGAAGCGCCACCTGGAACATCTTCGTCTATAATTAATAATCGATTGGTTTTTTCTACACTTTTTACAATATCATGATTCACATCAAAAGGTAAAAGAGATTGTGCATCGATAACTTCTGCATCTATACCAACTTCCATTAAATCTTTTGCAGCTTGCTCTACAATACGTAACGTAGATCCGTAAGATACTAATGTAATATCCGACCCTTCACGAAGTGTTTCTACAACGCCAATAGGTGTTTTAAACAAACCAAAATTAGTAGGCTTTTTCTCTTTTAATCGGTAACCATTTAAACATTCTATTATTAATGCAGGTTCGTCAGATTCTAATAAGGTGTTGTAAAATCCTGCGGCTTTAGTCATGTTTCTAGGAACCAAAACATGGATACCACGGACTAAATTTATGATACCACCCATTTGTGAGCCTGAATGCCAAATACCTTCTAAACGGTGTCCTCGAGTACGTATAATTAAAGGTGCTTTTTGGCGTCCTTTTGTTCTGTATTGTAAAGTTGCTAAATCGTCGCTAATAATCTGAAGCGCATACATCAGGTAGTCTAAATACTGAATTTCGGCAATCGGACGTAAGCCACGCATAGCCATTCCTATACCTTGACCAATAATTGTAGCTTCCCGAATACCAACATCGGCAACTCTTAATTCACCATATTTTTCTTGCATGCCTTCAAGTCCCTGGTTAACGTCTCCGATAGTTCCAGAATCTTCTCCAAAGATTAGAGTTTCAGGGTATTTGCTAAATATGGCATCAAAATTATCTCTAATAATTAAACGCCCATCTACATTTTCGGTGTTTTCAGAATAGATAGGTTTAACTTCTGCTATATATTTTACAGATTTATTGCCTTCGCTATATAAGTGAGAACTATAATCTGGTTGTACTTTTTCGAAGTATTTATCTATCCAGATTAAAAGTCTATCTTTTTCGGGTGTGCTTTCGTCTATAATGTAGCGCAATGTTTTTCGAGCTGCAACAATAATATCACGTTTAACAGGCTCGTCTATAGTTTCGAGATCCTTAACAATCTTTAAAATAAAGACCTTATTTACACTTTTGTTAGCGACTAGTTTTAAGATGTTTAATATCTCAGCTTTATCTTTATTGATAGGCTCGACAAATTGAGACCATGATGCTTTTTTACCAACTCTAACTTCTTTCTTTACAGATTTCTCTAAATTTGTTATTTCTTCTTCTGTAGCGAAACCGTTGGTAATAATCCAATTTCGCATTTTGGTATTACAGTCGTTTGCAATTTCCCAAGCTAAACGTTCGCTACTTTTATAACGTTCGTGCGAACCTGAAGTCGAGTGTCCTTGAGGCTGTGTAAGTTCGTTAACATGAATTAAAACAGGTACATGTTGTTCTCTCGAAATTTTACTGGCTTTCTGATACGTTTCAATTAAAGTAGGGTAGTCCCAACCTTGAACACGCAGAATTTCGTAACCTTTACCATCTTCTTCACGTTGAAATCCTTTTAAGATTTCAGATATATTTTCTTTTGTTGTTTGATGTTTAGCATGCACAGAAATACCATACTCATCGTCCCAAACACTTATAATCATTGGGACTTGTAATACTCCTGCCGCATTTATGGTTTCAAAAAACAAGCCTTCACTTGTGCTTGCATTTCCTATAGTTCCCCAAGCCACTTCGTTTCCGTTATCCGAAAAGTTTTTGGTGTAAATTCCTTTAACATGTCTATAAATTTTAGACGCTTGTGCGAGTCCTAAAAGTCGAGGCATTTGCCCCGCTGTAGGCGATATATCTGCACTTGAATTCTTTTGTTTTGTAAGATTTTTCCAATTTCCATTTTTATCTAGACTGTGCGTCGCAAAATGGCCACCCATTTGTCTACCAGCAGACATAGGTTCTATCTCGATATTGGTGTTGGCATAAAGACCAGAAAAGAATTGCTCTACTGTAAGCTCACCAATAGCCATCATAAACGTTTGATCACGATAATAGCCAGAACGGAAATCTCCGTCTTTAAAGGCTTTAGCCATTGCTAACTGCGCGACTTCTTTTCCGTCTCCAAATATTCCGAATTTTGCTTTACCTGTTAGTACTTCTCTACGGCCAAGTAAACTACACTCTCTAGAGGTAACTGCAATTTTGTAATCATTTAAAACTTCGGCTTTAAAATCTTCAAAAGAAAGTCCTTTCATAGTTTCGGGTTCTATTTGCATGGGGATTTTTGGATTGAATTCACAACAAATTTATGGAAATAAAATGGTTATTACAATGTAAATGGTACTTAATGGAATATAGAATTTCTAGTAAAACCTTTGATTCCGATAGCTTAAATGTAGAATTATTAGAATACTCTAAATTTATTGCTAATCTAATAAACAATTTTAGTGTTTAATACCAACGTCGCGTAAATAATCCTAATAATGTTTTTGGAGATAATGTTACAATAAACCTAATTTTTTCGGCGTATTGTGGTTGAGAGACTTCCCATCCTAAATTAGAGTATACCGGGAAGTATAATTCGAAGTAATCGGTGATTAAATTTAAGCGGAATCCTGCATCGTAAACAAATTTTGGTGAGTGCCCATGATTTTTTACTAATCCAGCATCTCCATAAACCTCTAGATATTTCCAAAGTGTGGTTCCAACATTTAAGGTGGTCATCCA
The DNA here is from genome assembly GCF_056238645.1 of Formosa sp. F44. Next base: position 299,944 of record NZ_JBWDLJ010000001.1, read on the forward strand.
TTGGTTTGCAAAAGCAGGGTCTAACTTCGATTTAAAGCCTCCTTCTGCAAGTACTAATTCTTGACTTAACAGTCCGTTTTCTTCCGAACGTCCTAAATAGTTATAATCGAAAAGATAATCTGTTGGTCTATCTAACGCGAAACTAAAATAGTCGGTTGTGCTGTAAGTATTATTGTATAGAAAGGTTCCAGCAAATAAACGAAGATTGTAATTTCTGTTGTTTTCAGTCAGTTTTCTGTATTCAAAGTTTACAGCGATTTTACCAAAATTTTTGGCCAATTGTAAATCTGTAAAGCCCGTGATATGATTTTTTAAATTCGGATCGATATTTCCGTAGCGCATATTAAAAACATCGTAATCTGGCTGTCCTTCTTTATCGAATTGATTTGTAGGATCTTCTTCTCTTGAAATACTAATGTATCTAAAGGATAGGTATTGATTTTTATTATCTCTAAAATCGTCGTTGTTTCTAAAACGGAATTGAACAAAGGGCGCATAAGTTGTGTAAGATAAATCTGGAGCATAATTAGAATATTCACCAGAAAAACCATAGCGAATAAAATAGAGGTTTTTATCTTCTAATCGGTGCGTATAGCTCAGACTAATATTCCCGATAAGCTGTTTGCTTTTAATAGCATAGCGCGGGCGGATGCTATATAAAAACTCCTTAGGAAGGGCTGTTTTATTATATAAACGGATTCCAGGTGCAAAACCGTCGTAATAGTTGTAAGTGAAATCAGGCATGAAAAACACCTGATTATAATACGGATCTTCAATGTCTTTAAATAGCCTAAATTGTAAAGGTTTATTGTTGAAACTAAATCCCTTTAAAGATTTCCAATCGTCCCTTAAATTAAATTCGGGAACAGCCATATCGTAATTTAAAACTAGCCGATCTATACTGTCTTTTGGAATGCTAATTTTTTCTGTATCGGTAACATTATTAATCCAAGTTTTATAGACAATGCTATCGTTTTGAAGTCCAAATAAAGAGATAGGCATACTATTTTTTCTCTTGTTTTTAATGGTGACTTCTAAAGAATCCCCGACAACTTCGTAACTTTTTATTTTATAATCTATTTTATTTCGGGTGCCAATATAATCGGTAAAAAACCAATCGATATCCTTGTCTGTATTACAACGTAGGAGTGTTTCGAAGTCCTTGGTAGAGGTTTGTTTTTGCTTATTTAAAGAGATGTAGCTGTTTATAGTATTCTGTACCACATCGTTGTTAAGGTAGTCTTCTAAATATTTTAATCCCAAGCCCGCCTTGTATTTATTCGCGATATTAGAATTAAATTTTATTAATGAATCTTTAGGCATAGCCAGTGGCTGATCTAAATTTGAACGTGCCATATGCATGTATAAAAACGTATACTGATTGTTAAACTGAAGCTGAGACGCATGAAAAGAACGAAGTCCCCAAACATTAGAAAGCGTTCCCAGAAGCTTCATGTTTGGATAGTATTCGTCGACATATTTCATTAAATAATACACCTGTAAACCATCGTTTAGCCAATAATCTGCTCGCGGATTTACAATTAGCATGTTTTCAAAATAATTATTTAACGCGGTTTTAATCAGTTTTAATTCATATTGAAAATGATTTGGAAACGGACGAATAAAATTAGGTAGTTGATTTAATCCATAAATTGGATTTTTCTTATAATCAATTTCTGTAAGCAATAACTTTTCATTCGGATAATCACCAAAATTTTCGGTAATAAATGTGATGATTTTATCTGTGATTATAATGCGTTCAAGGTCATTTAATTTTTCTTCGTTTATGTTAGTTACTACAGAAAAAGAATCATTACCAGTAGTGCTAAAATTGGATGTTTTTGTTAGAAATAACTTCGAATCTACACTGTTTTTTCCCGATAGCGTAAGAATGGTATTGCCCGCCTCACTATCCGTATAGGTTGTTTTTAGCTCGGAAATTAAGGTGTAATAGCTCGGAAATTCAATTTCTAAATTTAAATCGGATAGCGGTATATATAGGTCGTCTAAATCTTTATTACTATAATAATGCCATGAGCCATTGTAAACCGCTGGAGTGATATACCAATATCTTAAGTTAAAATCGTTTGTATTTGTCCAACCATAACGTGTAAAATTATCGCTTGGGACTTGTACAATGTAGTTTAAACTAATGTTGTATGTTTCTCCGCCTTGGAGAGGCTCTGCGAGTTTAATTTTTAAAACATCTGGATGCTCTTTAACACGAGCAAATTCTAGATTGGTATGGTTTTGAGAAATGCTTGTAATAACCGTAAATCCGCGATCTTCACTTTTAGCAAAGTGAAAATTTGTTTTATATTCTTCGGTAAAACGTTTTGCTAAAGGTGTTGTTTTTGTAGAATAACTATTGGGCCAATCGTTTAAATAGATGGCATGAAGTGTATCTTGAGTGGTGTTTTTATACTGAATGGTTTGAGAAATACTAATTTGTTTAGTCGCGACATCGAAGGAGGCTTTTACGTCGATTTTATTCTGACCGTAAGCAACCATATGGGTTAAAATAAAAATAATAAAGCAACTAAGTTGTAATCTCAATGTAGGGTTTTAAATTTTTAATTGTACAGTGTAATATCGTTCAAACGCCATCGCTTTATGTTGTAATCTCAATATAATGTGACAGCGTTTGAAAGATAAATTTTTAAACGAATTTATGCACTTTAATTGTGTTAAAAATTTAAGCTAAAATTAGACTCGTCGTAAAACTCATTAAGAATTTCAACAACTTCATCTTCAGTGTCTACTAAGTGAATTAAGTCTAAGTCTTTAGGACTAATGGTTTTATGTTTATCACGCATAGTCGCTTTAATCCATTCAATTAAGCCTTCCCAGTAGTCTTTTCCTACTAAAATAATTGGGAATTGTTCTATTTTACCGGTCTGAATTAAAGTTATCGATTCGAATAATTCGTCTAAAGTTCCAAAACCTCCAGGAAGTACTACAAATCCTTGAGAATATTTTACGAACATTAATTTTCTAACAAAGAAGTAATCAAAATCTAAACTTTTATCGGCATCGATATACGGGTTATCGTGTTGCTCGAAAGGAAGTTCTATATTAAGTCCAACCGACGTTCCGCCTCCTAAATGCGCACCTTTGTTTCCTGCTTCCATAATTCCTGGTCCGCCACCAGTAATCACACCGTAGCCGGCATCAACAATTTTATTAGCAACGCGTTCTGCCAATAAGTAATATTTATCTTCTGGTTTGGTTCTTGCCGATCCAAAAATGGACACGCAAGGTCCAACTGTACTCATTTTTTCAAATCCGCTCACAAACTCACCCATGATTTTAAAAATCGCCCATGAATCGTTTGTTTTTATTTCATTCCAACCTTTTGGATGTTGTTTTTTAGTCATAATTATAATTTTTATTCTAATTCCTTCTTAAGGAATTTCGCTGTGTAACTTTTTTTGTGTTTTGCAACTTCTTCAGGCGTCCCTTCTACAATCACTTTTCCACCGCCTTTTCCACCTTCGTAACCGATATCGATAATGTGATCTACAGTTTTTATAACATCTAGATTATGTTCAATAATTAGAACCGTATTTCCTTTATCTGCGAGTTTGTTTAGTACAATCATAAGCACACGAATATCTTCAAAATGAAGTCCTGTAGTAGGTTCATCTAATATGTAGAATGTATTTCCGGTATCGCGTTTGCTTAATTCTGTTGCTAACTTTATACGTTGCGCTTCTCCTCCCGAAAGGGTTGTACTTTGTTGCCCAAGGGTAATATACCCCAATCCAACATCTTGGATGGTTTTTACTTTTTTATGAATTTTAGGAATGTTCTCGAAAAACGGAACGGCATCGTTAATCGTCATGTTTAGCACATCGCTAATCGACTTTCCTTTATATCTAATTTCTAAAGTTTCTCTATTAAAACGTTTCCCTTGGCAGGTTTCGCACTCTACATAAACGTCTGGTAAGAAGTTCATTTCTATAACACGTAAACCACCACCTTGACAGGTTTCGCAACGTCCGCCTTTAACATTAAAACTAAAACGTCCCGGTTTATATCCACGGATCATGGCTTCAGGAATCTTAGCAAATAAGCTTCTAATTTCTCCAAAAACACCAGTGTACGTTGCAGGATTACTTCGTGGTGTTCTTCCAATGGGTGACTGATTAATATCAATAACCTTATCTAAATGTTCTAAACCTTTTATGCTTTTATAGGGCATTGGTTTTTTAACGCCGTTAAAGTAGTAGGCATTTAAAATAGGGTAGAGGGTCTCGTTAATTAAAGTCGATTTACCACTTCCTGAAACGCCTGTAACACCTATCATTTTTCCTAACGGAATAGAAATGCTAACGTTTTTCAAATTATTTCCGGTACAGCCTTTAAGTGTTAAAAACTCACCATTACCTTCTCGACGTTTTTTAGGAACTTCAATTTTCTTGGTGCCGTTTAAATACTCGGCGGTTAAGGTGTGTTGCTTTAATAATTCGGTAGGTGTCCCTTCACTAATTATTTCACCACCGTAACGTCCTGCTTTTGGTCCGATATCAATCACGTAATCGGCACGTTCTATCATGTCTTTATCGTGTTCTACCACAATAACAGAATTTCCTACGTCACGCAGAGCAATTAAAGAGTTTATTAATTTTTCGTTATCTCGCTGGTGTAATCCAATACTAGGCTCGTCTAAAATATAAAGTACGCCAACCAACTGCGAACCAATTTGAGTTGCCAATCGGATACGTTGTGCTTCTCCTCCCGAAAGAGATTTAGAACCTCGGTTTAACGACAAATAATCTAAGCCAACATCTAATAAAAACTGAAGACGTGTGGTGATTTCTTTAATAATTTCTTCTCCAATTTGGAGTTGCTTGGACGATAATTCTTTAGTTATATTTTTAAACCAAACCGATAAATCACTAATGTCTTTATTTGCTAGTTCGGCAATATTTAAACCATTAACTTTAAAATATAACGACTCTTTTCTCAGGCGTGTACCACCGCATTGTCCGCAGTCTACTTTGTCCATGTAGTCTTTTGCCCAGCGTTTTAAGGTTGTAGTTTGTGCATTTTCAAACTGACTTTCGATAAAATTGGCAACACCTTCAAAATCTATTTTATAATCGCGAGTAATCCCTAAAGTTTTACTCTCTACAGAAAACTTTTCTTTACCACCATATAAAATCATCTGTTTAGCGGCTTCTGGAATGTCTTTGTAAGCATCGGTCATACTAAATCCGAAATGCTGGGCGATAAGTTGTAATTGTTTAAAAATCCAACTGTTTTTTTCTGGTCCATGTGGCGCCAAAGCACCCGCTTTAATCGACAATTTAGGATCAGGAATTATTTTAGATTCGTTAACCTGATATAATTGTCCGATACCATTACATTTCGGGCAAGCTCCTTTTGGAGAGTTAAACGAAAAGTTATTCGGTTCCGGATTTGGATAAGAAATACCTGTAGACGGGCACATAAGTAAACGACTAAAATAGCGCGCTTCTTGAGTGTCGTGATCGATAACCATTAACACATCGTCTCCATGATACATGGCTGTGTTTATGCTTTCAGAAAGTCGTTTGTCGTTATCTGCTGTGTCATCAATTTTTAACCTATCGATAACAATTTCAATATCATGAACTTTATAACGATCTAATTTCATGCCTTTAACCAAGTCACGAATTTCACCGTCGGCTCTTACTTTTACAAAGCCTTGTTTGGCAATTTGCTCGAATAATTCGCGATAATGACCCTTTCGAGATCGAATAACGGGAGCAAGTATATTTATACGTTTCCCTTGGTAGTCTTCAATAATTAATTTTTTGATTTGCTCGTCGCTATAACTCACCATTTGTTCGCCCGTATTATAGCTGTAAGCATCACTGGCTCTGGCGTAAAGCAGACGTAAAAAATCGTAAATTTCGGTAATGGTACCAACGGTAGACCGTGGCGATTTACTCGTTGTTTTTTGTTCTATTGCGATTACTGGGGAAAGACCATCAATCTTATCCACATCAGGTCGTTCTAATCCGCCTAAAAACTGACGAGCATAGGCAGAAAAAGTTTCAATATAACGCCGCTGGCCTTCGGCATAAATAGTGTCGAAAGCTAAAGACGATTTTCCACTTCCTGATAAACCGGTAATTACCACTAGCTTGTCTCTAGGAATAGAAACGTCAATGTTTTTTAAGTTGTGCACTCGGGCACCTTTAACTTCAATAAATTCTTCGAAATTGCTCATAGAAATGCAAAGTGACAAAGATACAGAATTATAGATGAAAAAGGAAGCCCGTTATATCTTAGTATAGTGTTAAATAAATGATGCGATAAGATTAAAAATAGAGGGGGTTATCTATGTCATTGTTTTGAATTTGAGACAAAATAAAAGCCGATGTATAATCCATCAGCTTTTAATTCTTTTCCGGTATCTACAAGATTAACTCATAATATATAGAATGAGTAGAGATGCTATAAAAATTAAGAAAGGCAAAATCCACTTGGTATTAGGCGCTTCAGTTTTCTTTCTTTTATGTGTTCTTACTCTGGTCTTTTTTTCAGGCTTTACATGCTGACTTTGTTTTAGAAAAGCGGGCAACTCGCTTGGAGCCTGCTTTGCAATTTGATCTTGTTGAGAAAGAAGTGCTTGCTTTAAGGTTTCTGTAGTATATTCTGATTTGCGAATATATGCGAGAATCATTGGTGCAGTCATAAGCATAATACGCGATACAGAAGTCTTCTTAACACCCGTAACATTTACTAAAATATCAAATAAACTAGATTGTTTGTTACCAAAAAGCAGATTTAGCATGGTGGTTCCAGCTTCGATAGTGGTTTTTTTTCTGTCGCTAGAAAGCGATCTTGGTAAATCTAAAAGTACACCAGATGTGTCTAAGTCGTTGCTATTTGCTAGACTCATTATTAAATCCATTGTTGTGCTATCGTTGGTTTTATTAAGCATTCCCATTAAAAGGGTAGGGATAGCATTAGTTATAGATTTAAACACATTAGCTTCGGTTTCTCCTAATGTGTCTGATGCTTGTGTGATTAGGTCGGGAGTAAGGTAATTATTCAAGGATTTTAATAAATCGTTATCCATGTCAATTCGGTTAGTTATTTAGTCAAAATTAGTAAATTTAATCTTTTCAATCTGAATTTTCACCGTGTTTTTGAATAATACTATCTGATAGTCCTTTTAAAGGAATGATAAAAATAGGATGTAATCTATGAGTAATTTAACGAAATATTCATCTTTATTGATTAAAAAATGAAAATGTGAGTACTAGAATTATTAAATTTTAAATACGTGGTTTTTTGCTTTAAAGCGAAATCCTAAATAAAAGAATATTTATGATTCTTAGGTCGACATTTATTTAAAATGAATTAATAGAAAGGCACACAGTATGGTAACCAAAATTATGGAAGCAACTTATTGTTGGAAGCTGTATTCGCAAGGTTTTATAAAAAATTAAATAGCTGTTTTAATGTCTGTAATGTCTAAACCTAAAAACAATAATTTATGAAACTTTGGCAGTTGAGCTCCCGTTTCTGTAGTCGTCCAATTGCTCCAAGACGCTTCTAAACCTTCAATTGGTAAAATTGAAACCCACATTTTAAAAGCGGTAGGTTTATAGTCTTGGTCTAATAGCCACATATACGAATCGCCTGGTGTACTTCCTCCAGAAGTGTAAGAAATTAAAAGGCCTTGTTCGTTATTTTCTAGCGGTACTAAGCTACGTGTTGTACCTGCATCGAATACTTTGTAAGGCGCTATTAACCAAAAGGAATCGTTATTAAAATAGTCTACTGCTTTTGTAATATATGCTTTGGCATCTGCAGGATTTAAAGTGTCTTTGTTTTTAATAACCCGACTTGAATTGGGTGTGTTTATTTGTAAATCTACTTTGATATCTTTCCAGTAGACTTCACAAAAATTTTCACTCTTTTTCCACTTATAGTGATGACGATTATTAAAAGTCCACTCAATATAATTGGTGTTTTTATACGCTTCGTAATCTAGGGCATCTAACATGTTCTGAGCGACAACATCGGCAGCTTTGGTGGGTGTAGATTCTGGTAAATCTTCATTATATTTAAAATATAAATAACCAAAAAACAACATACTAGGCAGGGTGAAGAATATTATAATTCCAGCAACGATTTTAAGGATTTTTTTTGCAGACATATAGATGATTTAAAAGTGCAAATTTACGATTTATAATCCGATTGCAGTATCATCTCCACGATAATCTGCTCCGGCTTCTAGCGTTCCATCTTCTCGTTTTAAGATACCATCTACACGACCAATTATTGGCGCATCCTTTTCGTTAATAAGATAGCCTTTAGCTTCTAGTTCTGAAATGGTTTTACGATTGAATTTATTAGGTTCCATTAAAATTTCGTCAGGTAGCCATTGATGATGAAAACGTGGTGCATTCACTGCTTCTTGCATGCCCATATTAAATTCGTGGACGTTTAAAATGGTTTGCAATACACAGGTAATTATGGTGGAACCTCCAGGCGTTCCTACCGACATATAAAACTCGCCATTTTTCTCGACTATAGTTGGTGTCATCGAACTCAGCATACGTTTTTGTGGTGCAATGCTATTGGCTTCAGCTCCAATTAATCCAAACATATTCGGTTCGCCTGGTTTACTGCTAAAATCGTCCATTTCGTTATTTAAAAAGAATCCCAATTCCGAACAGTATAATTTAGACCCATAAGCCCCATTTAAGGTGGTTGTCACGGCGATGGCGTTTCCAAACTGGTCGACTATAGAATAATGCGTGGTTTCGTCGCTTTCTACCAGTTCTACATTCCCATGTGTTAAAGACGATGATAGTGTGGCTTGATCGAAAGATACATTAGACATTCTGTCTTTTAGATAGGCATCGCTTAACAAGGTTTCGGTTGGTATGTCTACAAAATCTGGGTCGCCTAAATAGTAGCTTCTATCGGCATAGGCACGACGTTCTGCTTCTGTAATAATCTGAATGGCTTTAGTACTGTTATGTCCGAATACTTCTAAATCGTAAGGTTCTATCATGTTCATTATTTGTCCTAAGCAAATTCCTCCACTAGAGGGCGGGGACATAGAAATAATTTTTAAATCGTCGTAATTAAAAACTACTGGCGTGCGCCACTTGGCTTCATAATTTGTTAAGTCTTCTTCCGTAATAATGCCTCCATTATCTTGAATAAATTTCGCTAAAGTTTTTGCAATGTCGCCTTTGTAAAAGCCATCTTTCCCTGTGGCCATAATTTTTTCTAAGGTAGTCGCTAATACAGGATATTTTATGGTGTCGTTTGCTTTCCAATCGGCATCAAAAATAATAGTGTCTTTATTAACCTCTTGAAATAAAGGACGTTTTGCTTGAATACGAAGGGCTTGTTTATCTGTAACAACTACACCACGTTTGGCCAAAGCAATTACAGGTTTTAATATTGTAGATACCGGTAACGTTCCAAATTTTTCATGTGCAGCAAATACACCGGCAACGGTTCCTGGAACACCAATAGCCATACTTCCAAGTGTACTTTTATTAGGAATTACGTTTCCCTTGTTGTCTAGGTACATGGATTTTGTGGCACCCATTGGGGCTTGTTCACGATAATCTAGTGCGCCAATATCTCCGGTGTTTAATCTATAAACCATGAAGCCACCACCACCTAAATTCCCCGCATAAGGATATGCTACAGCAAGTGCTAATTCTGTGGCCATCATGGCATCGAAAGCATTACCGCCTTGTTTTAAAATAGAAGTTCCTATTATAGAAGCTTCTTTTCTAGCAGAAACAACCATGGCTTTTTGTGAGGTAACTCCTGTAATTTTTTCCTTAGGCTTAGGTAAAGATTCTTTACAAGATGAAAAGCACAGTAAACTTATAAAAAGGTAAGAAATAAACTTCATATTGTCTTTAAAATGGTATTTAATTTAGTGTGTGAAAACTGACATAAGTCTTCGAAAAACGAAGTGAATTCGGCTTCAAATGCGTTGTAGTGGGTTTGCAATTCTGCAATAGATAATTGCATGTTCGATAGATTTTTAGTTCGATTATCCATCCCAATAAGCACTTTTTCTATGCCATCGATAGTGGCGTAAGTTACCAGCCAGTTACCTCTAGTCATGTATGGTAAAAGATACTGGGTGCGTTCTGGTAAATCTTCGTAATTAGTCTGAAGTAACGTGTAGAACTTTTGTGCATAATCTTCTAATGGCACATCGGAATAATTACTCCAGTTTTTAGCCAAAAAATGGTCGTAAAAAATATCGACTATAATTCCTGAATAATGACCATAATTTTTGTGTAAACGTTTTTTACTTTGTTTTACGGTTGGATGTGCATCTGTAAATGTATCAATTTGCCGATGCAATAAAATACCGACTTGAATGGCTTTTGGGAATTTCTGATACGATTTTCCTGTGATACCATTTCCATCGGCAATAAAATTTCCGATAGTTACCTGTTCATGGTCTTCAGAAAGATAAATATGAGCTAAATAATTCATTTGGGGAATTTACAAATTCAAAATATAAGATTACCATAATGAAATATTATATTTGTTGAAACTTAAACTATTTTATGACACTAATTAAATCAATTTCAGGAATACGAGGCACCATTGGAGGTGCTGTAGGAGATAATTTAACTCCTATTGATGCCGTTAAATTTGCGGCGGCCTATGGAACATGGATCAAGAAGCAACGTAATAAAGAAGATTACAGAGTCGTTGTGGGGCGTGATGCTCGAATTTCTGGAGAAATGATTCAGAGTTTAGTTATGAATACTTTGGTTGGGATGGGAATTCATGTTATCGATTTAGGTTTGTCTACCACACCAACTGTAGAAATTGCTGTGCCTTTAGAACATGCCGATGGTGGTATTATCTTAACAGCAAGTCATAATCCAAAACAATGGAATGCACTAAAATTATTAGATGCTAAAGGTGAGTTTTTAAATGCTGAAGAAGGCGCTAAAATATTAGAATATGCTGAGGCCGAAACAGTTCAGTTTGCAGATGTAGACAGTCTGGGAGAAATTTCTATAAATGATGCCTATATAGATATACATATCGATGAAGTTTTAGATTTACCATTAGTAAATGTAGATGCTATTAAAGATGCAAAATTTAAAGTCGTTGTAGATGGTGTGAATTCTACTGGAGGATTAGCGATTCCATTACTTTTAGAGCGATTAGGTGTTGAAGCGGTAAAGTTATTCTGTGAGCCAAACGGGCAATTTCCACACAATCCCGAGCCTTTAAAAGAACATTTAACCGATTTGTCTGAAGCTGTAGTAAAAGAACATGCAGATTTTGGTATTGTAGTCGATCCTGATGTAGATCGTTTAGCCTTTATGGATGAAAAAGGTGAGATGTTTGGTGAAGAATACACGCTTGTGGCTTGTGCCGATTATGTATTGAGCAAAAATCCAGGGAACACTGTTAGTAATATGAGCTCGACACGTGCACTTCGAGATGTTACTGAAAAACATGGCGGAACGTACGAAGCAAGTGCTGTTGGAGAAGTGAATGTAGTAACGTTAATGAAGAAAAATAATGTAGTTATTGGAGGAGAAGGTAATGGCGGCATTATCTACCCAGCCTCTCACTATGGTCGTGACGCCTTTGTTGGTGTGGCATTATTTTTAAGTTTATTAGCAGAGAAGAAAATGTCGGTTAGTGCTTTAAAAGCATCATACCCGCAGTATTATATGAGTAAAAAGAAAATTGCATTAACACCTCAATTAGATGTAGACGGTATTTTAAAAGCGATGGAAGAGAAATATGCATCGGAAGACATTACAACTATAGATGGTGTAAAAATAGATTTCCCTACCAATTGGGTGCACTTACGTAAAAGTAATACAGAGCCTATAATTCGTATTTATACAGAAGCAGGTTCCCAAACAGAAGCTGATGAATTAGCAGACCGTTTTATTTCTGAAATCTCTGAAATTGCAGGTTTGTAATTTTTTAGAATAACAGTTAATATAAAAGACCTCACAAGTTATAGAAAATTGTGAGGTATTTTTTTTTTTTTAAGAACGAATAGTCTGTAATATTTTATTTGTTCGAGAATTATGATGAAGAGAAATGCTTTCTGGCCTATCGAAAATTTATCGTAAAATTTGAAGTGAAAACAACGTGAAATTTCAGGCTGTCTGAGCTAGACGTATTTTTTTGTTATCTATAATTTTCATAGCGAGTTCCTGAAATTTAGGTGTTGAGCGATAAATTTAGATAAAGATTCGTAAGCCTAGATTTTTTTGGTTCGTTTTTTCATCAATGGAAAAAATGAACAGCAAGAATTTTTAGGTTGATTACAAATGGGTGTGAAATTTTTGTTTTTAACTACTGAAATTCCGCTGGTACATTATCCCGATGTTTCCAACGTTTATGGGTCCATAAATAATATTCTGGAGCTTCTTCAATTTGTTTTTCGACTTTTCTTAAGAATAAATCGGTAATCTCGTAATCTTTATAGTCTTTAGCATGTTCTGCTAGTAATTCGAAAGTGGTTTCATAATACCCGCGTTTTAAGCGCTTTGTTTTAAAAAAAACCACAGACATGTCTAATCGTTTCGAAAGCATTTCGGCACCTGTGTACACAGGGACTTTAATACCCATAAAATCGGCCCAATAATGTGCACTATGTAATTTAGGCGATTGGTCCGACACAAATCCGCAAATATTTAAATCGCCATTTACTTTGGCACGCATTAATGTAGGTACAGTTTCCTTGGTTGTAATTAGGTAACTGTCGTATTTTGCTCGTATTTTTTTTACTAATTTATCGAAATAAGGATTTCTTAATTTTTTATAAACAGCGTACCCTTTTACATCGATATAAGATTGTAACACAAAGATCCACTCCCAGCTTCCGTAGTGGGCACACATTAAAGCAACACTTTTATTATTATCAATTAAATCTTGAATAACGTCTAAACTTTGAAATTTGAAGCGCTTTTTCATTTCAGCATCAGAAATGGTTAACGATTTCATAGATTCAACAGTCATGTCGCATAAATGATGATAAAATGCTTTGGTAATACGCGTTTTTTCTACTTCAGATTTATTTGGGAATACCAAATCTAAATTCATTTTTACTACTTTTCTTCTGTAGCCAATAATATGATATAATAGTATATACAAAAAATCTGAGAATGCGTATAGCATCCTAAAGGGAAGTATAGAAATTAACCAAATAAATGGATAAACAAGAATATAAGCGAGGAATTGCATTATTTAGTTTTAGTTTTGCAGTAACAAATATATAGTATATTTGAATGATAAGATTATAGTTTATGGGTAATTTAAGTTTAGTGACTATTGTAATTATTGTAGCCAATGTAATTATATCGATGAAGGGCTTCAATGATTTTTCGTTTTTTGAAAAATATAAATTTAATGTAGGTGCCATAAATCGCGGTGAAAAATTGAGAATATTTAGTTCTGGTTTTTTACATGTAGATACATCCCACTTATTTTTTAATATGTTTACGCTTTATTTTTTTGCCGACGTTGTGGTGTCGTTTTTGGGGAATTTTAATTTTATAGTAGTATATGTAGTAAGCTTAGTTTTAGGAAGTTTACTGTCTTTATATTTTCATAAAAATGAATACCAATACAGTGCAGTAGGAGCGAGTGGTGCGGTAACGGGAATCTTATATTCGGCGATTTTATTGCAACCTAATATGAGTTTATATATGTTTTTTATTCCGATACCTATTCCAGCGTATGTGTTTGGAATTGGTTACTTGTTGTATTCTATTTATGGGATGAAAAATCGAGTGGGAAATATTGGTCACGATGCCCATTTTGGTGGTGCTATTGGAGGATATATTACTACATTAATATTACTTCCTATGCTATTTAAAACCAACTTATTAATGGTTGGTTTATTGGCAATTCCGATTATTATTCTCTTTGCTATGCACAAGACGGGGAAGCTTAATTGATATATTAAGTATACTCGGTATGTAGAAAATAGAACATAGGCCAAGATATAAGAAGTAGGGCAACGTTCAGATTATATTAATATTTTTAGTGTAAAAATTTGTAGGAATTCGTGCTGATTTATAACTTTCTCAATTCTCAATTCTCAATTCTCAATTCTAGCTTAATAGCTTTAATTATTAACGCTATCGATGCTGTTCGTTTACATTTTATTAATTTTTTCTATCTTAGAGTTTGATTAAGAATGTATTATGAATCCGCTATAAGGTAAATGCGCTTTAAAACTATAAATTACAATCAGAACTATCCATATGTTTTATGTGGTATATTTTTATTGTTTTTTAGTTGTTCTCCAAAATTTTCAGAGATATCACTTCCCATTGAAGATGTTAAAGAATTTTCAACTACTGGAGAACGGGTTTTAGAAGATAAATGGTGGATGGCCTTCGAAGATGACCAGCTTAATACGTTAATAGATAGTGCCATGCAGCGTAATTTCGATTTGGCAGCAACTTGGCAACAATTCTTAGCTGCGCAAGCAACAATTTCCATAGAAACTTCAAATCTATGGCCTCAAATTGATGCTGGTGCTCAAACCGCGGAAAATTTTCCGCTTAATGATTTTACTGGAGGTGAAAATACACAAATAGGATTATCTGCATCTTACGAAATAGACTTATGGGGCCGACTACGAACGGCCGTTCAAGCGGAAAAATTTAGGGCAGAAGCCAACTTGTACGATTACCGAGCGGCAGCCATTTCCTTATCTGCCGAAATAGCAACAACATGGTACGAGTTACTTGCTGCTAAAAAACAATTACAAATTACCGACGACCAAATTCAGACGAATCAAGACATTATTAAACTGATGCGATCTCGTTTAGTTGGCGGACAAATACGTTCGGTAGATATTCTTAGGCAAGCGCAATTATTAGAGAGTACTAAAGAACAGCATATAATTTATAGTACGAATTTACAAATTTTAGAAAATCGCTTAGCTGTACTCTTGGGGAGACAACCACAAGAATCCTTAGTGTTTCCAGAACATTTTTTTCCTAATTTACCAGAACTTCCGGCAACAGGATTGTCTTTAGAATTGGTACGTCGAAGACCAGATTTACAACAATCGTATGCCGTTTTACTTTCTGCAGATCGCGATATGGCTGCTGCTGTTCGGAATAAATATCCGAGAATTTCTATAAACATAGACGGACAACTACGTTCTAATAATTTCGCTAATCTTTTCGAAAATTGGGCCTATTCTCTTGCTGGAAATATATTGGCTCCGATTTTTTATGGCGTACAATTACAAGCAGAAGTCGAACGAGCAGAAGCCATCAAACAACAACGTTTATTTGAATATGGACAAACAACATTGGTGGCGTTTCAGGAAGTTGAAGACGGCCTTGTTCAAGAGGTAATGCAAAAGAAACGTACGGAAAATATTAACCGTCAGTTAGAACTATCTCAAAAAAGTAACAAGCAATTACGAATTGAATTTTTAAATGGATTTAGCCCGTATTTAGATGTGCTAATCGGTTTAAACCAAGAACAGCAATTGCGCCGTGATTATGTAGATGCACAATTACGTCAAATTCTCATGCGGATTAGATTGTATAGAGCTTTAGCAGGAAGTTTCGATACAGGACGAACACTTGAAGATTGATATAAAAGAACAGAACATTATGAATACTAAAAAAATACTTTGGATTTGTCTGGCCATTCTTGGGCTTGGTATACTCATTACTATACTTATCTTTTCTACCGAGCCCGAGGCTAAACAAGAAGGTGCAAGTATTGAGACCGCTATTTTGGTAGATGTTGTCCCTGTAAAAAAAGGAACATTCGAACCTACGATTGTGGCTACAGGAACTGTTCAGGCTGTAGAAGATATTAATTTAAGTCCGCTAGTTTCCGGTCAAGTTGTTCGCAGAGCACCCGCTTTTACTCCGGGAGGATTTGTGAAAAAGAATCAGGTGCTGTTGCAAATCGATCCTTCAGATTATAGAAATACGTTAGCATTACGCCAGAGTGAACTTATGCAAATTCAAACCACGCTACATACAGAAATGGGGCGCCAACAAATAGCAGAACAAGACTTAGAACTTATCGCTGGAGATTCTCTTTTTGGAGACAATCCTTTGTCGGAAGAAGAGCGTCAATTAGTGCTTAGGCAGCCACAGCTTAATGCGGTTAAAGCAAATATTTCGGCCGCTGAATCTACTGTAAATCAAGCCCGATTAAATTTAGACCGTACGACAATCCGGGCGCCTTTCGACGCTCATATTTTAAGTCAGAATGTAACCCAAGGATCATTGGTGACACAAGGCGATGATTTAGGACGCTTGGTAGGTACAGATTTTTATTGGATTATGGCCACAGTGCCTGTAGGTAAGTTAAAATGGCTGAGTTTTCCAAATGAAGCGGACGAGCAAGGAGCTCTAGTTCGCATTGAAAATTCATCAGCGTGGCGTAAGGGCGCTTTCCGAGAAGGCTATTTAGATAAACAAATTGGAGCGCTTGACGGGCAAACACGATTAGCACGGGTTATGGTAAAAGTTAAGGATCCACTGGCAACAACTTCAGAATTAAAAGGACAACCCAAACTCATGATAGGCACCTTTGTAGAGGTAAGTATACAAGCCGACCCCATAGAAAATGTTGTGAAACTGAGTCGGGATTATGTGAGAAGCAACGAAACGGTTTGGGTGATGAAAGCCGATAAATTAGAGATACGAAAGGTTGAAATTGTGTTAACAGACGATACCCACGCCTATATTAGCGACGGATTAAAAGATAATGAACATGTGGTAATTACGGACTTAAGTACAGTAAGTGAAGGTATAGCATTACGAACAGCAAAAGAGGCGCAGTAATCCAAATGCGATTATAACATAATGGAAGAGCAGGACGACATACATAAAGGAAAGGTAAGACGAAAAGAAGGAGCCATAGCATATATGGCTAGAAATTCTATTGCGACTAATTTACTAATGTTGCTCCTTCTTGTTGGTGGTTTGTTTACCATGTACAACATTCAAAAAGAAGTGTTTCCTGAATTTCAACTTGATTTTGTAGAGGTTTCTGTTGCTTATCCGGGCGCCTCACCTGCCGAAGTCGAGCAAGGTGTATTGCAACCGGTAGAAGAAGCTGTAAGAGGCGTGCAAGGTATTAAAGAAATTGTGTCTGAAGCCAGTGAAGGTTCAGCAGAAATAAGTATTGAATTGGTGGCTGGATCAGAGCGTATGCAGGTCTTCCAGGATATTGACCAAGCGATTAATCGAATTCGAACGTTTCCAGACGATATTGAACGGCCCGAAGTGAGGTTACAATCACGGCAACGCGATGTGCTTCAAATTGGACTTTATGGCGATGCCGATATTTGGACATTAAGAGAAGTTGCAGAACGGTTGCGGACTAGATTATTAAGTAATTCTGAAATCACTCAAGTCGAATTAGGAAATGTGCCGGAATACGAAACTCGCATTGAGATCCCAAGACAAACACTTCAGAAATATAATTTGACGCTAGGGCAGGTTGCCGCAATTATTCAACAAAGTAGTAACGATGTGCCTGCTGGAGCAATTCAAACGCAGAGTGGGGAGATTTTACTTCGTATGCAGGAGCGTAAGCAATGGGCTAAAGAATACGGTAACATTACCATAATATCATCGGAAGATGGTGGGAAAGTGACGTTAAATGATATCGCTACAATTACCGACGGCTTTGAAGAAACGGGATTCCACGGACAATTCAATCAGCAGAATTATGTAGAACTTCGCATCTTTAGAATCGGAAATCAATCACCTTTAGATATCGCCGATATCACGATGGAGATTATGGAAGATTTTCAATTACCTCCAGAAATAAAATACCGAACAGATAGTAATCGCGCAGCAGACTATAAAGAACGCTTAACTTTATTAACAGAAAACGGCGTGCTTGCGGTAGTAATTGTGCTTATTATCTTGACACTGTTCTTAGAGTATCGTTTAGCCTTTTGGGTGATGATGGGAATGACTGTTTCCTTTATTGGAGGGATGATTTTATTACCTTTAATAGGTGTTAGTGTGAATATGATTTCGATGTTCGGGTTTCTAGTCGTACTCGGAATTGTGGTCGATGATGCGATTGTAGTGGGTGAGAATGTTTACGAATATCGACAGAAAGGCCTAAGTCCGATACAAGCTGCAATTGCGGGAGCAAAAGATGTGTCATTACCTGTCACATTTAGTATAGTAACAACAATTATAGCATTCGTTCCTTTATTATTTATGCCAGGCGAAACAGGGAAGTTTTGGCAACCACTTCCAGCTGTTGTTATTGTGATTTTGGCCGTGTCTTTGCTTGAAGCGCTGTTTATTTTACCGTCTCATTTAGGTCATCTTAAAAAGAAAAAAAACAAAAATAAGTGGGTCGAAAAACTAGAAGGTTGGCAACAGTCTTTCGCAAAAGGTTTCGATAAACTTATCGATAAGCATTACCGACCATATTTGGATATCTGTTTAAAATATAGATATATCACGCTTAGTGCAGCCCTAGCTCTTTTATTGGTTGTGGGTGGTTACGGACTTAGTGGCCATATGGGAATGATTATGATGCCTGAAGTGGCGGCCGACGAAATTGAGGCGGGAGTGCGGTTGCCCGTGGGAACAACGCCAGACCAAGCTGCTAAAGTCGCACATAATATTTCGGAATCGACGCAGCGTATGTTCGAGGAGCACAATCTTTATGAAGTTGCTGAAGGTATTAAAACCAATGTGCGCGGTCAGAATTTTATTGATGTAGAAATAGTGATGTTACCGCCTGATAAACGTGATATTACTGCAGCTGAAATGATTGCTTTGTGGCGCGATAATATTGGTGATATCGAAGGTGTAGATCAAATTACATTTGAAGCCGAACGTGGGCCAGGTGGTGCACGTCAAGATATTAGTGTCGATTTGAGTCATTCAGATATTGATGTTTTAGAGCGGGCCAGCAAAGCTTTTGTAGAACGTATGGATGCCTTTACAAATACTCGAGATGTTACAGATAATTACAATAAGGGTAAAATGCAATACGACTTTAAATTATTGCCGCAAGGTCGGAATTTAGGACTCACATCAGATGAAGTTGGGCGTCAGGTTCGGAATGGTTTTTTTGGTGCTTTAGCGTTGCGGCAATTACGTGGAATGAATGAAATTGAGATTCGTGTAAAATTACCCATAGAAGAACGTAAGGATATTAAAAATCTAGAAAAATTTCTCATACAAACGCCTGATGGTGTTGAGTTGCCTTTAATGGATGTGGTCGAAATTGAAGAACGTGAAGCCTTTAGTACCATTAATAGGAGAGATGGTAGACGCGTTGTAAATGTAGGTATGGATGTCGAACCAGCCAATGCCGCTGGACGTGTTATTGCCTCCATTCAGAAGGAAACCTTACCACAACTACGAGCAGATTTCCCGGGTATTACGTGGACTTTTGAAGGGAGCCAGGCAGATATGCGGGAAAGTACCGGTACGTTACGATTAGGATTTTCGATTGCCATGTTGCTTATTTATGCGTTGCTAGCCATTGCGTTTCAAAGTTATATTCAACCTATAATTGTTATGACAGCTATTCCGTTTGGAATCGTGGGTGCTGTTATTGGTCATATTTTATTGGGTTACGATTTGTCTTTGGTGAGTTTAATGGGGGTAATTGCCTTGTCCGGTGTTGTAGTAAATGATTCTTTGATTATGATAGATTATGCAAATAAGCGACGGAAAGAAGGAGATAGTATTTATGAATCCATTCACGAGGCCGGTTTGAGACGATTTCGTCCTATTATTTTAACCACAATGACCACATTTGGAGGGTTAGCGCCAATCATTTTAGAATCGTCAAGTCAAGCGATGTATTTAATTCCGATGGCCATTTCATTAGGATTTGGGATTGTATTTGCCACAGCGATTATACTCGTTATTGTGCCGTGTTTGTATTTAATTTTAGAAGATATCCGCTTGCTGATACTAAAAGGAGAAACGGTGAAAGAGGTTGACGTAATGGAAGAGTAGGGCATAGATTATAGCTAATGTGGAGATATAAATTAGGTGTTGGTATGGAATTCTGAACCAAGAATTTAGACTGCATATGGCATACAATACATTTGGATTATAAAATAAAAAAACTGTAAATCCTTATTATTTTATAACATCCTCAAACCCATAGAAAAAGCCTCCACATTTAAATAAATATGAAGGCTTTTTAGATATAATAGAATTATAAATTTAATTTAATAATTCAGCAATTTTATTTTCTAAATCTTGTCCTCTTAAACCAGAAGCAACTATTTTACCTTCAGCATCAAGAATATACGTTGCAGGAATTGCACGGATATTAAATTGTTTTGCAATCGGGTCGTTAAAGTAATCTAAGTTAGACATTTGGTGCCATGCTAAACCATCTTTTTCGATAGCTGCAATCCATTCTGCTTTCGCATCTTGTTGTCTTGGTGTTCCATCTAAAGATACGCCTAAGATCTCTAAACCTTTATCGTGATATTTATTGTAAACATTCACTAAGTTCGGGTTTTCTTTTCTACAAGGTCCGCACCACGCTGCCCAAAAATCGATAATGGTAACTTTTCCTTTAATTTCGTTTAAAGAGATTGTTTTCCCTTCAGGATTAGGAGCAGAGAAGTCTTTAACAACACTTCCTATAGTTGTAGCAGCTTCAGCTTGGACAGCCTCACCTACAGTTTTACCTGGACGTGTGTTTTTTACTTTTTCAGTGAAATTATTATAAATGTCTTGTTTTTGTTCAGCTGTTACTTTCGGATTTCCTAGATGACGCTCTAAAATTAAAGCAGAGACAAGGGCATCGTTATTTTCTTTCATAAACTCTATATCGTGAGCTAAATTCTCGTCGACCATAGCCATGTAACGTGCCTGAATATCTGCAACTAACGCAGTATCTTGACTTTGTTGTGCATTTCTAAAATCGGCACTTAACAGTTGATTTTTCTTTTGAAGCCCTACCATATATTCTTGGTATGTATTAAAAGCATCATTTTCTTTACTTCCTTTTACACGCGTATTGTAAATACTATCGCTATTTATAGAGACTGTCATCTCTTCATTTTCAATAATTACAGGAATTGTTCCTCTAACTTCGTCAATTTGGATAAAATAAATGTCTGGAGATTCTACAGATCCTTCAAAAACTGCTGCTCCATTTGTAATTGTCATAGAGTCAATAACTTCTTGTTTTTGACCTTCTACTTTTAATAATTTTACAGATTTACCATTTACAGCATCGTTAAATGAGGCATTAAGAGCAAATCCATCTTTTTCTTTAGCGCAAGAAAATGCTAAAGCTACTACACTTAGTAGAGCAATCTTTTTAAACATATTCAGTTGTTTTTATTATTTAGCACAAATATAATAGAATTATGATGGAAAATCTGTTAAGATTTAGATAAGTCTATACCCTTATATTATTAATGAATATGATTACTTTTGCAGTATGAATTATAACGATACAATTATTGCTTTAGCGACGCCTTCGGGTGCAGGTGCTATTGCTGTTATCCGATTGTCTGGTAAAGATGCTATACGTTTGGCGAGTGATGCTTTTAAATCGGTAAGTGGAAAAACATTAGGCGAACAGGCGACACACACCATTCATTTAGGACATGTTATGGACGGGCCTCGTGTTATCGATGAGGTTTTGGTGTCTGTTTTTAAAAATCCGAAATCGTATACCGGAGAAGATGTTATAGAGATTTCTTGTCATGGTTCGCAATATATTCAGCAAGAAATTATTCAGTTATTTCTTCGAAAAGGGTGCCGTATGGCAGATGCGGGTGAGTTTACCTTACGCGCTTTTTTAAACGGAAAATTAGATTTAAGTCAGGCAGAAGCTGTAGCCGATTTAATTTCGAGTGATAATGAAGCTTCTCACCAAATCGCAATGCAACAAATGCGTGGCGGATTCTCTTCGGAAATTGCAAAACTTCGCGAAGAGCTTCTAAATTTTGCCTCTTTAATAGAATTAGAATTAGACTTTGCAGAAGAAGATGTGGCTTTTGCCGATCGTACTCAATTTAGAGAACTAATAACACGAATTACGTTTGTGTTGAAACGATTAATTGATTCGTTTGCGGTTGGAAATGTGATTAAAAACGGAATTCCAGTAGCTATCGTTGGAGAACCCAATGTTGGAAAATCGACCTTATTGAATGCCTTATTAAATGAGGAACGCGCTATTGTAAGTGAAATTGCAGGTACGACTCGGGATACTATAGAAGATGAATTAAGTATTGGTGGTATCGGATTCCGTTTTATAGATACGGCTGGTATCCGTGAAACTACAGATGTAGTTGAAGGTTTAGGTATCAAGAAAACTTTCGAAAAGATTGAACAATCTCAAGTTGTAGTGTTTTTAGCCGACGGAACGAAATTAGATTCCGAAACAAAAATTCATGTCTTTAAAATTGAAATTGAAAAAGTTAAAAATAAATATCCATTAAAACCGATAGTGATTATTGTAAATAAAGTGGACCAGCTAAATGAAACTGCTATTTTACATTTAAAAGAAGAGCTTCCAGATTTACATTTGCTATCTGCAAAAACAGGTTTAGGGGTAGAGGGCTTAAAATCAAAACTTTTAGATTTTGTAAATACAGGAGCTTTAAGAAATAATGAAACGATTGTAACTAACACCAGACATTACGATGCTTTACTAAAAGCTTTCGAAGAGATCCAAAAAGTTCAACACGGTTTAGATACGGATTTGTCTAGTGATTTAATGGCAATAGATATCCGTGAGGCTTTGTATCATTTTGGAGTCATTACTGGTCAAGTTACGAATGATGAGTTGTTAGGGAATATATTTGCTAATTTTTGTATCGGGAAATAGGTTTAAGTAATTATTTCACAAGGGACGAAAGAATGTTATCCTCGATGATATCTCTAGGTAATGTAATTATTCAGAAAATAGGTAAGCTAGAGATGAGTGAATGATCTTTTTTAGCACCTTATAATTGTTTGCTTAAGCTCTATCTTAGCGATAATGTCTTGTTAGGAAAAGATTGGTTAAATTTAATTTACATTTTGAACGAAACGGATATGTCCACCTCTTATTTCATTTATAAGTCCGTCGTCGTAAGCTACAGGTCCATATCCCACACCTCCAGATTCATATATATACAAAGCTAATAATACTCCAGATTCATTCTTTGATGAAGTTAAATAAAAAGCTTTATCTCCTGTGTTGTTAAATGGATATACAGTTGTTCCCGAAAAATTTAAAGACATGCCATATGTATTCACTCCATTAAATTCCCATATTAAATGATTTCCTCTAGTGGGTGAAGTGTTTGAATTTCTATTTAGTAGTACCTCCCATTCTTCAACCGAAGGTAAATGCCATCCGTCAGGAATTTGTTGCAAAAGTTCTTCCCATAGAACTATTTCACCATCATAATTGCTTTTGGGTGGTTCTTCATCAAATAAAACAACCTTAGCTTTATTATTAACTAAATAATCTGTTGTTGTCCATCTTTGGTTATCAATTTCAACCCAAGAATATTCAGTATCAAAAGTTTCATTTGTAACTTTACCAACCTTAAACACGTCTTCTTGTGGGTTCACCTGATACATTATCATATTTAAATCGATTGATGTTTTATCTTCTATGTAATAATTTAGTTTATTAATTTCATGGTTTGAGGAAAACCATAAAACGACTTCAGATTCTGTATTGCTTTTAATAAACAGTTGCTTTTTTTGCATTTTGGAATAAATCTCTGTCCACAATAATTGCGTATAATTGCTCGCTAATACTTTATCCATTTTAAAACTGTCATCAAATCTGCTTTCTCCTGATAAAGATTTAGCAATACCATATTCAACATCATTTAAATCAAATTGTAATCCGATTATCGAACTCAAATATTTCTCGGAACTTGTTTTTAAGCTGACCCTATAGAGGTATGTTGCTGTTAATAAATTATTAATTTGCTTCTCTTGAATGTCATCTTTGTAAATCGTATTTAATAAACTATTGTAACTAAGAACAGACGATTCAATGGTTTGAGTGTGTTCAAAATCGACCGTATTTGGGTCAATATCATCTCCTTCAGAACAAGAAATAGTTAAAAGTATAAGAACACAAATACTACTAATAAATGATTTCATAAGTTTATTAATTTTTATAACGTTACATGTTTGTATAGTTGCGATTTTGTATGCTGAGATTTTATGAAAAAAAATTAGCAGCTAACAAAAGAGCAACTCCTTATGTTAGGTCTAAAAATAAGGAATGTTTTTTACACCGTCTTGTATACAGTGTATTATTTTTTGCAGTTATTTTTCATAAAAAAAAACAAAATCAGACAGATAATTTTAATGTCTCTAATTCCGTAAAAACAGAAAAACATAATGAAAATAGTTTAGATTCTAATATTTCTGCTAATCAAACTTCCTCAATAAGTTTAGATAAACAACCTTTAAAATTTCCAAATGCCGCGAAATTATTCTCACTTGAATTAATGAAAAGAGTTTATTCAGGTTTTTTAAATGCCGGAATTATACACAAAGAACTCTCTTTTATAGACTTTCAAAAACAAATTAATGAGAAAGAGTTAGGGGTAAATCTTAACGGACCATCACTTTATTTCTTTCATTTTCAGATAAAGAAAAACACTAACACAGTAACTTTAAAGGAATTTGTGACTTTTTTCAAAGATTCAAATGGTAATGAATTTAATTATAATGTAGTTAGAAATGGAAGTCAGCAAAAAGAACCATTACATAAGGACCTAATATTGTCATTTTTTGAAATTAATAACATGACAAAGGAGTGAAAAACCGTTACAATTACATGTAACATCTTGATTGTCATTGTTCTTTTACCTTTACTTTGCTTTCGTTAATCCATAAAAAGAAAGCAATGAAAAGAGATTCAATTTTTGAAAGGTTAGATCAATTAGAAAGATTAATAGTTGGTTTAAACAAGACAATTTTTAATGTAGAAGATTTAATAAACTACACAGGTTACAAGCGCTCATATATCTATAAGCTTGTACATAACAATGTAATCCCATTTTCAAAACCAAATGGAAAAACTTTGTTTTTTGAAAAATCTGAAATCGATACCTGGTTACTTCAGAATAAAAGTCAATCTATTTCTCAAATAGAAGATAAGGCTCAATATTACATAAATAAATCAAGAAAAAAATAAAGCGTTCAAAAGTTCCATTTTTGAACGCTTACTATATTTTTTATTAACTCATCTAGAAATTATTGTAACTACTAATTTTATCTTTTATGTACCAAATTTGTACTAAGTAATCTTTGTAAACCCTTATAAACATTAGGTTTTAAGATATTGTATCGGGAAGTAAATTACGTTTCTTATAGTTTGTTTTGGTGTCTTTTTACTGATAGTTAGTGTGTTATGTAAAATAATGTTCTCTTTATAATTCCTTTATTATTTATATTTGGTAACTCATATGTACCGCATTTATTAAATATGTAGTACAAATGTACCACATTATGAAAATATCGCTTATAAAAAGGAAATTATCGAGTGGCAAAATTGGTTTACTTATAGAATACTAATTATTACGTTAACATCGAAAGTTTTTATAAAGGTAAATTGGGATAGGTATTTTGGCAAATTATAAACTACATATATTTAATCATAATTTGTTAACGAACAAGTTTATTTATTATGAATTCTGTTATATAATTTTACTAAAAATTTAACAGATTCAAAATTGATTCAAAATTCAGATAAATATTTATTAAATAGTATTAAAAAAGGCGATTATAGTGCTTTTGATCAGTTATACAATGCCTATTGGGATAGCTTATATATGTATGCTTATAGCTTAACAAAGGACAAAGAGACTGCCTATGAAATAATTCAAGATTTATTTGTTATGCTATGGGAAAAAAGAAGAGAACACAATATTGTTAATTTGAAAAGCTATCTTTTTCAAAGTGTTAAATATAACTTTTTTCAACTTTATAAAAAGAAAAGTAACAGTTTAGTTGAACTGGCTGAGGAACTTGAAGATTTTATTTATGAAAATTTAGAAGACTCTAATCCTGAAATTTTTGAAATACTTAAAAAAGGAATAGAAGAGCTTCCTGAAAAAAGAAGAGAAATTTTAATCATGAACAAGTATCAAAATATGTCTCCAAACGAAATTTCAGAAACTTTAAATATATCTACTCAAACGGTTAGAAATCAATTGTCTTCGGCTTTAATTCAATTAAGAAACCATTTTAATTCGCAAGGTAATACAGCGGAATTGGCATTACTAATATCAATTTTTTATAATATATAATTACTTAACATTTCAGTGATGTTTCCTTAACTTTAAAACTTAGTATAAATTATCATTTGAGACTCTTATCTATGAAAGAGAAACTTAAATGAAAAATAGAAACACAAACTTCTTCCAAGATTTATTAGATCGCTATTTAAATGATACATCCACAATTGCCGAAAACACAGTGTTGGATAATTTTTTCGATTCTAAAAGCAAAACATTAGATTGGGATAGTAATACACTAGGAAATAAAGAATTATTAAAAGCACGACTTAAAAGTGATATTAATTATAAGATCAATCCACAAAGCAAAATCAATCGGAAGTACTTTACTATTTCTATTGCGGCAAGTATATTATTAATTATAGGATTGTTTACATTCCTAGATTTTACTCCAAAGCAACATGTTTTTGCTACCACACAAACCTTAGATAGTTTACTATTAAAAGATGGATCTAAAATTATTTTAGGTCCAAACTCAATACTTGAATATCCAAGTGATTTTAATGACAATTACAGAGAGGTTGAGCTAAAAAAAGGTAATGCGTTTTTTAAAATTAAAAGAGATACAACAAAGCCTTTCCAAGTCAATCATCCAAAATTATCTACTCAAGTTCTAGGTACTTCTTTTACTATTAACATAACTACAGAGACTATTGCAGTACATGTCATGACAGGAAAAGTTTCTGTAAAATCCGAAAATAATTTATCAGAAATACTAAATCCTACAGACCGCGCAACCTTCAATTTTACATCTAATAATTTACTAAAAGACACCCATTTTAATTCTGTGTCTTGGTACGATAAGGAAATTAAAATTAAGAACAGAAAACTTATTGAGTTGGCTCAAATTATAAAAAGCAGATTCGGATACAGAGTATCTTTTGAGAATGACACTTTAAAAGAAAAATTAGTGACGCTAACAATAGATACGCATACTACTATACAAAGTTTAATAAATCAGTTAAAATACATAACTAACGTAAAATTTAAAATTAAAGAATATGAAATAGAAATCACAGAATAAAAAAAACTCGAAGTTGTTAGAGCAACGACGAGTTTAACGTAAAAAGTATTGAAATAAACATTTGAAAATTACAACACCTAAATATGAATTACAAAATTACAAATTTTTTCGCAGTATTTTGTTTTTGTTTAGTAATGGTGGCTACACCTCCTGTCTTAGCAAATACAATTAACAAGGACTTTAGCAGTATATCTGTTAAGGTAATTTCATCTAACATCACACTAAATAAATTATTTGAAGAACTTGAAAACCAAACACCTTACAGCTTTAGTTTAGGGGAACAGATCATAGAATACAAAAAAGAGTTTAATATTAACTATAATAACTTGACTTTAAAAGAGGTATTAATAGACATCTCAAATAGAGCAGAACTAGAGTATCAATTTAAAGATAATTCCATATTAATACGACCAAATTCAAATTTTAAATCAGAAAGGGGGGGGTCTCAATCCGTAATAAATGGAGTCGTACAAGATGTGAATGGAATACCTTTACCAGGAGCAAATGTCCTTGAAAAGGGGACTTTAAATGGGGTTTACACGGATTTCGATGGAAAGTTTACACTGAATTCTTCTACAGAAACTCCAGAATTAGAAGTTTCCTATGTTGGTTACATAACAAAAATTATAAGACTTGATGGAAATTTAAATGTAACGATTACACTAGAATCCGACAACAATGCATTGGATGAAATTTTAGTAATTGGTTATGGTGAACAATCCCGTGCAAAAAATATAGGAGCAGTTGGTCAAATAAAGGAAGAGGAGTTAGCTAAAGTCGCATCATCTTCTTTTGAAGGTCAAATTGCAGGTAAGATGTCAGGTGTTGTAATAAATCAATCTAATGGGCAACCAGGTGCAGATTCTCAAATCGTAATTAGAGGGATTGGTACCCTTACAGCGGGTACAAATCCACTTATAGTAGTTGATGGTTTTCCTTTATCAGAGGGAAGTTCGTTAAACAGTATAAATCCTAATGATATAGAGAATATTAATGTTTTAAAAGATGCTGCATCTGCATCTATTTACGGTTCTAGAGCCGCAAATGGAGTGATTTTAGTAACCACAAAGATGGGTAAGAGGAATGCGGGTACAGTAATAACATTTGATACTTATGGAGGAATGCAAGAGCAATCTTCAGGTGTAGAATTAGTAGATGCTTATCAGTTTGCTCAATTTATAACAGAAGCTAGAAATTGGGGATATGTTTCGAAAGATCCTACAAATAGAAGTGAATCTGATCCTAATTCAGTTCGTGTTACTAAAACAATTAATGGTCAAGGGATTGATGGTAGAGAATTGTATTTAGATTTCTTACAACCTTATCTAGACGGAGAGGAAGGTTTAACCAATACAGATTGGATGGATATTGCTTTTCGAGCAGCACCAATTTCAAATTACAATTTATCGGCGTCAGGAGGGAATGATAAAACTCGTTTTTATAATTCGGTAGGTTATTTTAAGCAAGATGGGATCGTTCTAGGAAGTGATTTGGAGAGATATTCAGTTGCCGTTAATTTAGAATCTCAATTAACTACTAAAATTAAACTGGGAACAAATTTAAAAGTTTCTTATACGGATCAGAACGCATCAGATCAGGGAAGTCGCAGTTCTGGAGCAATAGGATTGGTTCCTCTTAGTTTGCCATATTATTCTGTTTACAATGCTGATGGGACAATAAATATTAGCGACCAAATTATTAATGAACAGAGGGAAATAGAAGGCGTAAGAATAAATGGAACTCCTGTTGAAAATTTATTGGCTACAAATACAAAAATTAAGGATAATAGAACCCAATTTAGATCTTTTGGGAATATGTTTGTGGGAATTGAGTTAGTAAAAAACTTGGAATATAAACTTTCGATTGGAGGTGATTATGATAATTATATCCGCAATTATTATTACCCATCAGATGTTGGTTCTTATAGAACACCTGCTCCACGATCTGATGCTAACAGTTCTCAAGAGAAAACGACTCGTATTAATTATATAATAGAGAATACTTTAAATTATGATGCAAAGTTCAAAAATCATCATATCGATATTTTAGCAGGACATACTTTTCAAAAAGAAAGGATTAGTTCTACTGTTGTAAATGGGACAGGGTTTGCAGATAATAATATTCAAAGTATTGCAGGAGCAAGTGCGCATACTTCTAATTATGATCTTGGTATATGGACACTAGAGTCTTATTTTACGCGTTTACAATATGATTATAATTCAAAATACTTATTCTCGGCAGCAATTAGGCGTGACGGTTCTTCAAGATTTGGTAGTAATAATCGTTGGGGTAACTTTCCTTCAATTTCTGGAGGTTGGATTTTTACTAATGAAAATTTCTTTCCTTTTAAAGGATTTGTAACATTCGGTAAAGTTTCTGCAAGTTGGGGTAAAACTGGAAATAATCAAATAGGTAATTATGGTTCGCAAGCACTTGTAACGGAGTCTAATTATGTTCAACAAGGAGCTTTAGCACCTGGGTATATTACAACTTCATCTCCAAATCCTGACCTTGGATGGGAAATAGCTTCTTCGTATAACTACGGGTTCGAATTAGAATTGTTTCATAAGTTGAATTTAAGTGCTGCTTATTATAAAACAAATACAAATGATCTTTTATTAGAGGTGCCAGTGCCTCAACAAACGGGCTATACTAATGTTTTGGCAAATATTGGTGAAATGGAAAATAAAGGATTCGAATTTGAAGTAGGTCTTAATAATTTACTGATAGGGGAAGTTGGTTTGGGCTTTAATGCTAATTTAACTACTTATAATAATAAAGTCCTTGAATTAGGCCCTGGTCAAGATCAAATAGCTACAGGTACCAATCAACTTTTTATTACTAAAGTTGGAGGTTCAATAGCTGAAATATATGGTTATCAGGTTGATGGTGTGTTCAAAACTCAAGAAGAAATAAATAATTCCCCTCATTTAGACGGAACGTTAACTGGTGATTACAGAGTTAAAGATATTAATAATGACGGAGTGATAAATGATAGTGATAAAATTTCAAAAGGAACTTATACACCTGATTTTGTTTATGGATTTGGGACGAATGTAACCTATAAGGGTTTTGATTTTAGTCTTAATTTTGTAGGTGTTTCAGGAAGAACTTTGATGGATGGAGATATGTCTTCATTAACAGAATCAGGAGAAGGTTTTGCTGTTCCTACCACCTATTACTTTGAAAATAGATACCATCCAGTAAGTAATCCAGAAGGATATCTAGGGCAACCTAACTTTGGTAATTTTTCAAATTCAAGGAAACTACTTAATTCATCAGTAGTTGTTGAAGAAAATAATGGAGATTATATAAGGTTAAGAGATATCCGATTAGCATATAATTTCACAAGTGATTTTCTTGAAAAAATTAAATTGAAATCATTACAAGTTTATATGTCAGGTAATAATGTTTTTACTAAAACGAAATATAGAGGTTGGAATCCTGATGGAACATCTTCAAATATTTTAACTTCTGGTTATAATACAGGATCTAACTACCCCGTTGCTAAAACTTATTTAGTTGGATTAAAAATCTCTTTATAAAATTATTCATAAAAAATATTATAATGAAAAAGATTATATTTTCAATATTTACGATAATTGTACTAATATTTTCATGCGAAAATGAATTGGTACAGGAGCCTAATACGAACAAAGTTGCAGATGGATTTTATACAAACGAGGCTGAACTTGAAGAAGCTATTAACGCCACATTTGCAGCCTTACAATTTAGTGGTAATTATGACATTGGTATGCCTTCAATAGGTGAAATACCAGGAGAAGATTCTTATGATGAAACTCCTGCAAATGATGGAGGTAATTATGGTCAGTTAGATTTGTATAATGTGATAGCCCAAAACTCGATCATTGCCAATATTTGGAACCATTCTTATATCGGTATTCAACGTGCAAATATCGTGTTAAATAGGATAGAGAGTATAGAGTATAGTAATGAAGATACGAAAAATTCACGTATTGGAGAAATGTTATTCCTTAGGTCTTTATTCTATTTTAATTTAGTTAGAATCTATGGCGATGTGCCATTAGTTACTGAAGAAGTAAGTAATCCTCAGGAATATTTTGGACAAACCCGAACATCGGAAACTGAAATTTATGACCAAATCAAATTAGATTTAATTACTGCTATAGACTTGTTACCTATTAGAAATGAGTCTAACAAAATACGAGTTGTAAAAACTGCAGGACAAGCTTTATTGGGAAAAGTAGAATTGACACTTGGAAATTATGCTGAAGCAAAATCAATATTACATTCGGTAGTTAATTCTGGTATTCATGATTTAGTTCCTATAGCAGAGGTATTTGCTTCAGATAATGAACTTAATAGTGAAATTATTTTTGCTGTGCAGTTTTCTTCTGGTGTAAATGGGAATAGTGAAGGTACGGATGCATACAGAATGTTTAACCCTACAGGGAGAGTCGAAGGGAACATGACAGGAACAAAAGGGCATGGTGTTCTAAAGCCTAGTTTCTATAAGCTTTATAGTGATAATGACTTGAGAAAAGGTACCTATGTGGGCGTTTTAGAATCAGGTATTGCCTATAATAGAAAGATTACAATTCCAACTACTGTTGTAGGCGACGCAGAAAGTGATTGGATAGTTTTGCGTTACGCTGATGTAATATTAATGTTAGCAGAAATAGAAAATGAATTAGGGAATCCAGATCAAGCTATTCAATATTTAAATCAAATTAATAATCGTGCTTCTATAATGGAATATACAGGAGCAACTGATCATAACAGTGTGTTTCAGGCTATCGATTTACAACGCCGTTTAGAACTAGTTTGGGAAGGCCACAGATGGTTCGATTTAAAACGTCAGGGTAGAACGCAAGAAGTTTTAGGAATTTCAAACAATGATTTACTCCTAATGCCATTACCTGCAAGTCAAATAGCAACGGATAATGCTCTAGAACAAAATCCAGGATATTAAAAAAAAATGCTAAAACTAATGAAATTAAAAATAATAGGATTACTATCTATAGTAGTACTATCATTCTCTTGTAAGAAGAATGATAGTACTTTATCGAAAGATAACGAGATAACAGGAAAAACAGTCATAAGCGATACAAGTAGAATTAAAAAATTAATAAATAATTTAGAAGATTCTCACAATAATGAAATTATGGTGGTTGCACATCGTGGTGACTGGAGAAATGCTCCTGAAAATTCTTTGCAGGCCATTCAAAATTGTATTGACATGGGCGTAGATATGGTAGAGATCGATGTAAGAAAAACCAAAGATGGTCAATTGGTATTAATGCACGATACATCTATAGACAGAACAACTAATGGCAAGGGGTATGTAAATGAATGGACACTAGATAGTCTTAGAGCCTTAAAGTTGTTAGATGGATTAAGTGTTCCTACCGAACATAAAATACCAACTTTAGAAGAAGCGCTTTTACTTTGTAAAGGTAAAATACTTGTCAACTTAGACAAAAGTTACGAAATTTTTGATCAATGTTTTGAGATAGCAAAGAAAACACAAACTTTAAATCAAGTTGTGATTAAAGGGAATAAATCAAAATCGGAAGTAGAAAAAGAGTTTGGGGAATATTTAGACCAAGTGTTCTTTATGCCGATAGTTAGGTTGTCTGATTCTGATGCCGATAAAACTATTGATGAATATTTAGAATTGGAGATACCGATAGCTTTTGAGTTTACTGTACCTCAGGATACAATATCAATAATTGATAGGTTTAAAAGTATAAGAGAAAAGGGAGCAGGTGTTTGGGTTAATTCTCTTTGGTCACAACATAATGGAGGTCATGACGATGAAAAAGCAGCACTGGATTCTTCAGTATATGACTGGTTTGTTAATAACAACATTGATATGATTCAGACTGATAGACCTGCTTTATTGTTAGAATATCTTAGAGATAAAGGGTTACACGATTAATATTTAAATAAAATGATAAAAATAATAAAGTTAAAAAATATAACAATAGTCTTATTTTTACATATTTTCTCCCTTGGTTTTTCTCAATCCACAACACCATTAAGAACCAAGTCAGATTCAATTTTACATCAATTTAAGAATCCTGTAAAAGATAAAATTTTAGCTGTTTCTCATCGAGGAGCATGGAATTATGCACCAGAAAATAGTTTAATGGCTATTCAACGATGTATTGATTTAGGAATTGATATCGTTGAAATAGATGTAAGATTAAGTAAAGACGGTCATTTAGTATTGATGCATGATGACACTATTGATAGAACAACGACAGGAAAAGGTAAGGTTTCTAATTTTACTTTATCGGAATTACAAACCTTTCGCTTAAAAAATTCATGTGGAGTGAGAGGATCAAGACAACAAATCCCAACTCTTAAAGAAGCCATGTTGCTTGCTAAAGATAAAATTATGATTAACCTAGATAAAGTTGAAGGTGAAACGGTTAAAGAGGCTTATGAAATTCTTAAAGTAACCGGGACTGTTAATCAAGCAATTTTTAAGGGGAGAGCGACAGTTCAAACAATGTATAAAAAGTTTGGGGCTATTATGGATTCGATTATTTATATGCCAATAGTAATTGATAATGTTGATGATCCTTCAAAATATGTAAATGATTACAATGAAAAGTTAAAACCCTTTGCATATGAAGTCACTTTTGAATCAGTGGATTCCAAAAAATTTAAATTAATTAAAGAATTAAATAGCTTGAATGTTACAGTTTTAACTATTCCTTTATGGGACGCTCTAACAGCAGGATATACTGATGAATTAGCACTTTTGGAAGGTCCCGACGCGTCATGGGGATGGTTAATAGAAAATGGATCGAATGCTATAATGACTGATAGGCCAGATGAATTATTAGATTATTTAAGGAGTAAAGGCCTGCACGATTAGATTATATTAATAAAATTTTCATTTATGTTTGTTTAGTTTTTGATTGGGTACGGAATTTGTTTTCGTGCCCTTTTTTATTAATTAAATTTTAATATAACTTTTCCATTAAAGCCCTTTATTGTAATATATGAGCTACATAAACTCTAGAATTTAAATTACTGTATCGGCAAATAGATTTTTCTTTACTCATGTCTGCTTTAAAGGTTTTTAGATTGACTCACAATGAACTAGAGTTAATACTACTGTCTTGTTGTTTACTTTGTTGTAACATACAGTATTTAGTATGTACTGCTTTATGAAAATATCGTGTGGTAAAATTAGCTTATTTATAGAATACTATAAAAGTTGTGAAATACCTTCATAAGGAAAAAGGAAAAATTTAAGAGACCTTGAAAATTTAAAACTGTATTCATATCGTGATCCATGCATTAGCTAATTAGTAATCTCACTTTTGGAAATAAAGGTGTTTTAAAGTGAAATACTAATTGTAATTTCGAAACCGCTCAATGCTGTTTTTACTTTACGGTTATCTAACGGAACACTATAAAAACAGCATCGGATCCACGCGTAGTTAAGTTATAGATGATTTGGGGTGATCCAAATTCTAAAAGAGAGTTATAGATAAAATACCACTCAGCCCATTTCCACTACATTTCGCAGAAAGCTTCATTTCGATAAAAGCGCTTCATTACAAAAGTCTTGAACCTCTCTGAAAAAGAGAAGTTCTCTAAGATTCAACTTTTATAAAAAAAAATATTATAGATTAGAGTTACGGGGATCTAATATAGCATATCCTTAGCTTGAGCTATAAAATATGGTTTTATAGCTCAAATAGGCTTACTTTTTACGCTGTGTTTACAGACATAAGATTTCGGAAGGAACATAAAAGATTTGTTTAAACATTTAGAAATGCACTTCTAAACTGGATTCAGTAATAATTAAAGTGTATTTTATAAAATACTCTTTTTGGGTTTTACATAAATTACTTTTTTTTTCCATTGCGTTTAACCATTTCGAAAATGAAAATTATTGTGGATTTAATACCATTAAGGCATCCATATCTATAGCTGGAAATGGTTTATATTTAAACATTTCAATTAATTTACAGAATAAAAGATTTTGTTCGATTAAATCTTATAAAGAGAGTTGGGGTAATTCTAAATTTATTCCTAAACTTGATTTTAATGCATTTGAAATTTTGATTTCATCAATTTTATCACCTGCCAATTCTATTGTTTTACCAACCTTGATTCCCAACTTGGTATCAAAAAAATCGCCATAAAAGTAGTAAGATGTAAAACGTTGGCTATCAATCCAATTTTCCGTAAATGTTCTTCAATAGTATGTTTAAGTCTAGGACGAAACGACTTATGGTTATCAGATATCTCTGGAAGATGCTTTTGCTCACGATGATAAAATCTTATTATAAACACATGTTAGATCTTGTAAGATTTGTTTTTATTAATAAATAAAACAATTCAGAAAACAAACAATTGAAACGGTACCTAAGGCTTCTAAGGAAATACTCACCATTGTGAAGGATCGCAATGGGGTTATTTACAATTTATTTAAATGCATTGCAGTTCTCCTGCTTCGTTAGAAGGCTATAGTAATCAAAGTAAAACCTTTTTCGCCAAAACAGCATTCACTGCGGGCGAGCAAAATTTAATTTGTTGTCATCAATTGTGGTCAATTAATTTGTGTACTGCATTGTAGCACTTACGATTGTAGCACAAAATAATGAAAATACCCTCTAAAATCCTCAAAGAGATTCGTAAACAATTGACTGTTACAGGTGTCAAAAAAGTAGAATTCTTTCGTTTTAGATTAATCACTATTTTTGTATACACATAATAATTAGAAAAACTCCCCCTTAATTCTTGGCGAGTACGAAGGAGAATTGATAATAAAGTAATGCAGATTCTGGAGCGCATGCTGTTTCGATACGGGTTAAAAGCATAGGAACATGGTTTGTTTTTATCACAAAGAAGTGTATAATGCCAATTAATAAATATTGCCTATTTAATAGCTTTAGAAATTATTTAATTAATCATCTATAATAAATTCATCGTGTACTGTTTCTTTTTTAAGATAAGCCTGTAAATAATCCAAACTTTTAGAAAGTATGGATACCAGTTTATCGAAAGAATTAGGTTTCACTAAATATAGATTTGCCCCTTGTTTTTGCAATTCATCACTCATAGAACTATCAATAGTATTGGAGTAAATAAAAATAGGAATGTCTTGAAGTTTTATTTCATTTTTAATATCATTTAAACACTCAATACCATTCATTAAGGGCATATTTAAATCTAAATATATGGCATGAGGAAGTGGTTTGGTTTCATTTAAAAGATTATCCATTAAAGTTACCCCATTATCAAAACTAACCACTTCGATTTCTGAAATACTATTATTAAAAGCCTCTAGAAACAACATGCGGTCCGTCTCATCATCATCGGCCAAGTAAATTAATAATTTCTTCAGGATCATAACTATTAAATTTAAAGTCGTCTTCCCGCTATAATGTTATATAAAATTGCAATTACTGCAATCACTAAAAGAATATGTATTAAACTTCCTGTTGCCATTCCTGCGATAAAACCAAAGAAACCTAAAATCCAACCTATAATACAAATTACTGCTACTAACCAAAGTATACTTCTCATAATTCCATGTTTTAAATTAATATTATACGCACAATATGTATGCGACATCACAAATCTATAGGTAATTAAATCATCTATTTAATTCATATGATTTGTTTTGTTAACTCAATCCATTACATAGTAAAAGAAAGTTTTTTTAAGATTTAAATGCTACTTATCTAACTTAGTATGTATTGTATAAGTCTATACTATTAGATTTAGGCTGGTATATAAATATCAAATCTAGCACCTTTTCCTAACTCGCCAGTAGCAGTAATAATCCCATTATGATTGTCTACAATTTTTTTAACAATTGCAAGGCCTATGCCTGTACCGCTATATTGTTCTTTCCCGTGTAAACGCTGAAAAACTTCAAATATCTTACTACTGTATTCAGGATCGAAACCAATACCGTTATCTGAAAAAATAATATGACAATATTTTTTTCTTGGCAATTTCTTTTCAATTTTCAGCTTTTTAGCTTTTACAATTTCACAGGTTATGCATAATTGTGGGGGGGTGTCACTTTTAGAAAATTTAAGAGAATTACTTACGAGATTCAATAGTAACTGTCTGAATTGAAAATGGATCACTTTTATTTCACACATTTGACCCAGGTTAAATGTGGCATTTTTATGTCTGAGATCTTCTTTCAAATTTTCTTCAACTTCTTCAATAATAGATTTTATGTTTACATTTTCGAATTTGCGGTCTTTAATATCTGTACGAGAATACACAAGTAAATCTTGAATTAGCGTTTGCATCCTATGAGCTGATTTTTGCATCCGACTAAATTTATCTTTTACATTGTCTGATAGGTTTTGTTCCTCTTTATCCATTATCTGAGAGGCCAGGATCTGA
This sequence comes from Formosa sp. F44, assembly GCF_056238645.1. Next base: position 337,599 of record NZ_JBWDLJ010000001.1, read on the forward strand.
ATTTTACGTAGGGGTTCTTGTAGATCATGACTAGAAATATAGGCGAAAGATTGTAACTCTTTATTCATTTTTTCTAGAGTTGAGTTTTTCTCGTTAAGCTCTTTTGTTCTTTGAAAAACCTGCTCCTCTAGTTCATTTGTAAACATTTTTTGAGCTTGGATATCTGTACTCGTACCCACCCACATTGTTATTTCTCCTTCATTATCTCTTTGAGGAATAGCGCGACTTAACTGCCATCTATATGTACCGTCATATCGTCTAAATCGATGTTCAAACAAATAATCCGTGCCACTGTTAATTGCATTTAACCACGCTTTAATATTGTCTTCTTGGTCATCTGGATGGACAATTTTTAACCAATTAAAGTTAATCTGTTTTGCTGTCAAACCTGAATAGTCATATACCGATTGATTAAAATAATTGATATGTCCTTTCGCATCTGCCGTCCATATGTGCTGAGGCATAGAATCTGCCAGCAATCTAAATTTAAGTTCACTTTCGCTCAGTTCTTGCTGATGTTGTCTTTCTTTGGTAATATCACGTAACGTCCCAAGTTTTTTAATTGGCTTTTTCTGGTCATCATAAAAGACTTTTCCTTGGGTTTTAATCCAACAGAACGTATGGTCTGGTTTTATTAGTCGAGCTTCGTAACTATAAACCCCGGTGATTAAGGCTTCTTCAAATGCTTTTTCGACGACAGCATGTAAATCTTCTGGATGCACCTGAGCTCGCATTTGTTGGTGTGTGAGTATGGTCGACTCCTCGTGGCCAAAAATAACAGCTAATCGCGGCGAATGGATTATATTACGGGTTTCTAAATCTAATTCCCATGTGGCAAGATTAGTCGCTTCGGCGGCCAAACGTGATCGTGCTTCTGCTACCTCAACCTTTTGCCGTGCTTCCACTTTATCGGTAACGTCGTTTACAGTAATCATTATGCCAGATGTTTCTCCATTAGGCTCCAACAAAGGTTTGTATTCAAAATCGAAATAAAATTTTCTCATACCGTCGTCTCCCATGACGAAGGCCACAGATTCTTTTTCGGTGTGGGATAGTCCTAAATTATAAACAGAGTTTAATAATTCTGGGTATTTTTGTGATTTCAATTCTGGAAAGACATCTAAAATAGATCTTCCAATAAGATCCTTTTCTTTTTTGCGCCATATGTTTTTAAACATGGCAATGTTGGCCGATTCTATAATATGATCTTTTCCTTTTAATATAGTCATCGGAATAGGAGATTGCATGACCATATTTCTAAAATGCCTTTCACTTTCTTCAAGTAAATGTTTGGCTTTTACAGTTGATGTAACTTCTGTTGCAACAACCATAATACCAGAAATTTCGCCGTTTTCTTCTTTTAGAGGATGATAAATCAAATTGAAATAAGCCTCCTCCATTTTTCCATTACGCTTTAAAGGCACAAGCAACTCAGTAGAATAAAAAGGGTTTCCTGTTTGTATAGTATCGGCAAATAAAGGGGCAACTAAATCTTTTACTTCTGGCAACGATTCGAACAGCGGTTGGCCAATAAATTCCGCTTCTGTTTTGTCTACAAGTAGTAAATAATTTTTATTAGCCATTTCAACCTTATAATCAGATCCTCTAAAAATGGCTATCCCCAATGGGGCTTGTTCTACTGAGTTTCTGAAACGTTTTTCACTTTCTTCTATATTTTGTTTGGCAAAATTAAGTTCTGTTACTTCTGCCGCGGTATTCATAACACCGTATACATTTCCGTCGGTATCGAATAAAGGTGTGAAACTATAATTATAATAAAAAGATTGAGATTTATTATTTTTAACCAATTCAATACGTTGGTTTTTTATATGAAAGGCAACACCAGTATTTAGTACCTCTTGTATTTGCTCAAAAATATGTTGATTTTCAAATTCTGGTAAAATATCGGTATATAATTTACCCAACACATCATTGCCTTTTCCCCAAGCATCCATTATAGATTGATTAGCAAAAGTGATACGTAGTTCTTTACCAGTGTAAACTCCAATAGGAAATGGAGTGTTTTCCACTAACGTCCTAACACTTTGCTCGCTTTCTTCAATTTTTTTACGGGATAATATATGAGTTGTTACATCCACTCCTATAGCCATGACACCATTTATTTTTCCATCGCCGTCATATAATGCTTCATAAGAAAAACTAATATAAACCGTTTCCAATTTTCCATTTCTCATTATTTCAACAGGTAGTTCATCGATATTAAATCGTTTACCAGTGGTTCTTACGCCATCAAGAAACTCCATTATTCCCTGCGATTTAAGTTCGGGCATCGCAGTAAATAAGTCTCTATTTAAAATTTCTGATTCTCTTCTTCCCCAAAGTTCCAAAGCCTTGGTATTGGCAATTTCAACTAAGTAATTAGATCCACGAAAAATAGCTATGGCAACAGGTGCCTGCAAAATCATTAGGCGTAGGTTTCTTTCGTTTTCTTCTTTTTGTTCCCGAGCAATAACTTCTTCGGTAACGTTTTGCAACGCACCCGTAAAGGTTATAGGCTCTTTGTCTGCATTATAGATTACATTCCCTTTGGCTCTAACTACTCGTAATTGTTTTGTAATGGGGTTGATAATACTGTATTGATGATCCAGTTTTCCACCAGAAGAATACATCATAGTAGCCTCTATGGCGTCTATTAAAGGTACTCTATCTTCTTCTATTACGGCATTATACCCCGTTTCTAAATTACATTCAGCACCTGGAGGTAAGCCATGCCATTCGTTAAATGTATCATTTCCAGTAAATTTTTTCGTTACAGGGTTTATTGACCAAGTAGCGAGACCGGTGGCTTCAATTGCAAATTGAAGTTGATTTGTACTTTCTTTAAGTTTATCTTCTGCTCTCTTTGTATTGGTTGTTTCAGTAACGGTAATTAAAATGCCTCCAACGTCTCCATTTTCAATTCGTATGGGACTGTAAGCAAAATCAAAATAATAGTCTTCTATAAATCCGTTTCGATTAATAGGTCGCATCTGATCTGACAACCGTACAGGGTTACCATCCATTACACTATCGAATATGGGTTTTGTAATGTGCCAATTCTCTGAAAACGTTTTGCTTGAACTTATACCTAAAGCATCTGTGGGTTTGGAAGTTCCTAATATAGGCCTATAAGTATCGTTGTATATTTGTATATAATCTTTACCCCAAGCGATGCACATTCCAAATGGATTTTCTAGCAATACAGAAACCATAGTTTTTAAACTTACTGGCCAGTCTTTGGCGGCACCCAAAGGGGTTTTACTCCAATCTTTTGCTCTGATATAATTTCCCATTTCTCCTCCTCCTTTTAGGAAATAGAGTGGTGCGTTGGTGTTATTCATTCCCGTGTTAATTTAAGGTTGGAGAATACATGTATCTCGTGTTGTTTTTTTTGATTATTAGTGCCCATTTTGTTGCTAGCCTGAAACTTATCATGTTTTAATAAAGACAAAACACTAGGTTTTTGATTAATAGTGAACTCTAGAATGATAAAATTAGTCTGAAGCCTCCTTAAAAAACAGGCAATCTTCCTCATGCTTATTAGCGAGAAAGAAACGTAGTATTTTAGGAATATAGAAAGTGACTGTTTTCATATTAGCGAATTTAAAAAAAAAATAAAGTCAATTATTTTTTTTATTTAAATTAAACATCGGGTATATCTTGCTGTTTTTAGGTAACAGTAGAAACTGAATTTTTAAAAGCAATATTGGGACTTCATTTTTTTTAAAGGAATACAAAAATTAAGATAGGTTAGGAGGTTGATTTTTGGTATGCTTTGTTTTCTTGTTATTTTTGAGTTTTTCATGAAAGTCATTAAAATGTTTTGAAACGTTATAGACTTTTTGCGCAGATAATATAAATCAATTATTGAATAAAAAATATTACTTTTAAACAAACTAAAATTTCCTGTGTCAATGAGTGATTATGTATGTAATATTATATTAGTGGATGATGATGAGGATGACAGAATGCTTTTTTGTGAAGCCTTGGATGAATTAGTTATAAAAGCTAATTTATTACTCTTTAAAAACGGACAGGAACTGATTGATTATCTGTTTCAAGGAGATATTGTATTTCCCGATTTGATATTTCTTGATGTTAATATGCCTATAAAAAATGGAATGGAATGTTTACAAGATATTCGTAATCATCCAAAATTAAAGGATATACGTATAGCGATGTATTCTACATCTAAGGCAGATAAGGATATTAATGAATCTTTTTCTAACGGAGCTAGTATTTACGTGAATAAGCCAAATAGTTATACTGTATTAAAAAAGACTTTAGAAAAAATTATTCAGTTTAATTGGCAGAGCCATATTGAACATTTAAGCAAAGACACTTTTTTATTTCGTATTTAATGTGTTTATAAATAAATCAAAATCAGAGTGTTCTCTCAAATTAAATGATCTCTATCGCTTAACATCATTAATAATCCAATGATCAATAGCATCATTATCTTCTTTATGAAGGACGACAAGGTCTCCGGTGGTTTCAAAAATCACGGCTTTAATTTCCGAGAGTTTGGTAACATTCGCTTCTCTTAGCTTTGATCGTAAGTCACCTTCTGTTAAACGTACCGCTTTCAAATTTTTCTTAAGAATTATTTGCCCATCCATTATTAATGTGGGTTGGTTATCTATTTGTTTTTCAAACCAACTATACCTGCGTAAATATGCTGCTACTAGTTGAAGAATATAAACCATTAATAATCCTACAGCCCCTTCAAATAAACTTACGGTTTTAGATAATATGGTAGTTGCGATAATAGAACCAACAGCCACTGTCATTGCAAAATCGAAACTGGACATCTTAGAGAAGCTTCGTTTGCCGAAAATTCTAGTATAAACAATAACGGCAAGATAAATACCTGTGCTGGATAAAAGTATTAAAAGAATAGACTGAAAATCGGAATCAAAAAGTCCAGTTGCTTTTTTCGCAGATTGATTTGCGATACTAGATAAATATAATACGTTTAATATATTCATAATGTAGTCCTTTAAAATTTTGTTTGCGTTAGATTTTCTAATGCTTTTTCCATATCAATGCCTTTATCCAGAATATTCAAAAAAGTATCAGGTTTATTTTTGAACAATTTGGGCACAGTGGTTATAGTATAATCTTCAATTTTTAGATTGGTATTCAAATCATTCCAGTCTATTGGTGTCGATACTGTAGCATTTGCTTTGGCTCTTAAACTAAATGCTGATGCTATAGTTTGTCCTTTTCGGTTTTGTAAATAATCTAGATAAATTTTAGGACCTCTTTTCTTAATTGCACGTTCCAATGTGGTTAATCCGGGGAGTTGTTCTTGGATATAGTAGCACAGCAATTTAGTAAAATCTCGTGCTTCCTTATACGTGTATTTTCCACCTAAAGGAATATAAATATGGAGTCCAGATGCACCAGAGGTTTTACAATACCCTTTAATATGGGCACTATCAAGTACCAGTTTTGCAACTTGGGCCGTCTCAACAACTTGTTCAAAAGTGTTTTGATTTGAAGGGTCTAAATCGATAATGGTATAGTTTGGGTAATCTAATTGGTAAATTGTGGAATGCCAGGGATGCAATTCAATACAACCCAAGTTATTCATATAGGTTAATGTAGCCTGATCTTGGCACAGTAAATAGTTTATATCACGTTCGGCCGACTTGGAATGGATTTTAAAAGTACTTATCCATTCGGGTAAATGATCATTATCTTTTTGGTAAAAAGATGATCCGTTAATGCCATTGGGATGCCGATGTAAACTTTGAGGTCTGTCTTTTAAATAGGGCAGGATATAATCAGACATTTTTATATAATAATCTAACACGTCAAATTTGGTCAATTGTGCGTCGGGCCAATACATTTTTTCAAGGTTAGAAAGCGGTACATGAATAGCATCTATCTGTAACGTCGTTCCGGAGGATGTAGTCGACTTTTTAAGCGGTACCTCTTGGTGTTCTTTGTAACCTTTAACCGGTACAGATTTATCCTCTCGCATCCGTAAAAATACAGGATGTCTCATTACACCGCTTTTTGTCCATGTTGCAAATTTTACTTCGCATACTAATTTGGGAACCATCCAATGCGCGATTCTACCTTTTAGATATTGTGAAATTTTAAATGTGGGTGTATCCGTTAAATAGGGTGCAAATTGTTGATGTAACGCCTTAATTTGTTGAGATGAAAATCCAGAGCCACATGTACCAACATAGATTAATTCGCCATCTTCAATCATTCCCAAAATTAAGGATGCAAACTGTCTAGAGCTGTTTTTAGATTCTGTATAACCACAAATAATGGTGTCAATATTTTCAATATTTTTAAATTTAAGCCATTCTGGGGTTCTAAGGTTTGTATAATATTTAGAGGTTGCCTTTTTAGCCATAACACCTTCCATTCCAAGCTTTATTGCTCTGTCGTACACTGTTTTTCCCATTCCAACAATATGGTCGCAGTAGGTTATATGATTAGACTCTGGTAATAATGCTTTAAGTAATTTCTTTCTATCTAGTAACGGTAAGTCTGTTGTGCTATGACCGTTAAGGTATAGCAAGTCGAAAACAAAGTAATTAAGATGCCCCTTTGTTGTTTTTGGATCGTAATTTTGAAGGGCGTTAAATTGAGGAATACCCTCGCTATTTAAAATAACGATTTCACCATCCAAAATAGCGGTATGCTCAATCGCTTCTAACTCGTCATGAATGATTTTGAAAGTTGAATTTAAAGATATTCCGTTTCGTGAATAGAGTGAGACTGTACCAGAATCTACATTGGCTAAAGCGCGATAGCCATCATACTTTAATTCGTAAATCCAGTTCTTATCATTAAAGACGTCCTTTGCTGGTGAGGCCAGCATTGGTTTTATAATGGATTTTAAATTGGGTTCGGACGTGATCTTAGTGTCTTGTGGTTTAAAATTTTCAACGACATAATCTTCAGCATCATAAATTAAGTTTGTAGCGTACTTATCTTCATGCTTAATAAACAACCACTGATTTTGTTTGTGCGTGGAGCTAGAGCGAACCAATGTAAATATACCCTTTATTTTATCTCCTCTAAAAACAAGTTTCAATTTCCCTTTTAAGTAGTCCGCAGTCAGGTTGTCATTATCGTATAAGCTCTCAAAAGTGCCTTCATCCCAAATAGTCATTTTACCAGCACCATAATTACCCTTAGGTATTACGCCTTGAAAAGAAAGATAAGATACGGGATGGTCTTCCGTGTGAATTGCCAGTCGTTTAGCTTTAGGATTCATAGAAGGGCCTTTGGGAATAGCCCAACTTTTTAGAACACCCTCCATTTCTAGTCTTAAATCATAATGTAAATGACTTGCGCGATGTCTTTGTATTACAAATCTGTATTTGTTTTCAGAATTGTAAACATCTTGAGGTTCTGGCGTGTCTTTAAAGGTGCGCTTTTTTCTGTATTCATCAAGACTCATGATTTAAGATGCTTTCTTTTTCTTTTGTTCGAGACTCGCTTTTAATTTAGCCATTAAATCTTTTGCGGCTGTAGGTTCTGTTTCAACTTTTTCTGATTTAATTGTTTTACCGGTGGCTTTAGATTCTATAATTTTTAATAATTGCGAATTATAGATGTCTTTGTACTTCGTAAAATTAAATGTAGTCGTGTAATTTTCAATAAGAGATTCAGCCATTGCAATTTCTTTGGTCGCATTTTTTGTTTTCGGTATTTTAATTGCTTTAGTGTCTCTTATTTCATCATCGAACCTTATAACATGAAGGACCATTACATTTTTATACACACCAATTAAGCACAAGTTTTCTTTTTGGCGCATTACAAATGTTGCAACGCCTAATTTACCCGTCTTCTTCAATGCTTCACGAAGTAAATTATAAGCTTTACCACCTTCCTTTTGAGGTTCTAGATAGTAGGGTTTTTTAAAAAGTACATCGGCCACCTCCGTTTCTTCAACAAATTCTTCGATATCAATAGTCTTACTTTTTTTTACATTGGCATTTTCAAAATCTTCTTTTTCAAGAACCACATAGCCTTCATCCTTTTTAAAGCCTTTTACAATGTCTTTCCATTCGACTTCCTTACCTGTTTTTTCATTGACGCGCTTATAGCGAATGCGCTCGCCATCATGTTTGTCAAGCATATCTAGGTCCAAGGCTCTATCTTCTGAAGCAGAATACATTTTTATAGGTATTGATACTAGCCCGAAGCTTATTGATCCATTCCATACTGACCTCATAACGTTGATTTTTTTATTAATTTATAAATCATTAATTGTGTTTTTTAGCACGATATATAGCGAAAAGACATATTGATATTCTGATATAAAACCTGTGTTTTTTCAATTTGTGATTTTCCTTTTAAAATTAGAATTTAGAAGAATTTTAATTTAACTCAACTGATTTTTTTTCTATCGGTATCGCGCTTATAATGATTTGATTTAGAGTCTTTTTGGTAAAACGTATTTGAGTTAAAAAATTTATTTTTGAGATTAACGCACATTTCTTTTTCGAGATAATTTTAGACTATTAATCAAAAATTAGACTATTAAACAAAAATAAAAACCATGAAAACTTTAAAAGATTTATTCGAACACCAATTGAAAGATTTATATAGTGCAGAAAGCCAATTAATTAAAGCACTACCTAAAGTAGAAAAAAAAGCAAATGATAGTAAATTAAAGGAAGCCTTTAAAAGTCATTTAGAAGAAACTAAAGGTCATAAAAAAAGACTTGAAGAAATTTGTGATGCATTAGACATTTCTGCAAAAGGAGAAACATGTAAAGCCATGAAAGGCTTAATTAAGGAAACCGAAAGTTTTATGGATGAAGCAGATAGCAAAGAAGTTATGGATGCAGGTCTTATAGCCGAAGCGCAACGTGTAGAACATTATGAGATTTCTGGATATGGTACAGCAGTTCGTTATGCTAAAGAATTAGGATATGACGACATTGCTTCAAAATTGCAAAAAACTCTGGACGAAGAGTATAATGCAGATAATAAGTTAGATAAACTAGCAGAGAGTAGACTTAATGAAAAAGCGATTAGCTAATAGAATTAGTCGTTATACTGCCTATACTTATATTAGAGTTTCCTCAGTCTAATATATTATAGGCAGTTTTTTTTATATTATTTGTTAACCGCTTGTTGTATAGCGGTTACTTTTTGCTTATACCAATCACGAATAATTACTGAAATTTAAATCATAATATGGCGGTTCCTGTAATTCGTAAAAATCTATATTTTAAACCCGACTCTAGTCGAGTAGTAGCGCGTTTTTTTAATAATGGTGTGTACTGGGGCAATCACAAATGTATTGCTAAGACAAGAATAGGATATTTTGATAGTAAACGTTTGGGGGCAGGAGCAGCTCCTATTAAAACAGATAAAGGCTGGTTGGAAATTTATCATGGTGCCAATGAAACAAATAGATACTGTTTGGGCGCTTTACTATTAGATTAAAAAGACCCTTCAACACTTATAGCACGTTCCAAAGTGCCTATTATGGAACCTAATGCAAGTTATGAACACATAGGTTTCTTTGGAAATGTAGTCTATACGAATGGGCATGTGGTACACGGAGATACTTTGAAAATTTACTATGGCGCATCGGATGAGTTTGTGTGTTTAGCGCATTTTTCTATTGACGAAATATTGAAAACACTTATTTAATATTAGGATATAGAATGAAGGGATCAACCAACAGAATGCTTCAAGATTGTATGTAACAATAAAATGCCATGTTTTGCCAGGGGGTTCGAGCGAAGTCGAGAACTAAAATGTATGATATTATGTTACCTACATTTTAATAATAAGAACTACTATTATACACAACAATTATTAAGTTCTAATTCATTATGTGCTTCTCAACGGAGCTAAAAGACCGATTAATGCTTAACACCAACAGTAGTAAAAAACAAAGTCTAAAAAACTAATTTAACGTCAATCCTTCAACTATTTATTGCCAAAGATAAATTACAGTTATTAAAGATACCTAAGTCTAACCTCTTTACTTTAAATTTTCTTAGGGAAAATTACTTAATTCTGTTGTTTTTCCTTAAACTCTAATTAGTAATGTTTCAGTTTATTTATCATATATCCTAAATTAATAATTAGAAAATAAATGCTCTAAACTTTACATATTGTATACAAATGTAATTTCTGTAGTAATAACAGACGTCAAATGAAAAAATAAAAATATAAATAATTATTTTTTCAAATAATTATTTATATTTGATAAACATAATGGAAATTAATAAGTCTATTATTCTCACACTACATATTTTTCTTACCTAAAGCGCAATAGCGCTTATATAATTCTATTCTATATCTCAAAAGAATAGAATTGTTTTCAAATTTTATATATAAAAATTAAAAACTGTTAGGATGAGAAAAATTATTCCAATATTATGCCTTGCTTGCATTTTATTATCTTCTTGTAAAAAGCAAAATAATTCAAAGAAAGCCGATGAATTAACTAAAGAGCCAGTAACTATAAATCAGCAAATTGAATATGCTGATAAGCAATTAAGTGGTTTACTAGAATTAGCTAAATCTGAAAATAAGAATCCAAGAACTATAGAACCGGATTCTTCTATCTATTTTATTGATAGTAAAAAATTTGACTGGACTGAAGGTTTTTTTCCTGGTACTTGCTGGTATTTATATGAAAGTACAGGACGTGAAAAGTGGAAACAAGCTGCTTCTCATTTTCAAAATTTATTTAAAAACCACAAAGATTGGACAGCCTATCATGACTTAGGTTTTGTCTTCAATTGTTCATATGGTAATGGTTATAGAATTACCCAAGATTCCAGATACAAAGAGATTTTATTAGATGCGGCCAATACGTTGGCTAAAAGGTACGATAAGCGTGTCGGACTAATTAAAAGTTGGGATGCTGATAGAGGTTGGCAATCAACTCGAGGATGGCAATATCCTGTTATCATTGATAATATGATGAATTTGGAATTGTTATTTAACGCAGCAAATATGAGTGGAGACTCAACATATAGGGAAATAGCAATTTCACATGCCAATAATACAATGAAGAATCATTATCGATCAGATAATAGTTCTTATCACGTGGTAGATTACGATTCTATTAATGGTCAAGTACTTTCTAAAGAAACAGCACAAGGGTATGCAGATAAAAGTTCTTGGGCTCGTGGACAAGCTTGGGGGCTTTATGGTTTTACACTGTGTTATAGATATACCAAAGATGAAAAATATCTGGATCAAGCAAAAAAAATAGCGACATTTATTTTAAATTCAAAAGACGTACCTGATGACCGTATTCCGTATTGGGATTATGACGTGGAAGATAAAACAAATACGCCTCGAGATGTATCGGCAGCAGCAGTTACAGTATCTGCTTTAATCGAATTAAACACTTATACCAATGGTGCTTATGAAAATGTTAGTAATGAAATGCTTCAAGTTTTATCTTCACCTAAATACCGTGCAAATATAGGGGATAATAAACATTTTTTACTAAAACATAGTGTAGGTAGTATACCACATAATAGTGAAATAGACGTCCCTTTAAATTATGCTGATTACTATTATATAGAAGCCTTAATTAGAGCTAAGGAATATAATTCTCTTAATACATTGTAAACTTTTTAGGATTTATGAACAATAAAATTTACAACGTAAAAAGGATACCTGAGATGAATTTTAAAATTGAAGGAGATATAATTAAAACTCAACATTCTACTTTAAACACGGTATCTAATTTTATATCACCATGGGACAATAATCCTGTCCAACCTATTCTATTCAAAGCTTGTTACGACAGTAGATATTTTTATTTTAGTTTTCAGGTTAAGGATAAAGATGTTTATACACAATTAGCAGACGATACCGATGACAGTATAAATCAGTCTGATCGTGTTGAACTTTTTTTTCGAATTAATGATAGTTTAACGCCTTATTATTGTCTCGAGATAGATTCTAAGGCCAGAATAATGGACTTTAAAGCTTTACCTGGTAGAAAATTTGATTTTAATTGGTCTTGGGAAAGATCTGAAATAGAAGTTAAATCTAATAATGAAAATGGACAATTTGTAGTTGAAGGCAAATTGAGTTTAAAATCTCTAAAAGATCTCAATATTTTGAAAAAAGACAATCTTGGAACATATATGGAAGTGGGATTATATCGTGCTAAATATATATTGAATAACCAAAATGTTAGAGAACCTATATGGATTACATGGGTTGATCCGAATTTGCCAACCCCGGAATTCCATACGCCACATTCATTTGGTCTCTTCCGATTTTTAGATTGATTACAAGTTCTAGAGAGTACTTTAAATAAACAGCAGATTATTAAGTTGAATTACTTATTAATCTGCTGTTTTCTTTATATCAATGAAATGCGTTATTTTAATAATTGGTTATAATTATGAACCTAAGCGTACTGTAAGGTTGATTTTTATAAAAACTGCAAGGATATAGTTCGTTATATATATTCTATATATGGTTACATTAATTTAACATGTGCACGAACACAATAAAAACTGTTAATGTTTATGTGTACGAGCACATTTTTAATGTCGTTTCTTTTTTTTATTTCTTTTTTTATATAAATTGTACCAGGTTTAAGAATATATAGCGTGTGAGAACAATAAGTTTTTAGTCTTAAGTAATTGTAAATCAATCTATTGAGAGTGTTTTGGTTTAGTTGTTTATACAGTTGTTTTATAATGATATAATTGTTGAGTAGTTTAATAATTTTAAATATTTGAGTAACAACAAATATTTCACAGAGAGTTAACATCTTTGTGAAATTTAAAAAATAAAATATGAAAAAATATGTTGTTAGTGAGGATGCGTGTTATGGAGGAAGACACATTGTTACATATTTGTAGTGATTAAACGGAATTTTAGTTTTAGTCAGTGAAAAAAATTATATAAGAGAGCTTATTAGTTAACTCTTACTTCCTATTTAAACTCATTTTTTACAAAAATCATTTTGAGAAATGAATCAAATTAAATCCAATTTAAATATTTTGATATATGAAAAGATACTTTTTAAATATAAAATGTAAACCCCACAAAAAAATCATATTGCTCTATGTTTTTTTATTTACAGGATTAGGAGCGCAATTAGTATTTGCTCAAACAAATCAGATTAGTGGAGTAATTTCAGATTTTGAAGGCAGTTTATTGCCTGGTGCAAGCGTAGTAGAAAAAGGGACGACTAACGGCGTTGTGACTGATTTTGATGGAGTATACAATATAGAAGTAATCGAAGGTGCGACCTTGGTTGTTAGTTTTGTTGGATACAAAACTCAGGAAGTAAAAGTGGGGACTCAATCAACCGTAAATGTATCTTTGCAAGGAGATAATACATTGGAAGAAGTTTTAGTTGTGGGTTACGGAACACAAAGAAAAAGTGATCTTACTGGTTCTATTTCTAGTGTAAGTTCTAAAGATTTTGAAAATCAACCCATTGTAAGAGCAGAAGATGCTTTACAATCTCGTTCAGCAGGTGTAAACGTCTCAAAAAATTCAGGTGCGCCAGGAGGTGATATTAAAATTAGAATCCGAGGATCTAATTCCATAACAGGAAATAATCAACCATTAGTAGTTATAGATGGTATAATAGGAGGTGATCTTTCAACCTTAAACAGTAGTGATATTGAAAGTATGAATGTATTGAAAGATGCTTCTGCGGCAGCTATTTATGGGTCAAGAGGATCTAATGGCGTTATTATGGTAACTACTAAAAAAGGAAAATCTGGAGAACCTCAAGTTAACCTTAATTATTTCATGTCCTCTTCTGTGGTTCCTAAAAAATATGATCTTCTTAACGCCTCTGAATTTGTTGCGATAGCAGGTTCTCAATCATCAATTATAAACGGAGGTGCTGATTATCAAGATGAGTATTTTCAAACCGCACTGACCAATAATTTACAACTTACAGCAAGCGGTAAAGAAGGACGAATAAGTTATTATCTGTCTGGAAATTTAGTAGATCAAGATGGGATTATAATAAATACTGATTATAAACGCTACGCCTTGCGTAGTAATCTAACTGTAGATTTAACAGATAGATTCCAGATTGGGCTTAATATATATGGATCTATGGAAGATTCTCATAATTTAATTGATGGCGGTTCTCGTGGAGCTCAAGATAATAGAGGAGGAGTACAAGCCGTATTAGGATGGAATCCTGCAGTTAATTATATTAATAGTGATGGTACTTATAATTTAACTTCAGATTATGGTTCAATCATGCTTAATCCCATAGCTGTTCAAAATGAAAGAGACGGAAACGATGTGACAAAGAGTTTTAATTCTAATTTAAATATGTCTTATAGTTTTTCTGATAATTTAAATTTTTCTGTTTTAGCAGGTTCTACTCAAAATACATTAACCAGTGAAGTGTACAATGGGATACCAGACGGAACAACAATTTTATCACCAAGTTCGACTTTCGGTTCTATAAGTTCCGAAACTTTTCAATTAAGTAATATTTTAACCTGGGATAAGGATTTTGGAAATGCCAACCTTAAACTTACCGGGATATACGAATTACAATCTTCAACAACTAAGACAGCCGGTTTTGTTGCTTCACAATACATTTTTTCAGGATTAGATGATGCGTTCTATTTGTCGGAATTAGCAGAAAGCCAGTTGGTTAATGCAGATTATAAAACGAGTACAATGGACTCTTATGTTGCAAGAGCAGAGGCTAACTTTTCAAAGAACTTATATATTACTGGTACCATGCGTATTGATGTGTCTTCAATATTTCAAGAGGGAAATAGAACAGGGTATTTTCCTTCAATATCTGCAGCCTATAATTATGGTGATTTATTCTTACCTGAAAATTCCTTCTTTTCAAAACTTAATTTAAGAGCAGGTTATGGAGAAACAGGAAATCAGAATGTCAATCCGTATTCTACATATCAACAATTGGAGACTGGTAATAATTTTCCGTTTGATGGCTCTTCATTAGATATTGGTTTAGGTTTTGGTGGACTTGTAGATGAAAACCTTACATGGGAAACCACGAAGCAAATAAATGTAGGATTAGATTTTAGTATGTTGAAAAATAGGATAAACTTAAGTTTGGATTGGTTTAATAAAAATACAGAAGATCTATTATTAGAAAAACCAGTTTTAGCATCTAATGGTGGAGGTACCATACTGACAAATATCGGAAAAGTGAAAAACTATGGTTTAGATTTTACTTTAAATGCTACAGTTATAGATAAAACTGCTTTTAGATGGGATTCGGATCTTACCATGTCATATATTAAAAACGAAGTTATGGATCTTGGTGGTTCAGATCAAATTGTAACAGCAGCACCTACTGGGGTTGCAGGTTCATCTAATTATTTTTTATTAAAAGTAGGAGAATCAATCGGTAATTTTTATGGCTATGAATATTTAGGAGCAGACGAAAATGGTACTGCACAATATGGTGATGAATTAGGTATTATTGGTAATGGAACACCAGATTTTTCATGGGGATGGAATAATACTCTAAGCTATAAAAATTGGGATTTAAATATTTTGACTAGAGGTGTGCATGGTTATGAAATACTTAATTCTACCTTGGGGACTATAAGATTAGCGACAGGTACAAATACAGTACCTACAAGCGCAGAAGTGTTAAATCCCAATAGTCCAACATCTGGAACCAATATTATAAATTCAACAAGAAATATAGAAAAAGGTAGTTTTATTAGATTAAGTAATTTATCTCTTGGTTATACTTTTTCTGATATGAAAGGTTTCGCCGATTCAGTAAAGTTATATCTAAGCGGACAAAATTTATTAACAATTACAGATTACAAAGGTTACGATCCAGAAGTGTCGTCTGGTGGTGTGGAAACTTCGGATGTTACCCCATCTTACGATTCAGGCGCATTACCAAACCCTAGAACTGTAACCTTTGGAGTTAATATAGGATTTTAATATAAAACGAATAAAGATGATACGAAATATTTTTAAAATAAACTTATGGACAACTATAAGTGTAATAATGTTTTCTACGTTAATAATTACGTCTTGCTCAAATCTTGAAGAAGATCCTTCAGAAGTACAGATAGAAACGTCCCTTACCACAGATGATGCATTAGAAGCTGTAGTAACAGGTATGTATAGAGAATTAATGGAGGGTGGTGCACAATGGGCTCAATTTCAATTAGCAGCCTTTGGTGGAGACGATTTAACGACGCATAGTGCAAGTAATAAAATTGGTTATAGAGAATCAGATTGGAGAAGACAAACTTCAAATACAGAAAATATTGAGATGGCTTATAATACGTGTTATGATGTTATTACTTTAGCAAATATTGCAATAGATGCTCAAAATAGCATAATAAGTACAGATCAAACTACAGTTGATAGATTGATTGGAGAAGCGCATTTTATGAGGGCGTTTGCTTATATGCATCTCACAAAAACCTATGGAAGGATACCGCTACAATTAGTCCCAAATTCCAATGAAGACCTGGAGAAATCTTCATTTGTAGATATTTATGCGCAAATTGAATCGGATTTAATTTTCGCAGAAGAGTTACTACCTGATGTGTATCCAGGTGTAGCAGTGGTTGGGGCAAGACCAAATAGAGGTACAGCAAAAGCATTTTTATCTAGATTGTATTTAATGTGGGGTGGATATCCTATAAAAGATGAAAGTAAATATGTGTTATCTGCACAAAAGGCAAAAGAAGTTATTGATAATGAAAGCATTTATGGTTTTGGATTACATAGTAATTTTCGTGAGCTATGGACAGAAGCTAATCGTTTTAATCAAAATGAAAGCGTGTTTACTTTGGTTAGTTGTACCTCTTGCGGGGTAAGAAATAGAACTATGGGTATGCTTGGTATGCCTTCAGAAGCTGGTGGATGGACAGAGATATTTAGTGAAATTGCTTTTTTTCAAGACATGCAAGCAGATGCTATAGAAAATGGAACTGAAAACCGATTTAATGATACTTATGTCCTTGAAGAAATAAATAGAGCACCTTCGTATCCAATCGGTTCAGAGTGGGCAACATGGTCAGATCCACATCCTTTATTTAGAAAAGTCGTAGGAGGCGATTTATCTGAGGATGGATCTAAAAGTACAATATCTGATTACAATATATATTTTATGCGTTATGCTGAAGTTTTATTAAATTATGCTGAGGCTACAGGAAGATCAGGAGGGGATGATCCAGAGGCTTGGAATGCTCTAAACAGAGTAAGAACACGTGCAGGAGCATCAACAGAATTAAGTAATGCAGATGGTACATTGACAGAACTAGCTTTTTTAGAAAGAAAATGGGAATTTGCAGGTGAATACTTAAGAATGTTTGACCTAGTAAGAACAGAAACTCTTACAGAAGCATTGGCAAATAGATCAGAAGTAGAAACTGTAGATATAGTAAATAATATAGTCCCAATTACAAGTGGGGGAGAAGAATTTTATTTTTCACCAATACCTCAGAGTCAAATTGATATCTCTCCAGGATTGGAAGATTAATCGTTCTTTATATTGGTTATTGACCTCTAAACGCAATAGTTTGGAGGTTTTTTTATTATAATAAGATCTGGTTTATTAAGTAATTTTAATGCTAAACAGGATCCTAGCTTTCTTAACGTTTATGATGCTAGATTGCTGTAAAATAGAAGTTGTCTTTGTTATTTTAACTGAATATGTATTTTTGATATAATCAAAAATAATCACTTTTAAATTCACCTTTTTTTAACACTACGCTTAGCAACTTTTGCTTTACAGTTTAATAACTATAATTCCTTTTATTTAAACCGTAAGGGGCAGTAAATGGACAAATCACTCGGTGTATTTAAATACACGTGACAACTTTATTAGATAGTATAATGAGTTTCAAATTATAATATATCTAGTATTTATTAAGAATAGTTCGTACTAATAACACATGACATTATTGTTTTAAAAAGTCTTATTTACACATATGCGAATTGATTTAAAAATTCACAACAATCATATGCATGAATTAGTTTTATAAATATTTTAAAGTGTCACTATTTGGGATAAGCGGTATAGAATTTAAAACAACCGAGATAAAAACATGAAGGTTTTATCTTGGTTGTTTTGTAATATTTAGTTGCTTTCATACAACCTTGCTTCCCAAGGTTGCAACATTAATTTATTATGTTCAATGGTTGTTGTCTCATCATTTAAATTGTTTATAATTAATTTATAGCCTTTAAATTTATTGTCTAAGCTAAATTCTACCATAGATTTAGACATATTTAATACAACCAGATAGGTCTTATTTTTACCTATTCTTGTATATGCAAATACTTCAGGGTGATCTATTGCCATATCTTTATAATCTCCATATATCAAATTGTCATTATCCTTTCGAATTTTTAAAAGTCTACGATAAAAATGAAAAACGGAGTGTTTATCCTGAAGATTATTCTTTACATTAATTTCTGGATAATTTGGATTCACTCCAAGCCACGTCTTATCTCCAGAAGTAAAGCCTGCATTATTAGTGTTAGACCATTGCATAGGTGTACGTGCATGATCTCTAGCCATTTTATTTAGATCTGCTAAATAGGATTCAGGGGTAGAACCACTTGCAATGATTTTATTATAATTACCTTTAATTTCTACATCATCAAATTGATCAAATGACGTAAAAGGATAATTTGTCATTCCAATTTCATCACCTTGATATAAAAAAGTAGTACCACGTTGTGTTAATAATAACATAGCTAGTAACTTAGATGAGGTAACTCTAAACTCAGGAGAATCATCTCCAAACTTGCTTACCACTCTA
Source organism: Formosa sp. F44 (assembly GCF_056238645.1). The sequence goes on from NZ_JBWDLJ010000001.1 coordinate 356,345, forward strand.
GGATTGTCGTGATTACCAAGAAAAAATGTTGGCCAATTATGACTATTTACATCACTTTGTGCTTTTACAAGTTTTTTAAACTCAGGTAGACTCCATTTATTTTGTTTAAAATTATCTCTACCTACTCGTACTGCATCAAACCAAAAAGCAAGATCTATTTCATTATTACGTTCATCTGTAATCTCCAAAGTTTTTTCAGCATTCCCGCCATAGGCTTCTCCAACAGTCATGACATCATATTTAGAAAGTACTTCTTTATTCATGTCTTTTAAAAATTCATGTAATCTTGGTCCGTAAGCATATGTATATTCTGGATGTTTTAAACCTTCGCTATCCATATCTTCGAATTCTTGCGGTTTCGATATTAATGCTATTACATCCATTCTAAATCCATCTACGCCTTTATCTAACCAAAATCGCATTAGGTCATAGATTTCTTCTCTTAGTTGCTGATTTTCCCAATTTAAATCTGGTTGTTTTTTAGCAAAATAATGCAAATAATACTCTCCATCCGGACCGGCTTGTTCCCAAGCAGAACCTCCAAAGAAAGACGGCCAATTGTTTGGTGGGTTAGTACCTTTTCCAGGTTTCCAAATGTAATAGTCTCTATACGGATTGTCTTTTGAAGACATACTTTCTTGAAACCACTTATGTTCGTCACTAGAATGATTTATTACTAAATCTATAATTAATTTTATGCCGCGGTCATGTAAACCATTGAGTAAAGTATCAAAATCTTCAAGAGTTCCAAATTCCTCCATAACTTTACGATAGTCTCTAATATCATATCCATTATCCGCATTTGGGGAATCGAAATGCGGACTTAACCAAACGACATCTATTCCTAAGGTATCTAAATAGTCAATTTTAGAAATAATACCAGGGATATCACCAATACCATCACCGTTAGAATCTTTAAATGAACGTGGATAAATTTGATATACGACTTGTTCTTTCCACCATTCTTTCTTTATTTCATTTTTTGTAATCTCAATATCTTTGGTTGTATTTTGTTTACATGCTGTATTAAGAATAATTGCTAGTATGATTAATAATTGATATTTCATATATTTTTTGTTTTAGATATTATTTCTAATTTTAGAAATTTGGTTACATTAAAAGTAGGTGTTATCGAGCACATTTTAAAATTAAGTACAATATTTCATGGATCTAGATTTCTAAAGCGTCATAACAAACAATCTACTGTCCTATTTTAAAGGTTTTGTTTTGGGGACCAACGCCTTTAATTGTTAACGACTTCCATGCCTTAGGAAGAACTGGGTTTTTCTGAATGATTCCTGAATCTGTAAATTCTAAACCGCCAAAACCAAATAATATTGTTTGTAACATACCTCCTGCACCTGTTGCAAAATAAGATCTATTGGATGTTGTTGTTTCTGATAAAGCTCCAAATGGCATTCGTTTGTTTGGCACATAACTTTCTTTGAATAATCTATATGCATTTTCTACATCCCCTTGACGAGCGTATAAAATTGCAAAAATAGATTTTCCCATGGCAGGACCATGCTTCGATAATTTTGGCTCATAGTATTTTAAATCTCTCAGAATACTTTCTTTATCATTAATGATGTTTAAAGGATATGAAAGTAAATTTACATCGGCCTGTTTAATTATTTCTCCACTATAATTTTCATGCTCTTTAGTTGTACCGTCTTGTAGTTTTAATATTCTTATATTTTCAGATATTAATTTCCATTCTGGATTAGGAGTAACTTCTAATGCTATAGCCGCTTTAACTGCATAATTTAAAGCGGTAATGGCTGCTCCATTAGTAAATGCATTATCATTTACGTTTGATACATATTCATTTGCTCCAACAACATTTTTTATAGAATAACTACCGTCTGTATTCGAAGTTACACGACTTACCCAGAAATTTGCAACTTCTTTAATGACAGGAAAACCTTGCTCAGAAAGCCATTTTTTATCTTTTGTAACGGTATAATAATTCCAAAAAGCGATTGCTATATCTGCCGTGATATGATGTTCAAATGGTCCTGTTAAGGCAAAAGGAGGTGTTGCTTCTTCTCCTGTATCATCACTCTCCCAAGGAAACATAGCTCCTTTATAACCATAGTTTATAGCTCTGTCTTGTGCGGCTTCTAAATGATTAAAACGATAATTTACTAAAGATCGGGCAATATCTTGATTTAACATGAGTAGAGGAGGAAACATCCAAAGTTCTGTATCCCAGAAAATATGGCCGTTATAGGGCACTTGAAGAGAAAGTCCCATAGGTGGTATACTTAAATCAGAGTCTCCACGACTAAAAGCGTATAAATGATATATGGCTAAACGGGCATCTTGTTGTGATTGCAAATCACCTTCTATAATGATATCACCTTGCCATAGTGCATTCCATAATGATGTATGCTGGTTTAATAGGGATTCTTTAGGCGTTAATAAATTATAAATGATCATTCTTTCTGATTCTGATTTAGGATCAGAAAAGTTTTTACTAGTACATTCAGCACCCGTCCATGCAAAAATTAGATGTTTATCTTTTTTAAGTGTAGCAGTAAAAGCTAATGTATTCTCGTAATCTGATACAATATTATGAGTTAGTTCTGGTCGTAATTTTGCATTAGTAGAATTTATGTTATGCCATATAAAAGTACTAGAAGTACTTATGTAATGTTTTCCAAATGGACTATTAGCCTTAGATTGTAAAATGGGCATGGTAATATCGTTATCCTTTATAATTTCAAAAGTGTTTTCAGGTTTTTGAAATGTTTTAGGCGTCAGTATTTTACCTACTACTTTTATTTCAATGTCTTCAGTTGCTTTTACTTCAATATCTATATATCCTGAATATTGTATATTACGTAATGCATAAATCGTATACGTAATTTCTGCTTGATTTTGGTATTTAAAACTAGTGGTTAACGCAGCATTTTTTAGGTCTAATGTTTGAGACCAATTAGATATGTTTTTTTCAGATATTTTATTATCATTAATGTATACGTCTAAGTTTCCAAAATTCATTCCATGAACAATTTGACTCACTTGGTGTTTTGGGTCAATATCGTAAACATTATTTAGTACGATATGTTGAATTTCCAATGGTTTGGAAGATGATAACATTCCAATTCGTCCATTGGCAATAGATATTCCAGTATAATCTGTATTATTTGTAGTGCTAATATGCCAAGCATCATTTTGGGCTGTTAAATGCAGACTTAAGCCTATAAGTAATAATTTCATTAATTTTTTCATTGAAGATGGTTTTAAATTTATTTAAATTATTATAATCGATCATGTTCTTTGTCACTTATCATGGAGTTAATAATAAAAGAAGTTCTAGATAAATATTTATCCCTATACATTTTAACACTATGCGTTGCTAAGTACATATGTCCTAAGCTTTTTTCCTTTAATGAGATGTCGATAATGTTAAATATATAAATATGTGCTCGTACACATGTTAAATGTTAATATTTGTGTGTTCGAGCACAAATTTAAGGTTATTTCTTTTTTTTTAACTCTTTTTTTATATAAATTGTACCAGGTTTAAGAATATATAACGTGTGAGAGCGATTAATTTTAGAATTTATTAAGCTGATTTGTAGTCTTTTACGGGTGTTTTTTGTGTTATGGTTTTATAGTCTTTTACAGAAAGTATTCATGAATAAAAATTAAATATTTGAAGATCTATTAATATTTAACATAAAGTTAATGAGATAATCAAATTTAAAAAGTAAAAAATGAAAAAGTATGTTGTTACTGGTGGAGCCGGTTTTATTGGAAGTCACATTGTTGAGCATTTAACCAATGAGGGAAATGAAGTCGTGGTTCTAGATAATTTAAGAACGGGTTTTAAAAAGAATTTAGATAGATTTAATGTCTCTTATCATTACGTGGATATAAGACATGCAGAGGATGTTATGAAACATGTTGAAGGCGCAGATGCTGTTTTTAATCTGGCAGCTTTAGTCAGTGTTCCGGAATCTCTTGAAAAAATAAACGAATGTATCTCAATTAATACGTTGGGCACTATCAATATTTTAGACGCGGCAAGAAAAACTGGAAATTGTAAAGTGGTATTGTCTTCTTCTGCGGCAAATTATGGTAACAACCCAGTATCTCCAAAGGTAGAAACGATGACTCCAGAGCCATTAACACCTTATTCCATTACTAAATTAGATGGAGAATATTATCTAGACTTGTATAGGAATGAATTTAATGTACCAACAACTTCCCTGCGATATTTTAACGTATTCGGACCAAGACAAAATCCGAAATCGGCATATGCCGCAGTAGTTCCTATTTTTATAATTAATGCATTACAAAATAAGCCGTTAATTATTTATGGAGATGGGGAGCAAACTCGCGATTTTATTTACGTAAAAGATGTTGTGGCGGCTAATATATTTGCTTCTCAGCAAGGTAAAGGGGTATATAACGTGGCTCTTGGTCAAAGCACTTCTGTAAAAGAATTAGCTGAACATATCATAAAAATAACTAATTCAAAATCTAAAATTCAGTTTTTAGAAACAAGATCTGGAGATATTAAACATTCAATGGCAAATCCTAATAAATTTAACGAATTGGGGTTTAAACCAAAATGGACTATAGAAGACGGTTTAAGTGAAACTATTAAGTTTTATGACAGAGAATTAAGCTCAAAATACTGATGTAAGACAAGATGAGTAAAATTAAAATATCATGAACTTAAGTAAACAGATTCGTTTATTAATTAGGTCTAAGAAATGAAGGAATTTGATCAATAAAAATATTTACTATTAAAAAAAAATAATGACATTAATAAAATCTATTTCAGGGATACGAGGAACAATAGGGGGGGTAACTGGCGACAATTTAACTCCAATAGACACAGTTAAGTTTGCAGCAGCATACGGTGCTTGGTTAAAAAAAACATCGGAAGGAGAGGAATTAACTGTGGCAATTGGTCGAGATGCGCGTTTATCCGGATCAATGATAAGTAACCTTATTGCTAATACACTAATAGGTTTAGGGATTGATGTAATAGATTTAGGTTTATCTACTACGCCTACAGTGGAACTAATGGTAGTGGAAAAACAAGCTCAAGGAGGTATTATAGTAACCGCTAGTCATAATCCTAAGCATTGGAATGCATTAAAATTATTGAATTTCAAAGGAGAATTTCTAAACGCAAAAGCAGGTGAAGATATTATTCAAATTGCAGAACGTGAAGATTTTATGTTTGCACCTGTGGACGAGTTAGGTAATTATAAAGTATATAAAAACGCTATAGACGATCATATTAATTCAGTTTTAGCTCTTAAACACGTGTCTATAGAAGCTATTAAGAAACGAAAGTTTAAAGTTGTTGTAGATGCAGTGAATTCTACTGGGGGTATAGCAATACCTAAATTGCTAGAAAAATTAGGGGTAGAGTGTGTAAAATTATATTGTACTCCTAATGGAGAGTTTCCTCATAACCCAGAGCCATTAAAGGAGCATTTAACAGATATTTCTGAATTGGTGGTTAATGAACAAGCAGATTTCGGGATTGTTGTAGACCCCGATGTAGATCGTTTAGCGTTAGTTTCCGAGGATGGCTCAATGTTTGGTGAAGAATATACTTTAGTCGCTTGTGCAGATTATATTTTAAGTAAAGAAAAAGGTAATACCGTTTCAAATTTGTCATCATCAAGAGCTCTTAACGATATTACACAATTGCACGAAGCGAACTATTTTGCTAGTGCCGTTGGAGAGGTTAACGTAGTAGAAAAGATGAAAGCTGTAAATGCAATAATAGGAGGAGAAGGTAATGGAGGTATTATATATCCCGAGTCTCATTATGGTAGAGATGCTCTTGTAGGAATTGCATTGTTTTTATCATTATTAGCAGAAACAGATAAATCATGTAAAGCACTTAGGGAAAGCTATCCTAACTATTTTATAGCAAAGGAAAAAATAGAACTTCCTGGTCATGTGAATATAGACTCCATTTTCGAAGATATTCAAAAGTTATATGCTAACGAATCTCTAGATCTAATAGATGGAACTAAAATTAATTTTGAGAATAAAGAATGGGTTCATATGCGCAAATCTAATACAGAACCTATAATAAGAATATATGCCGAGAGTAAGTCTCCAAAAGAAGCAACGGACTTGGCTAATAAAATAATTCAAACTATAACCGATTTAATTTAATATTGAGCACACAAGTAACCATAACGTTTAAAAGAAGTTTTTTAGTTGTACTATTTATAATTATAGCTATTCAAATTTATGCTTTTAGCCTACCGATTCAATCTTCTGGTAAGGTGGATAAATCTGTTATGGTCATGTATTTAAAAGATTCAATTCCTGTAAATATTGATCTACTATATAGTAAGGATACAGTGCCAGAATTTTATTATGCTTATGTAGAAACACCTGTTTGTGAAGAGGGGCTTTGTTACGATTTAAAGGTTCATCTGTATTGGAATGTTTTGGGTGATTTTGTGAAATATGAAGAAGTAAAGTCTGATCCGTTTACAAAATTTGATCATAAGCTTTTTTCTAAAGAAGATCATTTAAAGTTAATTGAAATTTTAAATGATAAGACATCGCCATTAGCTAATTATGAGGCTAAAGATTTAGTTGATAAGACAGATGTAGTATTTTCCTTAGTAGTTGATGCAGTAACAGGAGCAACCTCTCCTGCATTAAAAAATAGTGTTGTTTCAGGTGCTGTTTATAGTACACATATTTTGTGGAATATTGTAAATGGAAAAATAGCCGATAATATTAAGACGTATACAGAGTCTAATTTAATTAATAGTGGTCTTCTTGAAACCATGATTTATTCAGATGATTACCATTTGCAAATGTATGGATTACGTCACGTAGATGCATCTAATAAGAATTATCCAGAGTATATATTAAGACTGGTTGAATTCGGTAAATCTTATGTCCCATACTTTGCAATTGATAAAATTACTGCCGACATGTGGAATACTTTAAGAATTCAAGAACATATGATTGCATCACTCGAGGTATTCAATTTTGAAATGCAAAATGAAACCTTGAATAGATTAGAAAATGTAAAATTAATATCGGGTAACACCACCAAACTTTTAAATCAACTGAAGTTTTTAAATACAAATCAATATAATCAATTGACTAAAATAATTAAATATAATGCGTCTTCACTTAGCAAATCGGATAAAGCATATTTATTAAAACTATCGAAAGATGAGAGCAATAGTTTTGCTTCGGTTGCAACCAAAATTCTAAGTTTCACTAAGTGATGAAGAGCAAGTTAAAAATAAAATTATGAATAATAGAAGAGGTTTTTTAAAGACATTAGGTTTAAGTACTGGTGCTTTAGCTGTTGGAGGGCATTTTACTACACTTTTAGCAAATAATAATAATGGTCTATTTATCGATGAAGATGGGAATGTTAATGCAGGAGAATTCCTTGCAAATACAGATGTTTATAAGACGGTAAAGTACGAAGTAGATGTTTGCGTTGTAGGTGCAGGAATGTCAGGAATTTGTGCCGCGATTGCAGCTGCTAGAAATGGTAGTAAGGTTTTATTAATGCATGATAGAAGTAGATTAGGTGGTAACGCTAGTAGCGAAATACGTATGCATATTTCTGGAGCAAGTCAACTTAAACAGGTATGGCGTGAGACGGGTATTCTTGAAGAATTAGTGTTAACCGAAGCTGTCACAAATCCACAGCGATCTTATGAAATGTGGGATTTTGTATTGTATGATAAACTAATTTCAGAGCCCAATATAACTTTGTTATTGGACACCTCGTTTTATGATGTAAAAGTTAATAATGGTACTATCGAAAAGGTGTGGGGTTTATGTTCGCAAACTGAAGAGATTTCTGAAATTTCCGCAAAGTATTTTTCTGACTGCACAGGAGATGGAAGTCTTGCCGCTAAAGCAGGCGCTAAGTATATGAGAGGTCGAGATGCTAAATCTACTTTTGGTGAATCATTAGCTGTAGATGTTGCAGATCAAAAAACCATGGGTAATAGTATCTTATTTATGGCACAAAAACATGATAAAAAAATGCCATATACACCTCCTGTTTGGGCTAGAAAATATACAACCAAAGATTTTGCTCACAGAAATATAGGGTCCTATGAATATGGATATTGGTGGTTAGAGTTAGGAGGTTCTATAGATATAATTAGTGACGGTCAACAAAACCGACATGATTTATTAGCGACATTATTTGGAGTTTGGGATTATATTAAAAATTCAGGTAATCACCCTGAATCAGAAAATTGGGCGTTATCATGGGTAGGAATGCTCCCGGGTAAACGTGAGAGTAGAAGAATAGAAGGTCCTTATATAATGACACAGCAAGATGTGCAAGCGGCAACTTTATTTGAAGATCGCGTAGCCTATGGAGGATGGCCATTAGACGATCATCCACCAGGAGGTATGGACGCAACAGGAGATGTACCCTATGTATCAATTGCATTAAAACAACCATATTCCATTCCATATCGTTCACTCATTAGTATAAATATTGATAATTTATTATTTGCAGGAAGAAATATTAGTGTTTCTCATGTCGCATTATCTTCAACTAGGGTTATGGCTACTTGCGCACTTTTAGGACAGGCTGTAGGTACGGCAATGGCGTATTGCTGTCGTCATAATATTAGTCCAAAGACTTTGGCTAGACAGCCAGAAGAGTTAAAGCGTTATCAACAATTATTATTAAAGCAAGATCAAGGTATTCTAGGAGTTAAGAATGAAGATGAAGCAGATTTTGCAAGACAAGCAACTATTAAAAGTTCCTCACAAACAACCAAAGGAAAAGCAATTAATGTAGTTGATGGAGTTAATAGAGATATCGCCGATGGAAAAACTCACCAGTGGCAGGCTTCAATGGATAATGGGGAACAATGGATTTCACTACATTGGAAAAAGGCAATAAAAATTAATAGTATTCAACTTACGTTTGATACAGGATTAAATAGATTTTTAAGAATGTCTCCTCAGGACTGGGTATATAAAGATCAGGTTCGTGGACCACAACCAGAAACGATTGCAGATTATACGATTGAATTAGAAACAACCCAAGGAAAAAAAATCATTGCAGAAATCGAAAATAATTATTTGCGTTTGGCTAAGCATGATTTTAAAACAGAGAGCATTAAATCTTTAAAAATTAAAGTAAACAAAACACAGGGAGATAAATTAGCGCGATTATTTGAAGTACGATGCTATTTAGAAAAACAAGCCTAATTTAAGTAAGCCTTATGTTTAACACATTATAAAATTTAAAAAATGAAAAATAAGAGAAGAGAGTTCATGAAATTGTCCTCAATAAGTGCATTGGGCTTATTGGGTGGTAGTGTGTTCTCTGCAAATTCAGAATCGACATTTAAGGATTCTACCTATTTAAAATCTAATAGTTCATTGTTTAATATGTCGGGATATAGAGCACCAAAATTAAAAGAAGTTCGCATAGGCTTTATTGGTTTGGGGATGCGCGGACCTGGTGCTGTGCAACGTATGAGTATGATAGAAGGAGTTACAATAAAAGGGTTATGCGATTTAAGAGAAGAACGAGTGATAAAAACCAAAAAAATATTAAAAGGGACAAAGCATGAGCCTGATTTATATTTTGGAAGCGCTTATGCTTGGAAAGAAATGGTAGATCGTGAGGATATAGATTTAATTTATGTGCTTACGCCATGGGATTGGCACACACCAATGGCTGTATATGCTATGGAAGCTGGAAAGCATGTTGCTGTAGAAGTTCCTGCGGCTAAAACTATAGATGAAGCATGGGAGCTTGTTGAAACTTCAGAGCGTACAAAAAAACATTGTATGATGATGGAGAATTGTTGTTACGATTTCTTTGAATTACTTACATTAAATATGGCAAGGCAAAATTACTTTGGAGACATAATCCATGGAGAAGGTGCTTATATTCATAATCTTTTAGATCTTAATTTCGATAAAACAAATGGTTATGAAAGTATGTGGCGATTAGAAGAGAACGTGTCACGTGATGGAAACCTTTATCCAACCCACGGCTTGGGCCCTATTTGTCAAATCATGAATATTAATCGGGGCGATCAAATGGACTACTTAAGTTCATTGTCTTCTGCAGATTTTGACATGCAACGATTGGCAAAGGAAAAAGCAATTAATGATCCTTTTTATTCTGAATATGCCAATAGAAGTTTTAGAGGTAACATGAATACTACAATGATTAAAACTAAAAAGGGAAGAAGTATCATGATTCAGCATGATGTTTCTTCAGATCGACCATATTCTAGAATCCATATGATTAGTGGCACAAAAGCCTTTGCACAAAAATGGCCAACTCCCGGTAAGATAGCGGTTAACGATAAGTGGTTAGGGGAATCTGATATGAAAGCCATAGAAAAAAAATATACGCCAGAGCTGTATAAAAAAGTGGGAGAGTTAGCCAAAAAAATTGGTGGACATGGAGGTATGGATTTTATTATGGATTGGAGATTAATAGATTGTTTACGTAATGGACTTCCGTTAGATCAAGATGTTTACGATGCTGCGCTTTGGAGTTCAATCACGCCTTTAAGTGAAAAATCTGTAGCGAATAGGTCAAATTCTATCGATGTACCTGATTTTACTAGAGGAAACTGGAAAACAAACACTCCAGTAGATATTGGACTGCAAGGCGCAGGAAATACTTCGGTGAACTACAAAAGCGGAGTTAAAAGTAGCCAAATAGGCTTATAAATTCAGTTTAATAATATATAAAACTATATAATTATGATCAAAATAGCTTTTAAGTTGGGTTGCTTCTTCTTTTTTTTATGCTGTAGTACAGAACTTTTGGCTCAGGATAAAAAACCTTATAAAGTTAATTTTGAAACGCAATCAGAATTAAAGCATTTTGATCATAATAAAAAAAGTAAGATTCAAATAAGTGATAGACACTATAAATTAGGAAAATCTTCTTTGCGTTGGGACTTTAAAGGAGATAGTTATTTAAAAACTAGTTTTTTCGATATCCTTACAGAGAAGGAAAGTCCGCTTGCATATGGCGATTATTTTCCTAATAGCCCAACTACAAGTTTTTCTATTTATAACGAAAATATCAAAGAAGGTTCATTGCGTTTTTCTTTTTATTCAAGGCATGAAAACGAGGAAACTTGGTTTGAATTACCTTTAAATTTTACAGGCTGGCGCACTGTTTGGGTTCCTTTTTATGAAATGAATGGTAATGCGCCGAAACGAAATACTTCTGTAGATTTTACAACATTTAAAATTAGTACAAACAATACAAAATCGGGAAGTATTTATATAGATGATTTGATATTCTCACAATATCAAGACGATAGATATGCTTATCCTGACTTTATAGTCCCATTTATTAAAAAAGATTTTGCGCCAGAACAAGATCACTGGATGCCATCTATAGAGTATTATAATAATATAATACATAGTAAGACGATTAAGGTTTCTGAAGACTCACAAAAAGACATCAATATTATTTTAGAACGTTTAAATGGTAGATTTTTAGAGAACCAAGAATTAAAAGACACCAGTAAGGAAGCAACAGTAATTTTTAATAAATTAAATTTAAAAGTAGGTGAAACTGTTAAAGGCAGACCGTTAACTTTTAGATACAATGAAACCTACTATAATGAAAGTCTTAAATACGATGAAGACTTTATGGAGGTTCATCGGTTTGGAATTATCTTAAAACAGCTTGCTGATTTATATTTACTAGGAGACGATAAATCTAAATCAATTATATCTTCTAATTTTATAATAGCTACTCGATATTTTTTAGATCAAGGATGGCAAGCTGGATCTTCTGGAGGCACACGTCATCATATTGGTTACAGTATGGAGGATTTAGCAAAGGCATTTTTTATTATGCGTGATCCTTTACAAAAAGCGGGACTTCTTGATGAAATTGGGGAAAGTATGCAATGGGTGTTTAATTTGGGTAAAATTTTAGCGCCCGAGGATAGCTTTGTTGCCAATATTGATTATTTCAATACCCAATCATTTTACCATCTAATGATCATTTATATGCGTAAAGATGTAAATAAAATAGCCTTTTTACTTGACGCATATAGTAAGTATATGTCAATTACGTTGGCACAAAATGATGAGCATGGTGTTTTTAAGAAAGACGGAACATCTTGGCATCATGGCGGACATTATCCTGCATATGGAATGGGAGCTTTTAAAAATTTACCTAAAGTATTCAGAACTTTATCTGGTACTCAGTTTAAAATTAGTACGGCTGGTCATCAAAATTTTAAAAATGCGATGTTAACGACGCGACTATATAGTAATAAATTCGATTACGGATTTGCAAATGCTGGTAGACATCCCTTAGAAAATAATTCTATCGAGCCCCTTAAATCACAGTTTCTAGATATGTTATATTCAGGTAATCCTGACCATACTTCCGAAATAGATAAAGATTTTGCCGGTGCCTATTTACGTTTATGGGGTGAAGAAGATCCTGTCACTCAACGTTTAATGAATACACGTAACATTAATTCTGAAACTTTGCCTGGATATCATGTTATGCCTTACGCTTCTACTTCTATTCATAGACGAGAAAATTGGGCAGCAATTATTAAAGGGTATAGCAAATATGTATGGGCATCAGAGATTTATATTGCATCTAATCGCTATGGACGTTATCCTGCCAATGGTACCATTGAATTGCTTTCTGAGAAAGGAGAAATTGGAAGTGGTTTTAATCAGTTAGGATGGGATTGGAACAGATATCCTGGGGCAACTATAATATATTTACCATTAGAAAAATTGGAGTCAGATTTATCCTTACTAATGTTTAAATCTAATCAGACTTTTGCAGGAGCAGTTAAGCATGAAAATAACGGATTGTTTTCGATGGCATTAGATGAAAGTTCAGGTTCTAACTCAGATGGTAAACGGGGAAATTATGGTTTTCCTGGGAAACTTAAAGCGTACAAATCTGTTTTTTCATTCGGTAATAAAATTATATGTATTGGAACTAATATTTCTAGTATTGATCAAGAAAATCCTGTAGAAACTGTTTTATTTCAGAATTATTTGAACGATGATATTTCTCAGACTATGTATAGTTCATTAACAGGTTCAATTAAGACGTTAGGTTTTCAAAAAAGCATAGAGACGAATACTCAAGATTCTTGGTACATCGATGCATACAAGAATATGTATCATCTAATATCAGATAACAAAATAAGTTTAAAACTGGATCATCAATATTCTTACCATAATAAATACTCCATTAATACAGGTAAAATGAATCCTAAAGGGAATGGCGTTAAAGAAACTGAAGGAGATTATGCTGTGGCGTGGATTAATCATGGAATAGCTCCCAAAAATGCTAATTATCAATATGTAATTTACCCTTTTTCGAACAAAAAGAGTATGCAGCAGGTAAAAATGGGCAATTTTAAAGATACGAGTTACACAGTAATAAAAGCAGATAGTTTAGCGCATGTTGTATTCGATAAATCCAGCCGTACCTATGGGTATAGTATTCTAAAAAATGATCAAAATTTGAATGTACCATACATCAAAGAAGTCTCCAACCCTGCGCTTATTATGCTGCAGGTGAACAATGAAAACTATATAAATTTAAGTATAGCCGACCCTGATTTAAATTTTATAGATGACTCAGGGAATCCCTCTCCAGGTCAAGGTCATCCTAAAGATTTAGAGGTTACAGTGTTTGGTAATTGGAATGTAAAAGAAAATGAATCTTTTGTAAGAGTAGAGCATAAAAATGGCAATACAGTGCTCACTATGGTGGTTCGAGACGGCGAGACATATTATTACGAATTTATAAAATAAACATCCATAATTAAATTAGATTATTAAACTTAACGATTTGATATTATTAAGTTAATGTCTTTTAACAAAATTTTACAAATAATTGGTGTGCTCGAGCACATAATTAAATTATAATTTGTAGATTAGTAAAATAATTAACAAAAAGTGTGTGGATTTAACTTGAAAATTGAAATCTATACATGGAATAACAAAAAGAATATCTGATGTTCTTTCATTTTTATTTATGTGTTGCCAGTCGCGGAGGTTAACATATAAAAAACACTAATAGTTTAACAAAAACAATCATTATGAATCATCAACCAAAATGTATGAATTTTCGGTCTAATTATCTGAAATCGAAAATGAAATTTAAGTTACATGTTTTAACTTTAAGTATATTATCATTGTTTATTCAAACTCAGGTTCGAGCAATACATGCTAATACTTTAATACAAACCACCTATCAAGCAAGTGAAATTTCGGGAATAGTACTTGATAGTAAGGGGATACCATTACCAGGAGCATCTATATTAGAAAAAGGAACAAAAAACGGTACAGAAACAGATTTCGACGGTAATTTTAGCCTTACAATTTCTTCAAATGATGCTGTTCTATTAGTTACATACATGGGATTTTTAACGCAGGAAATTAGTATCGGTGGAAAGAAAAATTTAGAGATAACCATGGTCGAAGATGCTACTAGTCTCGATGAAATTGTGGTTATAGGTTATGGTACACAATCTAAGAAGGATATTACTGGATCTATTAGTGTGGTAAAGGGAGATGAAATAACTTCCCGAAACACAACAAATGTATCAAATGCTTTGCAAGGGGCTGTAGCTGGTGTTACTGTTACACGTAGTAGTGGTGCTCCAGGAGCTAGTAACTCTATTAATATTAGAGGTATATCGACATTACAAGGAGATAGTTCTCCATTAATTTTGGTAGACGATGTTCCGGTTGAAGATATTAACGATGTTAACCCTGATCAAATTGAAAGTATTTCAGTTTTAAAAGATGGAGCATCTTCAGCTATGTATGGTTCTAGAGCGGCCTCTGGTGTTATTATTATTACTACAAAAAGAGGGAAAAAAGGGAAATTTAGAGTGTCGTATAGTGGGGAATTTATACTAAGCACTCCAAATGAAACACGCCAGAATGTCGATATTAATCGATATTTTGAAATGGATAACGAGAAATCATGGAATGATAATGGAAATACAGGTGTAGAAGATCCAACTTGGGCCTCTGATTACATTGCTAATTACAGTACCAATCACCTTGAAAATCCAGATCAATATCCAGATACAGACTGGCAAGATTTAATTTTAAAAAATTATGCAGATGGTTACAGACATAATGTTGCTGTTAGCGGAGGCTCTGATAATTTAAAATCAAGCTTAACCATGAGCTATGAAAAGCAAAATGCTTTATACGATTATAGTAATTGGAATAGGTATACTACGCGTTTAAATAATGATTTAAAAATCTCTGATAAATTTGGAGTAACAGCCGATATAGCAATTAAACTTACCACGAACAATAATCCCATCGAAGATCCTACGAATGCAGCTTTAAGCTATGCGCCTAATTATTCTGCGGTATGGGAAGATGGTCGAATTGCGGGTGGTAAATCTGGAGAGAATGCATATGCGGTATTGCAAAATGGAGGTTTTCAAACAAGTAAATCATATTTATTTTATGGTAAAATTGGTGCCTATTATAAACCGACAGATCATTTAAAACTATCAGTTAATTTGGCTCCTAATTTTAACTTTAATAAATATAAATATTTTAATCAATCTATACCGTATTACGATTATGATGATTCTGGTCAAACTGGAATTCCTGCATACATCTCAGGTCATTATGCCAATCAAAATAATCTAATAGAGAATAGGACCTTTGATAATACACTAACAACTCAAGCTCTTGTAAATTACGATAGAAAATTTGGAAACCATGCTCTAAGTGGAGTGCTTGGTTATGAGGAATTTGATGCAAATTATGAAACCTTAAGTGTAAGAGGAAATGAATTTGTAAGCGCTGACTATCCTTACCTTAGTCAAGCTCCTATAGACGGAGTGTTTGACAATGGTTCTACCATTTCTGAAAATGCTTATATTTCTTATTTTGGAAGGTTGGCCTATAATTATAATGATACATATTACCTTCAAGCGAATGTAAGACGAGATGGGTCTTCAAGATTTGGTAAAGATTATAGATGGGGAACTTTTCCTTCTCTGTCAGCAGGATGGGTACTATCCAACGAAAAGTTTATGAAACCTTTGGAAGGAACGATTTCTTTCTTAAAACTTAGAGGTTCATTTGGTTCTTTAGGAAATGATCGTTTAGGTAATTATTTGTACCAATCTGTATTACAATTTAGTAATGCATTAATTGCTAATGGATCTAATGTTGAAGCCGTACGATCTGCCGCGCAGACATATTTAGCTGTAGAGAATGTAACTTGGGAAACTACAATTTCTAGAGATATAGGTCTTGATCTTGCAATGTTTAATAATGCTCTTTCTATTACTGCAGATTATTTTACTAAGGACACAGAAGATATGTTACTAAGTTTAAGTATACCTACCCTAACAGGTTTTACAGATCCTGTAGTTAATGTTGGTACAATGAATACTAAAGGATGGGAACTAGCATTATCATATAATAATGCTATAGGTGATTTATCTTATTCTGTAAGCGCCAATGTATTTGACTCTAAATCTGTTGTAGGTGATATTAATGGTAAGCGTTTAATATCTGGAAATGTAATTTCTGTAGAAGATAAAGAATACAGAAGTTGGTTTGGTTATGTGTCGGATGGAATATATCAAACACAAGAAGAGGTCGATAATTCTGCTGTCACAAGTGCTGCTGTAAGTCCTGGTGATATTAAATATAAAGACATTAGTGGACCAGATGGTGTGCCAGATGGTGTTATTAATGAATTAGACAAAGATTATTTAGGAGGTTCTTTACCGCATTATCAATATGGAGGAACAATAAATCTGAATTATAAAAATTTCGACTTTGGACTAACAATACAAGGGGTTGGTAAACAAAGCTTCTATCTTTCTCAAAGTTATATTCGCCCATTTTTATACAATTGGCAAGCAGTAAGCGAAATCTATGCAAAAGATTATTATAGTAACTATAATACAGTAGCACAAAATGAAAATGCTAAATATCCACGATTATCTGAAAATTCTTCTAGTAATAATTATCGTTTTTCAGATTTTTGGCTCATAGATGGTGCTTATACAAGAATTAAAAATTTAACTATAGGTTATACTCTTCAGAATAAAGATATTCCAAAAACGCCTTTTACAAGTTTACGAATTTTTCTTTCAGGGAATGATCTTTTCACGTTCGATAATCTGCCAGATGGAATAGATCCAGAACAACAAAGTGGATATTTAATAACAAAATCATTCATATTAGGATTGAAGGCTAACTTTTAAAAAATAAATATCATGAAAAAATATATATTCAAAACATACATTTTAAGTTTTATATTAGGAAGTTTTTTTCTTAATTCTTGTACCGAGTTAGACTTATCACAGGAGGACGCAGCCAGTTCTGGTAACTGGTATCAAACATCTGAACAGTTTAGAGAATCTCTGAATGAAACTTATCGAGAGGTTTTTTGGCCAGAAGATGAAGTCTATGAAGGCATGGATGACGATTGGCAGAGACGAGACGCTCTAAATGCTATAAAATCAGGGAGTATGTCTTCAGAGAATACGGGTTGGACTACAGTATATAAAGGTGTAACACGAGTTATTGCCGTAATTGAAGAATTGGAAACTCAAACCGTTCTCACGGATGAAGAAGCCCAACAATATATGGGAGAAGCTAATTTTTTAAGAGCCTCTTTTTATTCTTATTTGATATCTCATTTTGGTGATGTTCCATTTTACGAAAAACAGGTTTCGGTAGAAGAGTCTTTTGAAATAGCACGTACTTCTAAAGATATAGTTAAAGAAAAAATTTATGAGTATTATGATAGTGCCGCTGCAAATTTACCAGTGTCCTACAACGGTTTAAATTATGCGACCAAAGGTGCTGCATATGCAATGAAAGCGCGTATCGCTTTGTACATGGGGGATTATGAAATCGCTGCAGAAGCTTCAAAGAATTGCATGGATTTAAATGCATACGAATTGTATCCAGATTACGGAGAGCTTTTTGAATCTACCACAAAGAATTCAGTAGAAACCATTTTTCATATTCCAAGAAGTGAAGAATTAAATGTTATTAGAGCAGATAATGTTCAAGATTTTTTACCTAGAAATCATGGAGGATATGCAGGAAGAAATCCTACGTGGGAGCTTTTAGCGTCGTACGAATGTGTCGATGGATTACCTATAGATGAATCACCGTTATTTGACCCTCAAAATCCGTTTAAAAATAGAGATCCTCGTTTATTAGAAACAATTGCTCCTTTTGGATCATTAATGGATGGAGATGGCCTTTCTCCGAGTTCTGGATCTAATTTTATGGATATTGACTATAATCCGCATCCTTTTGCAAAAGTGGTTAGAGATTATGAAAACAATATTGACATAAGAAATCAGGACACACGTTCTATAGGTGCTTATGCTGCATATAATGGACTTCTATTTAAAAAAGGAATCACTAAAGATTGGAAGGATTTAAGAACAGACCCAGATTTAATTATAATGAGATATGCAGATGTGCTTCTCATGTATGCTGAGTCGAAAATTGAACTAAATCAGATCGATGATAGTGTTTTAACGGCACTAAATACCGTAAGGGATAGAGCATACGCAAATTCTCCTTTCGAAAATCCTACAGTTACAACTACTAATCAAGATGAATTACGTTACATAGTTCGTAATGAGCGTAGAGCAGAATTAGCCTTTGAAGGACGTCGTTATATGGATTTGATTCGTTGGAGATTGGCAGAGAAAGCTTTAACAGGATATACTTACGGTCTTCTTACTGTAACAGTAGATACCAATATAAATGTTGCTCCAACAGGCCCATTAGTAGATAACCTAGTGAATAAGAATTTATGGTTTTGGGGACAGACACCAGAAATAGATGAGGATGGCTTACCTAGTTTTACAGGTTTATTGAATGCAGGATATTGTCGCACTCTAAACGAAATTATATTTCCGGAACGTCAATATTTATTTCCAATACCAGAACAGGATTTATTGCTAAATCCTAATTTAACTCAGAATCCAGGGTACTAAATTTCTAGAGGCACTAAGCCAAATAGTAATTATATAAAATAAGTGATTGGGTGAAATGATGAAAAAGAGAACTCTTCGGTATAAGTACTATTGTTACTTTATCGAAGTGTTTTCATCATATTGAACCTGAAATAGTACGCATCGATTTAATACATTATAATGTTAAATCATATAATAATTAAGGTCATTTATTTAGTATCTATTATAATTTAAAGATTAATAAAAATGAAAAATACTGTTTTAATAATACTCTCCCTAGTTGTATTGAGTTGTTCTAATAATTATGATACATATAAAAGCATTGACCATAGTTTAGCCGATTATAATATAATTCCAAAACCATCTCATTTAGAAGTTCTTCAAGGAAGCTTTAAAATAGATGAAAACACATCCATTTATAGTGATTCATTACTAAATACTGAAACAGAATATTTAGAAAGCACATTAAAAGCGATTACAAATTTATCTGTAACGAGGTCAACTAAAAAAGATGATTTCAAAAATATTATCAGTTTACAATTATCTGATGATATTAAAGCAGAAGAAGGATATACGCTAGAGGTATTGTATAATAAAATAGATATTAAAGCGAAAACAACAAAAGGTGCTTTCTATGCAATTGAAACTTTAAAACAGTTGTTAATAACCAGTGAGACTGAGCCAGAAATGCAAGAATATCTAATACCTGCCACGCGAATTGTAGATGAACCGAGGTTTTCTCATCGCGGTATGATGCTTGACACTGGGCGATATTTTTACGATATTGAGTTTGTTAAACAATTTATAGACTTGATAGCCTTACATAAAATGAATGTTTTTCATTGGCATCTTACAGAAGATCAAGGATGGCGAATTGAAATAAAAAAATATCCGAAACTAACAGAAGTGGGAGCATGGAGAAATGGGACTGAAATAGGAAGGACTCCGGGCTCTAAAAGTGATAATAAAAAACATGGCGGTTTTTATTCTCAAGATCAAATAAAGGAAATTGTTTCTTATGCTAGTATGAAACACGTTACTATTATTCCCGAAATAGATATGCCAGGACATAATGGGGCAGCAATTGCTTCATATCCTTATTTAAGTTGTTTTCCAGAAGAAGTAACACAGATGAATGATAATATCATTTCGGAGAAAACGAAAGAACTATTAGATTCAGGTGTTAAAAAAGTAGTTCAAGAATCTTGGGGAATTAAGGCAGATGTGCTTTGTGCGGGAAAAGAAAGTACTTACACCTTTTATGAAAATGTATTAGAAGAAGTTGCAGCATTATTTCCTTCCCCATATATTCATATTGGAGGAGATGAGTGCCTTAAAGATAATTGGAAACGTTGTCCTCATTGCCAAGAGTTTATAAAAGAAAATAATTTAAAAGATGAAGAAGAGTTACAAAGTTCTTTCATAAATCATATGAGTGATTTTTTAAATGGTAAAGGGAAAAAAATTATTGGTTGGGATGAAATTTTGGAAGGTAAAGTAACGCCAAATGCGACGGTTATGTCTTGGCGAGGTGTAACAGGAGGAATACAGGCGGCTAAGCAAGGTCAAGAGGTAATTATGACACCTAGAGAACCTTATTATCTAGATTATTATCAAGTAGCTGATACTATAAATGAACCATTAACTGTCGGCGGACGAGGTCCAAATACGGTTAAGGATATTTATCTATTCAACCCTGTTCCAAGTGAATTAACAGCGTCTGAAAGCGAACATATTTTAGGAATTCAAGGTAATTTATGGACCGAATATATTAGTACACCTAATTATGCGGAATATATGTTATTACCTAGAATGACGGCTATATCTGAAGTCGCTTGGTCCAAAGAGAGTGATAAAAAAGATTATGAAGAATTTTTACAACGTTTAAAAGTGTTTAAAAAGAATTACACTAAAATGGACGTTAATTATGCTAAACATGTCTTCAAAGATTAAAGTTATAAGACTCAAGTTTGGCAACCGTTATTAAGCAGTGCAAAAAAATATTTGTTTGTTAGTTAGTTTGTAAAAGAGGCTTGTACAATTTTGAGCCTCTTTTTTTTAATAAAGAAATTATGAACATATATTACGAAACGTTATGCCTCTAGAGCAAGTACAGTAAAAACCTACGATACTTAAGGATTAAGAGACGATTTTTTAATAGATAACTTGATGCAATTAGAAAAAATTAATTTAACCTATATGCATTATGACTGTTATATCGCAGGTTTTGCTGTACCAACATTAAAAGCTCTAATTCTAGATATTATAGAGCCTTTAAAAACTGCATGTTTTTTAGAGCGTAGAGAAGATGCAAAACCATCACGCAGTGATTTCTCCACCTTGGTCTATTCATTCAGGCTCTGGAACCTCTAACTATACATTTATTTGGGGTATGGCTGGAGAGAATTTAGATTATAACCATATGGATGTAGCCAAAATTACAGAATTAAGATAAGGTATATATGTAATGAAATATCAATTCATGTATGCCTATGAGATTTCCCTGTGTTCGTGACTGGGAAATATGAAAGAAAAGCTTACTTATTAGTCTGTTTTTAGATCAAAAAAAGAGCAATTTTATAAACAGAAATTGACGGATTTTTAGCGCGCTATACTTTTAAACGTCGGAAAAATTATAAATCAATATTAACATGAAAATCAATATATTATTCTTTTGTTCTCTAGTAGTATCGCTTTTTTCAAGCTGTGGAAAACAATCGTCTGAACAAAATATTATCACAGTAAAAAACACTTTAGACGTATCAAGAAGTTATGAGACTATAGAAATTTCTAAATTAGATTTAAAATTAGATGAGACTCAGGATTTCGAAAGTTTAGCCATTCGGGAGGTAGAAAGCAAAAAGGTTATGGTTTCTCAATTTGTAGATCAGGATTTAGATGGCGTTGCAGATGTTTTATTGTTTCAGCCAGAATTATCACCACATTCAGAGAAACAATTCGAATTATTTGTAGCAAAAGCCAATCTTGCTCAAGATACTACGGCTTTTTGTTATTCACGATTTGTGCCAGAGCGTACAGACGATTATACGTGGGAGAATAATAGAGTAGCTTTTAGAACATACGGCCCGGTTGCTCAGAAAATGATAGAAGATTCTATTCCAGGCGGTACATTATCTAGCGGCATAGATGCTTGGTTAAAGAAGGTAGACTATCCAATTATTAATAAATGGTATGCTAAAAACGATAAAGATCCTGGGTATTATCATATCGATCGTGGCGAAGGATTAGATAATTTTCATGTCGGTTCTAGTCGTGGGGTAGGAGGATCTGCGGTAAAAGTAGATACATCGTATTACATTTCTAAAAATTTCACAGCTTATAAAACCATTACCACAGGTCCAATAAGAACAAGCTTTGTATTAAACTATCCCGATTGGGATGCGAATGGTGACACCATTAGTGAAGAGAAACACATTTCATTAGATTATGGAAATAATTTGACAAGATTTGAAATTCATGTTGAAGGTACAGACGAATTATCTATTGGTTTAACATTACATGAAAATAAAGGTGCTATCTCAGAACAAGTAGAGGCCGGCTGGATTTCATATTGGGAACCTGAATACTTTGATTCTGAGTTAGGGACAGCAGTGGTTGCTCCTAAAGGTATTATGACTACTTCAGATTATTATGTGACGAATATGAAAGATCGAAGTAATCTCTATGCTCAACTTAAGGTGGTCAATAATAAAGTAGTTTATTACGCTGGTTTTGCTTGGAAGGAGTCAGAACAATACCCAACTAAAGCTTCGTGGGAAAGGTATTTAAATCAGTTTTCACAGAAAATAAATGCACCATTGGAGGTTACATTTAATAAATAATTTCAAAATATATAGAAAGAGGTTTTCAAAATTTAAATTTTGAAAACCTCTTTCTATAATATACATTAAACGCTACTACCACTTTTTTAAATTGTAGTCCTATTAATTTGTAATGTATTGCATAACATTTTCAGAATTTATAATATCTAAAGGGAGATATGTTGTTTGTGAAATTTTGTTTTGATAAATAAGAAATTCCGCTAGTTTAGTGACGCCTAAATGTGCTTGTTGTTTAGGGTTCTGATTTATTAAATAGGTTATATGATTCGAATTTAAATACTGAACATTCAAATCTAATAAATCGTAACCCACTAAAATAATATCATCTTTTTTTAAGACCGCTAATGTTTCTGCAACGAGATAAGATTTCGAAGTTGTAATAAATAGACCTTTGGTGTCTTGATTCTTTTTTAAGTAATTAGTTAAGGTGGTAGCTAAGTTATCTGCTTCTATATGCAGTGTTTCTATTTTATAAATTGAAGTCGCTTTATCTTTAAAGTAATCTCTAAAACCACTTTCTTTTTCTTGCATATGTCGGGCATTAGATATGTCTTCATTAATATGTATAATAGTAATGTTTCCTGCTCTTAGTGTAGTTTCAAATAACCTAGCAGCGACTCGTCCACTTTGAATTAAATCCTGTCCCACAAAACCCTCGGCAGTGATAGGTGTCACTTGATTATTAAATGTAATAACAGGTATATTTAAATTTTTATATTCTGTTATTGCTTTTTGAGCTTCCTTATAAAACAGAGGTGCCAGTAAAACAGCATCTGGTTTTTCCTTTAGAATCTGTTCATGTTTTTCAGTAAATGATTCCGTAAATTGGGGATTAAATTCAATAATTGTTACAATTACATTAAATGGTGCAAAGTCTTGACTTGCATTTAAAATTCCGGACTTGGAACGTTTCCAATAGTTATCTATTTTAGGATCAGGCAATAATACGCATATGTGATACGTCTTATTGTTCTTTAAATTCTGAGCTATAAGGTTTGGTTTATAATCTATCGTCTCTAAAATATCAGTAACTTTTTTTAACGCAACGTCTGATACTTTACCTCTTTTATGTAGTACACGGTCAACTGTACCTTTAGATACTCCCGCAAGCAAGGCTATATCTTTTATGGTATATTTTTTATTCATCAGTACAAATATAATAAAGTTTACTTTATTTTTAACAAATACATATGTGTACGAACACAAATATAGTGTGCTCGAGCACATTTTATTAGTTTTTTCTTTTTTTATTGATTTTTCATGCATAACTTAGCCTAAAGATTAAGTTATAAAGCAAATTCTATAAACGGAAATTTGCTTATTTAAAAATTATACTATGAATTCAAATAAACCCACATTAGTAATTTTAGCAGCAGGAATTGGAAGCCGTTATGGTGGATTAAAACAATTAGATACCTTCTCTCCAGAAGGAGATACAATTATGGATTTTTCTATATATGATGCCTTGCAAGCAGGTTTTGGAAAATTTGTGTTTATAATTAGAAAGAATATTGAAGATGAGTTTCGGGAAGTATTTAATAAAAAGTTAGCGGGTAAAGCAGAAGTGGATTACGTGTTTCAGGAATTAGAAAACGTACCCAAAGCTTATATTAATCTTGAACGTAAGAAACCTTGGGGTACAGGGCACGCCTTATTAATGGCTAAAGAAGCGGTAAAGGAAAATTTTGCAATAATAAATGCTGATGATTTTTATGGTAAGGAAGCATTTCAAACCATGGCTAAGGCATTGATGGCTACAGATAAGGATTCTTATAATTTTTGCACGATGGCTTATTTATTGAAAAATACGGTTTCAGAAAACGGATATGTGTCCAGGGGTGAATGTCAAGTTGATTCCAATGGGTTTTTAACTGATGTTACCGAACGCTTACATATCGAAAAAACACCTTCTGGAATTATACGAAAGGATGAAGATGGAAGCATGATTTCTATTGATGAAGACACCGTAGTATCTATGAATTTTTGGGGCTTTACGCCTAAATGTTTTGAGTTTGGGTCACAATTATTTGAAACTTTTTTAGAGAAAAATAAGGATAACCCAAAGGCCGAATTTTTTATTCCAAGTGTAGTGAATGAAATTTTAAATTCAGGAATAGCGACAGTTAAGGTATTAAAATCTGATGCCAAGTGGTTTGGTGTCACTTATAAGGAAGATAAAAAAATAGCTCAACAGGTGATTTCAAAATTAAAATCTGATAATGTTTACCCTTCAAATTTGTGGTCTGATGATAAAAACTAAAATAGAATCTATTTTTAATCAATTTGAACATGATTCAAATTATGTATCGTCTAAAGAATTAATCTCTGGACATATTAATGACTCTTATCTAATAGAAACAAAAACTTGTAAGGCATTTGTGTTACAACGCATTAATCACGAGGTTTTTAAAGATGTTCCTGGGTTAATTTCTAATAAAGTAGCAATAAGTAATCACTTAAAAAATAAGTTCCAAAATCTTAATGAATCGGAACTACATAGAAGAGTATTAACCTTTATTCCTACATCCGATGATGTGTCATATTACATAGATACTTCAGGGAATTATTGGAATTTATCAATTTTCATATCAGATAGTTTTACCCATAATGTTGTTGAAAGTGAAAAGATCGCTTACGAAGGTGGAAAATTATTCGGAGAGTTTCTGAACTTAACATCAGATTTTGATGCGGATCAATTGGTAGATGTAATTCCGAAATTTCACGATATGTCATTCCGTTATTACCAGTTTGAGGAGGCCTTAAATCAAGCCTCAGAAGAACGAAAAAAACAAGCAGAGTTTTTAATTGAACGCGTCGAAAGTTTAAGAGAAGAGATGCATATTCTTCAAAAACTAAAATTTACAGGAGAAATAAAACTACGGGTAACTCATAACGATACAAAAATTTCGAACGCTTTATTCGATAAAGATGACAAGGGGTTATGTGTAATTGATACAGATACTGTAATGCCTGGGATAATTCATTATGATTTTGGTGATGCTATACGAACTATTTGTAATACAGCAGCCGAAGATGAAACAAATTTAGATTTAGTGACTTTCAATAAATCCTATTATGAAGCGTATGAAAAAGGATTTCTAGAAACTGTTCATGATGCGTTAACACCTATAGAACTTAAGTATTTACCACTTGGAGCTAAAACTATGATTTTTATAATGGCACTGCGTTTTTTAACCGATTTTTTAAATAATGATATCTATTATAAAACTAAATATCCTAATCATAATCTAGATCGGGCAAAGAATCAATTCAAACTCATTGAAAGTTTTGATGAGCAAATGACATTAACTTTTTAAGTCTATACTAAAAATATCACCTTAAAACATTTATAAAATCATGTCTAATAAAATAAAAAATAATCCGAAAAAATCATCTAATAAAGTGGCAATAGCGATAATCGCGGGCTTGTTTTTTATTTTTGGATTTGTTACATGGATAAATGGAGCACTTATTCCATTTATGAAAACCATAAATGAGCTTACCGATGCACAATCATACCTTGTAGCTTCTGCTTCTTATATTTCGTTTGTAGTCATGGCTCTTCCTGCATCTTACATCATAAATAAGGTAGGCTACAAAAAGGGAATGTCTCTCGGTTTATTTGTTATGGCAATCGGAGCCATAATTTTTATTCCTGCAGCAGAAGCTAGGACATATTGGGTTTTCTTAACGGGCATTTTTATACAAGGTTTAGGGATGACGCTTTTGCAAACTGCCTCTAATCCTTATATTACAATTCTTGGTCCAATTGATAGTGCTGCTAAACGTATTGCCATTATGGGTATTGCTAATAAAGTAGCAGGAGCTTTAGGTTCTTTAATTTTTGGTGCAATATTATTATCTGGTATAGATGAAGTTAAAGCTAAATTAGATACGGTTTCTTTAGTTGAAAAAGATCAATTATTAAATACTATGGCAGATAGTGTAGTTACACCATATTTAGTCATGGCCTTAGTTTTAATTGTGCTAGGATTTTTAATACGAAAAGCACCACTTCCTAATTTAGAAGAACCGGAAGAATTAGAAACAAAAGATTCAAAATCAGTAAAAACTAGTGTATTTCAATTTCCACATTTATGGCTAGGAGTAATTACTTTATTCTTTTATGTGGGGGCAGAGGTTATTGCAGGAGATACTATAATCTCATATGGTATTTCGCTCGGATTCTCGTCAGAAGAGGCCAAATTCTTTACAACATTTACCTTACTCGCTATGGTTTTAACTTATGGTTTAGGTATAGTATTAATTCCTAAATATTTAAAACAACAAAAGGCTTTAATAATAAGTGCTACGTTAGGTATTGTTTTTAGCTGTTGCATTATTGTAACAACAGGGATAACATCTGTACTCTTTGTAGCAGCTTTAGGAATTTCGAATGCTTTGGTTTGGCCGGCGGTTTGGCCACTTACCTTAGATGGATTAGGTAAGTTTACCAAAACAGGTTCTGCCTTACTCGTTATGGCTATTTCGGGAGGGGCTATCATTCCTCCTTTATATGGGAAATTGGTAGATACAAATAAGGTTTCATTAATTCTAAACGGAATGGAAGAGTCTAAAGCATTGTCTCATGCAGCCACGAGTAGCTATTGGATTTTAATTCCGTGTTATGCTTTTATATTGTTTTTTGCAGTATGGGGGCATAAATATAAAAGTTGGAAAAAGTAATATTCTTTTAATAATTTAAATAGATGGTACGTGAGGTATGGAGAAATTATATAATTGGGGGATTTTAGGATGTGGCAGTGTAACCGAATTAAAGAGTGGCCCTGCCTATCAAAAAGTTGATGGTTTCTCATTAAAAGCAGTGATGCGTAGAGATAAGAATAAAGCTATGGATTATGCCAAAAGACATAATGTACCAAAGTTTTATGATGATGCCGAGGCTTTAATTAATGATCCAGAAATAGATGCTATTTATATTGCGACTCCTCCCGATTCTCATACTTCATATGCTTTGAAAGTAGCTAAAGCAGGTAAAGTCTGCTGTATCGAAAAACCTATGGCGCCTAATTACCACGAATGTGTTATTATAAATAATGCATTTAGTAATAAAAATATTCCATTATTTGTTGCGTATTACAGACGTTCTCTGCCAAGATTCGAAAAAATTAAAGAATGGTTAATTGAAGGACATATTGGAATAGTTCGTCATATTAATTGGCACTTAAGTAAGTCTCCCACTAGTACAGATATATCTGGAAACTATAATTGGCGTACAGATTCAAAAATTGCTTACGGTGGGTATTTTGATGATTTAGCTTCACATGGTATCGATTTGTTTGTGTATCTATTAGGAGATATACAAGCGGCAAAAGGTATTGCGGTTAATCAGCAAGGGTTATATTCAGCTATGGATGCTGTAACAGGGAATTGGATTCATAAATCAGGCGTAACTGGTTCAGGAAGCTGGAATTTCGGATCTGAAAAAAGAGACGATATGGTTCAGATTTATGGAAGTAAGGGAAAGATTAGTTTTTCAATTTTTAATGACTCACCAATAACGAAAGAAATTGGTTCTAGAAAAGAAAGTCTGTTAATACATAATCCAGAACATATTCAATTATATCACGTTCAAAATATACAAAAACATTTAATAGAAGGTATTAAACATCCATCTACAGGAGAAACAGCTATGCATACGAGCTGGGTATTAGATAATATTCTAGGAAAAAAAATAATAATAAAATAAAAAAATAATTTTATGCTAAACAGTAAGATTGACAAGGCAACAGGTTTTGAAAAACGGTTCGAAAATATTGGCACATTAGTTTATGAAGATTCTATTACAGGATCAAAAGCTGTCGCTAAGGAAATAGCAGATTTAATTAAAGTTAAACAATCACAAAAGCAACCATGTATTTTAGGACTTGCAACAGGGTCCTCTCCTAAAGGGTTATATGCAGAATTGGTGAGATTACATAAAGAAGAAGGGCTCAGCTTTAAAAATGTAATATCTTTTAATCTGGACGAATATTATCCTATGGAACCAGATTCAGTAAATAGTTATGTCAGGTTTATGAAAGAATTATTATTTAATCATGTCGATATTTTACCTGAGAATTGTCACATACCAGATGGTACTTTGTCAAAGGATAAGATTGCAGATTATTGTCATGCTTATGAGGCTAAAATTGAAGCATTGGGAGGAATTGATTTGCAAATCTTGGGGATTGGTGGTAATGGACATATTGGCTTTAATGAATCAGGGTCTTTGCAAAATTCAAAAACCAGATTAGTAGCTTTAGACCATATCACCAGGGTTGCAGCAAGTAGTGATTTCTTAGGGTTAAACAATACGCCAAGAACGGCTATTACCTTAGGTGTAAAGATGATTATGGAAGCGCAACGTGTTATTTTACTAGCTTGGGGAGAAGGCAAATCTAACATCATTAAACAATCAGTAGAAGGGCAAGTAACTAATCTGGTACCTGCGTCTTTTTTACAAGAACACAGTAATGTTACGTTTGTACTAGATAAAGAATCATCCTCCAAACTAACACGTATAAATACACCATGGTTGGTAGAAAAAATAGAATGGTCTGATAAGCTAGTTAGAAAAGCAGTTTTAGGTTTGGCATTACATTTAAAAAAACCGATTTTAATGCTAACCGATGCCGATTATATTGAAAATGGTATGAGTGATTTATTAGCAGATTCAGGGCCTGCTTATGATATTAATATAAAAATATTTAACAGACTTCAGAATACAATTACAGGTTGGCCAGGAGGAAAGCCTAATGCAGACGACTCTAAACGTCCTGAACGTGCAGAACCTGCTAAGAAACGAGTACTTATTTTTAGTCCACACCCGGATGATGATGTGATAAGTATGGGGGGGACATTTAAACGATTGCAAGAACAAGGGCACGAGGTACATATTGGATATCAAACCTCAGGGAACATTGCTGTTTCAGATGATGAAGCACTACGTTTTGCTGGATTTGTATGCGATTATAATACTAAATTCGGAATAGAAAATGCAGACGCCGAAAATATTTATGAAAAGGCCCTGACCTTTTTAAAGAATAAAAAAGGAAGTGAAATAGATATTCCTGAGGTGCGCTATATAAAAGGCTTAATAAGAAAAGGAGAGGCGCACGCAGCCTCTAAATTTATTGGTTTACCTGATGCCCATATTCATTTTATGGAACTACCTTTTTATGAAACGGGAGCGATAGAAAAGAAACCATTAGGTGAAGAAGATATAAACATAACAATGCAGTTAATCGATAAGATTAAACCGCATCAAATCTATGCTGCAGGAGATTTAGCCGACCCTCATGGTACCCATAAAGTGTGTTTAGATGCTATATTTAGAGCAGTTAAAGAACTAAAACCTAAGAAGTATATGAAAGACTGTTGGGTGTGGTTGTATAGAGGCGCATGGCAAGAATGGAATGTCGATGAGATAGAAATGGCTGTTCCTATGAGTCCGGATCAAGTGTTAGAAAAGCGTCACGGTATCTTTAAACACCAATCACAAAAGGATGGTGTAGTATTCCAAGGTTCAGATAGTCGAGAATTTTGGCAACGTGCAGAAGATAGAAACCGAGAAACTGCAGAAACTTATCATCAATTAGGATTAGCACATTATGCCGCTATGGAAGCCTTTGTGAGATGGCATTTTTAATACGAAGATGGGGTACTTAAATTATCTTGTACCCTGTTTTTTTATAAAATAGAAGAGGGGAATTAAGTTTCAACAATAATAAAATAATATTGTTTTAGGCGTAGTCTGTTGCTTTATAATTACTAACTGGAAAACTTATATCATTATAGAAAATAATAAATCCTAATGCTACTGCAAATGTATAATGGAAAGGAATATTATTCTATAAAGGAAAGCAATTTAATCGTACTCTATATGTTTCAATTCCTGTTATTTAGTTACGAAAGAATAAGGCACTAAAAAAGGAAGAAGATTAAAGGTATCAGGTATCCAAATTATATTGGAAACAGGGAATTAATGAACTTGCATTTTATTATCTAAAAGTGTGCTCGAGAACACTACTATATTAATCTATAAAAACCATTATTATGACTAAAACCAAAATTTATTATCTAACAGTATTAATGTTTTTGAACATTACTTTTGTTTCCCTTATTAACGCCCAAGAAGCTCAAATTTGGAAAAAGTATACCGGTGAAATCAGTAATTCAGAAATTCCAGATTTACCAAACTACGGATTTGCAGGTTATAAATTAGGGGAAGAGCCTATCCTTAACAGTAATGCCACAGTGTTTAACGTAACAGATTATGGAGCTATTGCAAACGATGACACCTCAGACGAAGATGCTATTAAAGCGGCGATTACTGCGGCGGAAAATGCTGGCGGTGGCGTTGTTTTTTTTCCAGCAGGCGAATTTATTGTTAATGAAACCTCAGGAAACGATCAATCTATAATTATTTCAGGATCTCACATTGTGTTAAGAGGAAGTGGCTCCGGTGTTGGAGGGACTATAATTAATATGAAAAAGGTTATGGCTCAAGAGGCAGGAATGGTTGGTGTATCTCAATGCAATCCTATGTTTAATTTTATGGCTTCCGAAGTAGAATCGTCACACACAAATCTAATTGCAGATAGTGAAAAGGGGACAAACTTTATAACTGTAGATAATGCAAGTGTGTTTGATGGGTTTAAATATATTCGGATGTATATGGCTCCGAATACAGATGCTAATATTTTATATTTAGATGGTAAATCGGAAGTTAATAGTAATTGGACTAATATTAATAACACGGGTGTAGAGGCAAAGGAATTTCATGAGATAGATTATATTTCTGGAAATAAAGTCTATGTAAAGGATGAATTTATTGATGATATAGAGTCTTCGCATGGTTGGACGGCTAAAGGCTGGAATATGATAGAGCAATCTGGTTTTGAAGATATTCATTTTAAAGCAAACTTTAAAGGTCCTTATGTACATCTTAAAAACTATCAAGGTGATTCAGGATGGAGAGCTACAAGATTTACAAATGCGGCGCATTGTTGGATTAGACGTTCACGATTTACAAATGTTTCTTATATAACATCTACAGTCGATTCTTACGCCATATCAGTAATTCAAATATTATTAGACGGTGTTAGAGGACATAGCACAGTGGATTTAGCCAAAGCTTCTCGATCTTTAGCAGGCTTAATTTGGGATAACACAAATACAGGTCAGTATCACGGTGTTAATATGTCTGGCTATACTACAGGTTCTGTTGCTTGGCGAGTAGAATCTACAAATGGAAGAGGTATAGATTTTCATGGTAGCTTTCCTAGATCGAACTTATTTGATGTATATAAAGAGTATGATCTTGTTGGAAACGGAGGTGCGACAGAAAACCTTCCAAATCACCTAGGAGGTTTAACATTATGGAATTTAAGTAGGGTAGGACCATTGTCTATTTTAAATTATAATTTTTGGTGGTTTTGTAATTATTGCGCGGCTGTAGTTGCTAATCCAATTATTGTAGGAATGCATGGTACAGAAACTACTTTCAACCAAGAAAGTTTAAAATATGAAGAGAGCAATGGTGCTAAGGTTTATCCTGAGTCCTTATATGAGGCTCAGATAGAACATAGATTAGGTGTTAAACCCGCTTGGATAGATGCTTCAATATCTGAATTTGAACGTTTAAAAGATGAGTGGTATTTAGTAGCAGATACTTATACGGAAACCATAAATAATCTAGATCTAAATACTTGGGGAAGTGTGTCTTATATTGGAGATAATGGTTTTAATTGGAATGTTAATGCAAAGGGCGTAAATGGATTTATCGATGATACTAAAGAGATCTACTTTCAAAAAGGAGTTACCGGAATTACTTCTAGTCCGATTAGAGGAGGTATACAGTCATTTTCAGTGGAATGTAAAAACCTTTGGGATTTAGCAGAAGAACGTAAAGTAGAATTATTAATTAATGGAAAGGTTGTGGGATCAACTGTTCATACAGGAGATGAAGTTTACAATTTAACCGTAGATAATATTGATGTTACAGATGATTTTGTATTAGCTATAAGAAATGCGAGTGTACCTGATGAAGGCGAGGAATTTAGAAGTCTAGCCATCGCTTTTGATAATATTTCGTGGTCTAGGGGAAATACGCTCTCTATGACAGATACGCCATTAAGTAATGTTAAAATTTATCCTAATCCGTCAAAATCAGGACAATTTAAGATTAAGCTTAATCATGTTATGACAGGTGTAATTTATGATTTAAAAGGGGGGATTGTAAAAAATAATATGAATTTATATAGTGGTGAAAACGTAATAGATATATCAGATTTTGACTCAGGTTTATATATTCTTTCTTTAAAGAATGAAAATGGAAAAATTAATAATTTTAAATTATTAAAAATGTAATGGTGTTTTTTGAACAAATTTCTTTGGACTAAGTGAACTCTAGAAAAATAAATTATGTTTAAGACATTTGTCGGAATGAAACTGTTAGAATTCATATCCTTGGCAAATACCGATATACAATATTTTGTGTAACCGCTAGTTTTATAGTAAGATCAGCCTTCTAGAGCTACTGTAACTATAAAACGCATTGTCCATACAGACCAAGTACTGTGCTGTCATATAAACAATAGGCGGTGCGTGGTTTTAAAAATACCCAAACGTTATTTGCTTATAGGTGTGGACTGTCTGCAGAACAAGTGTTTATATATAAGCGATAACGTGTTAGCAGGTATAATCGCCTATGCTAAAAAGCAATAGGCGATACAATATTTCTTAGGGTGTTTACAACGCTCCAACCGGCAATTTGAGCCGTTTTACTATAGACATCAACCACCGCATGGATCTGATTACTTTTTATTTCAATGCGGTGATCGTCTCCCACAAAATCAGGAATCGAGTGCATGGAAACTTTAATGTTTTCAGGACCAACAGAGGCTAGCGAGGCGGCCACAGCCACATTAACTCGGGTTGGAAAAAGAGCGATGGCTTCTTTAGCGTCTCCTTTAAAGACTTCTCGAGATTCTGTTTGTAAACTGTCGTTATAAACCGCTGTGTCTTTTAATGAATTTGGTCCTTTTTGAGTGGTAAACGTCACGGTGCTTTCTTCCATTAAAGAGACTGTTCTTAATAGATCGAAACCACCAATCGCTCCAGAAGCTAAGTGCACGCGAGTATTATGTTTTAAAGCCGTTTCTTGTACTGTTTTATAAAAATCGGCGTCGGCAAGCGCACCTATGGATAGGGTTACGATGGACGATCCATTTTTTAAGGCAGGTAAGGCCCATTCTTTAAATGCGGAAGGCGAAGCCGTTTCAATGATATAATCCGGTTTAAGTTCTAGAAGCTCTTCAAAAGTGGAGCAAGCCTTACAGGAATAGTCCATTGTTGAGGTTTCAATTCTATCAGAAATGTCTTGAGCTTTTGCAAATGTTCTTGAATGGCTGGCAATTAATTTAAATTGAGGTAGTAAATCTTTTAATAAGGCTTCTACTACTATATGAGCTAATTTTCCGCAACCCGCAATTGCTAATGTATACGTTTTCATGTGATTAAATATAATGGATTTTAAACCTCAAATTTAGTCCGCTTGGTCATGAAAAACTATGATAATGTGTTAAGATTTTACCTGCATTGAAGTTATAATACAATACGATATTTATACTTAATAAGGACGTGAATAAGCACAATTTGAAGAGAATCATTATGAAAAATTAGAGAAAGAGATGTTGTAATTGCTTTATTATTTATGGTGTAGTTAGAGCATCTCATTATTGAGTACATCCTTTTAAACGATCATAAAATATCATCTTGAAATTTATACACATTAAGAAAAGTTGGGAGATCCCATTTAAGGAAAATCTATAGCAAAATTGTTTGATTGTTTGTAAATGTAAAAACGGATTTATTAATAAAGGTAAACTAAAATATAGGCTGTTTTTTAGTACTTCTTCTTGTATACCAACGCAAACACCATTGGTGGTTTATTTTGGTTGTTTTGAGTTAATGTACACTATGTTAAGGTGTTACTAGGCGTGGGGTTTTGGTTAGTTACTATGTTTTTATGGCAGATTATACTTTCTGTAATTCATTAATATGTATCTTTATGTGTATATAGTCCATACTATAAGCATGTTATAAACACGGTATAAGCACGCTATAACCCCTAAGTAGCTATTTGGTTGCTATGGGTTTATTTGTCGTTGCGATGTAATATGGTGCGGACTTTTAAACACGGTAAATATGGCAAAGCAAAAAGGTATTATTCCGATAGTAGGTACGCTTGGCGGGTTTAATTTTTATTATTTAAAAGGGAAGCCCATTGTGCGTGTAGCTGGAGGCGGATTTAATGGTAAAGCGATTAAAACAAAAGCCAGTATGCAACGGGTGCGGGAAAATGGGAGTGAGTTTGGGCACTGTTCCCGAGTGAATAAAATATTTAGACAGGCGTTGCACCCGTTTTTTGCCGGGTACACCTTCTCGCACTTCCACAGCAGGTTAATGACGTTGTTTACCCGTTTAAAAACGCTAGATACCACAAGTGCTCGGGGAGCGCGACGTGTTGGGATTGGAGTAGACACCGCTTTCGGCGTCCGCGAATTATGCGATTTTGAGTATACACCAGATTGCAGACCACAAACCGTATTACCTTTTCCGTTTTCAATGGATTGGGGAACCAATACACTTTCGATATCCGATGTTCTTGTGACTCAAATTCCTTTTATTGAGGGGGCGACACATGTAATCGTGCAATTTGGGGTGTTGGATTTCGATTTTGAAACATTGCTCTATCAATTACACCTGGCTGATGCTGTACCTATTTCTAAAACCTTTAATGATACGCTTATTAGCATGACGCCTAATAATACTGTTCCGAATGGTACCGGAACCTTGTTGGCGGTTTGTGGCGTACGGTATTATCAAGAGGTTGCTGGTGTGTTGTATGAATTAAATCGTCCTGAGGCGGTTGGGATTGGAGTTGTTGGGGTTGATGTTAATTAATTTATCCTGAAATATTATTTACATACGGTTAACCGTAATCTTGTTTTAATAGAAAGTGATATATTTAGTGATTGTATTGGTCATGTTCCTTTATTTTATCAATATTCAAAATATCAAGTTTAGACAAAAGGAGTAATATAAATCTAAAATTATTGAAATTCAGAGTAAAAAACTATGAGTGACATAAAGAAAATAACAGCTAAATTAATTGAATTCAGAGATGAACGAGATTGGGAACAATTTCATAATCCTAAAGATTTAGCTTTAGCAATAAATATTGAAGCAGGTGAATTACTCGAAGAATTCTTATGGAAAAAACCAGAAGAGGCAAATAGAGAATCTGTTAAAGAAGAATTGGCAGATGTTCTTGCTTATGCTTTTTTACTTGCCAACAAATATAACTTTAATGTAGAAGAAATTGTATTAGAAAAAATAGAAAGTAATGGGAAGAAATACCCTATTGATAAAGCAAAAGGTACTGCTAAAAAGTATAATAAACTATGATTTCTAACTTTGATCTATCCATAGAAGTTTCTGAACGTTATGATTTCAACAAAAATGCCCTCAAAGAAATTAATCAAAATATTTGGGTGAAAAACCAATGGCCTTTAGTTTATTTTATACAAAATGAATCTAAACGAGTTGCTTATGTTGGTGAATCAACTAATTTTTCAAATAGAATTCAAAACCATCTAGCTAATCCTAAAAAAGCAAATGCTTTTAATCAAATATCAATAATTGGTTCTGATAAGTTTAATAAATCTGCTACACTTGATATCGAATCAAAATTAATCCAATACATTTCTTCCGAAGGCACTTATGAATTACAAAATGGAAATCACGGATTAATCAATCATAACTATTACCAACAAGATTTATATAAAAATCTTTTTAAAGATATTTGGAGTAAACTAGTCGAGAATAAAATAGTAAGTAAATCTCTCGAAGAAATTGAAAACTCTGAACTTTTTAAATATTCTCCTTACAAATCACTTAATGAAAATCAATATAATTCTGTTTTAGAAATTATTGAAGCTTTAATAGAAAAAAAGTCCAATAAAATATTCATTAAAGGTAGTGCAGGAACAGGGAAGACAATTTTGGCGACCTATTTAATTAAATTGCTTGGTTCTGATGTTTCCAACACTAATATGGACGATTTTAGTGACAATGAAATTCAAGAAATAAATCTAATTCGAGCATATAAAGAGAAATATCCTAAAGCAGAAATTGGATTTGTTGTTGCGATGAGTTCACTTCGGAAAACTTTACAGAATGTATTTAGAAAGATTCCAGATTTAAAATCATCAATGATTATTAGTCCTTCAGATACGTTTAAAAAAAAGTACGATTTATTAATTGTTGATGAAGCTCATCGTTTAAGACAGTATAAAAATATTGGATGGATGGGAGTTTTTAAAAAGAATAACCGAAAATTAGGTCTTGACGATACGGGAACAGAATTAGATTGGATAATAGCAAATAGTAAAAATCAAATATTCTTTTACGATTCAGCTCAATCTGTTAAGCCTTCAGATATTCCTTCACACCATTTTGATAAACTATTAAGCGAATCTAATACCATAGAGATAGAATTGAAATCTCAAATGCGTTCTAATGGCGGAAATGATTACATAACATTTGTAGATGATTTACTAAACGTTAAACGTGGAAATAAGAATTTCTATAGTCCAGAGAATTATGATATAGTTGTTTTCGATTCTATGAAAGATATGTATCAGCAATTATCTATTCAAGAAGAGAAATATAGTTTATGCAGATTAGTAGCTGGTTATTCATGGCCTTGGGCTTCTCAAAAAGATGATAATGCAATTGATATTGAAATAGATGGGGTTGAATTACAATGGAATAAAACAGATAAAGATTGGATAAATTCAGAGAATTCATTCAATGAGGTTGGGTGTATACATACAACGCAAGGGTATGACTTGAATTATACAGGTGTAATATTTGGGGAAGAAATATCATTTAACAACATTACAAATCAGATTGAAATTGATAAATCAAAGTATTTTGATAAAAATGGAAAAAGAGGATTAGATGATATAGAAGCACTCAAAGAATATATTATAAATATCTATAAAACCATAATGTATAGAGGTATAAGAGGTGTCTATATTTATGCTTGCGATAAGAATTTAAGAGCGTATTTTAAAGAGCATATTGCGACTTTTCAAACTGAAAGTAAATTAAGAATTTTACCTTTTACAGAAGTTAAGCCTTTCGTGAATGCAGTACCTGTGTTTGATATATATGCAGCGGCAGGTAATTTTAGTGAATTACAAGTCCAATCTGAATTTGAAAATTATAAGTGGGTGGAATTGCCTATAAATATTTCGACAAGGGAAGATTATTTTGTTTGTCAAATACTTGGAGAGTCCATGAATAAGAAAATTGATAATGGCTCTTGGTGCTTATTCAAGAAAGATCCAGGAGGCAGTAGAGAAGGTAAGATTGTTTTGGTTGAACATTACAATATTCAAGATTCTGATTTTGGAGCAGGTTATACCATCAAATCTTATCATAGTGAAAAAAATATTACAGATGAAAGTTGGGTTCATAAATCAATAATACTTAAACCTCTATCTTTTGATTCTACTTATGAAAATATTGTATTAGATAATACTGAAATAAACGAACTAAAAATTATTGGTGAATTTGTTATGGTATTAGATTTTTAAGTTCAAGTAATTAGTACAATATGAATATTAGATACTAATATACATGTTGTTTTAGTAAAAAAGCAAAAGGAGTCACAAGAACGACCATGAGTTTAGATTGTTTTAATAAATCTAACATTTAGAGATGTTTGGTTAAATTATTTCGCATCAAAACAACACATTATTTCCAATCTTAGAAGCGGTGATGGATTAAAAGTAACTGACGTTGGCTGTTTTGATAACTCAGGCCACTGCGTTTTGAAATTTTCGAATAGTTTTAAAATAAAAAAAATAGGGTACGAAAAAGAAGGGTTTACAATTAAGGAATCGAAGATTAATTACATATTACATTGGTATAACGAACAAATAGATAAAGAAATTCTAATTATTTTACCAGAACTCATTTTTACACGGACAGGTGGGCGAATAGTTTCATAATATTTATTGGCGCGAGACTTTCTTTTTGTATTCTGTACTTCGATAATTACTCTGTTATAAAATTACAATTGCCCGTTAGGTCTGCGAATAATTAAATTACCACCCCCTAAATCTTCCCCTGTAAACTGCTCCAACCACCACCATTAACCGCGGTGAACCCATTGGCTGTAAGTACTTTTTTTGCTTGTGCACTTCTTATACCGCTTGCACAACAGGTGATAATTGTTTTTGATTTATTCAGTTTAGAACACGCTGTAGACACATGGTTTAGAGGCATATTTTGAGCCCCCTTAATATGACCTTGCTGAAATTCCCCTGTGGTGCGGACATCGAGTATGATGGCACCGTCTTTAACTAGTTGAGCATAATCTACTTTTGGTCCGAAACCGAAAAGCTGTTTAAGTGAATTGAACATATATTTAATGTATTTACGATTAATAATAATTTACAATGCATCATGAGCAGGAATTACAACATGCAATACCTTGCCTTTCTTTGATTAGTTGAGTGGAATTTATATAATTCCGTGTGAGATTTTTGTTTTTTAAACCTATTAAATACTAATCCTATCAACAATGCACTATACAACGCACTGTTTCGTGGTCTGGAAATCATGGCACAACTACTACTTATATCCCACAACATGATAATACAAATAGCCTACAATGGTACCTAATAATAAACCGATTAGGGAGCGTTTGTGTTTCAAGTTACAAAGATGCGATATTGGTTTCGCTTTGGCTGTCACATTTGTTACACTGGTTATTTCGGTCGTTAACGTTCTAAGACATGCAATTTTTAATGAAAATTTATAACCTTAAACGCGTGTTGATATGCCTATTTTTATATCGGATTATTTAAGCTGATTGTACTTACTAAAAAACAAATCGACCTCTTCTTTAAAAATGTCTAACGGAATGCGATGCTCTAAATCGTTTCGAAGATGGATGGTGTATTCTGGGTGATGATTTATGGTTTTACTCAGGAATTGGAGTGTTTCTGCAGGATTCACCACCGTATCTGCTGTGCCTAGAACCACATGTTTTAAAGCGCTTTTGTGATGTGTTAGCTC
Source organism: Formosa sp. F44 (assembly GCF_056238645.1). Next base: position 396,330 of record NZ_JBWDLJ010000001.1, read on the forward strand.
TGGAATATTTTGGTGTACCGAGCGTTGTGCTAAAGCAGGGTTAAATAGTAATGCAGGACATTGAAACTGATTAGACACATAATAGCCCGCAAAACCACCCATACTGCTCCCTATAACCACGTGCATGTTGGACGTTTGATAGGTTGTAATGAGTTGGGCAATAGCATCTGGCTGGTTTTCGTAATCGATAGACGGCGCGTATACGGTGCCATAGTGTTCTAAAACCGATCGTTTTTCGGCGTTTAAACTGCTGTTGAGTCCGTGGATGTATAAAATGTTCATATGTGATGTATATTACAGTTAATTATTAAAAGGTAGACACAAATATGGACATAGACACTGACAAAACATGTCAGTCTAAAAATTATTTTAGTAAAAAGTGAATAGGATTAAATAGTGCCGAAACGGTAATTAGGCTTTGTATTTTTTATAGATGGCCTCTATTTTAGACTTTATATGTTCGCGATACCACATAGGCTCTAGGACTTCGACTTCGGAACTCATTTTTAGGATTTGAGTGTCAAACTCGTAATTCGGTCTAATCTCATAGCTAATTTTAATACCCTCTGGATTTTTGTCGTCTAAAATCACTTGAGAGTGGTGTAGGGGCAGGCTTTTTAAGTAGCGCATATGTTTTTGGTCGGTTTGAATAACTATGCGTTCTTTAGGCGTTTCGTTTATGCGGACGCCCACAATATCTTTAAATTTATCCAATTCCTCTTGAAAGTCCTTTTTTTGCACTGTGGTGAGTTCGCCTTGCTGGATTTCAGAAAGTCTATCGATTCCAAAAATCCGTAGTTCGGTGGTACCATCTATAACACCAATTACATACCAGCGCTTTAAATACTCTTTAACCATTAAGGGCGAGATGGTGTAGGCTTTTACGGTGTCTTTATAATAGTTGTAATGGGTAAACGATAGTTTACAAGCTTGTTTAATAGCTATTAAAATAGGCTGTAAATTTTCAATACCTTTTAATTCGGGGGTCTCATCAAAATGCACATACTCCATCAGTTTTTTGTCGCCTCTTAATCCATCGGAAAACAGTTCGGCTAGGCTTACCAATTCTAAAAACCTAAAAAAGGAGGGAATGTCTATACTCTCTTCTTTATTAATAAAATAGCCGTTATGTACTCTGTTGTAAGTGATTTCGATACCAAAATCGGTTCTTAGTTTTTTTAAATCGCGGTGAAACGTTCGGTAGGACACTACGAGATCGTATGTTTTTAGATAGTCGAAAATCTGATTTATGGAAGGGTAGTGCTTGTCTTTTATGAATTGCAGTATTTTAAGCGTGCGTTTGGATAAATGTGGATTATTCATTTGTACGTCAGTTATAAAGTTGATTGTAATTCACTCTCTTAAAAGTATAAATAAGATTTTAATCCGACAAGTATTGTTTTGTATTGCAATTTTAAAGATTTAAAAATTAATAATAAGATTTTCAATCGTCATGATTCGACGGTTTAGCGTGTTTTGGTGTGTAACCATTCAATATAAGAGGACCTACACATTTAAATAGAGCATATTAAAACAGATGTATTATAAAACAGTACTATTTAGTAGGCGTTTATACTTCTTAAAAAGACGGTGCTAACATGTTTTACAGCTTAAATGGATCTCAGTATATAATTTATTAAAGGCAAAAAAACATCACGCGTATTGGTGGGAGTAACATGTTGTTCATTGTTTATGTTTTTACTATATTACATTTTAAACAAACTAATACCTAACCTTTGAAATTAATTAAACTTTCTGTCTTATTTCTTCTATTACATGTTGTTATAAAACTTCAAGCCCAGGCTCAAGTTTTAGAGCATCCACCTATACAAGTATTTTCCCCTGTAGATTATGGTGCAGATAATCAAAATTGGTCTGTATCTCAGTCTAAAAGTAAAAATATTTACGTCGCTAATAATAAAGGTTTATTAGAGTTTAATGGCGCGAGTTGGGTTTTATATCCGTCTCCAAACAATACCATTATTAGATCGGTTAGCGTAGATGAACATAGCATTTACACCGGTAGTTATAAGGCGTTTGGATATTGGGAACCCAATCATTTAGGACGGTTAGAATATGTGCCATTATCTGCCAATTTGAATATTTCATTCTTAGAAGACGAAGATATATGGAACATAATCGCTATAGATGATTGGGTGTTATTTCAATCTTTAAATCGGATTTACATATACAATACAACCGATGCTTCAGTGTCTATTATAAATTCGGATACCATAATTTATAAAATGATAAAGGTGAACAACAGTGTTTACTTTCAGCGCGTAAATGATGGGGTTTACGAAATTGTAAAAGGTGAGTCTAAGTTAATATCGGATCATCCTATTTTAAAACAAAATTTATTGGTTAATATTTTTAATCAAGACGGGAACATATTGTTTCAAACAGAAGATAAAGGGTTTTATACATTTAAAGGAAGTGGTGATTTAATAAAATGGGATATACCTTCGGACGCTACCTTGTCTAATGTTAGGATTTATAGAAGTCTAAAACTGAAAGATAATAGTTTTTTGCTGGGAAGTATTTCGAAAGGAATTTATCATTTAAACGCCTCGGGAGAGATTATTCAACATTTAAATCAGAAGAATGGATTAAGTAATAATACCATACTTTCTGTGTTTGAAGATGCGGATCTTAATATTTGGCTGGGCTTAGAAAATGGTATAAACTGCGTTAATATTGATTCTCCTTTTACTATTTATAACGACATTACTGGAGAGTTAGGGGCTGTAAATACGTCTGTTTTACACCATGGTTTTTTGTATTTAGGAACAAATCAAGGATTGTTTTACAAAGAATTGGGTGTAGATACTAGCTATCGGTTTATTGAAGGTATGCAAGGTGCCACGTGGTGTTTAACCAAAATAGGGGAGACTTTATTTTGTGGTCATGATTCCGGGACGTTTGAGATTACAAAAAACACAAGCAAACGTATTGCAGATGTAAAAGGGACTTGGATTGTTAAACCCATAGGTCATGATTTAATATTACAAGGAAATTATAGTGGTTTGTATGTGCTTGAGAAGCAAAACGGACAGTGGCAATTAAGAAATAAAATAGACGGTTTTAACGTGTCTAGTCGGTTTATAGAATTTATAAATCCGAATCAGGTTTTTGTGAACCACGAGTATAAAGGCGTGTTTAAAATTACATTGGATTCTAATTTAACTAAAGCCACAGAAATAATTAAGGACCCATCTATAGAACAAGGCTTAAATTCGAGTCTTGTTACATACAATAACAAGTTGCTATTTACCAATAAACGCGGTGTTTACGATTATGATTTTCAGCAACATAAATTTGTACAAGACTCTGTATTGAGTGCGTTTTTTACCGAAGAAGAATACTCTTCAGGTAAATTAATAGTCGATAACACAAATCAAAGACTATGGTCGTTTTCTAAATCCGGGATTACCTACATGACACCGGGTAAATTAAGTGATCTACCACAGGTTGAAAAAATCTCGCTTCCAAGTTTTGTGAGACATGATATTCCTGGTTACGAAAATATAACACATTTATTTAAAAATAAATACTTGTATGGCAATGCGCTTGGTTACATGATTATAGATTTAGATAAGTTAGAGCATAAACCCTTTAAAATACATTTAAATACTATTTCGAACACCACTTCTAAGAATAATGATACCATTCATTTATACGATAAAAACACCTTTGTCACTTTTAAAAATAAAGAAAATAATATTGAATTCCGTTATAATATACCGGAGTACAAGAAATATTTAGTCCCTGAATTTCAATATAAATTAGACGGTATTTACGATGCTTGGAGCCCGTGGTTTAAAACATCGTCTGTTTTGTTTGAAAATCTACCTTTTGGCGAATACACCTTTCAGGTGAGAGCGCGAATAGGAAAAACTGTTTCAGAAAATACAGAAACGTATAGTTTTGCCATTAATAGACCTTGGTATTTATCAAATGTCATGATTGCCAGTTATGTGCTATTGGTTTTACTGTTTTCATTGTTAATGCATAACATCTATAAACGCCATTATAAAAAACAACGTGAAAAATTACTACAAGATAATCAACGTGAACTCGTTTTAAAAGACTTGGAAAATAAGCAAAACCTTATGCGATTCAATAACGATAAGTTGCGTCAAGATATAGAAACTAAAAATAAAGAGTTGGGGATGTCTACCATGACATTAATTAAAAAGAATGAATTGTTGAGTAGTTTAAAAAGTGAACTACTAAAGGTTGAAACCACGGGAAATATAAAACCGGTCATTAAAATTATTGATAGTAATATTAATAATACAGACGATTGGCAAGTTTTTGAAGAAGCCTTTAATAATGCAGATAAAGACTTTTTAAAGAAAATAAAATCGATACATCCAGAACTCACATCAAACGATTTAAGACTCTGTGCATATTTGCGTTTAAATCTATCATCTAAGGAAATTGCACCACTATTAAATATTTCGCCACGAAGTGTGGAAGTTAAACGGTATCGTTTGCGTAAAAAAATGAATTTACCTCACGAATCTAACCTTACCGATTACATTTTAGAGATGTAATAACCAATACAATCTACAAAATCACCCATACATTACCACAACATCTACTGTAATTCGCTTTTTATTAGTGGGTTATAGTATTTTAATAAAACCTTGGGAAAACGCCGTGTAATTGATGTTTTGTTAAATAAATACGGGTTTTTTTGTCATGTATGTTTTTTGTTGCGGTGTTATTTAGTAATATCTTAATCATAAACGCTAGTTTTACTTTAAACAAAAAAACTAATTTTTATGAGACACACGTTATTTAAAATTTTAACCTTGTTCTTTATAACATTTGCTAGTGCACAGCATATAGATGTGTCAGGAACTGTTCAAGATGAAACTGGTTTTCCTATTCCAGGTGCTAACATCATAATTAAAGATACAAGTAAAGGAACCACTACAGATTTTGATGGTCACTTTACTTTAAACGCGGTTGAAATTGGTTCGACAATTTCTGTGAGTTATATAGGATATATAACTAAGGAGGTAGTGATTTCTAGTAGCGACGAATTAACCATTCAGTTGCAAGAAGATCTAGCACAGCTAGATGAGGTTATTGTAGTGGGTTACGGAACACAAAAGAAGAAAGACGTAACTGGTGCTGTAGCCATTGTAAATTCTGAAACTATTGAGGCATTAAGACCAGTTGATGCGGCTCAGGCTTTACAAGGAACTTCGGCAGGGGTTTCGGTAACTGCTCCTTCGGGTTCTCCAGGTGGAGGATTTAATATTTTAATTCGTGGTGTAAGTTCTAATGGAGATAATGGGCCATTAGTTATTATAGATGGTTATAAAGGGGATTTAAATTCTATAAACCCTAGCGATATCGAAACGTTTTCAATATTAAAAGATGCGCAAGCTGCCATATATGGTATTGAAGGTGCGAATGGTGTTGTGTTAGTAACTACAAAATCGGGTAAGCGTAATGCTAAAGCAAGAATTAACTACGATGTGTATTCAGGTTTTCAAGAAACGACTCGCGAATTACCGTATTTAAATGCCACAGAATATGCGTTAATTTTAAACGAAAGTTATGCGGCTAATGGGCAAGCCTTACCGTTTTCAAATGTTAGTGATTTAGGTACGGGTGTAGATTGGCAAGATCAAATATTTAATTCTGCTCCAATTACAAGTCATAATCTATCTGCTGCAGGTGGTGGAGAAAAAAGCACCTATTATTTCGGAGGATCTATTTTAGAGCAGGATGGTATTGTCGCTAGCGATAAGTCAAATTACACAAGAGCAAATGCGAAAATTAAATTAGCGTTCGATGTATTCGATAAACTAAAAGTCACCACTTCGGCAAACTACTTTAATAATAATAGAAAAACCATTGGAGAGAATGCATTAGGAACTCCTTTATTTAATGCGTTAAACTATGCACCAACGTATAGCATAGATCAGCAAGATACTTCAGGATTTTTAGGAAACGAAGTGGTAAATCCCATTTCTCAAATAGCGAATACCTATAATAAATATTCAGGAAGTTCTATAGAAGGAACCTTTCAGTTAGAGTATAAACCTATTGACGGATTAACCATAACGTCTCGTATTGGTGTAAAATCTTATAACGATAACGCCAAGGTATTTTCTCCTATAGTTAATTACGGATCAGGTAAAGTATTTAATACCGATAGAAGTACGGTCACTCAGACTAAAAACACAAACAACTCCTATACTTGGGATACGTTTGCAAATTACGAAAACACCTTTGGAGAAAACCATAATACGTCATTTACATTAGGTACCACGGCGCAACGTGCATGGGGAGATAATTTAAATGCCACAGGTTTTGATGTGCCAAATAACTCTTGGGAGTTTGCAGATATATCTTTAGCGAACGGATTAAGTGAAGCCAAGTCAACTAGCTCTTACATTTACGATTCTAGATTGTCGTCTTATTTTGCAAGAGTACAATACGATTATAAAAGCAAGTATTTAATTTCAGGTATGATTCGTCGTGATGGGGCTTCAGATTTTTCTACAGACAATAGAATTGATTACTTCTCTTCAGCAACGGCAGGTTGGAAAATTTCGGACGAAGATTTCTTAAAAGATTCTAACACCATTGATTTTTTAAAGCTAAGAGCCAGTTATGGGGTGTTAGGAAATAATAATAACGGACAAGATTTATACCGATCGTTATTAACAGGTGAAGCGACTTATGTGTTCGACGGATCTTTAGTAACAGGAACAGCTAACGGAAGAATTCCAAATCCGGATGCGACATGGGAAACAGCCGAGAAATTAGATATTGGTTTGGATATTAATTTATTTAATAACAAACTAGAAGTTGTAGCCGATTATTTCGTTGAAGACCGAAACGATTTACTTATCCAGGACTTTCCAGTATCTGGTATTTTAGGAGGAGGTGCTCCAGGAGCAGGGTTACCAACTGTAAATGCAGGAACATCTAGAAATAAAGGGGTCGAGCTTTTCTTAAATTATAAACAAGCTGTTAACGATAATTTTTCTTTTGGTGTAAGTTATAACGTTACTCATATTAATAACGAAGTGATATCTGTAAGTAATGGTGTTGTTTCTGAAGGTGGCTCATTTGGTGTCGGACAACCTTTTATTTCTAGAATGGAAGAGGGACAGCCTTTAGGGTATTTCTACGGACTTAAAACCGATGGGATTTTTCAAAACCAAGCAGAAGTTAATGCACATCCTTCGCAATCTGGTTTAGGCGCAACTGCTTCTCCAGGAGATATCCGTTTTGTAGATGTTAACGGTGACGGAGAAATTACTCTAGATGATAGAACGTATTTAGGTAAACCTCAACCAGATTATATCATGGGATTAAATTTAAATTTCGAATATAGAAACTTCGATTTTAGTAGTTATATGTATGCCGAATTAGGCAAAGAAACTGTTCGTAATTACGAGCGTGACCAACCTAATGTAAACAGACTGAATTTGTATTTAGACAGATGGACCGGAGAAGGAACTAGTAATTCAGTACCAAGAGCAACAACAGGAGCAACTTCAAACAAATTATTCTCTGACTTTTATGTTGAAGATTCTGCGTTCTTAAGAATTCAGAATATACAATTAGGATATTCCTTATCAGACCAAGTGATTGATAAATTAGGGATTAGTAAATTCAGATTATATGTTTCTGTAAATAATGCATTTACACTTACAAAATATAACGGATACGACCCCGCTGCAACTAATGGTGATGCCATAGGTGGCGGAGTAGACTATGGTTTCTACCCAATTTCTAGACAATTCTTATTAGGCTTAAACCTATCCATCTAAAAAAAAAGCAATATGAAAAAATATATAAACAAAATATCAGCAGGATTAGTTGCATGTCTATGTGTCTTTGCAATTCATTCTTGTAGCGATACTTACTTAGAAGAAGTCGATCGCTATAGTATCGATTCAGAAAGTTATTTCAATTCTGAAGACGATTATTATAATGCCTTAGTTGGTGCTTACGATTTATTACAATCTACATATTTAAACGTCATCTTAGGTGAAATCGCTTCAGATAATACCGTTGCAGGAGGAGAAAGTGCGACCGATGTTGTGTCTTGGCAACAAGTAGATAAAATGATACATACACCTGTAAATAGTGAATTAAAAAATCTATGGGATTGGATGTATGCTGGAGTGAATAGAGCTAATTTTATTTTAGAATTTCAAGATAAAACCGACTTCGACGGTAAAGAAATTATTCTTGGAGAAACACGTTTTTTACGAGCGTATTACTATTTCGAGCTGGTAAAATGGTTCGGACCAGTGCCCTTAAAAGAAACAAGATTCGAATTCGGAGACGAAACGGTTTTACCACGTGCTCCAATAACAGATGTGTATGCTTTAATTGAAGCCGATTTAAATTATGCTATTGAACACTTAAATTATACCGCACCACAAACAGGTAGAGCGACAAAAGGATCTGCACAAGCGCTTTTAGGAAAAGCGTATTTATACCAAGAAAAATTCTCGGAAGCGACTAGCGTTTTAGATAATCTTATAGCAAACGGACCTTATCAATTAGTAAGTGACTACGATAGCATTTTTGAAACAGACGGCGAAAATAATAGTGAATCTGTTTTCGAGGTGCAATATTCAGATGCCGAAGGCGCAGGATTCGAATGTTTAGTATGTAGTGAAGGAAATGTAGCTGTTGGTTTCAACGGAATTAGAAATTATACAGGACCTGTATTCGATTCAGGATTCAGTTTTAATTTACCAACGCAAGAAGTTGTAGACGAATTTGAAGACGGTGACTTACGTAAAGATGTTGCTATTCTGGATATCGTGGCGTGGGCCGCTACTAACAATGCCACATACGGAGAAGGTAATGAGCATACAGGCTATTACAACAGAAAATACATTGCTAGAAAAGGAGATTTAAATACAGGAGATCAAAACCTAACAAATCCCAACAACTACAGAGCTATTCGCTTTGCAGACGTGTTATTAATGGCTGCCGAAGCTTATAACCGTGGTGGCATTAGCGATGTAAAAGCACAAGAATATTTAAATAGAGTACGAGCAAGAGCTTTCGGTACAGCAAACGATGTTAAAGCAACAGGAGCAACACTTACCGATGCTATTGCACACGAAAGACGTGTAGAACTTGTTGGAGAAGGTCATCGTTTTTTCGATTTAGTAAGAACAGGTAGAGGTTCGGAAATAGACGGGTTTACAACAGGTAAAAACGAGGTATTTCCTATTCCAATCGAAGAAATTCAATTTTCTAATGGAAACTGGGAGCAAAATGCAAACTATTAAAACTAACACACTATGATGAAATTTATAAAATACGCATTCAGTTTAGCGGTTATTGCCCTTATAGCAATTGCGTGTACTGAAGACGATAATACCGATTACGTAAAGGATATTGCAGCGCCTACAAATGTATCCGCTTCAATTAGCGTAACGCAAGACAATACGGGCTTAGTAACTATTACGCCTATAGCAGAAGGCGCTGTGAGTTACGATGTCAGTTTTGGAGATGGTTCAGAAAACCAAGTTAATATTACCCCAGGAAAAGGTGCTTCGCATGTTTACAAAGAAGGTGTGTACGAGGCTACCATAACTGCAGTGTCTTTAAATGGTTTAACAACAGCGGCCACGCAGAGTGTTGTGGTGTCGTTTAAAACGCCTGAGAATTTAGTCGTGACTATTGAAAATGATGCGGCTATTTCTAAGCAAGTCAATCTGTCTGCAACAGCAGATTTTGCAACTGGTTTTGAAGTGTATTTCGGGGAAAATCCAAGTGAAGAACCGGTGCCTTTAAATGTAGATGAAACGATTTCGTATCAGTATCAAGACGCCGGAACGTATACTATAAAAGTGGTGGCTATGAGTGCTGCGGCAGAAACTACAGAATATTCTGAAGCCTTTGAAGTAACGGCAATTCTTCAACCTTTAGAGGCTGCTCCAGTACCAATTAGAGCACAAGGTGATGTGATTTCAATTTACAGTGATTCTTATACTAATCCGGAATCTATAGATTACAACCCAAATTGGGGACAAACTACCACCTATACAGAAATTCAGGTTGGAGGAAATAATACCATTCAATATGGAGATATTACGTATCAAGGTATCGATTTTAGTGGCGCTCCTATTAATGCCTCAGCAATGGAATTTATTCATATTGATGTATGGACAGCCGAAGCAGATTTTAATGCCTTATTATTTCCTATTACGGCAGCAGCAGACGGAACGACAAGTGAAACGCCTTACAACCTAGAATTAAAACAAGACCAATGGACCTCTTTCGATATTCCGCTTACTGCATTTACCGATGCAAATGGTTCATTAGATTTTTCAAATACCATACAATTTAAATTAGAAGGTGTGCCATCTGGAAGCGGTACACTATTTATCGACAATGTATTCTTTTATAAAGTGCCTTCAGGAATTGATACAGGTTTGGTTGGAACATGGAAAATGTCTTCTGCAGCAGGTGCATTAGGTGTTGGTCCAGCGGTAGGTGATATTACATGGTGGAATTGTGATGACGCTTGTGTTATAGATCGTGCTTGTTATTACGATGATACGTATGTGTTTAGCGAAGACGGAACATTTAAAAATGTAATGGGAGATGCTACTTGGGTAGAGGCTTGGCAAGGTGTTTCTGATGGTTGTGGAACGCCAATTGCACCACACGATGGATCTAATCCAGCAAGTTACACGTATAATGAAAGCACAAATGAAATTACTATTAATGGTAAAGGTGCCTTTATAGGACTAGCAAAAGCTACGAATGAAGGTGAGTTAACAGATGCTTCCGAAACACCAAATTCCGTAACATATAAAGCCACTTTCTCAGATCCAAATACGATACAAGTGAGTATTGAAACCGGTACAGGTTCAGGTACATTCTGGCAGTTTACTCTAGTTAGAGAGGGCGTAGTAAGCTCGCCGCTAACAGGAACTTGGCAACTGTCTACCGATGCAGGTTCTTTGGGCGTTGGCCCTAGTATAGGTGATGTATCTTGGTGGAATTGCGACGATGCATGTGTTACAGAACGGGCATGTTTTTACGATGATGTTTATGTGTTTGGAGCAGATGGCTCATTTAAAAATGAGTTTGGAGGATCGACTTGGTTAGAATCTTGGCAAGGTGGTACTGATGGTTGCGGAACACCTATTGCGCCATTCGACGGTTCTATTGCAGCAACCTATATGTATAACGATGGTGTATTAACCCTAGATGGTAAGGGATCATTCATTGGATTGGCAAAAGCAAATAACGAAGGTGAACTTTCGGATGCCGCTAATGCACCCGATTCTATTACTTACAACGTGACGTTTATAGATAACAATACACTACGTGTTACTGTAGAAACGGGAACAGGATCAGGAACATTCTGGCAATATAAATTGGTAAGAATATAAAAACTAAAAATTATGAAGAACATAAAATATTATATAGGACTTTTTCTTTCGTTTGCCTTTTTGCTTACAAGTTGCCAAGAAGACGATGTGTCCATAGGTGAAATTATGGCGCCATCTGCAGTGACTATATCTGCAGAAATACTAGGCGTAGATGCAGATAATCCTTACGGTGATGGGAGCGGTATTGTCGTTTTTACATCTACAGCAAATAACGAAATCACTTATCAATTCGATTTTGGAGATGGAAAAACAGGTGTTGCGCCGTCTGGTGTAACCGAACACCGTTTTACAACTACCGGTATTAATACTTATACTGTAGTGGTTAATGCTGTTGGAACTGGAGGTATTAAATCCAGTACCGCTATGGAGGTAGAGGTGTTTAGCTCGTTCTCTGATGTCGATGCAGAAAACTTAATGGCAGGAGAACTGGTAGGGGACTCTAAAACTTGGTATTGGGCAGCGAATATACCTTTACATGTAGGTTTAGGACCTATTGAAGACGATTATGGAAATGGTGAGTTTGCTTATGAAGCATGGTGGAATGCCATTCAACCTTGGGATGAAGAGAAATATTGTATGTATACGAATGAATTTGTATTTACACGTACAAGTGAGGGATTAACTTTTGAACAAACTGTAGGACCTGCTTTTGTTCCTGGTGCTTATGCCGACGAACTTGGTATAGATGGAGATACATGTCACGACGAAACTGTAGCGACAGGAATGTTTGGTGTTAAAAACGTGTCTTTTTTACCATCGACTTCTAAGGCCGCTTTAGAAGGAAGTTATAAAGATATGCCTTATAGAGGAACCGCTTTCGAAATATCTGATGGTGGATTTATGGGCTGGTACGTTGGAGCGAGTAGCTACGATATTATTTCAGTAACAGAAAACACATTACATGTTAGAATCATTCAGCCAGGATTTGGAGCGTGGTACCAAGTGTTTACGTCGAGTAAACCTGTTGAAGGTGAAGTTGATTTTGAATCCGAATTTAATGACTTAGTATGGTCAGATGAATTTGATACCGATGGCGCACCAGACGCTACAAACTGGATCTACGATTTAGGTGCAGGCGGTTGGGGAAACCAGGAAGTACAAACCTATACAGACGATGCTAGTAATGTTATTGTGGAAGATGGTATACTAAAGATTACAGCCATAAAAGACGGAAATGCATATACATCTTCAAGACTTAAATCTGAGGGGCTAAAAGCGTTTAAATACGGTCGTATCGAAGCCAAAGCAAAACTACCTGGTGCTCAAGGTACGTGGCCAGCGATTTGGATGCTAGGTTCTAATTTTGAAACCGTGGGGTGGCCCTTGTGTGGAGAAATAGATATCATGGAACAAACTGGATGGGATAAAAACACCTCACTAGGAACTTTCCATTGGTTTGAATCGAGCACAAATGCGAATGCGAGTTACGGCGAAACGTTAGCAGTAAGTGAAATGACATCGGAATTCCATTTGTATACATTAGAATGGACTGCGGAACACTTAATAATTCTAGTCGATAATATTCAAGTGGTAAAATTAGACAATAATGCCGATTTACCATTTTATGATAAAGAATTCTTTATGATTTTAAATGTGGCTATGGGCGGTAGTTTAGGAGGAGATATTGATCCAGACTTTACTAGTGATTCCATGGAAATAGATTACGTAAGAGTTTACCAATAATATTGTTTGTAGTTTGTTTTTTTAAGGGGCAGTTAGCTTAATCACACTGCCCTTTACAAACAAAACAAGCATATGCCAAAAACAAAATTTTAACCTAAAAAAGTGGTCTTTAATAAGCAGTACAATGCTGGGGATTTTAAAAGGCTATATGGTGTTTAAATTTTTAAATAATACCAATATAATTCAAGATTAATGAAAAATACAATGCATAAAGAATCTAAGACAAGCAATAGTTTTAATACTACTAATTCCGACAAAAAACTAGTCACTCTTAATGGCGAAACATTTTATAAAATTTCGAATAGCGATAGCATGCGTCCGTTTTTTATGAGCATTGTTAGCGATTCCAACCATTGGATGTTTATTTCAAGTAATGGCGGATTAACTGCAGGACGTAAAAATGCAGAATCGGCGTTATTTCCGTATTATACCGATGATAAGATCACGGAGTTAGCCGATATAACGGGAAGTAAAACCATCTTTCAAATCCATATAAAAGGGCAATCTATTATTTGGGAACCGTTTTCGGAAAGACAAACGGGATTATATAAAATCTCAAGACATGTTTATAAGAATAGCTATGGAAATAAAGTGGTATTCGAAGAGGTAAATCACGATTTAAAATTAACCTTTAAGTACGAGTGGAATTCTAGCAATCAATTCGGATTTGTGAAGAAATCTACACTAGAAAATCATTCAAAAAACACCATTAAAGTTACGGTTTTAGACGGCCTTCAAAACCTATTGCCATCTGGAGTGACTTCAGCATTACAAAATAGCAGTAGTAATTTAGTAGATGCATATAAGAAAAGCGAATTGCAAACCGAAGTTGGTTTAGGAATTTTTGCATTAAGTGCAGTTATTGTCGATAAGGCCGAACCTAGCGAAGCTTTAAAAGCCAATATTGTATGGTCTTCTGGGATTAGTAATGCAACACATTTATTGTCTTCAAGACAATTAAATGCCTTTAGAACACACCAAACAATTACGGAAGAAATAGATGTTAAAGCCGAAAAAGGAGCTTACTTTATTTCATCTGATTTAGTTTTAGAATCCAATACATCAGAAAACTGGATGTTTGTTGCCAATGTAAATCAAACCATCTCAGATGTCGTTAAAGTTTCTGAACTTTTAAAACAAGAACCAAACATCACAAGTATTATTCAAGAGGATATCGATGCCGGTACAAAACGTTTAATTGCATTGTCGGGGGCGGCTGATGGGTTACAAGTTACTGCAGACCCACTTATTAACATGAGACATTTTTCTAACACGCTTTTTAATATTATGCGTGGTGGAATTTTCGATGATAATTATCAGATAGAGAAAGCCGATTTTATTATATATCTGTCCAAAGCAAATAAACATGTTTTCAAACAAAACGAAAGCATTATAAACGAATTACCAGATGTATTTATACTAGACGACATAAAAAGTATAGCAGAATCAAGTAACGATCGGGATTTTAAACGCCTATGTTTAGAATATTTACCACTTAAATTTAGTAGAAGACATGGAGATCCAAGCAGGCCTTGGAATAAATTTTCTATAAACACGCAAAGTGAAGTAGACGGTTCTAAAATATTAGATTACGAAGGGAACTGGCGAGATATCTTCCAGAATTGGGAAGCTTTAGCACATGCGTATCCAGAGTTTATTGAGGGCATGATTCATAAATTCTTAAATGCCACGACGTTCGAAGGCTATAACCCTTATCGTGTGAATAAAGATGGTTTTGATTGGGAAGTGATTGAAGAAGACGATCCATGGTCTTACATCGGGTATTGGGGAGATCACCAAATTATTTATCTCCTTAAATTCTTAGAATTTAGCGAAGATTATTATCCAGGAACTTTAGCAAAACGCTTCAATCAGGATGTGTTTGTATATGCTAACGTACCTTATAAAATCAAGTCGTATTCAGATATTTTAAACAACCCGAAAGACACTATAGATTTCGATTATAAATTAAATACTGCGATAGACGAAAAACGTGCCGAATTAGGTGCAGATGGCGCTTTATTAGTAGACCAAAACGCGACCATTTATCGTGTTAATTTAATAGAGAAATTACTAGCTACCGTATTAGCAAAGGTGTCTAATTTTATTCCTGAAGGTGGTATTTGGTTAAATACACAACGCCCAGAATGGAACGATGCCAATAATGCTTTGGTAGGAAATGGTGTATCTATGGTTACGTTATATTACTTAAGACGTTTTCTAGACTTCTTTAAGGATTTAGTAGAGAAATCTGATGTAGAGCATACAGACATTTCTGAGGAGTTAGTCACGTTTTTCAAAGCCGTCGTGTCAACTTTAGAAGACAATAAAAGCATTCTTGCAGAGGGTGTTTCAGATAGAAATAGAAAAACCGTATTAGACGGTTTAGGAACTGCAGGAAGTGTGTATAGAGAAACCATTTATAACTCTAGTTTTTCTAGTCAGAAAGCTTCAGTGACAAAATCAGAGTTACTAAATTTTATTACGATTACAACTACATATTTAGAACATAGTATCGATGCCAATAAACGCGAAGATAATATGTATCATGCTTATAACTTAATGACGATTAAAAACGAGGATGAAGTATCTATTTCATACTTGTCGGAAATGTTAGAAGGTCAAGTTGCTGTGTTAAGTTCTAAGTATCTTTCGGCAATTCAAGGCTTAAGTTTATTAGATAGTTTAAAGCACAGTGCGTTGTTTAGAGCAGATCAATACAGTTACATTTTATATCCAAACAAAGACTTACCTCGATTTGATCAAAAAAATAATATTCCATCAGAAAATGTAGAACAATCTAATTTATTGAGAACCTTAGTTCAAGATGGAAACAGACAGGTTATAGAACAAGATTTCTTAGGAAATTATCATTTTAATGGTGGTTTTAATAATGCAAAAAGTTTAGATGTTGCATTAGCAGAGTTAGATGAAAAATATAGAACATTAGTAGAAGAAGATAGAGTATTAGTATTACAAATATTCGAGGATATTTTCGATCATAAATCCTTTACTGGGCGTTCAGGAACCTTCTTTGGTTACGAAGGTTTAGGATCTATATACTGGCATATGGTTTCTAAATTATTACTAGCGGTACAGGAAAATTGCTTATTGGCTATTAAACTCCAAGAATCGGATGAAATTATCGGTCGTCTTTTAGATCATTATTACGAAATCAATGCCGGTATAGGCGTACATAAATCACCCGAATTATATGGTGCCTTCCCAACAGATCCGTACTCGCATACACCAGCAACCAAAGGCGCACAACAACCAGGAATGACTGGGCAAGTTAAAGAAGATGTATTAAGTAGAGCAGGAGAATTAGGGGTGTCTGTAGAAGCGGGTAAAATTGTGTTTAATCCACGGTTATTACAAACTAAAGAGTTTTTACAAGCAGCAGCATCGTTTAGTATAACTACTATTCAGAAAGAAAGTCAAACTATCGCACTTCAAGAAGGTGAATTAGGTTTTACATATTGTCAGGTGCCTGTGATTTATAAAATTTCTGAACACCAAGGAGTGGAGGTTTTTTACAACGATAATTCTCACATTCAATTTAAAGATATCAGTTTAAATAAGGAGGTCTCTACATCTATTTTTAAGAGAAGTGGCTTAATAAATAGAATCATAGTTTCAATTAATAAATAGATGAATAGGATAAAACAAATTTTAGTGGTTGCTAGTTTTGTGCTTTTTGCAGAGTACTCGAATGCTCAAATAGGAGACGTTATTTGGGAAGATAATTTTGATAATCTGGATAATTGGACCAAAAATACTGGAAACGGTTCTTGGGGATGGGGAAATGGTGAATTAGAATTTTATCGGCCAGATAATGTAACTATCGGGGCTATTCCAGGTGAATCAGGGAATAACGGTGTGCATATTGTTGCAAAACGGGAATCAGGTCCTGGTATTAATGATATTTGGGGTAATCCATTACAGTATACTTCCGGGAAAATTGATACCAAAGCGCGAGTATCTGTTAAATATGGTGTTATCGAGGCAAGAGTAAAAGTGCCAAACTTAGATTTAGGCGGATGGCCAGCAGTTTGGTTATTAGGAACATCGAATTATACATGGCCACAAAAAGGTGAAATCGATATGATGGAAATGGGGCACCAAAAAGTGTTTCGAGATTTACATGATACACATAATGGTGGAAACGGATTAAAAAACTCGACAGTTAATCAGGTTGTTGGAGCAAATGCTATCTTTTATTCCGATGCCGCATTGGTGCCAGATAATCCTACGGGAGCAGCAAGTATTGCATGGGATCCTAACGATGAATATTGTAGACCTTATTACAATCACGATCTGCCACTTAACGATAGATTTATTATTTACAGAACATATTGGGACGAAAACAGCCTGAGATTTACTGTTATTGATGAAGGTATAGAATACGATTTGTACACAGAACCTTTTACTATAGATGACGAGTCGGAGGAATTCCAACAACCGTTTTACTTGATCGCAAATTTGGCTATTGGAGGTGCTTTTACCGATGCCTATAATCTTGGTGATCCTGGAACAGGTAGCCCTGTTTCAATGGGATTTCCAGCAGACATGTATATCGATTATATAAAAGTTTCCGAATGGAATGGACAAGGCGAAGTGGTTACAGGTCCGCCTATAGCGAAATCGGGAAAGTTTGGTGTTTTTACAGATAAAACAGAGGTTAACGATGGTTTAGTTGCGGGAGAAAGTTCTGAAATATATGTTTGGGAATCTACACTTATAGATGGGTCAATTCCACCTTATGAAGGTGAAAACGGCATCACATGGACCACGACAGGAAAGGGATGGTTTGGTGCTGGAATTTTATCTGTTCAACCTGTCAATTTATTAGATTTCGGTGAAGGAAACTTGAAATTTAAAATTAAAATACCTGCTCATGTCTCTTTCAAAATTGGAATTGTCGACGCTTGGGGAAATCAGAATTATGTTAGTTTTCCTGCGCATCAAACCACTTTTGGTTTGACAAGAAATGGGGAATGGGGACAGGCTACTATTCCGATTTCAGACATTCGAGGAGAATTTATAGACCTAAGGATGTTAAGTTACGAATTCGTGATTTTAGAAGATAGTGGTGCTTCTGCAGAATTTGCCTTAGATGATATTTATTGGGAGGAAAGCACTGTATTAAGTATTAAAGATGTTGACCTTATAGAGGTTAGTGTATTTCCTAATCCAACACAAGAAAATTGGACGTTTAGAATAAAAATTGAAACTATAGAATCTATTCAATTATATGACATTTTAGGGAAACATGTTATGACAATTACTCAACCTTCAAATGAAGTTAAGCTTGATGCTTCTCCGTTTAGTCGTGGACTTTATTTTGCTAAAATTAAAACATCTAAGGGGGTTCGTATCGTGAAATTACTTAAAGAATAAGCTCTAAAATTAAGGTCAATTAAATATATATTTATGAATAAAGTATTAAAAATAGCCTTCTGTTTTTTTGCATTAATGACACTATTTAATTGTTTAAATAAACCTAAAGAAGAAAAAACAATGACAGCAGCAGCTATTTTAGGGAATCCAAAATACCTGGCTATTTCTTATGGCGGTTATCGTGAAAACACGCGAGATATTCAACCTACTATGGCAGAATTGAAAGACGATTTGAAGATTCTTTCAGCCATGGGCATAAAAGTTTTACGGACCTATAATGTGCATTTAGATCAGGCGGCTAATCTGTTAAAAGCGATAAGTGAACTAAAAGCAACGGATCCAAGTTTTGAAATGTATGTGATGCTTGGCGCGTGGATAGATTGTAAAAATGCATTCAATTCCGCTAACGGCGAGCCAGACCATAGTCTAGAAAGTGAACGAAATGCTGTTGAGATAGAAACGGCTGTTCAGTTAACAAAAGCATATCCAGACATCGTTAAAATTATTGCAGTGGGTAATGAAGCCATGGTAAAATGGGCGACGAGTTATTACGTACAGCCGGGCGTGATTTTAAAATGGGTACATCATTTACAAGACTTAAAACAATCAGGAGAATTACCAACTGATTTATGGATTACAAGCTCAGACAATTTTGCGTCTTGGGGTGGAGGCGATGCCGAATACCATACAGAAGATTTAAATCAACTAATTAAAACTGTCGATTATATCTCTATGCATACCTACCCAATGCACGATACCCATTATCATCCTGTATTTTGGGGTGTTGAAGACAGTGAAGCAGATTTATCAGACGAAGAAAAGATTGAAGTTGCTATGGCACGCGCTAAAGCCTATGCCGTATCGCAATACGATAGTGTTTACAATTACATGACGAGTTTAGGTGTAAATAAACCAATTCATATTGGAGAAACAGGTTGGGCGAGC
This sequence comes from Formosa sp. F44, assembly GCF_056238645.1. The sequence continues at coordinate 415,769 of NZ_JBWDLJ010000001.1, forward strand.
GTGTCTAACGCATTGTATGGAGAAATGGGTTCCAAGGCTACAGATGAATATAAAGAAGCCTTGTATTACAAATCTATGCGAGACTGGACAAACGAAAATGGAATGTCTTGCTTTTATTTTGAAGCTTTCGACGAGCAGTGGAAAGATGCCAATAATCCCTTAGGTTCCGAAAATCATTTTGGCCTTATCAATTTAAATGGAGAAGCCAAATATGCTTTATGGGATTTAGTCGATCAAGGCGTTTTTGAAGGATTGACCAGAAATGGAAAGCCGATTACAAAAACTTTTGGAGGTAATAAAGTGGCTTTAATGGAAACCGTTGCAGTGCCACCAATTAAAAATTAACATTATGAAACACGCACTTATAATAATACTTCTTGCTGTTAGCTGTTACGGCTGTAAGCAAGAGTCGGTTGCTTCGCAGGTTACAACCTCTGGTCGACATTTACAGGTAAATGATGAAGCGTATACCATTAAAGGCATTTGTTATCATCCCGTACCACAAGGATCAGAACATAGAGACTTTAAGACTTTAAGTCAGGATTTAGCCTTAATGCAGGAGGCCGGGATAAACACCATTAGGACGTATGCACCTATAGATGATGAAGCTGTGTTAGATGAAATTGCCGAGGCAGGTATTAAAGTAATAATAGGTTTTGGCTACGACCAAAAAGGGTTTTTCGATGTGTATTCTGGGAGTTTTATAGATTATGTAAATACCTATAAACATCATCCTGCTATTCTTATGTGGGAATTGGGGAACGAATATAATTATCATCCCGAATGGTTTAATGGCGATGTAAACAATTGGTATAAAGCCATGAATGCTGCTGCAGATTTAATTCATAAAAACGATTCCAATCACCCGGTGGCAACGGCACATGGCGAGTTGCCAGACGATATCGCATTATCACTTTCACCTAACATAGATGTTTGGGGTATGAATGTATACCGTTGGGATAATCCGGAAGAGATTTTTAGACAATGGACAGCAATAAGTGATAAGCCCATGTATATCTCTGAAGCTGGTGGCGATAGTTATATGACTATGGAAAGCGACGGCTTTAAGCAAGGAGAAAATCAGCACGCTCAAGCGCAAGCTAATGCTATGATTTTAGATAAAATCATTGAAAATCTAGATCTATGTGCAGGAGTCACTATGTTTTCATTCACAGATGGCTGGTGGAAAGCGGGGCATCCAGACCAACAAGATATTGGTGGTTGGGCACCAAATAGTAGTGGCGTGCCTTACGATGGATCTCCGAACGAAGAATACTGGGGCATTGTAGATATCAATAGAAACAAAAAAGAAACTTTTACTGTTATAAAAGCAAAATACAATCAGATAAAATAATTGAGATATGAACAAACTAAACCTAGTAACCTTCTGTTTAATGATGATTGCATTACACAGTTGTAAAACCGAACCTAAAGACACAACCGTTAATGCTATGACATTTGAAGTCTATGAAACCTCCGAAAAAGGTAACAGTCTTACAAAACTAGAAACTTTTAAGTCGAACAAAGATACGGTGCACCTAAAACTATCCCCTGAGCAAACATTTCAAACCATTACTGGCTTCGGGGGGGCGTTTACAGAATCTTCGGCATACTTATTAAACAAATTAAGCCAAGCGAATCGCGACACGATTTTACACGCCTATTTTGCTAAAGAAGGCGCGAATTATTCGTTAACCAGAACACATATGAATTCTTGCGATTTTTCTCTTACGAATTACTCATATTCTCCTGTAGCGGGTGATAAAAATTTAGAGCATTTTACGATTGAAGAAGATATGGACGATTTAATTCCGATGATAAAAGACGCTATGGATGTGTCTGAAGACGGATTTAAAATCTTTGCTTCACCATGGACGGCCGCGCCTTGGATGAAAGATAATAGAAAATGGGTTGGGGGAAAATTACTGCCAGAATATTACGATACTTGGGCGTTATTTTTCTCGAAATACTTAGATGCGTACAAAGCTGAAGGTATTGATATTTGGGGATTCACGGTAGAAAACGAACCTCATGGCAATGGTAATAATTGGGAAAGTATGCATTTCTCTCCAAAAGAAATGACCGATTTTGTCGAGTTTCATTTAGGACCAAAACTAGAGAAAGATGGTTACGGCGATAAAATTATTCTAGGATACGATCAAAACAGAGCCGGTTTAAACGAATGGGTAGATGAAATGTACAGAAGTGAATCTTCTTCTAAATATTTTGACGGGACAGCGATTCATTGGTATGAAAGTACTTATGAAGTTTTCCCAGAAGCCCTGCAATATGCACATAACAAAGCACCAAATAAACTCTTAATAGAAACGGAAGGTTGTATAGATTCTCAGGTTCCCGTTTGGAAAGACGATGCTTGGTATTGGAAAAAAGAAGCTACAGATTGGGGATATGATTGGGCTGCACCAGAGGACAAACATTTACACCCAAAATACGCGCCTGTAAATCGGTATGCGAGAGATATTATTGGTTGCCTTAACAATTGGGTAGATGGTTGGGTAGATTGGAACATGGTGTTAGACCGACAAGGTGGACCAAACTGGTTTGAAAATTGGTGTGTAGCGCCGGTTATTGTAGATCCTGATGCAGACGAAGTTTATTTTACGCCACTTTACTACACTATGGCTCATTTTAGTAAATATATGCGTCCAGGAGCTGAGGTTATCGGTGTTGAAAACTCAGATGACTCATTGATGGTATCTTCTGTTAAAAATCCAGATGGTTCTATTGCAGTTGTGATTTTTAATGAAACTAAAACGCCAAAAAATATCAGCTTAACATTAGATGAAAATACAGTAGAGTTTTCAATTGATGCACAAGCCATTCAAACCGTGATGCTAACTGAGTTGTAAAAGTATTCAGCAAGCGTTTAACTAACTAAAATACACTAGAAAGATGTCTCATTTAAATAAAGTTCCGTTCGGTCAAAAAGTTGCTTTCGGAGTTGGTATGCTCGCGAATCAAATGTTTCCAGCTGCAATGGGGATTTTTATGGTTGTGTTAGTACAAGATTTAGGATTTCCAGGGTGGATGTGGGGTGTGATTTTCTTTTTACCTCGTATTTTCGATTCCATTACCGATCCAATTATGGGATTTATCTCAGACAACACAAAATCGAAGTGGGGCCGGCGTAGACAGTATGTCTTTATTGGAGCTATTTTAATGGGAATTTCGTTTTCAGTCTTATGGCAATTGCATAGAGAAGATGGTATCGATTATAACTTTATCTATTTCATGATTTGGTCGTTTATTTTCTATCTCGGTTTAACCATTTTTAGTGTGCCTTATGTGGCTATGGGCTACGAAATGAGTGACGATTTCCATGAACGTACTAATATCATGGCTGTAGCGCAATGGATAGGGCAATGGGCATGGGTTATTGCGCCATGGTTTTGGGTTATTATGTACGATCAAGATTGGTTTGAATCTGCCGATGTGGCCACACGAAGTATTGCCGTTTGGGTGGGAATAATCTGTATGATTTTCGCTATGATTCCAGCGATTTTTATTAAAAGTAGATCTACGATAAACGAAGATTATGCGCCCTTAAATATGAAAAATATTGGGAATAGTTTTAATGGCATAATCGATGGATTTAAAGAAGCTTTTAAAAATAAGCCGTTTAGAAAGTTATGTGTGGCTACGTTTTTAGTCTTTAATGCTTTTAATACAGTAGCTGCGTTTACCTTTTTTATTGTGGTTTACTATTTGTTTAATGGCGATGCTAGTGCCGCAGGAATATGGCCGACATTATTCGGCAGTTTAGGTGCCTTAGCTACCACGTTTATGGTAATTCCTATTGTAGCAAAAATGTCTAAAATAATGGGTAAGAAAAATGCGTTTTTAGCATCTCAAAGTATTTCCATTTTAGGATATATTCTACTTTGGTTTCTGTTTATACCAGGAAAACCCTATATGTTTATTTTTGCTTTACCATTTTTCGCTTTTGGAATAGGAAGCCTATTTACTCTGATGATGTCTATGACTGCCGATGTTATTGATTTAGACGAACTAAATACAGGTTTACGAAGAGAAGGTGTTTTTGGAGCTATTTACTGGTGGATGGTAAAATTTGGATTTGCCATTGCGGGCCTATTAAGCGGACTTATATTATCGATGATTGGATTCGATGCAGATGCGAGTTCTCAGTCTGATAATGCCATATTTGGGTTACGGTTTTTCTTCTCGGGATTACCTATAGTAGGCACCTTAATAGCTATTTTAGTGATGCGTAAATACGATCTTACCGAAGAAAAAACAAATGAAATTAGAGTGGCGTTAGAACAACGTAAAGTCAAGAAAGATAAGTAAATCGCATTATAATATGTCTTATAGAAAAGAGAATATTTTATCGCTTTCTGGTGGTAGTCACGAGGATAAAACACTAAGAGGATTAGAAAATACATGCCGTCGCATTTTAAAAGAAGGTGTACACGGTATTTGTTTTAGTGCATACGAAGAAGGACAGAAAGCAGGAGATAAAATTAGTGAAGCTCAAATAAGAAGACGTTTAAAAATTTTAAAACCTCATACCCGTTGGGTGCGTTCGTTTTCGTGTACAGATGGTAATGAATTAATACCTGAAATTGCTAAAGAACTAGGACTAAAAACACTTGTAGGTGCTTGGTTAGGACAAGATGATGATATCAATGCAAAAGAAATTGCAGGCTTAATTAAATTGGCAAAAAATGGCCATGTCGATATAGCAGCAGTAGGAAATGAAGTCTTATATCGTAAGGATTTATCTGAAGCGGAACTTTTACAATATATGAAGGAGGTTAAAAGCGCCATTCCAGAACTTCCCATAGGCTATGTCGATGCCTACTACGAATTTGTAAACCGCCCAAAAATAACAGAAGCTTGCGATGTAATTTTAGCAAATTGTTATCCGTATTGGGAAGGTTGCGCTCAGGAGTATGCTCTTATTTATATGAAAGATATGTTTAATAGAGCAAAAAAAGCGGCTCAAGGTAAACACGTAATCATTACAGAAACCGGTTGGCCTAGTCAAGGATTAGGGTTGCATGGTGCTAAACCTTCTTACGAAAACGCCATTAAATATTTTATTAATGCACAAGAATGGTCTAAAGAAGATGATATAGATTTGTTTTATTTTTCTTCGTTTGATGAGTCTTGGAAAGTGGGGACAGAAGGCGATGTAGGCGCCTATTGGGGGCTATGGGATAAAAATGAAACCCCTAAATATTATAGTAAAATTCCTTTTATCTATAAAAAATAAAGGTTTAATAACGACGTATATTTCTTATTAATCTACTGATTGTATTCCAATTTTACATGTTCTCTTTTCCACAGCGTTATTTACTTAAGCATAAAATTAAAGTATAGTTATTACCAAAATAGCCACTTTCTTAAATCTGTAAATCTATTACTTTTTTGGATTTTGTATACACGCTTATCTCCTTTCCTTACTACAAAGATCCTTTCTTAAATTCAACCGACTCTAGTGTTTACCAATTTATAAGGTTCATGGACTTGAATTATCTACCAAGCTCAATACATTACTACATGCTTATTTTTTTTATCCACTTTATAGTACCTAATAAATGTTGTAATGCTTTACTAATTCTTGTTAAGATTAAAGTCTACCATGGGGGTTCTGTTTTTGATGGTCACTCTTTTAAATCGATTAGAAAAATAGACCTCAAACCTAATTGTATTGGATTTTGGGGCATTCGAAACTATAGGGTTAGACCTTACTTACACCTGATTAAATCATTTAATATCATAAAATATAATGAATAGCTGTGCTATGAGATGAAATATACAGACAATTATTTGCTTTTATTTCAATGTAAATAGTATTAATTAATAGTTCTAAAGAGGTGGTTAATTCCCTGATAAATGAAGTGTATTACACGATACTATTTAATTACTGCGCCCTAATGCGCTATTAATTTTTACTCTGTGTTTAAAACAATCATTTTAAAATTTGTTAATTCCAGAACAAGATAAATTACCACCACAACATCACCCATACAACACTCTAAATAAGCTAAGTACTGCGCAAAATGGCTTAATATGCGAATGCCTTGTAAAGCTATGTAAACACGGATAAAATCATGAATATGTCAAAAAAAACGCATATTTATTGCATTGTATGTTTTTTGTAGTGTTTAATTATGTGAATTTACAAATGATGTCGGGCTAAATTGTAATACATAAAATTCGTTTTTTAAACGATTAACTAAAACCATTTATTATGAAAAAAATTACATTATTATTAGCTATGCTAGTTATGTCTTTAGGGTATTCCCAGTCTCCCACAGAAGCTGCGCCAACACCGCCAGTTAGAAATGCTGTTGATGTTATTTCAGTTTTTAGTGATGCTTATACACCTGTTGGTGGTGTTAATATTAATCCAGGTTGGGGCCAGGCAACAACTGCAACAGAGGTTTCTATAGCAGGAAACAATACACTAAGTTATGCTAACTTTAATTACCAAGGAACAGATTTTGAAACACAAAATATATCGGAGATGGAATTTTTACATATAGATGTATGGACAAATAATCAATCTCCTAACGTTTTTGTAATTAGTTCTGGCGATGAAATTCCTCATGCAATATCTGAAAGTGCTGGAGCATGGAAATCCTTAGATATTCCTGTGGCTAATATCACAGGTGATTTAAATGTTGCACGTCAATTTAAATTTGATAATGGTAACGGAGGTACTATTTATTTGGACAACTTGTATTTTTGGAAAACAGCAGCAGATCCATTAAAAGATGCATCTTTAATTGATTTAAAAGTAGAAGGTATGACGATTAATGGATTTTCATCGGCAAAAACTAATTACCTCTATGAGATTCAACTAGGAACAACTGTTGTTCCACAAATTACCGAGGCAATAGCAAGTAATGTAGATGCAAATCTTGTTATCACACAATCTTCGACTGTTCCTGGTGACGCTACCGTTACGGTTACATCGGCTGATGGTACTACGGTTAAAAATTATGTTATTTCTTTTGCTGCAACGTTACCAAATAGTGCACCAATTCCAGTAACATTGGATAGCACAGTATTAAGTGTTTACGGAGATACTGGTGGTTTTACAAATATTTGGACACCAGATTATGCATTTGGTAGTTATGTGGATGTGCCTGATTTAGAACCTGGAACAGAAGTAAATCAAGCTATTAAAATGGATTTCTCTATTGAAGGATATGGTGAAGGTACCAATGTTGCTACGGATGTTACAGAATACAACTGGGTTCATTTTGATTATTTTGCTCAACCTGGAGAAGCAGGAGTTAGTGGTCACCACGTTAGATTTATTCTTATTGGTGGTGGGGAATTTAATTACGAAATGACACCAACAGGAAATGATGGCACACTTATTTTTGGATCTTGGCAAAGTGTTGATATTCCTTTGTCATTCTTTGAAGGAAAAGGATTTAATAAAACTAACTATTTACAGTTTAAGTTAGGAACAGAATCAGATTTGAATACTAAAGTTGTTTATTTCGATAATATTTATTTTTCGGTAAATAAAGGCACTGTTTTAGGCACTCAAGATTTTGAACACTTAAGTTTTAGTACTTATCCAAATCCGACAAGTGATTATTGGATTGTTAAAACCCAAACCACTAAAATAGAAATTATAAATGTTGTTGATATTTCAGGCAAAACTGTATTAAGGTTGTCTCCCAATGCAAATGAAGCACAGATTAATGGAACACATTTACAGTCGGGAATATATTTTGCTCAAATAAAAACTTTAAGTGGGGTTCACACTTTGAAATTATTAAAAAAATAAGATAATATAAAAATCAGCATTGTTTAGAATGAGGCTGTCCAAAGAAGATTACAAATGTTATTCTGTAGTTTTTTGGATGGTCTCTTTTTTATAGTTGTTTTTTAAGAGTTATGGGCTCTATCTCGTATTTGGGACCCAAAACAGCATTGTTTTAAACGTGATTTACATCCTAAAAAATATATTTTTACACTACAAAACAACGAAAATGAATGGTGTAATTAATGAGCTGGTTGATTTTACTGTGTAAATTAATGTTATTGTCTATTTTCTGTGCTTTGAATTTCTAGTAACTCGCTCTGTATATGGTAGATTTCTATATGGTATCGGCAAATAGAATTTACTTTGCTTACGTTTACCTTGGTAGCTTTTACTTGACTTTTTGTGGTTGTTAGAGTTTTAATTATCCATCCAGGTTTTTGATGTAAGTCGAACTTAAATAAGTTTAAGTTATTGAGAAATGATTATCAAATAGAATTTAAGTTTCCGACCTAAAGTTTTGAACGTTCAGGAAATTGCGGTTTGGTTACCGTATTAATAAAGAATTAAAAGGATAATAATCAATCCAAAATTCAAAACCTAAACTGGACACTGTAACAGTTTATTTAGCCATTAAATTTAATTATGTTTGTAAGGTTTGCATATTCTTTTCTGCTTAACCTCAATACATATGATTCTAAAATTTAAAAAACAGCTATGAGTTTAAAATGGTATACGCTTATCGTTTTATTTCTGTTTTCTGTTTCGTTATCGGCTCAATATAACACTCTGAAATTTGAAAATATTAACGCTGTCGACGGCTTGTCTAGTGGTACCTGTTTAGATATTTTTCAAGATAAAGATGGGTATTTGTGGTTTGGAACTATTGATGGTTTAAATAAGTTTAATGGTTACGATATTGAAGTGTTTCGACCAGATGAAACAGATTCGGCCACAATTAGTAACATTAGAATTAATGCCATTACTGGAGATAAAGCCGGGAATTTATGGATTGGGACCAATAATGGATTAAATGTACTGAATAAAAAAACGAATCGGTTTTCTCGTATTCAAATTTTTAAAAACATTGATTTTAGCGCTGAAAACGGTACCGTTGTTAATACATTGTTTTACGATAAATTACACCATACTGTTTGGGTAGGAACCAATTCTGGTGCTGTGAAAATTGAATTAGATCCAGATAAAGAGGCATCGTCTCCGTTTAACATATCGCATTATAAACATTCGAGTGGTAACGAGTACTCGCTAGATAATAATATTGTAAATGTTATCGTTCAGGATGAGCAAGATACCATATGGATTGGTACTAATGGGCCACACCTAAATAAGTACAATGCACAAGAAAATAATTTCGAACGGATTTTAATAGAGCATAAAACGTCTTACGAATTAAACCATATTTCTAAAAGTATATATATTGATGCGCTAGGGGATTTTTGGATAGGAAATGACTTGGCTAATTTGGTGCATTGGGAACGAAAAACCAATCAGTTTAATCAGGTAGCTTTAGTCGATAAACATATTCCGATAAACGACATTTATAAAGATCGCACAGGCCTCATTTGGGTATCTACCGATGGTCACGGACTGTATCTGTTCGATGCGAATTTTAAATCCATTAAGCAACATATTGTAAATAATCCATCCGATTTATTTTCATTGCCAAACAATCAGCCTACCAAAATCTTTCAAGATAATACGGGTATATTTTGGATTGGAAGCTATAATAAAGGCGTAAGTAAACTTCAACTTTCAAAAAATGCATTCGGTCACTATTATTATCAACCTAATAATCCTAAGGGATTAAACGGCGAAATTGTACAGTCTGTATTACAGGATTCTAAACAACGTATTTGGCTAGGCGTGTATAATCAGGGACTCAACTTGTTTCATGAAAAAGCGCAGACGTTTACACATTTTACTCATAATCCTAACGACTCTAATACACTTAGCTCCAATAAAATTCTATATACTTTTGAAGGTGCCGATGGATATATTTGGATTTGCACATTCGACGGCGGATTAAATCGGTTTGATCCAGATACAGGACAAGTTAAACAGTTTATGCATCATGAATTGGATACAACTACGCTAGCGCAGAATTCGGTTTGGACTGGGGTAGAAGATGCCGAACATAGAATTTGGTTGGGTTTAAAATCGGAAGGATTAAATCTGTATAATCCAGAAACAGAGCGTTTCCATCAGTTTAAAAATCAGTTTAATGTTGATACAGGTTTAGCCAGTAATTTTATAGTGTCTTTGTTTGTCGATTCGAAAAACCGATTAATTATAGGGACCACGCAAGGTTTAAACAGTTTAAATTTAAATACGCTAGAAGCTTTTATCCCTGAAAATATTCAGGTGCAAGCGGTGAACCATCAGAACATAAAAGGGGTACGTATAAACGATATTATTGAAGATGCTTCTGGTACTATTTGGTTGGCGTCCGATAACGGATTACATAAATTCGATTCGGAATTTCAACACTTACAATCATATACCACCAAAGATGGGTTACCGAATAATTTAATTGTAGGCCTAACAATAGACCATGCAAAACAGGTTTGGTTAATTACTAAAAGTGGTATGTCCGTTTTTAACCCAGAGACACATCATTTTAAAAATTTCAATATTACAGATGGTTTACAAGGTATAGAATACCAGAGTAAATCCATAGAAAAAACAACAGATGGTCGCATTTTAGCAGGAGGTTTAAACGGATTTAATGTGTTTGATCCACAGTCCATTCTCTCAGATTCCATAACGACACTTTCGCCAGTAATTTCTAATCTTCACCTGAATAATAGACCTGTTCACGTTGGCGATACTATAAATGGGCACGTGTTATTAAAGCAGACTATTTCTGAAACAAACCAGATTCACTTAAACCATAACGAAAACAACATTTCATTCGATTTTGAAGCTTTGTTTTTAAACAACCCAGATCAAGTTAAATATAGATATCAGCTTGAAGGTGTAGACGACGATTTTGTTAAAGCCGGACATAATAGACAAGTTAATTACTCGAATTTACAAGCAGGCGATTACGTCTTTAAAGTAAAAGCATCTTTAGACGATTCCTGGGACGTGCAACAAGCACGTACACTACAAGTAACAGTGTCCCCGCCGTTTTGGAAAACCTGGTGGGCGTATGTGGCCTATTTTGCTATAGCTTCATTATTGATTTGGACATTTTTAAGATTGTATTCTAGAACTATTGAAGATGCACAGAAGCATAAGTTAGATTTAATGAAACTGGAGTTTTTTATTAATGTATCTCATGAATTTAGAACGCCATTAACTTTAATTTTAAATCCGTTAGATAAAATTTTAAATCATATAAAAGAAACCGATGTGGTCGAATCGTCTGCACATACAGCTCAAAGAAGCGCTAGACGTTTGTTGCATTTAATTAATCAGTTGTTAGATTATAGAAAAATGGATGCAGGAATGGCGCCTTTGCAATTAGAGCGTGGAGATATAGTGGCGTTTACCGAAACTATTTTCCACCTATTTAAAGGGCTAGCAGAAACCAAGCAAATTAGCTATACGTTTCAGTCTGATGTGGCGCATTGTTCTGGAATTTACGATTTTGATAAAGTCGAGAAAATCATCACGAATTTAATTTCTAATGCGATAAAATACACCGATTATGGCGGAGACATTGCGGTGACCGTAAAATCGGTTGAATCAGTGGAGAAGCCAAAAGTAAACCCTTTAAAATTTAATTCGAAATCGCTAACAGACTACGTTGAAATTAGTATTAAAGATACGGGGCGTGGTATGAAGAAAAAGCAACTGGACCATGTGTTTTCTAGGTTTTATAATTTAGACGAAACAAAATCAGGAACGGGTATCGGACTTCATTTTACAAAAAGTTTAGTCGATATGCATCAAGGTGAAATTCTAGTACATAGCGCACCTAAAAAAGGAAGTGAATTTATAGTAAGACTACCCATTAAAACTCAAGGCAAACTCGCTAAAGTAGCGCATGAAAAAAACGAGTTTTTAATAAATTCGATGAAATCGGTAGAATATGATGTATTGGTGTCTAATACCGAAATGGATACAGAACAGAAAGCATCCAACACGGAAACGCTAAAAACACATACCGTTTTAATTGTAGAAGATAACAGAGAGTTAAGGGTACATTTAAAAGACGATTTAGAAGATTACTATAATGTAATTACGGCCGAGGATGGAAAAAAAGGATTGAAGAAAGCCTTAAAACGATATCCAGACCTTATTATTAGCGATGTTATGATGCCAAAAATGGATGGTTTTGAAATGTGTAAAGCTTTAAAATCGGACTTAGAGACGAGCCATATCCCAATTATTTTATTAACCGCACGGACAGGAGATCATGATCAAATTTCTGGTTTCGATCATGGTGCAGATGCTTATGTTCCTAAACCTTTTAAAATTGAAGTGTTGCGCGCGCGGATTAAAAATTTATTAGAAGCTAAGGCAAAGTTACGAGAGAAATTCTCTGTGTTATCAGGATTTCTTCCTTCAAGCGAACTCACTACAAATGCCATAGATGAAGCTTTTCTAGAAAAAATAACCAAAATAGTCTTAAACCATATTAGCGATCCTGATTTTAAAATAGATACTATTTTAAATGAAGTGGGTGTGGGGCGCTCTCAATTGTTTAGAAAAATACAATCTATAACGGGGGAAAATCCGAGTACATTTATCCGTACAATCCGATTAAAATATGCATCTGACTTATTGCAGAATAGCGCGCATTCAATTAAAGAAATTACACATATGTCAGGATTTAGTTCTTCTACCTATTTTGGTAAAACATTTAAAGAATTATATAATCTTACACCTACAGAATATATTAACCAAAACAGAAATAAGGAATAAAAAAACATACTTTTCATGCTTTTAAAGCGTAAGAGAGTAAACACATAAATAAAGATTTCAACGTTTATACAAGAGGCCGCCATATTAATTTATAGCGGTCTCTTTATTTTTTAGTTACGTTTCATTTTGCGGTTTAGCAGGGGGATTGGTTTCAATTTAGGGTACAAACTCGTGAGTTAATTCTTTTAGAAATAAAACAAAGGTATTGGGGTAATGTATTTGCCTCTGATTTTTGTAAGCCCTTGTCTTTATTGAGTTTTTTGATGTGTAGAACTATAAAATGGATAATAATTAGGACATATTGAACAATAGTTTAGACCTGTTCTTTAACTGAAAAACTAATTTTAGGGTATCGAAATAATTCCATAGACAAACTCAAAAATTAAATATAAAAGCATGGACATTTTTAGGAACACCATTACCCTGTTAGGTGCAGTATTCATACTCTGTAGTTGTAATCAATCAAAAAAAGAAACGAACACGTTTGAGGTCGACCAGGTTTTAAAAGCGAATACCGAAAAAATTAGTGAAGCTACCCGTACATTAAAAACACGAGACAGTTTCCCTAGAACAATTCTTAAAGAACATACACAGTGGGAATTGGTTGGAGTTCGGGATTGGTGTAGTGGTTTTTGGCCTGGGGTTTTATGGTATGCTTACGAATTTTCTGAAGATGAGAACTTGAAACACGCCGCTCAGGAATTTACCGAACCTATTAAGACTATAGCGTATTCAAAGGCCTTAGATCATGATATCGGATTTCAGGTGTATTGTAGTTTTGGAAATGGGTACCGATTAACCGGAAACGAAGCCTATAAAACGGTTATGCTTGCCGCTGCAGATACGTTAGCATCGCTGTATAATCCTAAAGTAGGAAGTATTCATTCTTGGCCAAGTAAACCACAATACCCACACAATACTATTATTGATAACATGATTAATCTGGAGTTGCTGTTTTGGGCATCAAAAAACGGTGGGTCAAAAAGATTATATGATATCGCAGAAAGTCATGCCGAAGTCACTATGAAAAATTTGGTAAGACCAGATTATTCAACATATCACTTAGGCTCATTTGATGATGAAACAGGCGAATTTATTCGTGGGGTAGCGCACCAAGGGTATGCCGACGATTCTATGTGGGCACGCGGACAAACTTGGGGGATTTATGGTTTTGCTTTTTCGTATAGAGAAACAGGTCGAAAAGAATTTTTAGAAACGTCTATTAAGTTAGCTGATAAATATCTGGAACGCTTACCAGAAGACGGGATACCATTTTGGGATTTTGATGATCCAAAAATTCCTAATGCGCCAAAAGATGCTTCGGCGGCGGCAGTTGCGGCTTGTGGTATGTTAGAATTATCGACTTTAATTGAAGACAAGCAATTACAAGAAAAATATTTTAATGAAGCTAAACGCTTTTTAACAATGCTTTCTTCAGATGCTTACTCAAGCAATGCTACTAATCAGTCACTACTACTACATTCTACGGGGCATCATCCACGTAATTCAGAAATTGATGCGTCAATCATTTATGCAGATTATTATTATATGGAAGCGTTACTCAAGTTGAAAAAATTAGAAGACAAAAAGAAATAAACCGATTCAAGTTGACTTTAAATGAGGATTAAAAACATATTTACATATCGAATTATTTTGCTATTGTTGGCAATTGGAGTAGTGCTATCCTGTAAACCAAAAACAGAGCGTATTGAGGTCGATTCTCTTCAAGAATTCGCTAAATATATATCGCAAGATGATGTAGTCGTTACATTAAAACCTGGGGTTTATGTATTAAATGATACAACTTTAAGTGAGCGTATACTGCTTAAAAAATATAAAGATGGTAAACCAAGTATAGATTACCCTATTAGTAGTTTGCTTCATTTTTCTGGGAATGGTAGTCGATATATTTTAAATGATGTTGTAATTAATATCGATACGCATTTGCATCAAGCTTTTGGTCAGGATCATATTTTTGAAATTTTCGTTAGCGGAAATCACAATGTTATCGAAGGTTTAGAAGTTCGAGATTTAGGTGAAGAGATACCGCTTCGTGGTGCTATTATGATGCATGTTATGGGCGACGGAAATACCATTAGCAATGTTCAATTACATATTAAAGGTTCGTATCCGTATGGATATGGCCATTTGTTGGGGAAAGGGGCTAATCCGATAGTAAAACCACAAAAACATTCCTCGTTACTCGTGTCTGGGAAAGATACCAAATTGTTGGGGTGTAAGGTGATTACTAGAGGTTTTGGTCATGGTATCGTGATGCAAGGCGCATACAATACGTATATCAAAGACTGTTATGTTGAAGGCGAGATGCGTACAACAAACACCATGCTTTCAGAAACATCTGGTCCTGCTTTCGACTCGGAGTTTAAAAGTGATTATCCGCCAGGAAAAATAATGCCTAACGAAATTAAATCGCTGTCTGAAGACGGTGTAAGATCGTATCCGTATGGGTATTTGGTAGGACGGAAAACAGAGCATATTACAGTGATAAATACCACAGTTAAAAACATGCGCTCCGGATTTGATTTGAGTGCACATATAGGTGAAACGTTTATTGAAGGTTGTACCGCTATCGGTAATCAGGAAAAAGGCTATTCTGTGTCTAAAAATGCTGTGATTCAAGATTCTAAAGGCGATGCGATGTATGGTCCGCTTCTAAGCTTTCATGGCAATACTACCGAAAATTGCGAAGTAGAATTGCAATTAATGCACCCCGTAGGAGAATATCCTGTTCAGCGTTTGGCAGAACTGAATGGAACAGGACATAAAATCACGTTGTCAAATTTTGAAGACAAATCAAGAGCGACTCTAACCCCTATCGTTTTTGGCGAGTCGTTTTGGTCTGTTGTGCATCGTTACAGATATCCAGATAAAGATGCTAAAGCCTTTTCAGGGGCATTTAATATCACATTAATCAACAAAACAGGAATGCCAATTGTTTTTGAAAAACTAACGCAACATAATGCAGTGATTTCTAACGGCGAAATGCTTAAAGATTTAGGAGTCGATAATACGTTTAAACACAGTGTAAACCATGAGTAAAATTATAAAATATAGCATATATACTTTGGTAAGTTTGGGGTCATTGTTTATGTATTCCCAAAATGAAGCTGATATTGCTTCGAGTCATTTTTCAACCACCAATTGGATTGTACTCATAGTGTTTTTATTGGGGACAACCCTTGTTGGGGAATTGGTTAAAAATAAAGACAAAGGTTTAGATGCCTTTTTTAAAGGTGGAAATAATTTACCATGGTGGGCAGTTTCATTATCGTTAATTGCTACAAAAACCAGTGTAGCTACCTTTATTGCCGTTCCCGCATTTGTGTTTTCCATGAATGGAAACTTAACATATTTACAAATGACGATTGGTTTCGCTCTAGGTAACATTTTGTTTGTATACGTGTTATTAAAAGAATATTACGAAGAAGGCATTTTTAGTCCGTATGACTTTATTCAAAACCGCTTGGGTGTAAAAGTGAGTCAGTTATCGCGAACGTTTTTTATGGTTGGTGCGACTATGAGTCAAGGTGTACGCTTATTGGGTACAGCTTTAGTATTAAGTGTTATTACGGCGCAAAGTACTGTAGTTTGTATTGGAATAATTGCCTTGTTTGCCGTGATCTGGTCTTATATTGGAGGGATTACTACAGTAGTTTGGACAGACGCTATTCAGTTTGTCATTTTTATTTTTGGTGCCTGTTTTGCATTGTTTTATGCCATTGGAGATATGCCTGGAGGTTTTGGAGAAATGATGGCTATAGCCGATGAAAAAGCCAAATTGGTAATTTTAGATTTATCTCTAGATCCGCATAAAACCTACACGTTATGGGTTGGAATTTTAGGATGTACGTTTTTCGAATTTGGGTCTAATGCGGTCGATCAGGTGGTGACTCAAAGAGCTTTGTGTTGTAAAGATTTGAAAGAAGCGAGAAAAGCGGTTGCTTTTTCTGTGATTGGAGTAGCAACCACTTGGATTATGGCTTTTGTAGGTATTGCTTTGGTTGCGTATTACAACATCAATCCGTTGTCCGACATTGTTCAGGCTTCAATCAGTTCAGAACCCGATAGAATTTTTCCTTATTATGTGGTAAACGAATTGCCCAATGGGATTTCTGGTTTAATTATAGCCGCCATGTTTGCTGCAGGTATTTCTACCTTGGATTCTGCTTTAACCGCACTGTCGCAAACTAGTGTTATGGGGGTAGGCTCTTTAATATTTCCTAAGTTAAAAACCATGGACGAGACTAAAGTGGTCAAAATATCTAAGATAGCAATAATCGTTTGGGGCGTGATTTTAGCATGTTTAGCGTATGCTTTTAGCTTCTTTCAAGATGGGGGCTTATTGGCTTTAGGATTTAAAGTGCCAGGATATGCCTATGGGAGTTTAATCGGAATTGCTTTTTTAGCGTTAATGCGGAAAGGAAATTTTACAGGAATTATGGCAGGATCTATGCTCGCTATTGTGGCTATAGCAGTTATGCATTACGATGGTATTAGTTTTTTCTGGTGGTTCCCCGTTGGGTCTATAATCGTGATTATAGTCGCGTTAATACAATCAAAATTTAGTTCAAATACAATATAAATCTGCCTTTTAGAGTAGATTTTAAAAATAATCAAAAACATACATTTATAATGAAAACATTCAATACAACAAAAATAGAAGGATACGATGTTATAGTCGTGGGCGGAGGCGTTTCTGGAAGTCATGCGGCTATGGCTTCAGCTAAAACAGGAGCTAAAACCTTATTGATAGAGCAATTTGGATTTTTAGGAGGCTCGTTAACAGCGATGGGTGTAGGCCCAATGATGACTTTTCACAATCGTGCTGGTCGGCAATTGGTTTTTGGTAGCCCAAATGAAATGGTAAGCAGGTTAGTGGCTAAAGGCGCAAGTCCGGGGCATATTTTAGATGGTACAGGTTATTGTTCTACAGTGACACCATTTGATGCCGAGATGTTGAAAGTGACGCTAGAGGATATGGTAATTGAAGCTGGTGCAGAAATATTGTATCACACAAGACTTATCGATATTGAAAAAGAAGGCCGAGCTATTACCTCAGTTTTTATTCATAACAGAGGAGGCATTCAAGAAATTCCAGCCAAGGTGTTTGTCGATGCGAGTGGAGATAGTGAAATAGTAAAGTTGTCTGGTGTACCGTTTACAGAAGGGCGTCCAGAAGACAACAAATCACAACCCATGACCACTAATATTAAAGTCGGGAATGTAAACACCGAAAAACTTCGTGAATACATGATTAATAATTGGGATCAGTTTGATGCAGAAGAACGTTCTGCCGATAAAGCCGAAATTCTGAAGAAAACCAAACGTATCTCTACATGGGGGTTTTATGATTTATGGAATAAAGCAAAAGCTAAAGGTGAGGTTACAGTACCTAGAGACAATGTGTTGTTTTTTGAAACCAATACCGAAGGCGAATTTATTTTTAATACCTCTCGCGTACTTGGTTTTGACCCTTTAAATCCATTCGATTTAAGTAAGGCAGAAACTATGGGACGTAAACAATGTGTAGAAATTTTTAACTTCCTTAGAAACTATGCACCAGGCTTTGAAAATGCCACTTTTGTAAGTACAGCACCACATATTGGGATTAGAGAATCGCGTCATCCACATGCTAAATATGTGCTTTGCGCAGAAGATTTAGTTAATGAAGTGAAATTTAAAGAGCCGATTGCTGTTGGTGGTTATCCTTTAGATATTCATTCTCCGGACGGAGGTAATACAGATACTGTGCATTTAAAAGATGAAGGGGCATATTACATTCCTAAAGATTCTTTGTTAACCAATGAAGTTGATAATTTGGTGCTTTCGGGGCGAGCTATTGGAGCCGATCATCATGCCAGTGCCGGATTACGAGTGACACCTATTGCCATGGCTATTGGCCAAGGGGCAGGAACTATTGCAGGTTTATCTGTTATGGAACATGTATTGCCTAACGATTTAAATTATGGTAAATTAAAACAAGAGCTTGAAAGACATGGTGCTTATTTGGGATAAAATCTGAGGTAATTAACAAACTTAATTTGGTGTTGGATGCATAATTAAAAAAATGAATCAACCATATTTTTATTTAGTTTCTCCACTATTTGAAGTAGAACTAATTCGTCACAAAGAATCAACTTTAAAATTGTAATAAAATGAAAAAAATAATTAGCCTTGTGTTTATAATCATGGTTGTGTTTACAGCACAAGCCAATACGATAACAAGAGATACCATTTTTATAAAATCGGTAAAAGAATTAGCTAAATATGCTAAGAAAAATAATGTGTTGGTTAAAATGAAACCGGGCGAATACGCTATAAATTCTATAAAAATAGGCGAACTAAGTATCTTCAAATATGGTGAGAATAATAAGAAGAAAGGCGATTTCCGTATTGGTTCTCTTATCCATTTCTCGGGCAATAATAGTCAGTATTTTCTAATTGGAGTGACTCTTAATATTGATGGTAAACTACATGATAATTACCCTAAAAGTGAGTTTAGTGAATTTTTAGTCAGTGGAAACAACAATTATATAGAAGGCTTAAAAGGAAAAGATATTGGTAATCATGTGCCAGCTCATCGTGTTCAAATGTTACGCATTATGGGAGATGATAATATCATTAAAGATGCCGATTTATTTGTGCATGGATCTTATCCGTATGGGTATGGTCATTTGTTAGGAAAAGGAGGTAATGCTTTGGTGAAAACTCAAAAACATTCGGTGTTACTAGTAGAAGGCACGAATACGCAATTATTGGGATGTAAAGTGGTGTCTCATGCCTTTGGTCATGGTATTTTTATGCAAGGCGCGGTAAATACGTTATTACAAGATTGCTATGTAGAAGGTAAAATGAGGTCTACTAACGAGATGCTTGCAGAAACTTCTGGTCCTGCATTCAGCGTGGGCTTTAAAAGTGATTATCCGCCTGGAGTCATTCTCCCAAACGAAATAAAATCATTGTCTGAAGACGGTATTAGAACCTATCCTTCCGGAGGTTTAAGCGGAAGACGAACCCAAGGTGTTACGGTTATTAATTGTACCGTTAAAAATATGCGTTCTGGTTTTGATTTAAGTGCCAATTTACCACCGACTAAAATTGTAGGCTCAACAGCTATTGGGTGTCAGGAAAAAGGGTTTTCTGTGGGAGATAACGGCGTTATAGAAAACTCTAAAGGCGATGCTTTATATGGTCCGCTAATTACTTTTGTGGGTAATAACATAAGAAATTGTAAAATTGATTTAGAGTTGACAGATAGCGTAAGTGAGTACAATGTATCACGTTTGGCGGAAATTAACGGTTCAGGTCATCATATTACGATTCGTAATTATCAGAATAAAAAGCGTAGTGTTGAAACTTCAATCGTTTTTGGCGAATCGTTTTGGGAGGATGTACACCGCTACAGAAATCCAGATAAACCGAGTGGAACTTATGCTGGAGCTAAAAATATTCAGCTATTTAATTACACAGGAATGCCAGTGAAGTTGAACGATTTATCTGTGAATTGTACAGTGACAAATTCAGAAGAAAAGATCAAAGTTCTGAATGCCGGTGTAGGTGGAAATAATACGAATGACTTGCTAAAACGAGTAGATAAAGATGTGATTGCAAAGACCCCAGATGTAGTGATTATGATGGTTGGAACAAACGATATGTTGAATTCTAAAAAAATGATTGATTATAATAGTTACACCGCTAATCTAGACACATTAATTAAAAAAATAAAATCGAGTGGAAGTGAGTTGGTTTTAATGAGTCCTATACCAGTAGATAGTACTTATCTTTTAGCACGACATGACCGGACTATGTTTAAAGAAGCGCCTAACCAGAAAATTGATAAAGTAGGAAAAATTGTAAAAAACTTAGCTTTAGAAAACGAAGTATATTTTTTTGATTTAAATGCTGAATTTAAAGGCTTGAATTTGCCACAGCACAATCAAGATCTTATGATTAAAAATGAAAAAAATAGCGGTAAAAAAGATGGTGTGCATCCCACAGCGTTAGGCTATCGCTTTATAGCACAAAACGTGTATAATTATTTAAAAGATCATCAGCTGGTAGAAGACAATCAAAGCATAATATGTTTCGGAGATTCCATTACAAGAGGTGGCGGTCAAGGTGCTAATTATCCGAGTTATTTGGAAGGGTTGATTGTTCAAAATAAGTGAATTCTAATATTTACAGTAGTTTATAAACTGTAAAAAATCAAAAAATCTCAGGTTAACCATTAGCCTGAGATTTTTTGATTTTAATAATTATATTTCTAGAATGAATAGAATAGAAGGGTTTGTTGTTTTTTTAATTCACCTTACCATAAAAACCCATTACCTCTCATGTTGCAACATCCGAATATCATTAATAAGGGCTGTCATGTCTAAAGCGACAGTGCCATTATAAATTCCACGAATTCTATTAGTTTTATCCACTAAAATTAGATGTTCGGTATGCAGAAATTCTGTGCTATCTCTGCTAAAACCTATATCTTCTTCGGCGTAATACGACTGTCGGGCTAGGGCATAGATGTCACTTTTAGCACCTGTTAAAAAATGCCAGTTGGTATTCGTTATGCCCTGATTTTTCTTGTAGGCGTTTAACACGCTAGGTGTATCAATCCAAGGCGTCACGGAATACGATAGAAATACCATCGTGTCATCATTTTGGAAACTATCACTTACTAGTTTTAAATGCTCCGTCATGATAGGGCAAATACTACCACAACTTGTAAAAATGAAGTTAGCGATGTGTATTTTGTTGTCTATATAATCTTGATTCACCAATATGCTATCCTGATTTAAAAACTCAAAATCGGCAATAGTATGCGTGATGTCTGTTGTAACGCGAGAAGTGTCCTGAATAAAAACCGGTGTAAACGTTGGGTCGTTATAATAGGGCAACGCTAATGTCTCCTTTACGTTAGGTTCTTGCTTTTTGCTGTGATTACAGCTTATAATTAAAATACTACTGAGTAATAAAAATACGATCCGATACATTTACGCAATTTTTAGTTCCTAATAATCCATATCTTTTGCCTTCAACAATCACGTAATTGGCTCTAATCTTTCCGTTATCGTACCACAGTTTTTGAGCCCCGTCTTCTTGTCCGTTTTTATAGTTTGCCAAATGAAATAAGAAGCCATCGCTGTTCCATTCTTTTAATTCACCTTCATACGCATCATCTTTCGCGGTATATTCAAAGCGTTTAAATCCGTTTTCCCAATAAGCAGTTTGCATTCCGTTTTTTTGTCCTGAGGTATAATGGCGTATCTCCATGACTTGGTTTTTAGCATACCATTTTTTAGAAACGCCTTCTTTTAATCCGTTATAATAGCCTTCCATTACAAGTGTGTCTGCAGTTTTTGGATGGAGCTCATACACAAAACCGGAATAGATGGTATCATGTACATACAGCATATTGTTTTTAGTTGACGTTGCAGATTTTAAAACGAATGACGATGGAAAGGTTTTATCCACAATCACGTCGTTCGTTTTGCTATTGCACGAACACAAGTAAATACACAAGAATATTAAATAGCTATATTTCATTATTGTGTTACGGTTCCAGGCGTTCCATAATATCCGTTTCCGTTTATATACGGATCTGTATTTGTAATGTGGTAATGATAAATACCATCAGGATAATCTTCTGTAGCATGCGTATGCCCGTGATAGGCATCTAATCCTGTAACGTCTTCACCATTTTCTTCAGGACCATACACAGGAAAACCATCTAGCAGAAATCCTAATAAAGCAGACTTACTAGCTGTTACGGTTGTTAAATATAAGGGTTCGATATGATAATGAAATGTGCCGTTTCCTGTGGGATGTCCCCAGTATTTATCGAAGCTCTGAAACTCGTCGGTCAGTGGCTGATTAGGTCCTGCATACTGATTAAATAAAGGCACACCATTTAATGAAACACCTATCGCACCTAGCGGTGTCGCGACGTGATTAGTGGCAACTTTTGGATGTAATGGGATTTTAAACGTATAGTCGAAAGCCGTTATCGTATTCGGATTTTTTCTGAAGGTATAACCCTCGAAAGTGGTGCCGCTAAAGTCCTCGTATAAATCACTTGAGGTTGGGTAATACACACTTTTATGATCTGGTGTTCCGGTAGTTTTAATGGTAATATAGGTGCCGTCGCTTGTAATACTGGTGGCGCCGTAAATTTTAGAATATACCTCCGGAACATCCGTCGTCTCTGTAATTTCCGTAGTGGAATCTCCATCAGAATCCGATTCGGTGTCTACTTGATCTTCAGATGCGCTACAGTTAATTAGACTTAAACATAGAAGTATTAGGGCGTAGTACTTTAAATATTTTATCATAATAGGATTTATAATATTACTATTTGTTTTAGTTGTTAGGTCAAGGAGGTAAATATAACTGCCGTAAGTGATAAAACAGTATACTATCAATGAAACGGCCTATTGTATCAATGAAATTCTAAGCAAGCATGCTTTTGTCTTTTGCAAAGGACATGTTTTATATAACGCGTAGTGGTTTTTCAATTCATTTTTAGTTGCTAATAAAGCCGTAATTATACAATACGCTGTGCTTTGAATTTTTATCTGAATAGAAAGTAATATATTTAGTGATTTAAAATTTGATTGTGCATTCTTTATAAAGGGAATCTAGGTACTATGACAAAAGACATTCCATCTGTTACATTTAATCCTGAAAAACTCGATTCTGAAATCTCTAAAAATTTCGGTTTTGAAATAGTGCCTATTGAAAAAATTGCAAAATTTAAAAATAAGGGGAGTCATAATCCAGAATTACCACATCAGCTTAAGTTTTACAATCTTATTTTTTTTACAGAAGGATCTGGAAGACATTTTATCGATTTTAGTTGGTTTCCTGTACAACAAAATAGTTTGGTGTATTTAACTAAAGAACAAGTTAATGCCTTCGAGTTTTCAGAAACACTAAAAGGGTTTTGTATCATTTTTACCGAAGCTTATTTTGTGGATTGTTTTTCTAACTTATCTAAAGATTTTGTGTTCAGATTATTTAATCCGCAACTCTTTTCTCCCATATCACAGATTCCTAAAACTTCAGATTTTATAGATTATTTTAATCTTTTACAAAAAGAATATAACAAGTCTGGTTCTTTCAATCAGAAAAATATTATCAATGCGTTGTTTACTATTTTAATATCTAAAGCTGAAGATATTAAGCAACACCAAACCTTTCATATTAAGGATGCTTCAAAAATCAACCTATTTCATAAATTCACTTCGCTAATAGAATTAAACCTATCAAAAAGTAGGAATGCTAGTTTTTACGCCGAAGCATTGGCCATATCCTACAAGCATTTAAATGCCGTTTGCAGAGAGTTGGTTAATAAAACGGCAAAACATGTGATTGATGACTATATTATTCTTCAAGCGAAAAGAAACCTAATCAATTCTAGGATGAAAAGTTCAGAATTGGCCTATCGTTTAGGGTTTGAAGATCCCACCAACTTCACTAAATATTTCAAGAAAAATACAGGATTAACCCCAAAAGAGTTTATAAATTCACTTATAAAACAGTAGTGGTTCAACTTTAACCATTTTAATACCCGTTTTCATCTTTTCTACACGCTGTAGTTGTTTCATCTTTGTACTATAATTAAAACCAAGAACATGAAACACATCATTACAACGGTTGCTGTTGTGCTTTTAACAACTACTAGCCATGCACAAAGTCAACAGCAAATCAATAACAACTTAGAAAAGATGGAAATCACCTCAGTAATATCAAATAAAGACAAAGCGAAAGCTTTAATTACAAGTTTAAAAACTGGCGACAAATCGACTATTGCCTATATTAATCCAACACATTACACCCAGCACAATCTTGCCGTTGCCGACGGATTGAAAGGTTTTGGTGACGTCTTACATCATGCTCCAGAAGGCGGATTTAAAGCCAATGTAGTGCGCGCTTTTCAAGATGGGAATTATGCGATTACGCATACCGAATACGACTTTTTCGGACCGAAAATAGGGTTCGACATCTTTAAATTTGAAAACGGTCAGATTATAGAACATTGGGATAATTTTTCAGAATTAGCGACTACAAATCCAAGTGGAAGAACACAAACGGACGGTGTTACAGCGGTAACAGATTTAGATAAAACAGCGGAAAATAAGGCCTTGGTAAAAGACTTTGTAAATACTGTTTTAATTGATGGGGAGTTCGATAAAATGTACAACTATTTTGATGGCGACAACTACATACAGCATAATACAAGAATTGGCGATGGAGTTTCAGGTTTGGGGAAAGCGCTAGAAGACATGGCAAAACAAGGCATTACTATGGTGATTAATAAAAATCATATGGTGCTGGGTGAAGGTAATTTTGTGTTAACTGTTAGCGAAGGCACTTTTGCAGGCATACCAACATCTTTTTATGATTTGTTCCGCATAGAAAACGGAAAAATCGCAGAGCATTGGGATACCATTGAAACCATCTTGCCAGAATCTGAACGAAAAAACAACAACGGAAAATTTAATTTTTAATTATAACTTTTAAATCAGAATAAAATGAAATCAAAATTAGTCACATTAATTTGTCTTCTTGTCATTGGTATCGGACAAGGTTTTGCACAAACAAAAACAACCGAAGATGCTAAATTTCAGTTTAATACTCCGGAACATTATATGGATGGCTATTCGTTAAACTTTCAGTATCAAGATGGGAAAGCCTTGCATATGGCGTTTGACAAAGGGAAAGCCCAATATGAATGGATTAGCGGACCAAGAACAGGGAAAGGGAATTCAGATATTCCGTACCGTTCTCGTAAAATTGGAGAAAACCTCTATCTCGTAAATTGGCACGAAACGGGGCTAAAAGATTATCTAACCATTATCTTCGACTTAGATAAAATGATAATCCATACTTCGATAATTGTGGGATATGAAAATCAGCCTGATAGACCATTAAAAACGGTTTTTTTAACAGGAGTTATCGATCATTTAAAAACATCTAAATAATATGAGTACTGTAGCAAATTGCCCAACATGTGGAGGTAAATCAGTGATAAAAGAAGCAAACGGACAAACCACTTATGACGCTTTACAAGACGATGAACTTATAAAAAAAGTGGGTCAGCTTAAGAAAGCGATGCAAAAATTTAAAGATAAAGCCGAGGCTTTAGAGCTGGAGTTAGAAACTTTAAGAACACAATAAATGTCCTTTTTAAAACGAAATTACGGCTGGATGATTGTGAGTCTATTGGCTGTATTACCCATGATTATCATTGGTAAAATGATTCAGGTTGATGTTACCAAAGGACTCTCAATTTCATGGGTTGAAAACACTATAGGTGAACAGACTACACTAGATATGCTATATCATATTTCAGGTGAGTTTGCGATTCGGTGGATGACAGCCGTATTAACGTTAACCCCAATTTTTATAATTTTCGGAATACAACATCTTTTTGTTAGGCAAGCTATGGGAATCGCTACGGCTATATGGAGCATCCTGCATTTTATAATTTTTATATCGGCCGAAGGCCTCTTAGAAACCTTTACACAATTTAATTATATCGCTGGAGGTATCGCTGTTTTAATACTTATTCCACTTCTTATTACATCTAACAGGAAATCAATGAAACGACTAAAAAAGAACTGGAAAAAACTACAAAGCTTAGCGTATGTTGCTGTTGGTTTAAGTTTACTCCACGTTGCTATTCTCGATAAAACGTGGATTATTTACGCGGTTATTGTGAGTTTAGGATTTGTGGTTAGAATGCCAATCGTTAGAGATAAATTCTTAGAAAGACGCAAACGAAAACAAGTATTAACGCATTAATTTTATAATGAGCTTAATAGAAAACATATTAAAAAAGGTCGTTTTAGAAACCGCTAGTATTAGTGAGAAAGCACAATTATCACCATCGGTTTATAAAATCCAACTTAAAAGCGAACGTTTTAAAACCGCAGATTTTGAGCCAGGGTATTTTTTAAGATTAGGTGTAGGAATCGATAATGACACCCTAGCCATGAAAGATAAGGTACGAAGTTATAGTGTTTGGGATATTGATAAAACCAAAGGAACTATAGACTTGGCTATTGCTACAGAAAGCCGCGGCATTGGTGCACATTGGGTTATGAATTGTAAAGTAGGCGAAACGGTATATTTTAAATGGAAAAAAGGGAATTTCTTATTAGACCAAACCGCAGATAGTTATCTAATGATTGGTGATGTATCGGCATTGTCTCATTTGTATATGCTTAATAGACATTTGCCAGAGAAGCAGGTGGAAAGTATTATTTACAGTGATTTAAATCATGTATTTGAAGATACAGACGGCTCAAATCCATTTAATTTTTATAATTTAAAGCCAAATGCCATAGCAGACATTTTGAAATTAGTAAACGACATGATACCTAAAATGAAAGGAAATAGAATGGTATATATTGGGGGAGATAGTAGAGTTTGTGTCGCTTTAAATTCATATTTCAAGAATGAATTACAGTGGAATACTAAACAAATAAAAACGAAACCGTTCTGGAATCCCGATAAAAAAGGATTGGAATAAAAAACGCTTCACACTTTAATTGTAGTAAAAAAGAAGTCGTTTCGTATATAATTATAAATAACAAATGACTCTATAAAAAACATAGAAAATGAATATAGCAGTAACATCGGCAAGTGGTAAATTGGGATCTTCAATTATAGATAAATTACGTACTCAAATAGGAGCAGATCATATAATAGGCCTTGCCCGAACTCCGGAAAAAGCAAAGCATTTAGGTGTAGAAATACGGAAAGGCGATTATAATAAACCACAAGATTTAGAAGCCTCTTTAAAAGGAGTAGATGTGGTGATGCTATTGTCTGGCATGGACGAACCTCAAAAAAGAATCCAACAGCATCGCAATGTTATCGAAGCCGCTAAAGCAAATGGCGTTAAAAAAATAGTGTATACCAGTATTATTGGCGAGGAAGAACACAATGCGTTTAGTCCGATTGTGCAATCCAATAGGCAAACCGAATTAGATGTAAAAAGCGCTGGATTGGACTGGGTAATTGGTAGAAACGGTATTTATATAGAACCCGATTTAGAATATATAGATACTTATGTAAAAGACGGTGAAATTAAAAATTGTGCGGCTGACGGATTATGTACCTACACGAGTCGAGACGAATTGGCAACGGCTTATGCACATATGTTGTTAGAGGACAAACATAACGGGCAGACTTACAATCTTGTGGGAGACCCTATAACACAAACCCAATTAGCGCAGTATATTAATGCTGTTTACAGTACAAATTTAGTATATCATTCTGTTTCGGTCGATGCTTATTTGGAAGAGCGAAAAAACGAGTTAGGTGACTTTTTAGGTACCGTGATTGCAGGGATTTACGAAGGGATAAGACATGGCGCGAATGATGTGCCGTCCGATTTTGAAAAAGCGACAGGAAGACCACATAAATCTACTTTAGAGATAATAAAAGCCTTTCAATAGGAATTAAAAAAACGAAAACACACGAATTAAAATGGCTGGAGAAACCGATATCGCTCAATTATTAAAAGGCATGACACCCAAACTACATCCTGGAGCATACGTATTTAGCACGGTTAAGGATTTAGATCATATTAGTAGAAACGATACCATTTGTGAATTTCTAGAAGAGGAGGGAACCACTATTGTAATAGAACAAAGTAAGGCAGACGAGTTAAATTTGAATTATGATTATATTGCATCATGGATAACACTAACCATTCATTCATCGCTAGATGCTGTGGGATTGACTGCTATATTTTCAACCGCATTAGCAACACATAATATCAGTTGTAATGTGATTGCGGGCTATTATCACGATCATATTTTCGTAGATAAAAAAGATGCAGACAAAGCCATGAAGGTGTTGTTGGCATTGTCGGAAGATAAATAAGAACCTGAAATTAAATACATTAAAAAAAGAATTTTAAGCCTTTCAATACTTTAAATAAAGTAGGTATACGATAGTATTTATAACCTTGAATTTGTAAATTTAGAGCTGTAAATTATTCATACAACAGTTACTATAAATGTATTGCATGAATATGGTAAGTTTAAATCTAAATATATAAGTAATAACTGGTTATGAAAAAATCAAATGTGTGTAATGTTACATTAATTTTTATAATGCTAGTAACTGTAATTTGGGGTGGTATTGCTCAGACAAGTGTAAATCGGCCCAATATTGTATTCATTGTTTGTGACGATTTGGGTTATGGCGATGTACAAAGTTTAGCACCAGAAACC
This sequence comes from Formosa sp. F44, assembly GCF_056238645.1. The sequence continues at coordinate 444,701 of NZ_JBWDLJ010000001.1, forward strand.
AGTAAAATTAAAACACCGCATATAGATACTTTAACCGAGCAAGGTATGGTGTTTACCGATGCACATTCTGGATCGTCGGTGTGTACTCCAACACGGTATGGTATTATGACAGGGCGTTATAGTTGGCGTACAACGTTACAGAAAGGTGTGGTGCAAGGTTATGCTCCAGATTTGATTAAAGAAAATCGCCATACTATAGCAGATTTTCTAAGAGATCAAGGTTATCATACTGCTCTAATAGGAAAGTGGCATCTTAATTTTCAGTACTTAGATTCCGTTTCAAAAACACCTTTAGTAAAGCAGTCAAAAACATATTTACCACCTATAGGATCTATAATTCCAGATGGACCTACTGCTAGAGGTTTCGATTATTATCATGGGTTTCATCATGCAAGAGATATGAAAGCCGTTATAGAGAACAATAAAGTTATTCTTCATGACGATGTTATTAATATGCTTCCCCGTCTAACTCGTCAGTCTGTAGATTATATTAAACATAAAGCGCAAAAAACAGACGGTAAACCTTTTTTCTTATATGTCCCTTTAGGTTCTCCTCATGCACCTATAGTGCCTTCAAAAGCGTGGCAAGGTAAGAGTGGGCTGGGCGATTATGCAGATTTTGTAATGCAAACAGATGCGACAGTAGGAGCAATAACAAAAACACTTGATGAAAGTGGATTATCAGAAAATACATTAGTAATATTCACGAGTGATAATGGCGCATCAAAGGTCGCTAATATTCCCGAATTAGAAGCACAAGGTCATTATGTTAGTGCAGGATATCGCGGGTCAAAATCCGATTTATGGGATGGTGGCCATCGTGTGCCTTTTATTGTAAAATGGCCAGGTCAGGTAAAAGCGGGATCAATAAGTGATCAGTTAATATGTCTAACAGATATATTTGCGACTTTTTCAGAGATTACGCAAGTTGCACTTCCAAATGAAAGTGGCGAAGACAGTGTAAGTTTTTTACCAGCATTACATGGAGAAGATATAATAAGTACAAGAGCGGGTGTAATACATCATTCCATTTCTGGACATTTTGCATACAGATTAGGAAAGTGGAAATTGCTGTTAGCAAGAGGGTCTGGAGGTTGGACATCACCAAACGAAAAAGAATCTATTGCCATGCCTATTGCGCAATTATACAACCTAGAAACAGATCCAGCCGAAACACGTAATGTTTATAAAACACGTCCTGATATTGCAGAAAAACTGCTGAAACAATTAGAATTAGATATTAAAACCGGACGAAGTACTACAGGAGCATTTTCTGAAAATGATATAGACGATATCATTCTTTGGAAAACAGAAACTGACTTAAAGCCTGAACATGAGTAGTTCTAGATTGTGATTTAGATTACGAGTCATATATTAGAAATATGTTATGATTACATATAATCACCTCATATTTTCGTAGATAAAAAAGATGCAGACAAAGCGATGAAGGTGTTATTGGCATTGTCGGAAGATTATTCAATTTGTAAATGAACCTTCTAGATTGAATGTAAAATAGTAAAACCCTATGTTTTTATAGGGTGTTCGAGCGGAGTCGAGAACATGAAAAGCAATAATTTTTTCTTCCTGGATTAACTATATACATGTAAAAACACAACAAATAGAAATAGCCATTATATCAAGCTAAAAATATCAAGTTATTGATGTTTTGAGCTTTTTTTATCTTACTCAATCAAGCATACTTCTCAACCACCAAATCGCCCCATTCCGCTATCGATTTAATTAACGGAATCAATGTTTTTCCAAAATCGGTTAATGAATACTCCACCTTTAAAGGCGGTTTAGACGTGTATACTTTTCGCTTAATTAGGCCGTCTTCTTCTAGCGCTTTCAGTTGTAAGCTTAGCGTTCTTTCGGTAACTGTGGGCATCGATTTTCTTAATTCGTTATAGCGTAAAGTGTCTTGTGTTAAATGATATAAGATTACCGTTTTCCATTTTCCGCCAATCAGTCCCATGGTTAAACTTGCACAGCATGGATATTTTTTGCCTTTAAAACTAATCATTGTAGTGTCTTTTGTTTTCATAAATGTATACTATCCTTTTTAACCGTTATTGCAAAGATAGTTTACTATACTTACATTTGCAACTATAAAAAGTATAGTATTATAAAATCATAAATATGAAGACAGCAAACATTTCAAAAACAGACATCATTAATGCATTTCAATTTAGACATGCCACTAAAGAATTCGATGCCACTAAAAAGTTATCGGAGGAGGATATTCGTTTCATCTTAGAAACGGCGCATTTATCTCCGAGTTCATTCGGATTTGAACCTTGGCATTTTGTAGTGGTTCAAGACAAAGAACTACGCGAATTACTAAAACCTGTGGCTTGGGGTGCACCGGCTAAATTAGATACAGCAAGTCATTTTATCTTAGGCCTGAGCATGAAAGCACCTATGATAAAACACGATGCAGATTATATCATGCATATGATGAAAGATGTAAAACAACTTCCTGCAGAAGCTATCGAAATGTATTCTAAATTTTACAGAGAATTTCAGGAGCGTGATTTCGCTTTAGACACCGATAAAAAACTTTTTGATTGGTCTTCGAAACAGACGTACATCGCCCTAGGAAACATGATGACTGCAGCAGCATTAATCGGTATAGATAGTTGTCCGATAGAAGGTTTTCATCAGGAAAAAGCAGAAGCAGTATTAAGTGATAAATTTGGAATAGACACCGATAAATATGGATTGTCTTTTATGACGGCATTCGGACATAGAAAAGAAGATCCTGCTCATCCAAAGTCAAGACGCGATTTTAACGATATCGTTACTTGGAAATAGGAATATGCTTGAGTTTTCAAGTTGTATTTACATAGAAAAGAAGTAGATTTTTAATTTAAGGTTTAACACTATATACCGATATGAAGCAAGCAGTTGTACTCATGGTGGTTGTATCTGTTTTTATGAGTTGTAAAAACAATCCGAAAGAAAAGGAAGACGTTTCATTGCATACGGAGCTTGCCAAGACCGAGAATATCGAAGTTTTTGCAACCACAAATCAGGCTGTTGGCAACATTACGTTTACACATTCAGGCGATTTAGTGTATAGTCATCATCCGTTTTTTTTACCAGAAAATAGGGTTATGATTATGGATGCCGAAACCAAAGTAGCCCAACCTTTTCCCAACGTAGCGTGGAATACACCTAGAACAACAGACGATCATTATTTAAGTGATGTTTTAGGTGTTAGAAATGATGCAAACGGCGTGGTTTGGATGATTGATATGGCCCAACGGAACCCGATTAAGCCAAAAATTGGGGGTTGGAATACGGTAAAAAATCAGTTAGAACATATTTATTATTTAGATGCATCTGTGGTAGAAACGTCTCAGCCCAACGACATGGTAGTCGATACCAAACATGGCGCTTTTATTATTGCAGACGAAGGCATTGGAAATGGAGGAGATGGCAGTACGGGAGCTTTTATTACGGTAGATATGAAAACCGGGGAAACAAGGCGGGTGCTCGAAGGGCATCGTACCACATTGCCTGAACAGCATCCCACGGTAATTAACGGAAAACATTTGGCCGTAAACGGAAAAGATTTGCTCGTTGGAAATGACGGGATCACTTCCGATAAAGATTTTGAATGGATTTATTACGGTCCGTTAAATGGGACTAAAATTTATCGTATTAAAACACTGGATTTATTGAATCCAGATTTAACCGAAGCAGCATTAGATTCTAAGATTGAAACCTATTCTGAAAAAGCCAATAACGGAGGGATGAGTATGGATGTCGATGGCAATATATACTTGACCGCCTTAGAGACACAGAGTGTTTCTGTGGTGCTTGCTAAAAACAGAAAATTAACCACGCTAGTTAAGCACGAAAATATGGTTTGGCCGGATGGTGTAAGTTATAATCATTTGGATGGTTATATGTATGTTTCGGCGGCACAAGTTAATCGAGGTGCGGTTTTTAATGACGGAGAAAGGAAAGCTACAAAGCCATTTTACATTTTCAGATTTAAGCCCATTGCAGAAGGTGTTGCGTTTAGATAGTGTCTAATCTTTTCATCAACATTTATACGTATATTTCGGACTTTAACCTATGAATAGGCTATGAGAACCAATAGAATAGAATCCGACCAGGTAAAGCTTACAGCATCAAAATATTGATATTGTAAGCTTTTTTTATATTATTTACTACATCGCCTCTTGTTTCATGAGAGCGTAAAACTTTTAATGCCTAAATTCGAGTCATGCGTATCTTGGCATCTAACGGAATTTTATAATTCACCTATGACTTGGTACTGTAGATTAAAATCCTAATCCTTTACTTGAACAACACTTTTTTTAATGAATATAGATCAAATTCTCGACACCATATATCCGCTTCCAGAAACGTCGAAAGCGACACTTAAGGCATGTATTTCTGAAGTTAATTATGCTAAAGGTCATATATTATTACATGCCGATAAAGTGGAACCTAAACTCTATTTTATAAAACAAGGCATAGTGCGGGCTTATGCCAATGCAGTCGATAACGAGATTACGTTTTGGTTCGGAAAAGAAGGCGATACGGCCATTTCTATGAAAAGTTATGTCGCTAAGCAGAAAGGCTACGAAGATATCGAGCTGTTAGAAGATTGCGAATTGTACGAACTGAAAACCCAAGACTTGCAAGCGCTTTTCGATAAAAACATCCAAATCGCAAATTGGGGAAGACGTTTTGCAGAGCAGGAACTCATAAAAACTGAAGAACGCCTAATTTTTAGACAATTCCGTTCGGCTAAAGAGCGCTATCTCGAACTTTTAGAACATCATCCCGATTTAATGCAGCGGGTGCAATTGGGGCATATTGCCTCTTATTTAGGCATCACACAGGTGAGTTTAAGTCGTATACGTGCAAACGTCAAATAGGCTGTGTTTTTTATCATTTGTTAAATTTTACTTCGTTTCCATTTCTCAACTTTGCCAAAAAAATAAAGTTATGAATTGGATTATATTAGTCATTGCCGGATTATTCGAAGTGGTGTTTGCATTCTGTTTGGGTAAAGCTAAAGTGGCCACTGGAAACGAGATGTATCTATGGTATGTGGCGTTTCTTATCACTTGTGGCATTAGTATGGGACTTCTAATTAAAGCCACTCAAGTTTTACCTATCGGAACGGCTTATGCGGTGTGGACAGGCATAGGAGCAGTAGGCACTGTTTTAGTTGGCATCTTTGTATTTAAAGAACCCGCAACATTTTTAAGACTATTTTTTATTACTACTTTAGTCTGCTCGATTGTGGGCTTAAAAGCCGTATCGTAATAACTCGTAAAGAAGTGGTAGTACAACGCCGTGAATACGACATAAATGATTTAAAATCGCATGGAAAAAATAGCAGTAATTGGTGGCTTAGGGGCATTGTCTGGAGCAGATTTATTTTTTAAACTGTTGAAAAATAAAACCGCATTAAAAAATCAGGAACACTATCACTTTATGTTCGAACAGCAACCGTATAGTCAGATCGCTTCTGCTTTGTTTACCGAGCAAGATATCAAGTCTAGGAAGTTTTACACCTTTAATTTATGTCAGAATTTCGAACAAAAAGCCGTGTCTAAAATCCTTATGCCGTGTTTTGCGAGTCATTCATTTATCGAAGAATTGCAGAAGGAAACGTCTATTACTATTGTTAATATTTTTGATGCCATCTCCAATTACCTGAGTTTAAAACATGAGAAAGGCACTAAAATTGGGGTACTAACGTCTAGTTTTGTAAAAGAATCCCCTTTATTAAAAACCTATTTTAAAGACTACGAACTGGTATTTCCCGAAAATCAGAGTCAGTTAATGGATGCCATTTATGGCGAATCGGGTATAAAAAACGGCTATTTAGATGGTTTGCCATTAGAGTATGTGTACGACGCCTGTATGGAACTCAAAGCCAAAGATTGCGAGGTGATTTTACCTTGTATTACCGAAATCTCGTTATTAGTCAATCCGCTTAGAGCGCGAGGTGTTTCTATTATAGATGTAAATGCGGTGTATGCCGATTATGCATTAGCTAAAGATAACGTACCACAACTCAAACCGTTTAAATTAGGTATTGTTGGCGGTGTTGGTCCGTCGGCAACAGTCGATTTTATGAATAAAATCATTCAAAGTACCCCGGCTAAAAAGGACCAAGACCACATTAAAATGATTGTGGAGCAAAATCCGCAAATTCCCGATAGAACCGCCAATTTAATTCAGAATGAAACCGATCCCACTTTGGCGTTATTCTCAACCTGTAAAAAGTTAGAAGTTGCAGGTTCTCATGCTATAGCCATACCGTGTAATACCGCACATGCTTTTGTAAAAGAAATACAAGAACACCTTAATGTGCCTATTATTAATATGATTACAACCACCGCCGAATACATTTTAGAACATTTTGGAGCGGGCACAAATGTCGGACTCTTAGCGACGAGTGGCACCATACAGAGTCAGGTGTATTATAACGTTTTAACGCATTACGGACTTCAAGTGGTGGTTCCAGATGCTACACATCAGGATTATGTTATGGACAGTATTTATGGCGTATTAGGCGTAAAGGCGGGCTATACCGAAGGCCATTGTAAAACAGAAATTCTTAAAGGCGTGTCTCACCTTATCGAAAACAAAGCTGAGGTAATTATTCTAGGGTGCACCGAATTACCTCTCATGTTCCCACAAACCCAAACAGTAACCCAACACAACCGTGAGATCGCGTTACTCGATCCGACTTTAATTCTAGCCAAGAAAGTGGTGGAATTGGCTAAGGCTAGTGTATAAAAACAGCTCTGTTAATGGTTTTTCGTATTTGTAATTTTTATGTTTTGAATGTATTTCAGAATCTCATTACGCTAAAAAGCCAACCTTTATAAGACCCTGTATCACGTTCAGATTGACGAAACCTTAATATTACATTTCACTACTTACTTAAAAAAGCAAACGCTTTTTTAAGATTTTCATTTCTTTAAGGTCTATAAAATCAATATATTTAGAGGTGCATAACTTGCTTCTAAAAACCTTGAATACGAACCTGCGTTCTATTCTAAAAATAGCACCCTAATGCATGCAAAACTAACTATACCACATGAAGAAATTCTTACTATTCGCATGCGTATTGCTCACCATAGCGTGCCAATCTCATGCCCAAAAAACAATCCAAGGTCATAAATGGGAAACCGTCGATATTACGTTTATTGCAAAAGGCCATATTGCTAAACCTTTTCAAGTCGATTTATCTGCTACATTTCAAGCACCTGATGGCTCACAACTAACCGTGCCGGGTTTTTACAACGATAATAACACATGGGTGGTACGTTTCAATCCGAATCAAGAGGGGACGTGGACGTCCGTAAGTACGTCGTCAATCAAAAAGCTAAATGGTGTTACACATATAATCGAAGTGTCTCCTGCACAAGCAGACGTTCACGGTGGTATTACCGTGAGTAAAACAGATCCGCAGAAACTTGTATACGAAGACGGTTCACCTTATAATTTGGTGGCGAACGAGGTCGATTGGTTGTTCGCTCTAGATTATGGCAACCCCAATCTTACCAAGACAAAGACCTTAGTGGAAGCGATTTCTGCCAATGGATTCAATCAAATTATAATGAATGTTTACGCTTACGATTTAGATTGGACACAGAGCGATAACATCGACCCTAAATGGGACTTCGGGTCTAAAAAAGAGATTTTTCCTTTTCTAGGCGATAACGAAAACCCAGATTATTCAGCTTTAAATGTGGAGTTCTTTAAGCATTACGATCGTGTAATTGATTTACTAGAAGACCATGGTATTTCTGCACATATTATGATTTATGTGTGGAATAAAATGGTGAACTGGCCGGAAGCAAATTCGGAGGCCGACAATATGTATTTCGACTATGTAGTAAAACGTTATCAGGCAAAAAGTAATGTGGTTTGGGACATCTCTAAAGAAGCCCTGCGTTATGGTTACGATGACCCCAATTATATTACCGAGCGTATAGACCGACTAAAAGCATTAGACGCTTACGACCGCATGGTTACAGTTCACGATTTCGAGTATTGCGAGGCGAATCCGGATAAGGTCGATATCATTTCTGCGCAATTCTGGCACTCCGATATTTATAGTAAAATGCTGAGTTTGAAAGCAGAATACCCCAATAAACCCATTATAAATCTTGAAAATGGAGCGTATGAAGCCTGTCAGTACGATATTTTTCTAGACAGTAATTATAGCGATCCCATTTCTGCTATCGAGCGCAATTATCAATGTGCTTTTGCAGGCACGTATACCAGTTACTATTGGCAAGGGATGGCGTGGAATGTGGTTATTTACGATCCGTTTGCCGATGAGGTTACTGTGCAACCTAAATTTGAATATTACAAACACTTTCAAGCGTTTCTAGACAAAGTTAACTTTGAAAAACTTCAACCTACCAATCGCTACAATTCTAGTGGCTATTGTTTAGCAAATACTGAGGATGGCGAATTTGTATACTACATGCCAAAAGCCAACAGTGCGCTTGCTGTAAAAGGATTGCCAAAAGCCGAGAAATTAGAAATTCAATGGTTTAATCCGCTTACCGGAATTTATACCGAGCCGTATCAAGTCGACTTTAAAAGTTGGTTGGTTGTAAACCCTAAATTTAAAGGCGTAGACAATGTCTTCATTGTGAAACTCATCAACCGAAAACAATAATACAAACATCATTACAAACAACTATCTATGAAAACTATTTTAAAACCAACCCTTTTGGCTACTGCCGTAATTTTACTTTGTATAACTCTGACCTCTTGGAATTCCAATCCGCCCAAAGCCGACACATGGGAACCCCTTTTAGATTTAGAACTGAGTAAGTGGGACGCGTTTGTTGGAGCCCCGCATCACACCGTCGCTATTGAAGGGTACGAAAAAGGGAATGGTATGGACGAAGGCACGCCCTTAGGATTAAACAACGATCCGTTAAACGTGTTTTCAACAGTTGAAATGGATGGAGAACCGGTGCTGAAAGTTTCTGGAGAAATATACGGGGCAGTCACCACCAAAAAAGAATACGAAAACTACCATTTAAGTCTGATGTTTAAGTGGGGCGAAAAGAAATACGAACCGCGTTTAGACAAACCTATGGATAGTGGTGTGTTGTATCATGCCATCGGGGAACAGGGCGCGTTTTGGAACTGTTGGATGCAGTCTCAAGAATTTCAGATTCAAGAAGAAGATTGTGGCGATTATTATACCATAGCGGGTACTGGAGCCGATATTAGAGCCATTAAGAAAGAAAAACCAAATTCAGATTGGGATATTTTTATCTACAATCCAGATAGCGATTATAAGCAGTTTAAAACAGGAGAGGACGGCCGTTGTAGAAAAAGTGAAAACTACGGAAAATTAGAAGGGTGGAATCAGATTGACTTAGTGTGCTTGGGCGATAAAGCCTACCATATTGTAAACGGCAAAGTGGTATTGGTCATGGAAAAGTCGGTGACTTACAATGAGAACGATGTTGCTAAACCATTAACCAAAGGAAAAATCCAATTGCAGAGTGAAGGCGCAGAAATCTATTATAAAGACATTAAAATCAGGTCGGTTACTGCATTACCCACTGAATTTGCTAAGCAATTGTAATTATAGCGTTTAAATCACTCTTTATTTAGCTTTAGGTAACAATACTTACCTAATCATATACTTTTCATAAATAAGAGCAGGAGATGCAAGCTATGGTTGAATTAGATTTACCTTTGAATATTCAATGTAAATACTACAATTAACAATCACGTCCATGAATATATTAGAGCAAGAAATGATTTTGCCAAATGGGGCTGTCCTAAGCAATAGGATTGCTAAATCTGCAATGAGTGAAAACTTATCGAACAAACATCAGGAGCCTACTGCGGTTCTTATAGATGCTTATAAAGTATGGGCTCAAGGTGGCGCTGGATTGCTAATTAGCGGTAACATCATGATTGATCCTAATGCGGTTGGAGAACCACGAAACGTAGTCGTTCAAGATCGTAAAAACATGGATTTGCTTAAACAGTGGGCGGAAAGTGTAAAAGGGACTAAAACACAATTATGGGCGCAGTTAAATCATCCTGGGCGTCAAGCTATGGAGCAAATTAATGGGGTGTTAAAAGCACCTTCTGCAGTCGCTTTAAAAACGAGAGGTCGAAAAGATGCCACTAAAAAAATACCTGAAGCCTTAACCGAAAAAGAAATTCTAGACATTATTGAAGGCTTTGCGAATACATCTGCTATTTTAAAAGACGCGGGATTCTCTGGTGTTCAGATTCATGGCGCACATGGGTATTTAGTGAGTCAGTTTTTATCGCCTCAAGCCAATATAAGAACCGATAAATGGGGCGGAAGTTTGGAGAATAGAGCTCGATTTGTTGTTGAGGTGTATAACGCCATAAGAGCACGTGTTGGAAAGGATTTTCCTATTGGGATTAAATTAAATTCCGCGGACTTTCAGAAAGGAGGTTTTACGGAAGAGGAATCTATGGAAGTGGTTAAAATCTTGTCGACAGCAGGCATGGACCTAATTGAAATATCTGGTGGAACTTACGAAGCTCCGGCCATGATGGGAAAACAAAAAGAGAGCACTAAACAGCGCGAAGCTTACTTTATGGATTATATTGAAAAAGTAAGACAGGTTACCACCACGCCTTTAATGCTTACAGGAGGATTCCGTACAACGTCGGTAATGCAAGATGCTGTGGCGTCTAATCAATTAGATATTATTGGTGTGGCACGTCCGTTTGCTGTATTCCCAAACATGGGAAATGAAATCATTAACAACAGTCGACCTAATTTCAACACAGACATTAAAAAGACCGGTGTAAAAGGCATCGATGGGTCTATGAATATTATCTGGTACGAAACACAAATAAAGCGCCTCGGACAAGGGAAACAACCTAACCCGAATTTAAGTGCGTGGTCGGTATTTCTTAATTATGCGTGGTTAATTATAGAGCAAAAACTAAAAAGCAAAACAAAATAGATTACAGATAGAAGGGAAGTATAGCTGTCAGTCTTCAAAAGCTTTAGATTTAAGCATACAACGTCAAGGTATTGATGTTGTATGTTTTTTTTATGTTTTAAAGACAAGTGTGTTTTTATTGTTTTAGAAATGAATATCTTTAGAATATTAAATAACAATATCTCCTTATCTATTTCTAATTAACACGTATTTAGATGAAGTCAGGAGTTAGCCTCATTAATAAAATTGGAATTTTCAGCCACAAGCCATAAAAGTATAAAAAAAAGATCCTCAATAACGAACAAATCTATGACGATTGGTTTGATTATTACTGGCGTAGGATTCTTAATATTCTTAATCGATAATAATATAGCTCCAACAAATCAGTTATGGACATTGATTTTTTTGTTTTTTATTGTGGGATTTATACCTATTGGGTTCTCTTATGTATTTCAGTTTTTTGATTACGAAAATATTGATGTTTCGAATAAAGAATATTTGAACATCGGTGACGAATCGATCACCTTGAATTATAAAAAAGAAATTCTCTTATCAGATATTGAAGAACTCAACATCGTGATAAATGCATACTATAATCAGAGAATTAATTTATCATATAGAACTCCAACAGAACATAAAAGTCTCGGCGTTAATAACGAAATACAGATTAAAACGAAATACGACGCTATAAAATTCTACTTTAAGTTAGAAGACGAGGGGCACAAGAACAAGTTGGAAGACGTTTTATACTCCATTATAACTAATGGAAAATTAGAAAATCTAGATTCCAAAAAAGCCATTAAACTTATTCCAGATAGATTTAGAAACTCTGAAAAATATAAGTCTTATGTCATCAGTCAAATAGTTAGTAAACGAATTAATTGTACAGAAGGCCTGTTATTACACGGCTATAAAACATACGAAGAAGCTAAAGATTTGAGGGAGAAATACTGTGGTTAATAAAGGGTGGTCTTTAAAATAAAACTTTAGTTTAACAAGTATAGAAACACGATAATCCCGAATTACTCAGCCTATCGAAGGATAAGGTTTCGTCAGCCTAGATTATTCTTGTCCTGAGCGGAGTAGAAGGGTGGATTCGTTTTTTCATCAATGGAAAAAATGAACATTACTTATTTTAGAATATCATTACGCTAAAATCCAACTCTTGTGAGAACCTGAATCCAGTTCAGGTTGACGATACCCTAAACATTCCATTCAGGTTTAATAATAATATTATTGTTGTTCTCTAAAAACGCCCTTTCCCGGCCTATCGAAAGTTTATAGTAAAATCTGAAGTGAAGTCACTGTGAAATTTTAGGCTGTTTGCGAAGTATTAGTGTCCGTCATTCTGAATTCATTTCAGAATCTCATCCTATTACTAACCAAAAGCCAACAACCACCAACAAACAACAAACCAAACGCCTAAAACAAAAAAGACGAAAACTTTTAGTCTTCGTCCTCTGGTTTAATAATCGCATTATTATATTTCTCTAAAAACGCCCTTTGTCTCGCCAACATATGTTGTCTAATCTTGTCGATGTCCATAAAGTCGTTTCCAAAATCACTACCAAAAAAATCGTCATTAAAGTAATGCTTACTAAAAATCGAATCTTTGGTAAACACATCCTCAAACCCTTCGTTTTCAAAGTCCGAAAAGTTTGTAAAGAATCTAGATTTAAACTGATGGAGCAAACTATCCCGATCTACCTCCGAAAGCTTATCTAATGTATCGTGCGACGACCAAGAGTAAATACTGTCGTAACTAATTAAATTTCCGTCGGCGTCGAATTCTTTGTTCACGTTCCAAGAGCCTTTAGGTTGTTCCATAACCGTGTTGTCGCGTTTTTGGGTTTCAGGTTCTTGTCCGTTGCAACTCACGCTAAGTAAGCCCATCATGGCTAATAAAACATATGCTTTCATATCTGTATGTTTTAGATTACACTTCGTTTTCGCGGTTTAGAAAAGGTGTTATATAGACCACCCGTTTCCATGGTTTTAATCAGTTTGTTTTGGTGAAAAACCTCTACTTTACGTTCCCCATGTTTATACCAGACGCATTCCACGTAATTATCGTAATCTATACTGCCCAGGAAGCCGTCTTTTTTAGGGACATATTTTAAAACTTGCATTTTTTGGGTGGTCCGTGATCCTTTAACTTTAACCCAATCCCCAGATTTAAATTTTCTTGGCATAACATTCAAAATTTAAAGGGTTAACAACTGTTATTATATAGCGGAGACCGCATACACGGCCTCCAACTATACGTTACACTTTACATAATAAAATTGCACATGGCTTAAGAAATGGTAATGCTTCTAGCAGGCTTTTGTTTAGCCTCTTCTTTTTTAGGTAAATGCACACTTAAAATACCTTCTTTATAGGTCGCATTTATCTTTTCGTCGTTTACACTTTCTGGAAGTGTAAAGGTTCTTTTAAAAGACGAGTATCCAAACTCTCTGCGTGTATAATTATCTTCTTTGTGTTCGTTTTCTTCCTTAACTTCTGTAGAAATGGACAGTAACTGATTGTCTATATCGATATGGAAATCTGATTTTTTAAGACCAGGAACAGCCATATCTACCACAAACGCATCAGGTGTTTCTTTAATGTTTACCTGAGGCAACGAGATGCCTGTATTAAAGTTAGATGTAAATACCGATGGTAAATCGCGGTTAAAAACATCGTCTAACCAAGTTGATAAGGTTGGAAAATTTTGATTTGAATTTCTGTTCGCTAAACTTCCATTTTTAGGAACACTTACTAAATTGCTCATAACTATAAAATTTTAAATTAAACATATTTTCAAATTTGAAATCCCTCTTGATTTCGCTTACTATAAAACAAAAAAAATACCAAAACGCATTATGGCCCATCACCTCTAAAAATTGTCTTAAAATACACAGAATTCGATGTCATTTTTACATAATCAATGTCAATTTTTCATTGCTGTAAATGTCAGATTGACATTTTTAATTAAGTTCGTTTTTTAGGTTCAAAACCGTTGGTATTTAGGTGTGCAAACAGACCAAAACAGAATCCTTTTAAACGCTAATAATTATCCGATTTAAAAACGTGTTTTTCAAATCTGAAAACCCGTGTTTACTCTAGCTGTTTAGATGAAAATAGCACCGTTTTAGCATTTTAATTTGTAGGTTGTTTCTGATAGTTTTGACACATGGTGACACAAACTGAACGGTTATGAACGGGGTAGAATGCTGGTGAAACGATATTGTGGTCGGCAAGGGGTTTTGTTCGAGTCTTGCTCGGGTCTCGTTCAGTAGCGCTTCGGGTGTATATTTAAAAAACGGACCATTTTCCGAATTAGACACGAATGAGATCTAAAGATGCTCCTAATACTGGTTTTTTTTAGTGTTGAAAACCGGCTTGGCGCGGTGTTGTGGTTTTGGAGGTTTTGATGTTGATTTGTTGGGGAATTTGAGGTGAAATGGGAGTGTAAAAATGAGAAATTGATTAAATATATAAGTGTCAATAAATTATATGGGAGATTTTGTAGAGATAGTTTATATTTGAGATGGGTAGAACATTATGTGATATATACTAATGTTAACAGTAAGCAAAAAAAAACAAACTGAATGACAGAAAAATTGAGACTTGATTACGATGCTTTTTTAAGGTCTTTTAAAAGAAATACAGATGTTCCTCATTCAATATTGTTAGGAGCTGGTGCTTCAATAAGTTCAGGAATTCAATCTGCATATGACTGTATTTGGGAATGGAAAAAAGACATCTATCTCTCTAAGAATATAAACGCATCTGATTATTATAAAAATCACAAAGAAGATTCTGTTAGAAAGAGTATTCAAAAATGGCTTGATAGTCAAGGGGAATATCCTGAATTAGACTCAAATGAAGAATATTCTTATTATGCAGAAAAGGCATATCCAATTAGTGATGATAGAAGAAAATATTTTTTAAGTCTAATAGAAAATAAAGAACCTTATATTGGTTACAAACTATTGTGCTTACTTGCAGAGCATAATATCATAAAATCTGTTTGGACTACTAATTTTGACGGACTAATTGTTCGTTCAGCTCATCAAAACAAACTAACACCAATAGAAATAAATCTAGATAATGTAGATAGAATCTATCGGAATCAAAGTAGCAAGGAACTTCTTGCAATCGCTCTTCATGGTGATTATAAATTCAGTTCATTAAAAAATACAGTAGAAGAATTAGATTCTCAAAATGAAGTGTTTATTGAAAATCTTTCTAATTATCATCTAGATAAAAATTTGATAATTACTGGTTATAGTGGAAGAGATACATCTTTAATGGACGCAATAACAAAAGCTTTCACTCAAAAAGGAGCAGGAAGATTGTATTGGTGTGGTTATGGAAGTGAAATATCAGATGAAGTAGCTAAGTTGCTTAGTACTGTTAGAGATTCAGGAAGAGAAGCTCATTACGTAACAACAGACGGATTTGATAAGACTATAATTCATTTAGCTAAATCAGCATTTGAGGATAATAATTTTCTTACGCAAGAAATTCAAAATTCACTTGAAAGTTCAGAAAATGAAGAGTATTTAAAAACAGAGTTTCATTTAAATTTTTCAAATACAGGAAAATATATTAAGAGTAATTTGCACCCAGTTGTTTTTCCAAAAGAAGTTTTCCAATTTGAAATTGAGTATAATGGAGAAAAACCATGGGATTTTTTAAAGAACATTTGCCAAACATATAATATTTGTGCCGTTTTCTTTAAACGAAAAGTATTTGCTATCGGCACATTAACCGATATTTCAAACGCATTTAAAGG
This sequence comes from Formosa sp. F44, assembly GCF_056238645.1. Next base: position 460,442 of record NZ_JBWDLJ010000001.1, read on the forward strand.
ACTTCTAAAAAATGATATTAAAAGAGAGTCTATAAGTAAGTTTGATGTCGAAAATGTATCGCAATTCAAATCCTTAATGCTTCAGGCAATTTTGAAACATTTTGCAAATGACAAAAGAATTTCCACAAATAATAAAAATAAAATATGGTTAACAAAGAATGAAAGTGAATACAAAGGTATTAAAATTCATAAAGCACTTTTTCTTTCATTTTACTTTGATAAAAATAAAAGCTTTGGTTACTTAACTTTTACACCAACAATAAACTTAACCTCTGACCACGAAATTTCGAAAACAGAAAAATTAACTATTAGTAAATACAACTTAGAGAAATTATATAACAATAAGTATGACGAAATATTAGAAAACTGGAATAAGCTTTTATTTAACAAACCTGGAATAAAATTTGAATATCCTTTTCAATCTGGTAGTGGTCTTGAATTTCAGATATCTTCAAGTACTGCTTTTGGAGAAATAACCGTTTTAGACCCTAAATTTAGAAGTTACTCTCCAAAAATGTACGCCAAAAAGCAAACTCAATTTAAAGGAGTCCAGTTTTTAGAACCACAACTTGTTTTTCGTAATATTTCATCAGATTTAGAATTTAAAGATTACCATCCAATGAGAGGTTTAGTAAGCAACCGGCCCTATGATGTTAATCTTAATGGAGTAATATTATCTAATGAAATAAACTTATCCGTTATTTGTGGAGAGAAATATTCAAATAACTTTTACACCTTTCTTTCTAAACTACAAACAAAACACTCAACTGATAATAAAAACCTTGATTACTTAATAGATTACCCTGGCTTTTCATCAATTTATAATCTTCCCTTAAACATTCCATACTATGAAAATGATGGAAGTTGGTTGGATATTAATTTTAGAGGTGAAAATGGAGTTGAAGCGCACGAAAATGCAATTAAACTTGCTAGACTTATAACTTCAAAAATTGAACAAATAGCGAATACCCAAAGTCAAAGTACAATCGTTATATTTATTCCAAACGAATGGCAAAATTTTGAAAGTTTTGTAAACAAAGAAGAAAGTTTTGATTTACACGATTATGTTAAAGCATTTGCAGCTTCAAAAGGAATTGCGACACAATTAATTAGAGAGAAAACATTAGAAGACAATTTAACTTGTCAGATTAATTGGTGGTTATCATTATCATTTTATGTGAAATCTTTAAGAACACCTTGGATTTTAAATAATCAGGAAAAAAATACAGCATATGCCGGAATTGGATATAGTATTTCAAAAATAAAAGATAAATCAGAAATTGTTATTGGTTGTAGTCACATTTATGATTCAAACGGTCAGGGTTTAAAATATAAGTTATCTAAAATCGATAACTATTTCCTTGATAAGCAAAACAATCCTTTTTTATCATTTAAAGATGCTTTTCAATTTGGAGTTTCAATAAGAGAGCTGTTTTACGAATCACTAGATAAACTTCCTGAAAGAGTAGTTATACACAAAAGAACAAAGTTTACACAAGATGAAATAGACGGAATTAAAGCTAGTTTACATAAAGCTGGAATTAAAAAAATAGATCTTATTGAAATTAGTTTTGAGCCTGATGCACGTTTTGTAGCAATGAGCGTTTATAACAGTGAACTACAAGTTGATAAATTTCCAATTTCAAGAGGGACTTGTATTGTTACAAATAAATATACAGCTCTTTTATGGACTCACGGAATTGTACCTTCTGTACGACAACCAAATTGGAAGTATTTTCTAGGAGGAAGAAGTATTCCAGCTCCAGTAAAAATAACAAAACACTATGGAGAATCTAATATTGATTTAATTTCAACAGAAATTTTAAGTTTAACAAAAATGAATTGGAACTCATTGGATTTATATTCAAAGCTACCTTCAACTATCGACTCATCAAATAAGATTGCGAGAATTGGAAAATTACTTTCAAGATTTGAAGGTAGAACATATGATTACAGATTATTTATATAAGACAAAAAGCCAAAATATGGAAAATTTATTATACTATCCTTACATAAATATTCCAAGAACGGATTGGATAACTCGTACTCTATTATATTATGAAACAGTAAGTTCGATTGTTCCTCAAAACTACTTTTACGAACGTGAAAACCATGAACCATTTATGCGAGAATTGGTTCAAAATGAATTAGTAATTCCAATAAATCCAATGGAGGTTTTAGCTGAATCATTCCGATTATCAAAACCTTTTATAGATTATAAAAAAAGTGAAAATTTCAAATTACAATCACGTTTACATAGATTTGAAAGAGGTAGGTATGTCCAAATCAAAATGGAATGAAATATTTAGCTTTAGTTGATAAGAGGCTGAGGAAAGCCTGCAGGTAACAACTAAATATTCACTTCGCCATTATATCAAGCTTACAATATCCTCTTGATAATGTAAGCTTTTTTTACACCACAACTCCTAACACTTTAATATACTAATTCGCATAACCATTGTTAATCTTAATTATAATGACTAGCTTCGTAACTCGTTAATTATAATACAAATGACAGCAGTTAATTTTTTATATACAGTAAAAAAAACGTTAAGGATAGCGCTGTCTTTATATTACCGTCACGACGATATTTTTTTAAAACATTCCAAAGAGTTTATAAATTAATCCCTGTTACGACTCAGAACAGGGCTACTCTCAATTACTCTTAAATTTTAATCTTATTTCTGCTTTACACTACTAGAATCATTCGACACTGGAAGCGCGTTATGTTGCGCACTATTTTGAATGATTGAGTCTAAACTACTTAGTAAACAGTCGGGAATGCAATAAAAAAATACAATGTCAGACAAAAATGTAATCTTAACAACCGGAATATACAATATGATTAAAGATCATATCCGAAGAAAAAAAGTAACCAAACAAGAAGAGGAACTTCTGCTTTTAGAATTAAAACACGCCAATCAGGTATTTAGACGAGATTTGCCAGAAGATGTGGTTACAGTAAACCGACGTGTGACAATTAAAGATCATACCGAAAACAAAGAAAAAGAATTTATGTTTGTGGCTACGACTAAAACAAACAATAAAAAAGGAAAACTGTCTATTTTATGCGATGTTGCCGTGGCTACTATTGGCAGACAAGTAGGCGATGTGATTAATTGGCCTTTTAAAGATGGCGATAGAAAACTGGAAATTTTAAATGTAGAAACCATTTAATCTTTTAAACAGAAGTAAAAAGAGTCTTTGTGCTAATCACACAAAGGCTCTTTTTTTTTTACAACTTTAAATAGTACGGGGCATTATGGAGCACGTTTTATAATGCGCTAAAATTTATAGGCATTATTGAAATCCCGTGGTATGAAACGGATTAGCTGTATTGCTTATGTTGCTGTATATAGCCCTTTAAATAGCACGGAAATTGTGCGTTTTTTTAGAGCATATGTTCTAACTGTTTCAGCACGAGTATTATACCGTTGCTTTAAGTGATGCTAAATATTTAGTGTTCTACTGTGTTATATACTAGTTATTTAGAGTAGAAATCTTATATTTGATAGAGATGTACCAACTCTGGTTTTGGTGTGTTTAAGTTAATTATTTGGATGCAGTATGGTAATATCTTCACTATTTATAATTGCGGGCTTTGTCAGTCTAATTTATGGCGCAAATTGGTTGGTAGATGGCGCTTCGTCTTTAGCGAAAAAAAACAATGTTTCCGATCTCGTTATTGGGTTAACCATAGTGGCGTTTGGAACCTCGGCACCGGAATTGGTTGTGAATTCGGTTGCGTCGTATAACGGCCTTTCGGATATTGTATTTGGAAACGTTATTGGTAGTAATAATTTTAACTTGTTTATAATTCTAGGTATCGCCGGTTTAATTTATCCGATTACGGTGCAATCGTCTACTGCCTGGAAAGAAATTCCGATTTCGCTACTGGTCACTTTACTGTTATTTATTTTGGCTAACGATTTTTTAGGGAATCGGTCGCCCATGCTTTCTCGAGTGGATGGCGCTATATTGTTAGTCGGTTTTTTGTGGTTTATATACTATGTGTTTAGTCGGTTAAAGCAAGACAAAACCGAAGTGGTACCGTATACAGAGCAATCGAATTTCAAGATTTGGGGACTGGTACTCGTGGGGATGTCTGGACTTATAATTGGTGGTAAACTGGTAGTAGACCATAGTGTAGAGGTGGCTACAGAATTAGGATTGAGTCAGAAAATAATTGGGTTAACCATAATTGCGGCAGGCACATCGCTTCCGGAATTTGTGACTTCGGTGGTTGCAGCGTTTAAAAAGAATAGCGATATCGCAATTGGTAATGTTATTGGTTCTAACATTTTTAATGTGCTGTTAATACTATCGGTAAGCACGTTTGTGAATCCGATACGTTTCAACCCTAATTTTAATCAAGATATATACATCTTAATGGGTGGTACAGCGTTTTTAATTATTGCCATGTTTACCGGTAAAAGAAAAAAACTGGATAGGTGGGAAGCAGGCCTACTGTTGGGGGGGTATTTAATATATACAGCCTACATTATTTCCAAAGAATTATAATAATAGATGATTAGAAAGCAATGTGTGAATACGTAAGTAGAGCGTAATAGTCTTGTATCAGGTCGCTTGGAAGTGTTATTATATATTTTATTGCATTAATTAAACGACAGTAGTGTGTTGAAGAAGTGCGATTAGCGGACATAATTTGTAAGAGATACTGCACATAATATCTTATATTTGAAATACGTACGATATGTTAATGTTCTGATTATGCTGCATAAAACCTATAAAAAACTCAGATGATAGTTAAAGCAAATGGCATAATAAACTGAAAAAAACCAAACCTAAACCACACCTACTATGAGAAAAATAATTAGCGTTACTCTAGCATTATTAATGACTGTTATTGGTTATGTACCCGAATCCAGAGCTTGTACACGAGTCGTGTATAAGGGTCCGAATAATACCGTGCTAACAGGCCGAACCATGGATTTTTCTATGGAAATTCCAGCAAATCAATGGATTTTTCCTCGAGGTATAAAACGAAATGGTGAAGTCGGAAAAAATGCGTTAGAATGGACCTCTAAATATGGGAGTTTAGCCGTGAGTTCTTGGGATATATCTACTACCGATGGGATGAACGAAAAGGGATTGGTTGCCAATATGTTATGGTTGGTAGAGTCTGAATATCCAAAATTCGAGAAGAGCGGAAATAGAAAAGGTATAGCTATTTCGTTATGGGCGCAATATGTTTTAGATAATTTTGCTACCGTTTCTGAAGCTGTTAAAGCGCTAGAAAAAGAAACCTTTGCTGTAGTTTCAGATTTTATACCTGGTACCGATAAATTTACGACTGTACATTTATCAATTTCCGATGCTACGGGAGATAGCGCGATTTTAGAATACATTAAAGGTAAATTGGTAATTCATCATGACGCTGCATATAACGTGATGACAAACGATCCGACTTTCGAAGCGCAATTGGCTATTTCTAAATACTGGGAAAATATTCCTGGAAAGACTTTTTTACCGGGTTCGGTAACTTCGGCAGACCGTTTTGCTAGAGCATCTTTTTTTATAGATGCTATCCCACAAACCGACAATACACGTGTGGCCGTTGCCAGTGTATTTAGTGTGATAAGAAACGTCTCGGTGCCTTACGGATTTGAAATAGAAGGTTACCCTAATTTATCTACTACGCGTTGGAGAGCCGTAGCAGATCAGAAAAACTTGGTCTATTATTTTGAAACTGCCTTAACGCCGAATGCATTTTGGGTGGACTTAAAAAAGGTGGATTTTAGTGATAAAGGCCATGTGAGAAAATTGGATTTATCTAATAATAAAACCTATTCGGGAGAGACTTCGAGTGCTTTTGTGAATACTACACCATTTAAATTTATTGGACTATAATACAAACCGTGTTGGCGTTCTAGTAACAAAATTAGAAGTCGCAGTTCTGTACTAATATAAAAAAACTTGAGATGGGTGGTTCGTGTTTCTTCTACTTATAGCTGTGTGTATCATCATCATTTAGGAGTTAAATGTGGTATAGCTACATGAAAACGTTGCTAGTTTATTATCCCATAAAGGCGTTATATCTTATATTTGAAACCTTGTATTAAAAGGAATAGATTTAAATGTATCCTAAATAATTAAGCTACAATTAATTCGTATAAAACCTAACGAAACGCCTAACTTATAAAGTTTACAAATGGCTTTTGAGGCTACAACCTTATAGATCGCACTAATGAAATAATTAATAAATACTGTAATAATGAACATCCGCTTACACTTACTCATTTTTATGTTTACTTTTCTTGTATCCCACACGGCGTTTACTCAAGAAGACTATCAGGATACAAAATTAGTGAGCACCATATTTAAAGCACTAAAGAATCAAGACGAGAAAAAGGCATTAAAGGCTTTGCCTACATTAGACGACATTAAGTATCTAATCCCGATAGTTAAAGAGGCACAACCTGATTATGAATTTCCGGAAGCAGATGCTGTAATTGCCACATTTAAAATGAAAACTTTAGAAGATTTCAAAAAAATAAGCAAAAAAGGAACCGCTTTTGGCGTGGTGTGGAAAGATATCGAACTAAAAGAAGTGCGATACACCTCTAATCCAGATCCGAATGTAGATATAGAGCGTGGCGACTTTGTAATGGAGTGTATTAGTCACGATACATCGTTTCTTATAACCATGAGAAAATCGTCTAAAATACGTGACACTTGGCGATTAATGAACACGATACAGTTTACGTTATTGTAAACCGTTAGTATATCAAGCTCAGAGCATCAACGATATGGTGTTTTGGGCTTTTTTTTATTCCGTTTTTAGTAGGAGTTAATGTCGGTTTTATTTGAGTTAAAGTCGGCCTTACAGGAATATTTTAATGGATTTTCGAGTATTACGACATCTAGTTTGTATACTATCTACGCAACTTCATGTTATCTTATATTTAACGCTACATACAGCAAAAGTTATGCTCTTTCATACTACGACTTCGTTCCTTAAACCGTATTATTTGAAATTATTCGTGTACCGATTTTAAAAGGCGATACAACTATGTGGGTAATTCGTTTGTATTCTAAGAATATCATTTACAGATTTTTATAGCTATAAAAGAAAGAAAAAGCTTACTTGTGGATGGGGTGTTTGTAGTAATAGAAAAAAATGTGTTTAAAAAAACGTGAGCCCATGGTGTTGATTATCAATCGATTAATGTTTTTATGTTTTTGACTGGTTTCAATTCAAAACTTTGCAAAATAAAAAAGCAGTACTTTAGAAATTGTAATTTCAATTAATAGCTATGAAAAACAAAAAATCCAATTTTTATGTTGTTGGTATAGGCGCTTCTGCCGGAGGATTAGATGCTATACAAACCTTGTTTGATAACATCCCCAATAATACCGGCATGGCATTTATTATTATTCAGCATCTCTCTCCCGATTTTAAAAGTTTAATGCCAGAATTGTTAAGTAGGCATACCAGTATGCCAATTTTTACAGCAGAAGATAAGCAGACTATAAAGCCTAATTGTATTTACTTAAATCAGAGTAGTAAAAAATTACACATTCAGGGGTCGAAACTCTATGTATTAGATAAAGAACCTAAACCTAATTTAAACCTCCCAATAGATATCTTTTTTCACACCTTAGGCGAAGCGTATAAAGATAATTCTATAGGTGTTATTTTATCTGGAACAGGTTCTGATGGATCCAGAGGAATAAAAACCATAAAAGAAGCTGGCGGGACTATTATTGTGCAAGATCCGATAACGGCTCAGTTTGATGGTATGCCTAATGCGGCCATTTCTACCAATTGTGTAGATTACATTTTAAATCCGCAAAAAATAGCAGAAATATTTTGTAAAAAGCCCATTAATAGGGGGTTGCTTACCGAAAAATTAGAGGAAAACGCCTCGAACGAAACCTTAGTGAACGATATTCTTACCATTATTTATGAATATTCTGGTATTGATTTTAGAGAATATAAAAGCAACACACTATTAAGACGTTTAGAAAAACGGATGGACATTAATAATATTGAACAATTGTTGGATTATAAGACGTTTTTATCCAGTGACACCGCAGAACAAAAGGCTTTAAAAGAAGATTTTTTAATTGGTGTAACGCGTTTTTTTAGAGATCGTGACGCCTTTATTCGGTTAAAAAAAGAAGTTATACCTAACATATGTAAATCTAAAAGTAGAAATGAGACCATACGGGTTTGGGTTGCGGGCTGTTCTACGGGTGAGGAAGTATATACGCTAGCCATTTTACTAGACGATTATATTCGTACCCATCAGCTTAATATAGATTTTAAAGTATTTGCAACCGACATAGATTCTAGGGCACTCGCTATTGCGGGGCATGGTATGTATCATGTAAATATTATAAAAGATATAGAAAAAGTATATTTAGATACTTATTTTGTGAGCATTGGAAATAAATTCCAAATTATAAAACGCATTCGTGAAAAAATAGTGTTTTCCAATCATAACCTAATAAAAGACCCACCTTTTATAAGAATGGATTTAATTACTTGTCGAAATTTATTGATTTATTTTGACAATAAAATCCAAAAGAAAGTGATGTTTAACTTTCAATTTGCTTTAAATCAGTTTTCCTATTTGTTTTTAGGAACTAGTGAATCATTGGGAGAAGTATCTGATTGCTTCAAGCCTATTGATGTGAAGTGGAAAATTTTCCAAAACATATCCGAGTCCAAGCAAATACCATCGCATTCTAATAACGGCGGACGTATTTCCTCCATTGCCCATAAATACCCGTCTGCGGTGGCACCCCATATTGAGCCTCTGTATAAAACCAAAGGCAATCCGGAATTATATTTTCATAAATTCTTAAGTAAAAAGTTTAGTCCGGCCTCTATTTTTATAGATAAACATTTTAATATTCTGTTTATAAAAGGAGATGCAGGAAAGCGATTAACTCATAACGAAGGTGTCTTTGAGCATAACGTATTAAAAACTGTAAGCCCGGATATTGCTACCATTATAAGAAGTGGTATTAAACGTCTTGAAGAAGGAAATCAGGACATTGTAATTAAGGATGTTGTAAATAAAACGGATAATGGTAATTTTTTATTCGATCTATACTTCCATAAAGCAAATATCGACGATAACATGGATAGTTGTTATTTGATAGAGTTTAGTAACGATAAGGAAGAGGTCGCTCCACAGCCTTTAGAGATTACAAACATAAATCTAGACCATGTGTCGAGTCAGCGTTTAGAAGATTTAGAAAACGAGTTAAAAATAGCGAAAACAGAGTTACAGAATGCTATAGAGGAATTGGAAACAAGTAATGAAGAATTACAATCTACCAATGAAGAATTAATGGCATCTAATGAAGAGCTCCAAAGTGCTAATGAAGAATTACAGTCTGTTAACGAAGAATTGTATTCGGTAAATATCGAAATGCAAGAAAAAAACAAAGAGTTAACCAATTTAAATAATGATGTCTCGAATTTATTAGACAATACGGGTATTGCCACGCTGTTTTTAGATAGAGATTTACGTATTCGAAAATTTACACCAGGTCTTAAGGAGATCTTTAATTTGCATGAAGCAGATTACGGGCGTCCGCTTTCTAGTTTTACTTCAAATTTTAGCCAAGAAACCAGGGATTTAATTATTAAAGATTCTAAGCTTGTTTTAGATAAGCTTACCGTTATAGAAAAGCAAGTAAAGGATATTTATAACAACTATTATTTAAAACGAATTAGTCCTTTTATTACAGAAAATAAAACGGTAAATGGTGTTGTTATTACGTTGTATAATATTAATGACCTGAAGCATACTGAAGAAGAATTAGTCGCTACAGGTATAAAGTATCAGAGACTTTTTGAAAATTTAAACGAAGGTTTTCTGCATGCAAAAATTGTAACAGATATAAAAGGCGTGCCTATTGGTTGGAAGTATTTAGATGTAAATCCAAAATACGAAGAACTGTTAGGAGTAGATAAAAAATTATTAATCGGTAATGAGCTTAATGAGGTTATTCATTACTTAAAACACGATCCAACCGAGTGGATTTCTACTTTTGGAAAAACAGCTTTAACTGGAGAAGAGCAAGCCATAGAAGAGTATAGAACCTTAGATGGTAAGTGCTTTTATGTTCATTTATTTTCTCCCGTTGAAGGCGAGTTTGGTGCGACGTTTACCGATATAACCGAATTACTTCATAAAAAAGAAGCGCTAAAGAAAAGCGAAAAAGAACTGTTTAGAGTTCAAGAAATAACACATGTAGGTAGCTGGTATTTAGATTTAGCAACCGATAATGTGACATGGACTTCGGAGCTTTATAAAATGTATAAGTTAGATCCTAATAAATCTGTTCCGGAATATACAGAACATAAAAAACTCTTTAAAGAAGAGAGCTGGGAAAGAATAACCAAGGCCATAGAGAACACCAAACGCACTGGTGAACCTTATCAGTTAGAATTAGAGATAATTAAGCATAATAACGAGCTTGGCTGGATGTGGACACAAGGAGAAATTGTAAAAGATGAAACCGGTAATGTTGTTGGTTTACGCGGTGCCGCTAGAGATATTACCCAACAAAAGCGCAATGAACTTGAGTTGATAAAAGCTAAACAACTCGCTGAAAATGCAAATCTTCATAAAAACTATTTCTTAGCAAATATGAGTCATGAAATCCGAACACCTATGAGTGGGATTTTAGGATTTTCTGAATTGTTGAAAAATGACGATTTACCGCAACCGGAGCGTATTAAGTATCTGGATATTATAGATAGTAACTCTAAGCAACTTTTAAATTTAATTGATGACATTATAGATATCGCTAAAATAGAATCTAATGAAATTAAAATTATTGAAAAGCCTTGCCATATTCCAGATTTAATTAATAACCTGGAAATTACTTACAATCAGTTAAAAATAGTAAGACTTAAGCAAAATATTACGTTTAGAACACACATCCCAGAAGCATATCGGGATTTAGTATTACTCACAGATGAACATCGATTGCAACAAGTTATTTCTAACTTATTGAATAATGCTTTAAAATTTTCAGAACAAGGTGAAATATTTTTTGGTTTTAATGTAGAAGGAGATTATTTAAAGTTTTTTGTAAAAGATCAAGGTATAGGAATTGAAAAGGATAAACAATCTGAAATATTTGAACGCTTTAAACAATTAAACTACGAGAGTAGTGAAAAATATGGTGGAGGTACAGGTTTAGGACTTTCTATTTGTAAAGGTATTGTTAACCTATTGGGCGGAGATATAATGGTGAGTTCAGTATTTAGGGCTGGTTCTTTGTTCGAATTTACAATTCCGTTAAAAATAGAAAAGCACCAAGACGAAAACACTAAAAAATTTAATATTCGAGACATTGATTTTCTTAAAGAGAAAACTATTTTAATAGTAGAAGATGGGAAGTTGTTTCAGAAACTTTATATGTTAATACTAAAAAATACGGGTGCGCACATTTTATTTGCAAGTACTGGGAAAGAAGCTATAGCTGTTTACCAAAATACACCAAAAATAGATGTTGTTTTATTAGATATACGCATGCCAGAAATGAGTGGAATAGAAGCTTTAGGTAAAATTTTAATTTTAGATCCAGAAGCCAAAATTATCATGCAAACCGCTAATGTTATGGTAGACGAAAAACAGAAATGCTTTGAAATGGGATGTGTAGACTTTTTAGTAAAACCTGTGGCACAGGAAGACTTGTTTAAAACATTACATAAATGGTTACAACCTCATGTTTAGTTTTTAAGCATGCTGGAGTTGTTTTAAATGTTAGATTTTAAGTCTTATAAAATAGAGAAAATGCTTATAAAAACGAGATGAATCAAGACCGTTTTTCGGAATTAGTAAAATCATATTTGATTGAAAACTTTCCGGAATTTATTAAAACTATAAGTTACAAGGAGGATAATTCTTTTGATTTTGACTGCAGAAATCCGACAGATGAATTCTCTATTTGGGTAGCTACCTATAATGCATAAATCACAATAGGACTGGAAGATCCTAGCGGAAAAACAGAACATCTTACGCATATCTCTTGTTCTGAAGAAGCGGGTATGGATAATGCACTGTCTGAATTATCAACCCTAATAAACCAAATTAAGACAGAAAACATGGTTTTGTATTATAGCGACAAAACAGGCTTCCAATGGACAGACAATATAAATCTGATTTTAGAAAGAAATAGTGCATTAGAAAATATACGGGTGTATACATGGGATAAAAAACATAGCTAAATAAAATTCTTTCGGAATCATGATAATCTCAGTCCATGTTTATTATTTTAGGCGATTACAACTGAAACTAGTTTCAGGCATACGTTAGTTAAAAGCTATAAAAATCAACAATGAAGTACTTCAATATTTTTGGTAAAACTAAAAAGCAGAGTTCAAATTCGGTATCTGAACAATCGGAATTTGAGCAGATTAATGTTTTTAGGAGCTTGCCAAAAACAGAATGGAAGTCGGCTTATAACGCATTAAATAATATAATTGGTGCCAACCTTAAGGCATACGGATTTAAAAAGAAAGGTAGAAAGCATTACAGACTAACAAACGATTTGCTAGAAGTTATAGATATTGATAATCGTGGTAGTTGGTCCGGAGCGACAGACACTCTAAAAATCCGTATTGGATTAGTGCCATACTGTTGGGAAGGTCTAACCAATGCATATTATGTAGTAGGGTCAAAAAAGATAGAGGACATAGATCCAACTATTAGAAAACATTTTAGAATATCTCAAGAATATGAAATGTTAGCGCATTACTTGTCCGAGCGCATCATTAATAATATTCTTCCATTTTTTGAGGCCTATAATTCTACCGAAAAAATAGTAAATCAGCCTTACATATTTCCTTTTTATTCAAAGTGTGGAGGAGAGGATATTTATAAATCACAATTTCTAATTTTGTTTTCAGAACTTAAACAGCATAAAGTAAAAGAGGCTGTTAAAATATTAGAACATGAAATAGAGTATCACCAAAGATTAGAAAATATAGACATCGCCAAGCAATGGAATAAATTCAAGGCATTAGTAGAAAACAATAATTGGACTGAAATTGACAGCGTTTTATCCGAAAATGAAAAGAACGAATTAAACTCATTAAAAATTAGTCTACCGTGAGTGCCATAAACAATTAATGCTTAGTCATGACGGTAACTTTAAAAAACAGAGCCCGTAAACATGCAACAATTTTTATTAAAAATCTTCAACGATACAGGTACATAGGCTTTAGAGAACATGATATATAGTAATGGCAATTAAAAGTATGAAAGACACAACAAAACGATTACTTATTTTATTTCTGTTAGTTCAGATTGGCGTTTATGCACAATCCGATTCGAAATGGCATGTGGGAATAGAATATTCAATAGATAAATTATCTACCGATAACGGAAAGCGAAACGATTATCTTGTAACGGAGGGAAACGTTAATGGCTACGCCGTTAAATTAAACAAGACTAATTATAGTGTTGGGGTAAATACACAATACGATATTAGTGAAAAACTAAGAGTATCATCCGGACTGTTATACGCGAATAAAGATTTTACAGGAACGTATAGTTGTGCTACCTGTGACTTTATAGGAACTTTTCCCGGGTATTCCCCAGAGCATATAAAACAGAGGTTTTTAGTAATTCCATTAGCAGTAGATTATAGCTTGTTATCAGGACATTTTAAACCCATTTTAAAAGCAGGATTAAATCATAATATTGAAATTAAAAATGATTTAAAAACACATAGTAACGGTTATTTTTTAGAGGGTTTTGTTGGTGCTTTAATCACTTACAAGCTTTTAGAACGTTCTGATGTTGGAATAGGATATAACTATCAGTTTGCCCTATCAGAGTTATATAAAACAGATACCTTTAAGTTAAGGACAAATAGTATCTATGTTCAAGTAACATATAAACTAAAATAGCATGGGGTAAAACTAAGTCTTAGACTTAATACGAAGTCTAGTGTAGTTTGTGACCGTGTTAAACCTGTAAAAACGCCTCTTTTGTTTAAAAATAAGGTGGTTAAGCGATCCTGTTGTCCTTGCATTTATATACTAAAGGTATGTTGTATGCCGCTATGTATATCATAAAAATAATAGCGGATTGTTTTCATCTCAAATAAACATATGTATATTACATAGAGTTTTAATCCCAAATCCTACAAACGATAAATACCTATGAAACATATAATTATAATAACCGCATTTATTTTTAGCACCTACCATGTGCTGGCCCAAGTTGAGAATGTTCAAGAAAAGTTTGATTTACCCACAGCATTACATGAATCGTCTGGAGCTATATTTTTTAACGACAAACTTATTCTTCACAACGATTCGGGTAATGAAAATAAACTTTATGAGCTAGATACCATTTCTGGATTAGTAACAAGAACTGTTACAATTACCAATGCCACGAACGTAGATTGGGAAGATATTGCTCAAGATGACACTTCTATTTATATAGGCGATATAGGAAACAATAGTGGAAATAGAACCGATTTAAAAATTTACACTATTAATAAAAGTGACTATCTAAGTGCCGACGCGGTAACTGCAGAAATTACAAACTTTAGCTATTCAGATCAAGACGATTTTACGGCCATGCCCAATGCAACAGCATGGGATTCAGAAGCACTTATTGCTTTAGATACCAATAACTTGATTTTGTTCACTAAAAATTGGGTAAATGGGACCACAAAAGCCTATGCCATTCCTAAAAATAGCGGCACATTCTCTGTCAATGCCTTAACAACAACTTTAACTAGTGGCGGTTTAATAACTGGGGCCACCTATAATCCGTTAACCCAAAAGGTATATTTAGTAGGCTATAATACGGTGTTACAACCTTTTGTTTGGGTGAGTGAAAAGTTTACAGATAGTGATGTTTTTTCAGGTACAAACACGCAAACGTTGCTTTCGAGCCTAGGGTTTATGCAAGCAGAAGCGATAACTTATATTGAAGCGGATAGATATTTTATTACGTCCGAAACCTTTAGTATTGGTCCCATATCTAATAATGCAAAATTAGTTTCGTTTACCACAAACGACAACGTATTATCTATTACAGATCAGACCACGAGCAGTGTTAAATTGTATCCAAACCCAGTTAAAGATGTGCTGTTTATTAATGGAGTAGACGTGGCTTCAGTCGAAATTTACGATACAAAGTCGGTACTAGTTTATCAGGGAAACGACGAAAACATAAATGTTTCGGCATTTAGTAAAGGGGTTTATTTGGTTAAGATGTATTCAAAAGATGGTACGTATACCACCAAGAAAATAATTAAGAAATAATAAACAGTACTGATATCGAGTAGTGCGATTTGATTATCGGTTATATTTGTTTTTATAAAAGACGTTGTACCACATTTGAGAAACAATCCCAATGATAGAATTAATACTTTCGACTTTAGCTGAAATTGGACTAATTCGTGGAGATTATAAACATAAAAAACGGATAAATAAAAAGGAAAAAGAAGACGGAATTACAAGACCAATTCAAAAATATTTTATGCAACCGAGTGCTTTAATGCTAATTGCTGTCCTAGTCATTGGAAGTTTAAGTGCTATCCTATTTTTTACTTATCAAAGCACATCAGTTTTTCCAGAACAAACAAAAAAGGAAATATCTGAAATGAGTGAAAGAATGAAAAATTGGAATGAAAATCTCGGACAATACCCAGCAGATTTAAATGAATTAATAGGAAATAGTCCTTTAAGACAAGATTGGAAAAAAGACGCTTGGAATCGAGAATATGAATTTAAGATAACGGAAAACGGAAAAGGATTTTTAATAACCTCTGCGGGTTTAGACGGAAAATTTCAAACTGAAGATGACATTCAATCGAAGTAAAAGAAAATTGAAAATCATAAGACTTTACATAATTGGCGTATTCTGCATTGTTTCTTATTTCTTATTAGAGCATTCCAACATCATATCTGAACTTGTTAAACTATCAGAAAAAGGTCGTTATGGTGAATTCCCGACATTTTTTCTTACAGGATTATTCAAATACGGATTAGTAGTAGTCGGAATAAGTATTATTATAATTATGAGTTTTCTATTAAATAGAGAAAGAACAAATAAAACGCTTGAATAAATAGTAAAGCATTGTATAAGTAACGTATTAGCTACAGCAATTAATAATGCTACTTTCCCACGTTTTCCTTTTTTTATTACGCGCTCACATAGTGTACGACCAGTGTTATAGTGTTTACGCATTCTAAAAAGAGCTGTAATAAATGCAATTAATTTATACAGAAACATACCAATTCATTTATCTTTAGATTATAAAAGACCAAATACGGTGTGTCAATTATCAGTGTAAATTCAATTTTAACCTGTAGCCATATTTAAATACAAGACTTATAAAAAAAGACATAAATTGATTGAAAATTTTAAAGATATTGAATATTTAAATTCCGGAAACGCAAGACAACGACTTGCATATTCTGAAATCAAAAAGCTTAATATTTTTGAGAAACTTAAAAAATACAACCCGATTTTAACTGGAACTATTCCAATCGAAATTGATATACCCGAAAGTGATTTAGACATTATTTGTGAATGTCAAAATCATTCTGAGTTTAGGACCTATTTATTAGCTCAATTTTCTGACAAAAAAGACTTTAAAGTTTATTCAATAAAACAAAATGGAATAGACTCAACTATTGCGGCATTTAAAACGGATCATTTTTTGTTTGAGATTTTTGGTCAAAATATTCCTACCGAAAAGCAAAATGCATATCGGCATATGATTATTGAAAATAGAGTTTTAAAAGAAAAAGGTTCTGAATTTAAACAGAGAATAAAAAAATTAAAATCAACCGGAATAAAAACGGAGCCTGCCTTTGCCAAATTATTAGGTCTAGAGGGAAATCCATATACGGAATTATTGAAGTTGGAAAAATAAATACTGTGGATCATAACCTATTTTTATTGCTATTATGTGGCCTTTTTATCAAAATCCTACTGTATATTCTATTCCGTTTTTATTTGTTAACTTTACTGCTTAAAACACCTAACATTGCTTATACTACAACGTTGAGGCCATTAATATATACCAAATGTCAATAACATCAGAATCAGAATTAGTAGGAATGAAAAAAATTAGTGAAGTTGTTGGAACAACACTAAGATTAATGAGAGCATATGCTAAAGTTGGTATGTCGACTAAAGAACTAGATGATTATGGTGGTGAAATTTTAAAGCGTTACGGCGCTAAATCTGCACCTTATGAAACGTATGGTTTTCCTGGTTATTCTTGTATAAGCATAAATAAAGAGGCGGCACACGGCATACCGTCAGAGAAAAAAATATTAAAAGAAGGAGATTTAATTAATATTGATGTATCGGCAGAACTAAACGGTTTTTGGTCTGATAATGGAGGTTCATTTATACTTGGCAAGGATATTCATAATCACCAACCGCTTGTAGATGCTTCTAAACATATTTTACGCAAAGCCATCCAAAATATTAAAGGTGGCGTGAAAATCTCTGAAATAGGATATTTAATAGAAACCGAAGCAAAAAAGTCAGGATTTAAAGTCATTAAAAATTTAGCTGGTCACGGTGTGGGAAGAAGTTTACACGAAGAGCCTGAAAACATTTTAAACTACAGGGTTAAAAGTAATAATGAACGATTCAAGAAAAACACAACAGTGGCTATAGAAACGTTTATCTCGACAAACTCGACTGTTGCTGTCGAACTTAATGATGGTTGGACCTTAGTGGGCAATAAGGGAGGCTACGTAACACAACACGAACACACTATACTTGTAACAGACAACTATCCTGTTATTTTAACAAAATCGAATGAAATTTGGGATTAAACCTCTGCCTAAATAATTTTATTTAGGCAGTTTAAAGCTTACAAGAAATCTTTACAAATCCCGGTTAAAACATAATTTGCATTTTACGTTTTTTAATCATTAGGAACTGAGTACGCGTACCTACAAGTATTCAATTGAATTATATGGCAAACATTTGATGAAAAACCTGAACTACTTATTAATTTTATTTCTGATTTTAAGTTCTTGCTCAAATTTTGAAGAGAAAAAGCCACTGAACGACCTATACTCCCAAGATTATATAAGGCTTCAATCGAAGAATGAAATCGGAATTATTGATTTAGATTCACTTACAAACTTCTTGGAATTAAGAGAAAAAATGGCAGAATTCTGACTTCACGAAACTTGGGAATGGACTTCTGGTTACAAATTAAAAGGAAAATCGACAATAGAAGAATGGATGCTAATGGCCCGTTTGTCTTTTTGAAATGGTAAATAAAAACGTGCTACCTACACCCAATGTAGAGGTCACCTTTATATCTCCACCAAGATGATCCACAATTTTTTTTACCGAAGCTAAGCCAATACCAGTACCAATATTTCCGTACTTATCTTCTATACCAACAATAGTAAAAAGATTAAAGATTTTATCGATAAATTTTTCAGGAATACCATCTCCATTATCTTGGACCGAAAAGGTATAATCAGATTCGTTTTCCGAAATATTAATAGTAATTTCTGTTTTTGGTTTACTGTTATATTTTATAGAATTTGAGACCAAATTAATTAAAACATGCATTAAAGCCGATTTATTTGCTTCGAGTGCTGTCGCATTACTTTCAAGATGAAAAACAACACTTTTCTCTGGATTGGTCACTTTTTTTAATTCATCATAAAGATCTTGGACTACTATGTTTTCTACGGTATGATTGGTTAATTCGTCACTTTTATAGTACTTTAGTAGGCCGTCGACATAATTTTTTAAAGAATAAGAAGACGATTTAAGATAGTCTAAATATTGCTGAGACTCTTCGTTTAGATTTCCTTGGTTTTCATCTTCTAGCAATTCTGTTAAAGAAATAATATTGGCTAAAGGCGATTTAAGATCGTGAGACACCACCCTTGCAAACTTTTCTAAATCCTCATTTCTTTTTTTTAATTTGTCTTGCAACTCATTAAGCAAAATATTTTGATATCGCTGTTCCATGAGCATAGTGACTTGTTTTGCCATGGCAAGTAATGCCTTTTTTTGCTCATCCGATAATGTTCTTGGCTTGGTATCGTAAACACAAAGCATTCCTAATTTATAACCTTCCGGATTTACTAAAGCCGCTCCTGCATAAAACACAATATTATTTTCGAGTACCAAAGGGTTGTCATGGAACCGTTCGTCTAGTCTCGAATCCTCGACAACAGTAAGTAAGTCATCAGAATTAATGGCATGACCACAAAAAGAAAGATCCCGAGTCGTTTCGGTGAAAGGTACGCCGTAATATGATTTAAAAAAATTACGATCTCGGTCCAATAGCGTTACTAACGATATGGGAACATCGCAAATGTAGGCCATCAAATCTGTAATATTATCATAACTTTCCTCTGGTAAAGTATCTATTAGCTGGTATTTATCTACAGCCAATTGTCTATTACATTCATTCTCAGGAAGCTCAGGTCTTATCATAGAAATTTAAAATTTACTATGAAAATAACCTATATATTTCTGAAAACCTAAATTAAACCCAGCGCATTATTTGTGTGTTAATTGGGACAGAGAACACGCCGTTTAGACATAACATTTTATAAATTTATCTTTAAATTAAAACATCTCAAATAGCCATATTAATTAACAGTCTAATTATGTAGTAATCCTATTTTAGGATAGGACCGTTGGAGAGGATTGCCAAATCTAGAAATTGAGCTGTATTTGTTTTGTGTTGAAGGTTTTATTATATTAAAATCGACTGACGGAAAACAAAAAAAATGAATTAAAATTTAGAAAAATGAGTAGTTTAGGTAAACGTAATAAAGCGTTTGAAAAAAATTAAAATGAAAAGAATTCATCTATATCCTAATAGAAGTCTTAATTGTAATGTCAATCGGTTTAGGCTATGCAATTGGTTTAAGAATTTGGTAGTTTCGAATTTCAACTCATAACTAAACCTACTTTTATAATAAAATTAATCAGCTAATACTAATTAATCTATGAGTTTCAATTGGACTATTTTAGATTAGAAATATATTATAAAAAAAACTGAAATACATCAACATACTGAGGTGAAACACAAATCATTTCTTTCAAAAATATTAGATATTATTATATAAGGCATTTAAATTCAAGTAGTTGATTTCAAAATATTTTTTTATAAAACAACAAAAAAGTACTGATATCGGGGAGTGCGACTTGATTATCGATTATATTTGTTTTTATAAAAGAGGTTACCTGTAATTTGACAAAACGAGATGAAGAAAAAAATCCCAATTGGATTAAGAAAAATATTAGATACTGAATCAAGTGGATTTAATGAAATTTTCACAACTGAATTTACGAATGACTGTATTATAAGATTCAACGATACTGACGTCAATAGTGACTATTTCTTTGAAATTACAAAAATTAATCATACTCAGGCTTTAAATGACACATCATATTTAATAAAATATAAACCAATTAATGAATTAACAACAGAATCTGGAGCACAAAATATAAAATTAGCCGGATTTAGAGATTATTTCAAGAGATGGAAAACTTTACTAATTGAATCAAACAAAGAAAGTCCTTTGTTTGACGATTATTTCACTCAAGCATATTTCGATGAATTAGAACCTAAATTTGAAATACTTGACGAAGATTCTGATTTCAAACCTTACTCAATTGAACAACAAAAGAAAATAATTAAGTTTCTTGAGAATGTTGAAAAGATAATTAAAGAAGAAGAAACAGAACAAAATGAGGTAAACGAAACACTTGAATTAATATCTGAAACTAAAACCAATATTTCATCAACAACAAAAAAAAATGTTGTTAAAAATATAAGAAAAATTATAGCTAAAAGTTTTAAAATCGGACTTCAGGTGGGAGAAAAATTATTAATAGAATTCACAACCGAACTTGCAAAAAAAATGCTACTAGGGTAAAAAAGCATTACTTATTTTAGCTAAACCAAAGTTAGTTGCTTGTTTGCTAACTTCTGATTTTCTTCCAAAAATCCTATCACATAAACCAAAAATATTTTATGACTAAACATATGACGATCAACTTAAAACACACGATTCCAATAAAAAAAGTTATACTATTTTATGGCATTATGATGGCGTTATTAATGTTTTTGTCTTGTTCAGGCGATGATAATTCAGAAGCACAAACCGATATCATTATCGGAGAATGGAGAGCGATAGAAAAGTATGAATCCAACGTACGAGTCGATTTACCAATATGCCTACCTCATTTGTACACAGAATATACAGCCGATAAATCTATTTATGGCGACAAAATAATTACAGCCGATTTTCCTGAAGAATGTGGAATTATCCTTTTTGAACTGGGATGGCATTGGAGTAATCTTGGAAATAATCAATATCGCATTCGGTATCTAGAGGAAGAAGGACAGATAGTTACGTTTTATAAAGATGGTGAAAATTTGGTGCAAGAAAGCTCTGATGGAATAACCAAAACAATATTTGAGCCGTACTAAATAGAGGTTGCGATAGTTAAGATAAATAATGTCTATTTTTAATTCCATACTTTCGTCGTTAAAACACACAACAAACCAAACCTAATAAGGTATCTACCATTACAACAATGAAAGTATTTCCTGTACTAGCCTCTACAATCTCAGAAAAAGAGTTGGGCACATTTGCAAAAGAACAATACGGATTTCATGACAATAACAACTGTAAACTGTTCCGGACAGGAATGAACCACACCTATATGCTTTCGGACAACGAAACAAAATACGTGTTGCGGGTGTATAGT
The DNA here is from genome assembly GCF_056238645.1 of Formosa sp. F44. The sequence continues at coordinate 482,188 of NZ_JBWDLJ010000001.1, forward strand.
CATAATTGGAGGTCGAAATCTGAAATTAATGAAGAGGTCGCACTTTTAAATCTTTTGCACAACAATAATTTAAGCGTTTCTGTTCCTATTCCAGATAAACATGGCGCATATATTCAGGAGATTCAAGCTCCTGAAGGGATTAGGTATGTCGTGCTGTTTTCGTTTGCTGAAGGTGATAAAATTAGATTTATCGATCAGGACACGTGTTTTTTAATTGGTGCGTTAATGGCTAAGATTCATAAACAGACTACCAATACAAAGATCGATCGCATATCTTACAACAAAAAAACGCTTATAGAACAGCCTTACGAACACCTAAAAACACATTTTTCGGAAGCATTACCAGAGATGGAGTTTATAAAAGGGATTCGAGATTTCTATCAGACATCAGATTTTGAGAACATGCCAACCGGCGTGGTACATATGGATATTTGGTACGATAATATGGCGATTACACAGGGGAAAGATGTTACGATTTACGACTTCGATTTTTGTGGCAACGGGGCACAGGTGTTAGATATTGGATATTTCTGTAAACAGTTATTCCATATTGAATCCGATAAGGACACTTACGAACTAAAAAAGACACACTTTCTAGACGGCTACCAGAGTATAAGACAATTATCTGATATCGAATTGCAATGCATCCCAAAAGCTGGATTGGCGGTTCATGTCTTTTATCTTGGAATTCAGGCACAACGCTTTGATTGGTCTAATATATTTTTATCTATGAATTATCTCGAGATGTTTTATGTGGCCAGATTAAAAGCATGGATTACTTATAATACTATCGAAAAACATACAGACCTTAAGGCATAATACCGTCGGAACTAGTTATATTCTATTACGGCCTTACAGCGATGTTGGACGTTTAGAATAGCATTCTATGTTTTTATGCTAAACTAAAAAGTTTCAATCTCAGGAAACGCTACTAGATTATCGTTTATATTTGTGGCGAATTAGGTTAGGCGCACTATCCAAAAAATCATCCACTCTTTTATTCATTACCACATACCATTACAATGTTTATAGATCAAGATCAAAAATTTAAAGACGTACTTTCTAAAATAGAAGGCACAATTAGTGAACAAAGTTTTTTTAATACGTTCTTAGAATTGTATCCAGAAGTTTGGAAGAAACATAAAGCGAACTATTCAAAATTTACCAGAAGCAAGCAGTTCGGGCAAACCATTCCGTTGCCAAAACCTGAAGTGTCTTTGCGAAAGGAAATTAGGTTGTGGCTTCAGAAAAACTATTATAAACCTCAGAGTTAAAGTCCTTTTAGTATAATCTAATTGAGATGTATTCATCTGCTTATCTCCACTTGTAAACCTGTTTTATTTCATCCATTAAACCATTACAATGAAGTCGTTACTAGTCTTTTTAACCTGTAGCATAGTACTTACATCTTGCATGAAAAAAGAAAAGCGGGAGGCTACATTTTACGCCGAACACGAGGCTTCTTTTTTTGCATTAAGACATGGCGATTGGACAAAAAACACATGGATAAGAAAGCCGACGAATTTAAAAATGATTCATGAATCTTTTAAAACGTTTGGTTACGATAAACTCGAAAACCTGATTACTAAAAGTGAAAATGCATTTTTAATTGAAGGTATCTATATCAAGCGAAATTTTAAAACGGTTATGGATAGTTTAGAATTAACCTACAACACACCCGACTTACAAAGTAAATATTATACCGAATTTTGGAAGCGTAGAAAAGCAGAAAAAAATGATTCCATAGTATATGCTATACTCAAAGAATTTAACGCTTTACAGGACGATACATTTCAACCCATTTCCGAAAGAGAGTTTGTAAACGACACTTTAGTTAATCTTCTAGCGATAGAATTTGATAACGATAATCTGAATTCTGAAAAGGCAAAAAAAGATTTCGATATATTAATAATGTACGGATTCCATCAATCGGCTTATAACCTTCTTTATGAGCGCTTCGAATATTCGGAACTAGAATTAGATCGCGAGCGATTAGAACAGGAACTAACCAAAACAAAAGCGTTTCAATCTCCTTGGTTAACCGATAATCAAAAATAAGAGTATTTTCAACAACAGTTTGCGGTGTATTATTAAGCTTATAGCCCCAAGTTGTGGATGCTATGGGCTTTTTTTATATATTTATCTTTTGCTTCCAACACGTCTAACGGTGTTGTTTTAAATAGTGTCCTAAAAGCCACTTTTAACCACAGGTGCTTTTAAGGAAAAGATTATCGCATATCAACCCTAATACCTAATAACAATATGATTTTTAAAACTACGCTTAGCTTATGCTTAATGCTTGGCTACTTTGGCCTGCCATCTTCTTATGCGCAAAGTAAAACTGAACAAAAGGCCAACATTATTTTCTTTTTCTCGGACGATCAATCTTACGATACCCAAAAAGATTTTGGGAACAACAAAGTTAAAACCCCAAATTTAGATGTGTTGGCAGAAAATGGTGTGGTCTTTAAACGGCATTATAATACAACTGCGATTTGCATGGCAAGTAGAGCCAATGTTATGACAGGGCAATTGGAATATAAAACCGGGTGTAACTTCTCTCACGGTTCTTTAGGGCCAAAACAATGGTCTAGCAGTTACCCGTTGTTGCTTAAACAAGCTGGCTATCGTGTGGGATTTGCAGGGAAATTTGGTTTCGCCGTTTCAGACAAACCTGAAAAATGGGAAATGGAAGGAGAGGTCGCACAACACGATTTCGATTTTTGGGCAGGAGGTCCTGGACAAACCGAATATCAAACCATTAATAATCCTACAATCGCCAAGTATGCCGAAAAATATCCGCATAGTTCACGTGCTTATGGTGCGGCAACTATCGATTTTATTAACGAGTCTGTAGATAAAGGCGAACCTTTTTGTATGAGTCTGTTTTTTAAAGCGCCACACAGACCTATAGAGCCGGACCCGATGTTCGACGATATTTATAAAGATGTGGTTTTCGATAAATTACCAAATTATGGTAGAGAAGCGGGAGCACATTTGTCAAAACAATCTAAAATGGGAAGACAGTACCCAAGATTTGAAGAATGGGGATACAGTCAAGACGATACCTATCAAGAGGCACTACGTAAATACCATCAGCTAATTTATGGAGTAGATTATTCTATAGGTATGGTGTTAGCAGAGTTAAAAAAATTAAATATAGATGATAATACCATTATAATATTTTCGTCCGATAACGGTTATTTTAATGGCTCACACGGACTAGGTTCTAAAGTTTTACCTTACGAAGAAGGGGCTAGAGTACCACTTATTATTGTAGATCCGAGACAAGAACATAAAGCGGAAACCACTACCGCAATAACAGGAAATGTAGATATTACAGCGACCATTTTAGATTATGCTGGGGTTGACATTCCATCTTTTTACGACGGTAAGAGTATGCGTCCGTTAATAGAAAATCCTAAAACTGAAATCCGATCTACACTTCCAATTATTCAAGTTTGGGGACCACAAGCAACACATTGTTTAACAGTTATGGATAGCAGATTTAAGTATATTTATTGGTATTATAAAGATGAAAACAAAGATATCTATCCAACAGAAGAGTTATTCGATATTGAAAATGATCCCTACGAATTGGTGAATCTGGCGAATCAGTCCGAATATAAATCTGAACTTGTTAAATTAAGAAAAGTGTATGATGAGCAATTAAATCATTGGAAAACTGAAGGCGTAAAATACAATGGTTATGAGAAATATAGCGAATTATTTAAACGTACGATACAATAATAATGTTACTCCTAGATATTAGTTAAACGTCTTTCGTTTCGCTTGAGTAAACATTTTAATAAAGCTTACAAAATTCAAAATATGGATTTTGTAAGCTTTTTTTATGTTTAAAAAGATAAATTTTAAGCAAAAACCGCCACACTTCAAAATTGGTGTCACACGGATTTTGTAAGAAAAATACATAAATTGGTTAGATATCGACATCACTTTTTATTTTTTTTGATAAATGTTCTTTGTAAAGGTGTTTAATTAGAACAATTAATTGAGATTACATATCTTTAAAATTCAAATCACTTTGCATATTCAGTGCATTGTTAGCGTATTAGCTTGGCTAAGCAGGAATGTAACGGCGTAAATCTGCGCTTAAAAAACTAAAAAGGTAAACGAAGTTTTATGAAAATAATCAATATTAAACCTAGTGTACATGCTATTCTAGGACTATGTTTTTTAGCTGTTTTTACGTTGTTTTCATGTGCCGAAAAAGCGCCTTTACCTCCTAATATTTTATTTATCTCGGCAGACGATCTAAATATCGATGTTGGATGCTATGGAAGTGATCAGGTTGAGACACCAAATATAGATCGGCTTGCAAAAATGGGCGTTCGATTTAATAAAGCTTATGCACAACAGCCACTTTGTGGTCCGAGTAGAGCCAGCGTTATGAGTGGCTTAAGACCAAATACGACGGGATTTGTGCATCTTCGAGACGACTTAAGAAAACTTAAGCCTGATGTGGTAACACTCGGACAGTTTTTTAAAAATAAAGGCTATTATTCTGGGAGAGTTGGAAAGATATTTCATCATGGAAACCCAGGAGATATCGGTACCGATGGTCACGACGATCCGCTTACATGGGACGAGAAATTTAACCCAGCGGGTATAGATAAAATATATGAAGACAGCATTATTCGTTTTCCAGGTGGTACAACCGGAAAGAAAGGACGACTGGGTATTTCCATGGCCTATTGGGATCCGGTTAGTGAAGACCATGAGCATACAGATGGTATGGTGGCCGATAGAGCTGTAGAGATGATACAGCGAAATAAAGATCAACCCTTTTTTATCGCCGCAGGCTTTTTTAATCCGCATTGTCCTTACGTTGCACCTAAAAAATACTTCGACTTATATCCCGTAGAAAACATAACGATGCCTGATTTGGAGGAAGCCAAGCGCGACCTAGAAGATGTGCCAGCTATGGCCATACAACGCGATACCATAGGTTGGCCTTTTTATTACAACGTCACGGTAGACGAAGCTAAAAAATGTAAACAAGCCTATTACGCCAGTATTTCGTTTGTCGACGCCCAAGTAGGGAAACTTTTAGATGCTTTAGAAGATAACGATCTCCTTGAAAATACTATCGTCGTGTTCTGGTCAGATCACGGATATTTCTTGGGAGAAAAAGGATTATGGTACAAACGTAAAAACTTTGAACGCGCATTACAAGTGCCATTAATACTAGCTGGATATGGTGTAAATGCACATAACAAAGTGGTGAATTCCCCTGTAGAATTATTGGATGTATATCCCACTTTAGTCGATGCTTTAGGATATGAGGTTCCAACGGAATTAGACGGAAATAGTTTAGTGCCTTTCTTACAAGAATCCGATTACAAATGGGCGAAACCAGCGATATCTCAAGTATTTCACGATGAAAATGCGCAAGGTTACACCATTCGAACCAAAAGATGGCGCTATATAGAATGGAATGGTGGTGAGGCAGGTTCAGAATTGTACGATCATGCTAATGATCCGGACGAAAAGGTAAACCTTACTAATAATCCAGGCTATTTAAGTATTAAAAAACAATTGAGCGCAGAACTTAAGCCGTTTACAAAATATAACTAACTATAAATATTTAACCAACCTCTAAATTAATAAACCATGAAAGTAACAACTTTTCTATGTATTACCTTATTGCTATTTTGCTCGTGTTCCAAACCCGAAAAAGAACCCGGTTTTGAGTACAGCTTATGGTATAACCAGCCAGCTGTAGAGTGGGAGGAGGCTTTACCTGTAGGAAATGGACGCTTGGGAGCTATGATATTTGGGAATCCCAATACCGAACGAATACAGTTTAACGAAGAAAGCTTGTGGGCAGGAAGTAAGGTCGATAATAATAACCCAGAAGCATTAGAGCACCTAGACGATATTAGACAACTTATATTTGATGGGGAATTTAAAAAAGCCAGTGAAATGGCGTCAGATCACATGGTGGGTACGCCTCCAAAAGTGCGTTCTTATCAGACGTTTGGCGATTTAATGCTAGATTATCATTGGAAAAGCGAAGCCAAAGATTATAAACGAGCATTGAATTTACATTCAGGAATTGCCACAACTACGTTTAAAGTAGATGATAATGTTATAAAGCAAGAAGTTTTTGCATCGGCACCAGATAATGTGATAGTGGTGCGTATTTCGGCAACTCAGCCCTTTAATGTAGATGTTGCTTTAAAGCGTGAACGCGATGTAGAAATAAAATCCGAAGCGAATGGAACCATTAAAATGATAGGTCAAATTATTGATACTTTAAATCCAAAAGCAGGTCCGGCAGGAGCACACATGAAATTCGCTGCTACCGCTAAAGTAGAACATAAAGGTGGTAATTTAGAATCTAAAAACGAAGGCATAGCGTGTAACAAAGTCCAAACGCTAACCATTTACTTATCTGCTACAACAAACTATGATTTCGATACCTTAGATCTTGCTGAAGGCGTTAATCCGAGTCTAAAATCTGAAAAGATTTTGAATACTATAAATGATAAATCTTTTACCACTTTAAAAGCAGATCATATAAAAGATCACCGTAACATGTTCGATCGGGTATCATTTTCATTAGGACAAGATACTTTAGTGACATTACCAACAGACGAGAGACTAAATCGTGTTAAGGACGGTGCGGTAGATAACGGTCTTATGGCTACTTATTTTCAATATGGGAGATACCTTCTTATGGGATCCTCGCGTAAACCAGGACAATTACCTGCCAACCTTCAAGGGGTTTGGAATAAGCATTACAATGCGCCCTGGAATGCAGATTTTCATACCAACATAAACTTGCAAATGAACTACTGGCCAGCAGAGGTTTGTAATCTTCCAGAAACCAGTTTACTTCTTGCTAATTTCATGGAAAAACTTACTGTTCCGGGTAGTGTAACGGCTCAGAAAATGTATGGTACAAAAGGGTGGACGTTGCATCATCTTACCGATGCATTTGGACGCACCGGAGTTGCCGATGGTGTTTGGGGTGTATCGCCACTTGCGGGACCTTGGATGACGTTTCCGTTATACAGGCATTACGAATTTACGGGAGACGAAGCGTACTTGCGTAACATTTATCCTGTGCTAAAAGGATCCGCAGAATTTATAGTCGATTTTTTAGTGGAATCTCCAGAAGGATATCTAGTAACAAACCCATCTCATTCGCCAGAAAACGCCTTTTTTATTCCTGGAAGTGATAATAAAGAACGTTCGGTTTTAACGTATGGCGCTACCATTGATATTCAGATTATAAATGAATTATTTGATATAATTACCGAATCGTCTCAAATATTGAATACCGATCATGAGTTTTCACAACAGATTGAAACCCTCAGAAAAAAACTACCAAAAGTACAAATTGGAGCAAATGGAACTATCCAAGAATGGATTGAAGATTTTGAAGAAGTTAATGTCGGGCACAGGCACATGTCTCATTTACTTGGTTTGTATCCGCTAGCACAAATTACGGCAGATACACCAGAACTTTTTGAGGCGGCTCAAAAAACCATTCAACGACGATTAGGAAACGGTGGGGCACATACCGGTTGGAGTCGCGCTTGGATTATAAATTTCTATGCACGTTTACAGAATGGAGAAAAGGCTCATGAGAATATTCAAGCCTTACTTGCAAAATCGACGTTGACCAATTTATTTGATAGTCATCCGCCATTTCAAATCGATGGTAATTTTGGAGGCACATCTGGAATGGCAGAAATGCTATTGCAATCGCATAATGAAACGCTGCGATTATTACCAGCACTGCCAAAAGCTTGGAGCGAAGGGCACATAACAGGTCTTAAAGCTAGAGGCGATATTGAATGTGATATCACTTGGAACAATGGGAAACTGACAAAAGCTGTATTCTATTCTGAAGCAGGCGGATCGAAAAAATTGGTATACGGCTCGGAGCAATTTACAATAGAGCTTACACCTGGAGAAGCCTATGTTTTCGAAGGGAATAAACACTAATAAATTATAAATAACCGTATGTGATAAGAGGTACTGCTAAATCCATAGGCAAATGTTACAGTGCATTAAAAACCGTCTTGATGGCGGTTTTTAGTTTACTTTATTTTTTGATTAGTGAAACCTGTTATCAGGATTTTAAGTCAAGCTTTTATTTTAAAGAGGTTTCATTCAGAGTATGTAATGTCTAATTTATCAGGCGCATTTAATAAAATTGAGTCTAAATTAGTGGCGTTTAACTTCTTTATCGCTTTAAAGATTCAAGGTTAGGCTGAAAGATATTAATTCGGAAATAGAACATTAAAACAAGATTATATGATAGTAAAAAACCACCGTAATATTCAGACCAATTGTCTCGTTTTTTTATTAAGTTTAGGCATGTCAATATCATTATTTAGTCAGAAGGTAAAAACAATACCACTTTGGGAATCTAAAATTCCGAATGCCATTAGTAATCCCAATTATGTAGAGTCCCCAATTTATGAGGGTGAGATTCTTACAAGAACGTCGCAAGTGGTTACACCAACACTCACCGTGTTTTCACCTAAAAAAAGCACTAAAAACGGTGCCGCAGTTGTTATTTTCCCCGGTGGTGGCTATCAGCATTTAGCCATGAATAAAGAAGGACTTAAAGTTGGAGCATGGCTGAGTAGCTTGGGAATTACGGCTTTTGTTTTAAAATATCGTTTACCGAGTGATGCGATTATGACGGATAAAACGATTGGGCCATTACAAGATGCGCAAGAAGCCATGCGTTATATTAGGAGGCATGCCACCGACTATAAATTGGATGTGAACAAAATTGGAGTCTTAGGATTTTCGGCGGGAGGACATTTAGCAGCAACGCTTTCTACACATTATAAAGATGTTGTGTATGAGTCTGATGCGATAATCGCGAAACCTGATTTTTCGATCTTAATTTACCCTGTGATTTCAATGACAGATGAGCTGACGCATAACGGATCTCGCTTACATTTATTGGGTGAATCTCCTACCACAGATATGATAACTTATTACTCTAATGAATTGCAAGTCAATGAAGCTACACCTCCAACATTTTTGGTGCATGCCACAAACGATAAATCCGTGCCCGTAGAGAATAGTGTTCATTATTATTTGGCATTAAAAGAACATAAGATTGATACAGAAATGCATCTGTTTGAAAAGGGAGGTCATGGTTTTGGTTTAAGTAAAGACGATATACATTTGCATTGGAAGCGTAATTGCGAAAATTGGTTGAAAGCTCATAAGCTTATAGAATAAAGCCTAAATACTCTACTTTTCCATGATTCAGCTCGTAAATGGTTTAGCACTACAGGTAGTTCGTTTTTTTTTCAAAAAATAGCAATGCTGTTAATTCTTAATAAAGTCGTAGTCGACATCGGCAGCGCTAATGAATTGAAAGGGTTCTTGTTCTTTAAAGAATACCAAACGTTTTAATTCTTCTAATTCTGTAGGATTCAACATTAAAAAAAGGTTAGGTTGCTCGGTTGGAATGGGAATTTTCCTTTTTATCTTATTATCACAGTAGGAATTATGCCAATGGTTTACATCTATCTTGTCTATAAAAGCACCAAAATAGGCGAATTCCATTTCTGTGAGTTCTAAGTAAAAGTGTCCGAACGTTAAATGATACACCATACACGATTCGCATGATACTAGAAGTCCGTTTTTGGTCTGGTTCAAGACCTTTGCTTTATGGCACATACTATTAGAATGATTTGATTTTCGTTATAATACCCTTTTTAGGAATACTGAAATAAACACTTCAAAAATAGCAAAACTTATTTAGACTTAATAAAAATAATAAGTATATTTGGACATATAAATAGCTAATAACGCAGATTTAATTTGCACTAATCTAGGATTAATGATGGAAGAAATAGGCTTGTTTTATGGATCGGATACCGGAATAACCGATGATGTGACTAAAGATTTAATAAGGTTTTGGGACGATAATAATTTGAATGTTATGGAAGTGGGAGACGCTACAGTAGCGGATTTTGAAACTTACGATAAACTTATTCTGGGCTTACCAACGTGGTACGACGGCGATTTACAAAGTGATTGGGAAGATTTTTTCGATGATTTTAAAACCGTTGATTTTACAAATAAAACCGTGGCTATTTACGGACTAGGCGATCAAATTGGATACGGAGAGTTTTTTGTAGATGGTATTGGAATACTCGCTAAAGTGGTTTTAGAACATGGAGGTAAAGTGATTGGTTTTTGGCCTACGGCTGGTTATACACACACAGAATCTGTGGCAACTATTGAAGACAACGACGATTGGTTTTATGGTTTGGCATTAGATCATGATAACGAATCTCAGCTTACCGATGAACGCTTGAAAACGTGGATAGCTCAAATAAAATCAGAATTCAAACAGATGAAGATAGCAAGCTAATATTCACCTTCAAAATGATATTGATTTTTCAAATGAATTTAAAAAGAGCAAACGTATAGAACTAATCGATTTGATTAATGCTATACGCTTGCTTAAATCATGCTATGCTTTTAATCTTTCTCGACTAGATAAAGTTATACCACTCACTATTTTCGTTATAATCTTCGATTTGTATTACTGTATTTTTCGAATTAAACGCGTTAATTAAATTGGAAACATCTAGCTTTAATAATTCGATACAGTTAGCAGTTAAATCTTGTCTAAAGCCTTTTTCTTGCATTTCTAGGACAAAATTAAGAGATATAATTCTAGAAAAAACTTTTCCTAAATCAATCATTTTTCTTTGCTTTAGGTCCGTGTCCACATTAAAATTTATATACTCTTTGAAGTACGCAAAAGATTTTGATGTAAGTTCATACTCTTTTAAGAAGTTGTAAATGTTAAACTCTTTTTTACGTTTCATTAGTTTAAATAACATTTCGGTAATTTGAGTATAGAGCATTTCGTTCGAGCCTTCAAAAATCTGAAATGCTCTACTATCCATTATGCCTCGTCCGCCAATATTTTCCATTTTAAAACCTTTCGATCCGGATAATTGGGTTAAGGTTTGTGCTGCTTCCTGCATAAGATCGGTTACGTAAGCCTTCATGGTATTGGCTTCTATACCGCTATTCGCTAAATCATTTTCAATACCACTATTAGTACTGCTTCTAAAGCACATAGCAGAAGCAATAGTATAAGCACTTTGTATGTTAGAAATCTGATATTTAACCTGATCTAATTCTAATAATTTTTTTCCGCCAACAATACGTTCATTACAATATGTTATAGATTCGTCTAGCATTCTTTTTATAAAACCTAAAGCCATACCAGGAAACTGCATTCTGCTTCGGTGTAAAATATCTAGCATCATTTTAACGCCAGAACTATGCGGTTCTAATTTGAACTGTGAAGGAATCTGTACATCTACTTTATTTCTTCCATAAGGAATCATATAAAGCCCTAAGTTATCGTAATACTCTTCTACTACAATTTGTTGCTTAGGTTCGCTCACATCGCATATAAAAAAATCGATATCTCTATTTAAATTTCCATTTGCATTTTTACCACGAGATGTAATAAGCCAATAATCGGCCATTCCCGTTAAACCTTGCCAATGCTTGGTCCCTTTAACATTATATAAATCGCCTACTTTTTCGTTGTAGGTTTGCATTCCGAGTGCATCACTACCAAAATCAGGTTCGGTAATCATTAAACCACCCATATTTTGTTTTTCTAGAAAGCGTTTAAATATATTTTCCTTTACAGCAGGATTGGCATATTTGGCTACCGGTTCTAAAAATAAAGCGATATTAATACCAAAAGTTAGCGATAAGGGTAAAGATTCGTAAGAGGCCGCAGATAACATTCTTAGACATTCATCGACTTTAACGCCTCGTCCGCCATGAGCTTCAGGTATAGCAACAGATAATGGCGATTTCGCCATAATATCTCTTAAGGCTACAGGTGGTAAACTGCGCTCTTTGCTAAATTGATGAATATCATAGCGCTGATGAAAAACATCTTTTAAAGTCGCTTTAAAGTCTTTTATATATTCTGAAAATTCTATATGCATGTTAATTTTTATTTGAAGTACTTATAAATGGGGGTTTATACTATATTTTATGTAATGAAAATTAGAATAATTCTAAATAATATAAATATATAGTTTTTTTTCAACAATGAGTGTACGATTTACGAGTTAAACCGGGTATGGACTACAAGTTAATGGTTTATAGACTTTAGTTCGTTTATTATCGGAGCAGGTTTAGTTTCTTAGTTTGAAAATCGTACTACCATTTCAAAATAGGCATAAGTCGGCGTTATCGCGTGTACCCATTTATAATCTGGGAAGAAAGATGAGTTGCTTGTATTTAACTCATTCTCATTAGAGATATGAAGCAGCTGTGTGCTTCATTTTATTAGTCCAACAAGAATGAGAATTTCTAGGAAAATTTTAAATGATTTAGAACTTGTTCCTATAAATGCTTTAGTTTGATCTTGAACAAGACTAAGCACCTTTTTGTAATGGGTTCTTACAATTTTTTCACTGACCCCATAGGTTTTAGAAGTTTCTTTTACGGAAAAATTAAGTTCCCATATATTTTTAAAAATTTCTTGGGTGAGTATGGGGAAGTTTACCAAGACACGATCTATCATGTCTAACATATCTTTTACTTGGATATCTTCAATAATGTGTTGGTAACTATCTTCATTTTCAATAGTGTCTAATACGAATTCGTGGCCTGAAAATTTTGAAGCCGAGGTTCGTAAGTAATCCAGCATTCTGTAAGTAAAGTAATGGATTAGATATTTTCTGGCGACTCCAAATTCATCGGTTTTAATCGTATGAGGTTTAGACCAAAATATAACCCAGAAATTTTGTACAATATCTTCGGCAAGATCTCTATTTCCAGTCCGCTTAGTGGCCCAGTTTAATAATAATTTGGCATACTTGTCATAAAAGACTTTAAAAGCTATTTCGTCTTTATTATCATAAATGGCATTTAGTAAATCCTGATCTGAACGATGCATTTTGTTGGGAGTGCTTTGTAGCTACAAACTTAATATGTTTTTGTCTTCGGAAATTTGATAGTTAGATTACTAAAATGTTATCAAAGTACATGTGAAAATCGAGTTTTTAATCCTTTTTGGTTAAAATGAAATTTTAATAAACTGAATACCAATTAGTTGTTTTAGTTAACGTTTTGTTAATCACTTTGGAGGGAAAAAAAAGTGTCCGCGAAACGATATATAGATGAATGCCTAAAAGCACTGAACTCTTATATAAATGAAGAACACTAATAAAAGAAAATGGTTAGAACTAATTTGGGTAACTAAATTATTAGAACGCTATTTTAACGACAGTGCTACCGAAAAAGAAAAGCATATGGTCGATCGTTGGACCGCCGATAACATGGAGGTGCCTTCAACTAAATCTTACGACGCCAACGAAACTACAGAAAGGATTTGGCAACATATAGTTACAGAACTTCACTTAAAGCCTCAGGCTTCTAAAAAGAAACTATTTCAATTAAACCTATATGCGGTTGCGGCCTCAGTTGTATTACTTGTTTCTGCAACTTTTATGCTTATGCAGCATCCTGACACATCCGAAATAAAAGCGCCTGTAGATAGTATAGTGAATTCAGAATCTATTCCTGCGGGGACAGATAAGGCTATTTTAACTTTAGAGGACGGAACTGATGTGGTTTTAACAGATAAAACCCATTATAAAACTAATGCAGTAGAAAGTAATGGCGAAAAAATAGTATACAATACATCAGCAGTTGATGACGCTTCCGCCAGTATCCAAATTAAATATAATTATTTAACGGTGCCTAGAGGAGGTCAGTATTTTGTAAAACTAGCAGACGGATCTCAAGTATGGTTAAATTCAGAATCTAAGTTAAAATTCCCTACGGCATTTATCGCTGGTAAAACTCGTGAAGTAGAGCTCGTATATGGTGAAGCTTATTTTGATATTTCTCCCAGTAGTAAACATGCCGGAGCAGCATTTAAAGTCAATAATCAAAATCAAAGTGTTCAGGTTGTAGGTACCGAATTTAATATTAAAGCTTATAAAGAGGAATCTAAAATTTACACCACGCTAGTGGAAGGAAAAGTGGTAGTCGAATCTAAAGACCATCACGGAAAATTAATCCCAAATCAGAAGCTAACACTAGACTTATTAAATAATAATGTCACAATAAATAATGTCGATGTCCAATCTGAAATATCATGGCGAGACGGCATCTTTAGCTTTAAAGGAGACACTTTAAAAGATATCATGAAAATTATATCGAGATGGTATGATGTCGATGTTCAGTTTGAAAATCAAAATCTTGAAAACATCAGGTTTAATGGTGTATTAGCAAAAAATCAGGACCTCACACAAATATTAGAAACAATTAAAAACCTAAGTATAATTAAAAGCTACCATTTACATGACAAAACCCTCATTTTAAAATAGAAAAAAGTAAAGGGAATTAAGTTAAGACCGTGCAAAGTAGAAACTGTATTCCCTTTTTAATCACTAATCAATTAAAAAATTTTAATCAATTAATTATCAAATTTATGAAAATTAAATTAAACAGTAATCTCTTTTGTTTTATAAAGAGACTGATGCGTAACATTATGAGAACATTACTTTTTTTATATGTTTCAGTCATTTTTGGATTTACTCCAATTAATGTGCTCTCTCAAAATCCAGAAATCTATATTGAATCCGAAAGTACATTAACGGTAGATGAGGTGCTTGAGCTAATTATGAAGCAGACAGATTATAAGTTCATTTATCAAGAAAGTTTATTTAAAGATTTTCCAAAAGTTAATGTTAAAAAGGGAATACAACCCGCAAATGATTTATTAAACAAAAGCTTATCTAACGGAGATTTCGAAATCAAGTTAGAAGCAAATAACACTGTAGTTGTTAAAAAGAACACCAAAAAGAGAAAACAACAACAGATTATTATTTCTGGAGAAGTTTTAGATGAAGCCAATATGCCTTTACCAGGAGCAAGTGTTGTTGAAAAAGGGACTAGCAATGGTGTAACTACAGATATTGATGGGAAATTTACTTTTAGTGTAACTAATGATACGAGTACAATATTAGTTTCCTATTTAGGCTATTCTACTAAAGAAATAACTTTAAGTGGGGAGACTAATCTTTCTATTAAATTAGACGTTGATGCTGCGGGCTTAGACGAAATTGTAGTTGTAGGTTATGGTAGAAAAAAGAAATCAGAACTGTCTTCTTCCGTTTCAATTATTTCAGAAGAAGAAATACAAAGTTCTGTAAGCTCGACAAGTATACAAGATGTTTTACAAGGACGTGTTCCAGGAATGCAAGTTTCTGGTAGTAGTGGAGATCCTGGAGTAAGTGCGTCTATGGTCATTCAAGGTATGGGGTCTTTAGAAGCGAATAGTTCCCCTCTAACCGTTGTAGATGGTATTATTGGAGGGCAATACGACCCTAAAGATGTAAAGTCTATTTCTATTTTAAGAGATGCTGCGGCAACTGGTCTTTACGGATCTCGTGCCGCCAACGGCGTTATTGTTATCACGACTAAAGATGGTAAAGCAGGAGAATTTAAAGTGTCTGTGAATAGCACATTTGGACCGACTTCTAACTGGGACGATAGAGTCGAAGTTTATGATGCCGAAGGGTTATATAACCAGTGGAGCACAGGAATGGAAAACCTATATAATTTAAGAGTGTCTGAAGGTAATCCAGATTTTACGAGTAAAACCTTCGAAGAATATAGAAATAGTGTCGTGCCTGAAAGTGCATTAGATTACACGTCCGATTGGACGGATTTATTATTAAGAACGGGATTCTTAAATCAGACGCAGGTATCTATGTCAGGAGGTTCAGAGAGAACTACATTTTATTTTAGTGGTTCTTTTAATGAAGAGGAAGGCGTGGCATTAGATACGTACAATAACCAATATAATTTTAGAGGAAATTTAAGTCATAAAATTTCTGATAAGCTAAAAACGAATATTAGAATGACTGCTCAATATGGTGAGAAGTCAGAGTTTAATTGGCCAAGTCCTTACACGCAAGCCTATCAAAATGTGCCTTTAGATGCCGCTTATATGCCTGATGGCATTACGCCAACGCCTGCAATGGATTTAGAACAAGTTCCGGTTTGGTATCGTGGTACAGGAGTTAACTATATGATGGAAAGAGAAGAATCTGAGAATAGTAAGAAATATTGGGGAGCAACCTTAATGTTCGAATTGGATTACGAAATCACAGATTGGGCAAGATTTAATACATCGAATAGAGTTGAACTTAATGGTTCCGACCATTCTAAATCATATTCTAATATGACCTGGGTTGGATATAATTACGATGGATACATGGAATGGATTTATTCTTATGGTCTGGGCGTTATAACTTCTAACACCTTACACTTAAATAAAAGTTTTGGAAATCATAATCTAAATGGAATTTTAGGTCAAGAATACAATTACGATCAATCGCGATTTGTGAATGCGGTTGGAACTGGTATTGTTGGAGATATGACAGCGTTAAGTTCGGTAGGTAGTGCGAGGTCTGTTGGAGGCGATTTAGACGAAACAGGTTTCCTTTCTTATTTTGCTCAGCTGGATTACGATTATAAAAATAAATATTATTTAGTAGGATCATTTCGTAGGGATGCATCTTCTGTTTTTGGGGAAAAAGACCGTTGGGGTACATTTTACTCTATTGGAGGGAGTTGGATGATTAATAAAGAGAACATTCTAAGTAACTCTAAATCTTGGCTAAATCTTTTAAAACTTAGATTAAGTTATGGTACAACAGGAAACGCGAACATAGAATCTTATTTATCTATGGGAACGTATTCTTTCACATCGTCATCTAGTTATAATGGAGGTGCTGGTGCTTGGCCCTCTCGACTTCCCAATCCAGATTTAACATGGGAAACAGCTCGTAAATTAAATTTAGGGATCGATGTTAGTGTGTTTGACCGTGTATCTTTAGAAGTGAATTTTTATAACCGTATAAATGATGATTTATTACAATCTGTACCATTAGAAGCGACAACAGGTTTTACAAGTCAGGTTCGTAATATTGGATCTATTCAAAACCAAGGAATTGATTTGTCTTTAACCACAACGAATATTGAAGGTGAATTCTCATGGAAATCTAATTTCAATTTTAATATTAATAGAAATGAAGTTTTAGAGTTAGACGGAGGAGAAGATATTATCGATAACGGCATGATTATTAGAGAAGGACACTCGTTAAGAAGTTTTTACCTTCCTGAATATCAGGGTGTAGATTCTCAAACCGGAGCGCCAATTTATACAAGATGGGAAGATGCCGAAGGCAATAAAATTAATGGAAACGATACCGATTCTCCTGCCGTAGTAACCACTACCAATTATCAATCGGAGGCGAGTTATATTACAACATCTTCGGCTTATCCGAAAATGACAGGTGGTTTTGCAAATTATTTCAAATACAAAAACTTTCATTTAAACATTCTAACAAATTTCGCCATCGGACAAACCGTTTACAACTATGTAGATTGGAATGCGAGTGATTTTAATACAAACAGATTTAAACTTACCGATTGGCAAGATTTAACCCGATGGGAAAATCCTGGAGATAATGCCGATATACCGCAATTAATGTATGGCGATATTTATAATTTTAGTGGCACCTCTTCTTTCTACCTTGAAGACGCTAGTTATTTAAAAATTCAGAAAGTAAGCATAGGATATACGTTTCCAAAAACCTTCTTGGGCGTGTTTAAAGACTTTACAATTAATGCTTCTGTTGAGAATTTAGCCATTATTACGGGCTACTCTTTTGGAGATTCGGATGTTAGTTTTGAAAATCCTTATACCGATTCTAGCAGATTTAGACCAACAAGAAAATTTTTACTTAATCTGAACTTTAGTTTCTAATACAAAATAATAAAATATAGTATCATGAGAATTTTTAAAATATTTATAATCAGTGTATTTGCTGTGTTTTTAGGCGCGTGTTCCGAAAGTGACATAGATTTTGAACCTATAAATCAAATAACAACAGAACAAGTTACGAGTTCCTTAGAATTACTTGAAAATGCCGTGGTAGGGAATTATGCATTTTTAAGTTTAGCAGACGGTAAGTATGGCTACGATAGAACACGTTATGATGTTACAGAATATATGAGCGACGATGTGATATTAAACCAATGGAGTGGTAATCATTTCTCGTATTCTTTAACTTATCAGCCCACTTCAGCTTCAGAGCGTTCACAAGATTTTTGGCAGTATTCGTATCGCGCGATATATTCCATTAATGTGGCTAATGAAGGCCTTGATAATCTAACAGATTTATCTTCAGAAGATCAGCTAAAAAGAGATCAGTTAAAAGGAGAGAATATGTTTTTGCGTGCCATGTTTTATTTTGATCTGGTTCGTGTTTACGGAAGACCGTATTCTCACGATAGTCCAGAAACAAATTTAGGGGTTATTTTATGCGAAACGTCTACAGACAACGAAGGTCTTTCTCGATCATCTGTAAAGGAAACGTATGAATTTATAGAACGTGATTTATTAGAAGCGGCAAGCCTTTTGGTAGAACAAAAAGGAAATGTATACGTGTCTAAAGAAGTGGTTTTAGCGGCACTTTCTAGATTGTATTTATTTATGGAAGACAATACTAAAGCAATTGAGTATGCCGATAATGTGATTAATTCAGGACGGTACCAACTATTAAATTCTTCTGTTTTTCCAAGATCTAATCGTTTAGAACCGCAATCTAATTCCGAAACGATTTTTGCTGTAAGACGATTAGAAACAGAAAACGTAGGTCGATATATGATGGGCGGTATGATGCATGGTGATGGAGGATATGGCCAAATAATGGTGTCGTCATCATACATGGATTTATTGTTTAAGAACCCAAATGATTTGAGAATTAATTTTATTGATGCTCAATTTGAATTGGACTCCAATGGTAATAAAATTCCAGATCCAGAAAATAAATACTACGGTTATAAGGTTGTAGAAAGCTCTAGTATCCCTCAATATTGGACTCAGAAACTCACGTATCAGAACGATGTGCCGATGTTGCATTCTCCAGTTTATTTTAGACTGGCAGAAATGTATTTAATAAAGGCAGAAGCTTATGCAAAATTAGGGCAAGACGATTTGGCTTTAGATATGGTAAATATAATTAGATCGCGTGCAGGGCTAGAAGGAGAGCAGTTATTTAGTACAGCTAATTTGCAAAATTACGATTCTGTTTTAGATATCGTTTTAGACGAGGCGCGTTTAGAGTTTGCTCACGAGGCACATCGTACACATGATGTATTTAGAAATAAGAAAACTATGGATAGAAGCTACATGTCATGGCAAGGTTGGTCTGGACCAAGTGCGATCCCTTTTACATCTAACCGGATTCTGCATCAAATTCCAGAGGTGGAAATGCTGAAAAATGATAATCTTATTCAGAATCCTTCATTCTAAGATTAACCAATTTGTATATATCATTTGCACGTGTTTTTTAATACATAAAAAAGGCGTGCAAATAATTACAAATGCCTATAAATAGCGAAATAAACTTCAGAATTAAAAGTATTTATAGTCCAATTAACACCTAGAAATTATGATTAAAAAAAGTGTGCTAATAGTAATAATGCTGTTTAGTGTCTATTCCTTTTCACAAACGTCTGAAACAGAAATTATAAGAACGAGTGCTTCTCATGATTCTGATACGATAGGAGTTTCAGAACATTCAACTTCAGTTGTAGTTGTTAGAGGACCTTATATCCAGAATGGAACACCTACAAGTGTGATACTAAAATGGAGGACAGATAAAGCCACAGAATCTGTTGTACATTATGGAACAACACCAGATGCATTACAAGAAAGCGTAACCCAAGCCGACTTAAAAATGGATCATGAGATCACCTTAACAGGGTTAGAGCCTATGACCAAATATTATTTTAATGTTGGTAATAAAAAGGAAGTTTTATCCGAAAGCGTTAACGGCGATATGTATGTCGTTACTTCGCCTATCGCAGGAACAAGTCAATTTGTTCGTGCATGGATTATAGGCGATCCCGGAACTGCAAATGATAATCAAAGACAAGTAAGGGATGCATATTATAACTATGTTGAATTGGATACTGTGCATGAAGATAAAACGGATCTGCTATTGTTTTTAGGAGATAATGCTTACAATACGGGAACGGATTTAGAATATCAAAATGCATTTTTTAATGTATATAACGATATATTTAAAAAAGTGGTTTCATGGTCTTGTTTAGGAAATCACGATGGCGAGTCTTCTGATTCTAAAACGCAATCCGGACCTTATTTCGATATATTTAGTTTTCCTACTAAAGGGGAAGCAGGAGGAACCGCTTCCGGAACAGAGGCATATTACTCGTTCGATTATGCTAATATTCATTTTATCATTTTAGACTCTCATCATTCCAGTCGTGAAGTAGGAGGTAGCCAATACAATTGGGCTAAGACAGATATTCAGAATACCACACAAGATTGGATTGTTACTTTATTCCATCATCCAGCTTATTCTAAAGGATCGCACGATTCTGATTACGAAGGACGTCTTATTGATATGCGAGAAAACATAATGCCCATGTTAGAAGCTAACGGCGTAGATCTTGTTTTAAATGGACATAGTCATTCTTACGAGCGTTCTTATTTTTTAAATGGTCATCATGGGTTTTCTAATACATTCAATTCAGACGAGATTAAAAAAGGAGGACATACAGTTGGAAAAACGGGATATGGAGATGGTAAACCAAATGGAGATGGTGCTTACACAAAAGCTATCGACGCTGCCGTAGGTACCGTTTACATTACTACCGGTTCTGCAGGACAAGTGTCTGGAGGAGATTTAAATCACCAAGCGATGTTTGTGTCTTTAAATGAATTGGGATCCTGTGTAATGGAGATTGAAAATGATGGTAAAGGTGGTCAAAATTTGAACCTAAAATTTTTAAGAGAAACAGGTGAGATAGATGATTATTTCACCATAAACAAGACGGATATATTACTTGAACAAAATAACAAAAGCTCTGTTTTAATACCTGTAAATGATATGCTAAATCTTAAAATATCGGACGATGAACGCCTTAAAAAAGTGGAGTTTTATAATAATCTTGGAAAAAAAGTGAAAAAGAGTAAAGATGAATCTGTAAATGTAAGTGGTTTAATTAGTGGTACTTATGTTGTGAAAATTAAAACTAATAAAAAAACAGTTTACAAATCTGTTCTGATCGATTAAAGAGCTTAGAAGTTATTCTTAATATAAATTTTTGTTAGATAACAACACCTATTTAAAGTAAAAACAGATCAAAAAAAACTACAACACATTGTTATGATTAGTAATAGAAATAAGTGTTTACATTTCCTTCTTAAAAGAAATTTAGCACTACTTACATGTTTACTTCTTTCCTTACAAGTTTTGGCACATGGAGATTTATCGGTGCGGATAGAAAATAAAACACAAGAGATATTAAAAGAACCAGACAATTTTAAATTGTATCACGAACGTGGTATGTTATACCAGCAACATATAGAATACGATAAAGCTATAGACGATTATTTGAAATCTGAGGCTTTAGGAAATACACAAAAAGTCTTAAAATATCATATGGCTGAAGTGTATTATCTCACCGAAAATTATAGTGAAGCTTTAACACATATTACGGCTTGTTTGGACAAGGAAAGTACCGATGTGAAATCGAAAAAGTTAGAGGCTCAAATATTATTTAATTTAAAGGCATATAAGCAATCATTAGTCGCTTACCAATATGTTATGAATACTATGGAAGATCTTCGTCCAGAAGATATAATTGAGTACACCGATATTATTCTTGCAGAAAACAATAAAAATTATGATGATGCTTTAAAGGCTATTGAATTCGGATTAAAACAGTTGGGAGCAAATACCTTATCACTTCAACTCAAAAAGCTAGATTATTTAAAAGCCTCTAATGCTTTAGAACAAGCCATACAGCAGTACGATTACTTCATTCTTGAATATACTAGAAAAGAATTTTGGTATTTCAAAAAAGCTCAATATTTAGTAGAGCATAATAAAAATCAAGAAGCTATAATTTCATTAAAATTAGCAACCATGTCTATACAGCAATTGGATGCTAAATTTAAAAATATGGCTTCAATACTTGAATTAAAAGAAGATATAAAAAACTTAGAAGAATCAATTAATTAAAAGAAATTATGATTAAAAAATATACATTAATGATGATGATGGTACTGTTATCAGTATGTTCATTTTCACAAACCATTACCTTAGATATTCCAATTAGTTCCAGTGGCGGTTCTGCCGAAGAAGCTTTTAGCGACGATGGCTATGTAAGTACGTCGAGCTCCGATTTAGAATTTTATCATGATGGTGCTACAGAACAAATAATAGGTCTGTATTTTGACAGTATAGATATACCAAATAATGCCATCATTACAAATGCTTATATACAATTTGAAGTCGATGAAGAAGGTGCTGGAGATGTCACTGTAAGTATTACTGCCGATGCTAGTGATAACGCTACACCTCTTGGTGCAAATGGAGATTTCGGTTTGTCGGTAAGACCATCCACAGCGTCAACCGTAAATTGGGCTATACCAAGTTGGGTAGGGCAAAAAGGAAATATTTCAGAAGACCAAAGAACCCCAAATATTAGCAGTATAATTACAGAAATTACGTCTAGAAGTGGTTGGTCTGCTGGAAATAGTATGGCTTTTTTGTTTTCTGGAGTTTCAAGAACAGATGGCGCGTGGCGAGAAGCTTCAAGTCATGCATCAGGCACACCTAAGCTTCATGTAGAGTATACGCCAGTGCCTTCAGAAATTAATATTTCGAAAATCGATGTATCTATTAGCTCTCAGGGCGGTTCTGCAGAAGAAGCTTACGGAGGTAGCGGATACGTAAGTACTATTAGTTCTGACTTAGAATTATATTATGATGGCTCTACCGAACAAGTTATTGGTCTTCATTTTGAAAATATCGAGCTTCCAAAAGATGCATCAATTACCAAGGCTTATATTCAATTTGAAGTCGATGAAAACGGTGCAGGAGATGTAACAGTAAATATTAAAGGAGATGCTAGTGATAACGCTACTTATCTTGGAACTAACGGGAACTTTGGTCTTTCGGGCAGAGCTACAACCAATGCTAATATTATTTGGGACATACCAAGTTGGGAAGGGCAAAAAGGCCAGGCCACAGTCAACCAGAGAACTCCAGATATT
The DNA here is from genome assembly GCF_056238645.1 of Formosa sp. F44. The sequence goes on from NZ_JBWDLJ010000001.1 coordinate 505,364, forward strand.
AGTTCTATACTTACAGAGATTACATCCAGAAATGGTTGGTCTGTAGGTAATAATATGGCATTCATTTTTAGCGGGATATCAAGATCTGAAGGCGCTTGGAGAGAGGCCTCAAGCTTTTCAAACGGTAAACCTTCTATACATATAGAATATGTTACTCCTCCTAATGAAATACATGTAACAGGTAATAATACAGCTATAATTAATGGGGATACGACGCCTAATATTTCAAATTATACACAATTTCCAAACGGAGGGATTAATCAGTGGCTTACCAGGACATATAGCATTAAAAACGTAGGTAAAGCAGATTTAAATTTAATAGGAAATCCATTGGTTTCAATTAGTGGAGACGCAGAGTTTACCGTATTAAAACAGCCAAGTTCTTCCGTTATAGAAGAAGGAGAATCTTTGGAATTTGTTATCAAGTACGCTCCAACTTCTGCCGAAACAAATCAAGCTACAGTTAAGATCGCAAATGATGATTCTGATGAAAGTGCGTATACTTTTAATATACAAGGTACAGGAGTAATTGCAGTCATTGCATTAGATATTTTGGGAAATTCGACATCTATAGTAAACGGAGATTCGACACCCGATAGCTTAGATCATACAGATTTTGGGGAGGTCTATACGTATATAGGTGAAACCCAAAATTATACTATAAAAAATACAGGTAATAGTATGATTACCATATCTTCAATTCAAAGTAGTAATTCAGATTTTATTATAAATAGTAGTGACAGTACAGTTAATGTTGGAGAATCAATATCTTTCGGAGTTACATTAATTCCAACAACTTTAAACCACTACGCATCTATCATCACAATTAATTGTAATGTGCCTGGTGAAAACGCGTTTACTTTTAATGTCCATGGAGAAGGAACAGACCCTGTTTTTCCATCAGAAATTAAAGAAGGTGATGCTTGGTTTTATTCGAGTAACGGTGGCGATCAAGGCACAGCCTGGAGAACTCTAACTTTTGATCAAAGTCATTGGGAAGAGGCTATAACCGAAATTGGTTACGGTGATGGTGATGAAGTTACAAATATTGGCCAGCCAGAATCGCCAAGACCAATTACTACATATTTCAGAAAATTTATAGATATCCCAGATGTTTCTATGTTTAACAGTATCGATCTAGAAGCAGTTAGAGACGACGGTATTGTTGTTTATATTAATGATGTTGAGGTTTGGAGAAATAATATGCCAGAAGAAGGACTAATTACTTATAATGATGTTGCTTTAACTGGTATTAGTGGTTCAGATGAAAGTGTTTGGAACTATCGTAGTGTTTCATCTACGGCTTTAAAAAATGGTGTGAACATTATTGCTGTAGAAATACATCAAGAGGATGCTATGAGTTCTGATATTAGTTTTGATTTTAAATTGGTGCCAAGCGAAAATGCTGTTTCGGCTCCACCAACGCTTGTAGAAAGAGGGCCTTATTTACAAAGCGGATCGCCAACAAGTGTGGTTGTAAAGTGGAGAACCGATGTAGAAACCGCATCGGTTGTAAATTATGGAACTGAATTGGATAATTTGTATCTGAACGAAACAAACGCGATTTTAACCACGGAACACGAGGTTAAATTAACAGGACTAGAACCAAATACAAAGTATTATTTCAATATTGCTAATCAATCGGTTGTTGTGGCCGAAAGTGTAATTGGCGAAATGTTTGTAAAAACAGCGCCTGTTGCGGGTACAGATCAATTTGTACGTGCATGGATTTTAGGGGATGCAGGAACGGGAAGCGTTAATCAACGGAATGTAAGGGATGCTTATTATAATTATGTGTCTCAAACTGCAACTCATGCAGACCAAACAGATATGATGTTGTTTTTAGGAGATAATGCGTATAGTAATGGAACCGATGCCGAACATCAGTCCTACTTTTTTGATGTGTATGATGATATGCTGAAAAAATCTGTAGCTTGGTCCTGTTTAGGGAATCATGATGGTTATACTTCAGATTTGCAGACACAGTCAGGACCTTATTATGATATATTCACCTTCCCTACAGCAGGAGAAGCAGGAGGAATTGCTTCTGGAACAGAGGCGTATTATTCTTTTGATTATGCTAACATCCATTTTATAGTATTAGATTCTCATCAATCTAGTCGTGAGGTAGGAGGCAGTCAGTATAATTGGGCTTTAACCGATATTCAGAATACCACACAAGATTGGATAGTTGCCCTATTCCATCACCCCGCTTACTCTAAAGGATCACATGATTCTGATTATGAAGGGCGATTGATTGATATGCGAGAAAATTTTATGCCAATATTAGAAGCTAATGGTGTAGATCTTGTTTTAAACGGACATAGCCACTCTTACGAACGCTCTTATTTTATAAATGGTCATCAAGGTTTCTCTAATACTTTTAATCCTAATAACATTACAAATGGCGGACATACAGTAGGGCAGAATGGCGTTGGAGACGGTAAAACCGACAGTGATGGAGCTTACAAAAAAGCAATAGATGCTGCAGAAGGAACGGTATACATAACCACAGGATCTGCAGGACAAATCTCAGGAGGAGATTTAAATCATCAAGCCATGTCTGTATCCTTAAATCAACTTGGTTCTTGTGTTATGGAAATTGAAGATGATGGTAATGGCGGACAAAATCTTAATGTAAAGTTTATTAGAGATAATGGAGATATTGATGACTATTTCACTGTTAATAAAACAGGAGTAACACTTGAGATAGATGAAGAAGAATCTTTCGAAAAAAGTATAAAAATATTCCCTGTTCCAGCTAATGAGTTACTTAATATTAAAATGAATCCAGCTGAAAAATTAGAGTTAGCAAAAATATATAATAGTATAGGAGAGCTAATTTTGGAAACTAGTCGTGAAACAATTAATGTTAGCAAATTGGCTACAGGGATGTACGTCATAGAAATTAAAAGTGATAAAAACACATATTACAAATCGATTGTTATCGAATAAACACCTTGTTTAGTTTAATGTTAAAGCCTCAATAGAATACCCTTTTTTGTTTATTCTTATTGGGGTTTTAAACATTATTTACCGTGAGAAAAGAGGTTTAAAAATAATAATTATTAAACTAAAATAGTTGAAAATGAAAAAAGGAAGTGTTTTAGTGCTAACTGTTGTGATTTGTTTTATACTGTTATCTGGGAAAAATAATGAGAGGCCTTACCAATCAATTATGGTTACGAAAAAGGTAGAGGAATCTTATCAAATAAATTTTTTAAATTTTCAGAAAGAAGTAGATAAGTTAGAGAACCTTACGACGTTTGAAAGGAGTAAAGATGTATTTCTTTCTATTAAAAAGCAAGTTTTAAACACCCGATTAGCCTATAAAGAAATTGAGTTTATTTTTGATTATTATCAGACGCCATATAACGGGACATTTATTAATGGCGCACCTTTACCTAAAATAAGTGAATATTTTGATGAAGGAAATGTCATAGAACCTGGTGGTTTACAAGCTTTAGACGAAGCCGTTTATGAAGATTATAGTTTAGAGAATTTTAATCATATTAAAGTATTAGCTAAAGATCTTAAAGAACACGTAGATCATGTTTCAGAAATTCATTTGCCTATTAGGTTAAAGTCCAGTCAAATAATAGAGTGTATAAGATCAGGGCTTGTCAGAGTTTTTACCCTAGGCGTTACAGGTTTTGATACCCCAGGATCGGTAAATGGAATCACCGAGAGTTATATTAGTTTTAAACGGATGAGAAAAACATTCATGACGTTTGAAGCAGGAATATATCCCGAGGCAAGGCCAAAATTTAAATCTATTGTCAACCTATTTTTAGAAGGAGAAGAGCTATTAAAATCTAATGATAATTTTAATGAATTTAATAGACTAACATTTTTAAAGCATATTATAAACCCATTATATGCAGAATTATTAGAATTTCAGAATTTAAATAATATAAGGTTAGAACCGTATAAAAAGCATGCACAAAATTATCAAGCAAAAAACCTATTTGATATCGATTTTCTGAATACTAATTTTTACTCAGAGTTAGTTTATTTGCCTTTAGACAACGATAAAACCATTTATTTAGGAAAATTGTTGTTTGAAGATCCTCAATTATCTGGTAATCATAAAATGTCGTGTTTAAGCTGTCATAATCCCAAGAAAGGATTTAGTGATGGCCTACCAAAAAGCTTGTCGAATAAGGAAGGTTTCACCACATTAAGAAATTCGCCTAGTTTATTAAATGTCGGCTACTCTACGCGATACTTTTGGGATATGCGTGCATCTAATCTTGAAACGCAAGTTGGACATGTTATAAATAATAAGCTTGAATTCAATACAGATTTTGATGCAATTATTGAGAAACTAAATAAAGATTCTAAATATTTAAAGCTGTTTAAAGACGCTTATGCAGGAATTAGTGAAAAAGATATTAATCAAAGATCAATAAGTAATGCTATTGCGGCTTATGTAAATTCTTTAAAATCATTCAATAGTACATTTGATAAATATGTACGTAACGAAATTAAAGATTATCCGCAGAGTGCTAAACGAGGATTTAATTTGTTTATGGGAAAAGGAGCTTGCGGTAGTTGTCATTTTGCGCCTGTATTTAATGGATCTGTACCACCTTTTTATTTAGATTCAGAATCTGAAGTATTAGGGATTACTCAAGGTTTTGATTCTATCAATCCGAAGCTGGATTTAGATCTGGGAAGAATAGCTAATGGTATTCAAATAGATAAATTCTCTCATTTCAAAAATTCATTTAAAACGGTTTCTGTTAGAAACGTAGCTTTAACAGCACCCTATATGCATAATGGATCATTTAAAACATTAGAAGATGTTTTAGAATTCTATAATTTAGGTGGTGGTGCAGGCATGGGATTGGATGTTGACAATCAAACCCTGTCTAAAGAGCCATTACTATTATCAAAACAAGAAATTAAAGATATAATTGCTTTTCTAAAAACCCTTACGGATCCTACAGGATTTGTAGTTGAGAAAAAAGGATCATTTATTTCTCACTAAATCTATTTTTTTGTTTTAAGACGCTTATGTTTTATCTATATTTGAAATCGTTTTATTCACTCTATATCCGAAAAATTTTAATTTAGCTTATGAAAAAAATATGCATGTATTTAGCCTTTATCGTGTTATTATGTAGTCACGATATGTATCTTAAATTTGACTCTTATTTTTTAAAACCAAATACGTCGGTATCTGTTAAATTATTCAACGGAACATTTCAAAAGAGTGAAAATGTAATTGATCGCAACCGCATGACAGATGTTAGTTTGGTTGGGAATGGTGTTCGAACTCATGTTGGAGAAGCACAATGGAGAGAAAAAGACAGTGTAACCATTTTAGATTTTAAAACAGGTGAAGCCGGTACATGGGTAGCAGGTTTATCTACAGCTCCTCGAGTAATTGATATGTCCGCAGAAGATTTTAACGGTTACTTAGAGCATGATGGTGTGGTAGATATGTTAGCATGGCGTCGGGAAAACGATGCTCTTGGTTTGGATGCATCAGAACAATATTCTAAATATGTTAAAGCTATTTTTCAGGTTGGTGATAAAACTTCAGATGATTGGAAAACCGTCTTAGGATATCCACTTGAATTTATTCCTTTAAGTAATCCATATAGTTTAAATACTGGAGACGAGCTTCAGGTTAAACTACTTTCTAAAGGAAAACCTTTAGTGAACCAATTGGTTTATGCGAATTACATTGCTAGTAAAGATGGCCATAGTCATACTGAACCTCATAGTCATGATGGTGGCGAAATCCATACACATCAGCAAGATCATGATAGTATAGACGAAACAGGACACAGTCATGGAGAGGGCGCAGCGCCTCATCAGCATACTAGCGGAAATCAACTTCGAACAGATGAAAACGGAATCATTACCGTTAAACTTGCAGCCGATGGTATCTGGTATTTGCGTACTATTAATTTAGTGCATTCTGAAGCCCCTGGATTGACTCATGAATCTAATTGGTCTACGTTAACCTTTGAAGTCGTACACGGACATGATGAGTCTGAACACACGCACCTAGATCATGAAGACGATGGTATTCCTTCGTATGTCTTTTGGTTGGGTAGCTTTGTGGTTGTTTTTGGTTTGTTTTTTATGTTTAACAGGAAGAAAAATTAGATGGGTAGATTTACATTTAAAAGTCTAGTTAGTTTAACATGTTTGTTTTTTCCCGTTGTTCTGTTTGCTCATGGTGTTAGTGATTCCGATCAGGCCATTTTAAATAACGGCGGTCTTTTATCTTATATTTTTGTAGGTGCCAAACACATGGTTACGGGCTACGACCACTTGTTGTTTTTAGCGGGTGTAATATTCTATTTAAGTAATTTTAGAGATATTGTTCGCTTTATCACCGTGTTTACAATAGGGCATAGTATAACACTAATAGGAGCAACATATCTAGGAATTACGGCAAACGAACATTTAATAGATGCCGTAATTGCTTTAAGTGTGTTGTACAAAGGTTTTGAAAATTTGGGTGGTTTCGAAAAAGTGTTTAAAGTAAAATCTCCAAACCTACTACTCATGGTGCTTATCTTTGGATTGATTCATGGCTTCGGATTATCGACGCGATTACAATCTTTCGACGTTGGAAAAGAGCAGTTTTTAGCCAAAATTATTTGTTTTAACATAGGTGTAGAAGTGGGGCAGATTTTGGCCTTAATTCCAATTGTATTTTTAATTACAAGATGGAAAAAAATGAAAAGTTACACAGCCTTTTATAAAGCGACTAACACTTATTTAATAATAGCTGGAATCGGATTGTTTATATATCAATTATATGGCTATTTTAATGCACATTAGATATCAAATAACAAGTCCATTTTAAGAAAAAAAGATTCTAATGAAACCGTTTATTTTTATACTTGTTTTATTTATGCTCTTTAAGCCGGTTTGGCTGTTGGTCGAATACGTGGCCAATTACGACTATATCGTAGAAAAATTATGCGAAAATAGAGACAAGCCCAAACTGCAGTGTAATGGAAAGTGTTACTTAGCAAAACGGATTTCTGAGACTTCCGAACACGGAGAAAAGTCGTCGCTTTGGAATGAACTTTCAAAGTTTGAAATTGAAATGATTCATTTTAAAGAGACGCATAAACTACCTGTATTATATTTCCAATCTACTAAAAAGTATTACAAGTGGAACACACCATGTATTGGTGACTTGTTTGCTTTAGATCTTTTACAACCACCTCAAGTTCTTCTCCAAAAAATAGTTTAAAGCGCTCTTAATTACTTCCATGTATTCAAAGCGCAACCAATACCTAAATTTTTTTTACTTAATACGGACTAAGATTTTAGCATTGGCTGGATCTTCTAGTGAACACGAAGATATCTGCCTAATAAGTCTATAATACGATTAAAATCGAAGTCATTTTAACCTAATATTATATGAATATATTTCGCATGTACATGGGACAAAAATTCCATAAAGCATCATATTTAAAACATAGTATGCTGGTGTTGCTACTTTGTTTTTCAGCTTCAGCTGTCAGCTCCAATACACTGACAAATCGAACTGACATAATTCAACAAAATACAATTTCAGGACAAGTACTGAGCAATATTGGTGCATCGTTGCCAGGTGCTAATATTGTAGAAAAAGGAACATCTAACGGCACTTTAACCGATTTCGATGGGAATTTCACGCTCACAGTCGGCGCCAATGCTACTTTGGTGGTGTCATATATTGGATTTGTTACTCAGGAAATAGCTATCGATACAAGACAAAACCTAAGCATTACACTGTTAGAAGATCCAACGGGTTTAGATGAAGTGGTAGTCACGGCTTATGGAAGTTCTAATAAACGCAGTTTTACCGGTTCGGCAACCAAAGTTTCTAACGAGACCTTAACGCGTACAGCTTCGGCAAGTTTCGAAACCGCATTGCAAGGTAATGTGTCTGGAGTAAATGTATTTACCACGGGACAACCGGGAGGAAGCTCGAGTATGCAGATTAGAGGTGTGGGTTCTATTAACGGACTTACACAGCCATTATATGTTTTAGATGGTGTGGTGATTAATACCGATAATAATTCCAGAATTGGAGGTAGTGGCGCTGTAAATAATGTAAATCCGCTGTCTACTATGAATTCAGAAGATATTGCGAGTATAACGGTACTTAAAGATGCGGCGGCGGCGTCTTTATACGGTTCTCGAGCGGCCAATGGTGTGGTGGTTATTACCACTAAAAAGGGTGAAAACGGAGAGACTGAACTTACTTTTAATACCGAATTTGGTCTTTCTCGAAATTTAACTGAAGAAGAAACAATTTCTAATGAACAGTTTAAAGATTTGTGGCAAGAAGGTCAGTTAAACCAATATATTCAGAATAATGAAAACGGCGAGTTTAGTCGTGTGTATGCCGATACCGATTTGTATACCAACTATCAAAATATAGCAAAAAGTGATTACGAATCTATTTACGGTACAACCAATGCGAATTCAGATTGGTTAGATGCCATTTACCGAACCGGGTCGATTCAAAAATATGGACTTTCGGCGCGTGGCGGGAATGAAAAGACTACATTTTACATTTCTGGAGATTATTTAGACCAAGAAGGAACCATTATAAAATCGGATTTTAAACGCTATTCCGGACGCATCAATCTAGAAAATAAAGCAAAAGATTGGCTTAATGTAGGCGTTAACTTATCAATCTCTAAAACCGAACGGAATACCGGACAATACGACGGTACTTATGCTGGCGGATTAAATCCATTGTATATGGCTCGTGTTTTACCTCAAGCGGCACCGATTTACGATGAGAATGGTTACCAAGGTTACGCAAATCTTCCAAATGATATCGAAAAAAACGCAAACCCTATTGGCGTTATAGAAGTTGGACAATACTTAAATAATGAATTTAGAGTACGAGGAGATGCTTTTGCAGAAATTCAAATTCTTAAAAATTTAAAGTTTAAATCTACTTTCGGAATCGATCATCAATCTTTAGAAGAATCACTTTACGATAATAAAGAATTTGGTGCTGGTGGTGGTGTATGGAATGGTGTTTTGTATGTTTCTCAAGGGGAAGTGTTTCAGCATACCGTTTCCAATTTACTTACTTATAATAAACAAATTAATAAGCATGGTTTTGATGGTTTACTCGGTTTCGAATCACAGGTCTCTAAAATGAAATCTATCCGAAATTCAGGTTACGATATTTTAGATAGCGAACTATTGTCTTCGAGTAGTATTGGATCCTTATGGTCATGGACAGGGTATTCAGAGAATTATTCTTTACTGTCTTATTTTTCTAGATTTAACTATAATTTCGATCAGAAATACTTTGTAGATGCGAGTTTTCGTCGCGATGGTTCGTCTCGATTCGGAAAAGATACCCGTTGGGGAGATTTCTGGTCGGTGTCTGCCGGATGGATTCTTACAGAAGAAGACTTTATGGATATAGAGGCCATAAATTACCTGAAACTTAGAAGTAGTTATGGAACCAACGGAAATTTACCATCCGAGTACTACGCGTCTTTAGCGTTTTTTAATACCGATGGAAAAGGATACGGTGGCGAGTCTGGATTATCTTATGGCCAATTGGCTAATCCCGATTTATCTTGGGAGTTAAGTCATAATTTTAATATTGGAGTTGACGCCGTTTTATGGAACAAAATAAATATCACAGTAGAATATTTCTCAAAACAGACTAAAGACCTTTTAATGAATATTCCTGTAACGGCAACCACTGGTTTTAGTAATCAGTTACAAAATTATGGTGAGATGAAAAATTCAGGATGGGAATTAGATTTTGGATATACGCCAATTTCTACTGCTTCCTTCTCTTGGAACACCAAATTAAATCTAACTATGCTTAATAACGAAGTCACCGACTTAAAAGCAGATTTAATTCCGAGTTACGATTCAAGCTACGGTCAAGATCCTACCATAATTAAAGTGGGCGAAAGTTTAAATTCGTTTTATTTAAGAGACTATGCCGGAGTTAATAGTACCAACGGAATGGCCGAGTATTATGTGTTAGAAGATGGTGTGCGTACAGGCGAATTAACAACCAATGCCGAAGAGGCTGGATTTGGTATTTTTGGTAGTGCGTTTCAAGACGTGCAGGGTGGTTTTCATAATCAGTTGGTTTATAAAAATATAAGTTTAGACTTTCTGTTTACGTTTGGAGTAGGCGGTAAGGCTTACGATCGTACGGCTTTTAAAAGAGACGATGACGGATTTTCTCCACAGTTTACCAATACAACCGCGCAATTAAATCCTTGGAATCCGAATAATACCGATTCTAATGTGCCGATTAGAATTAACGGAAATACTAGTTTTTCTAACGATGTGTCTACAAGACATTTATACGATGCAGATTATCTGAAATTAAGAAATATTAAACTGAGTTATAATTTTTCGAAAAGTCAATTACTTCAAGGCGGATCGATTTATATACAAGGCGATAATTTGTTTCTGTTCACCGAATTAAATGATTATGATCCTGAAGCCATTGCTAATGGTGTAAACTTTTTTCAAACGCCAACAGCATCTAGCTTAATACTAGGGTTACAAATAAAAATTTAAAAGAGATAAAATGAAATATTTAAATAATATAAAAGTAATGGTTGCGGTTGCATTACTCTTCGCACTTCAAAGCTGTAGCGAAGATGTACTAACACAAACGCCGGACCATGTGATTTCTGAAGATTTAGTAATTAATTCTGTAGAAAAATTACAAAGTCTATTAACCGGATCTTATAACGAAATTTCTGATGGTGCTTACTTGGGCCGCATTTTGTACAAACGTGCAGCTGTGAAAAGTCCAAACTTTAGATTTGTAAAAACCATTTACAATCCTAGAGATTACGAACAAACCGAGTATAAATACGAAGAAAGTAGCAATAATAATGGTAGTGCAGAAGACTTATGGTTGCAGTGTTTTAAGACTATAGGAAATCTAAATTTAATTCTAGATAACATTGATACAGCCGAAGGTGACGATACCGATAGAGTCCAAATTAAAGCGCAAGCACTTGCGCTTCGAGGTATGGTGTATTTCGATTTGGCAAGAACCTTCTCGTATCCTTATATAAAAGAAGGTGGAGAAGCGCAGGGCATGCCATTAAAATTAAGTGCGACAGAAATTGTGATTGATCGTAGTAGTTTAGAAGCAACTTACGAACAGATTATTACAGATTTAAATTTAAGTTTAACGGTTATTGCAGACGATACGTGGACTGTAGGAAGTACAAAGTACATCACAAAAACTGGAATACATGCCCTATTGGCACGAATATATTTGTACAAGCAAGATTGGGAAAATGCGTTATTATTTGCTGAAAAGGTTTTAGCTGTTAAAGGTGAATCCGATCTTATGGATGTGAATTCTTACGTGTTTAATGATTATACGAGTGAGTCTCTTTTTGAAATAAGTATTGATAATGAAAACTCTGTAGGGAGTAATGGTTTAGGCGCTCAGTTTGATTATCGTGATGGCGGACAAGGAGATGTTATTGCGACCCAGGCATTTATCGATTTATTAAATGTATATGAAGGTGATCCAAGAGCAACCCTTTTAACCGAAGATAAAGAGGGTACAACAGCGGCTTTTGTTAAGTACATTAATAGAGACGGAGGCTCTGGTCTTAGTATTCATAATATACCCGTAATTAGACTTTCGGAGATTTATTTAATTGCAGCAGAAGCTTGTGCGCATGGTGCGACTGGAGGAGAGGCTCAAGCTTTAATCTATTTAAATACCTTAATTAATAAGCGCACTACAAATTTTGAAACGTCTAAAGCTACAGAATCAGGGAGCGCGCTTAAAGTGCGAATTTTTGAAGAGCGTAATCGTGAATTAGCTCTAGAAGGACATGGGGTTTACGATTATATTAGAACAGGAACCGATATTACACGATTAGAACGTGATCATGTAAATACTGGTTTAAACTCTAATAATTTAAATATATCGGCAACGTCTCCAAAAACCATTTATCCCATCCCAGCTAGTGAAATTGAAGCTTCTGGTATGGCGCAAACTATAGGCTATTAATACAGGCTTAGAAGCATTTAAATAAAAAGCGGCAGAGTATAACTCTGCCGTTTTTTTGTTTTTAACGGTTTTGTATAACCGTCTGTTACGGGTTAATATGCGTTAATTTTCGATTTAGCATAGACTTTAGCAATTCCGAGTGGATTCGGACGTAGTCGAATCCGCTGTAATTGCGGTTATACATTGTTGTGCGTAGTATTTTTATTCCTTACATATTATGCCGTCTTGCGAAATTTTTTGTCCGTCATTTGTTGTCATAGTTGCTGTATAATACAGACACTTATTTTCAATTTTTGTTTTCGAGACAACAATTCCGTTATTGTCATTTACCCATTTTTTTCCTTCTTCCAATTCCGATTTTGAAGAGTCATAAGTCAGTCGGTAAGTACAGTCGTCGATCCACTCAATTATTTCATATTCAGGATTTCCGTTTCCAATTCCGTTTTTCCATTCTATTTGAGTTCCTATTTCTCGGATTACAATATATTTTTTTATCGTTTTATCTCTTTCAGGTGAAAATTCCGAAATACTATCATTTTCAACGATTGTATATTTTGCCATTTCAGGCGTTTCAGGAATATAAAATTGTCCGATTTTAAAGTCTTCACAAGTCAGTTCCTGCGCATTGATTTTAAGTCCGAATAGCAGAAATATTCCAATTAAATATATAGTTTTTTTCATTCAGCGTTTTGTTTGTCAATATTATGCACAACTTAAGGATATGTACTGTTTTAAAACTGTTCGATAGGAACAAATACCGTTTTAATAGTTGGTATATCGTTCGCGATGGAGGTCCATGCAAAGTACATATTATCTCCTTTTTATTGCATTTGTGGAAATCCAGTTTTTCTAGAATCATTTAATGCGCTAATGCTAATAGGCATAGATTTTACTCCCGATTTATTTACTTTCATGGCTTTTAAATACGTAGTGTTGTCCTCTGTTTCCATCCAACTTACAATGGCCTGTTCATGATCTATAAGTTCAATATCTACACGGCCTAATACAGCGGCATCACTTATAATAATAGGTTCTGAAAATTCTGCACCACCATTTTCAGAAAATACAAGTTTTACTAAAGGCGTACTGTGTGCTGCAGTAAACCAAGCCACTGCCACAGTATTATCTATAGCATCTACTTTTGGTCCGTTAACAGGACATCCATTTATTTGCCACCCATCGTTATGAATAAATTGGGGTTCGGTCCATGTTCCATTTGTATATCTTGTAATTGCAATATCTCTTATTTCTTCATCTGTTCGATCTCTATAAAGTACAATTGGTCCTTGGCTTGTAATTGCCGCTGTAGTTTGGCAACAACTACATGTTTTTCCGTCTAAAAGTATTTGATTACTAATTACACCGTCTTGAGATACTTCTGCCGCTCTAATAGACATATTCCCATTATGATTCATATGTTCCCCTTCATGATCCATAGCCATATCTCGTCCGTCTAACCACGTCACAAAAAATGAATTCTCTTTTAGTGGTAATACGGTAACAAAACCATGTTCCGTTTTGGTGCCATCTGTATGCAAAGGTAATTCTGTTTGCCAGTCCGATGCGTCTTCAGAAAGTAGGTTTAGTTTAATATCGTACGCGAATGTGTCTTCCGAGGATTTCTTTAAAAAATGACTTAATAGCGTGCCGTTGTTTGCTGTAATCGATGGATAGTCCGCCCAATTTACAAACCAATTGGTTCCTGTAATAATGGTTTTTGGAGTGACCCATTTTTGGTTAATTAAACTAGAATAATTAAACTGTGTAGTACTATCATTAATACGTGTTACCCAAGATAGCATCAAACTATTGTGGTTAGATGTAAGATGTGGTAGCTCACTTTTTATATCGCCAGGGAAATCTATTGCGTGTACAATTTTATCTTCTTTTTTATGCTGTACAGGTTTCTTTTTATTGGAATTACAAGATAAAAATAAGGTGACTAAAATAAGTAGATTAAGCGATTTCATTTGTTTTATTTATTTGAATTCTTTAAGTTTTTCAATGGTATTGGAGGAGTTCCAGTTGTATTTTCCTTCTATCTTTCCTGCTTTCTCTCCCTTTTCATTATAAATAAAAGTTGTGGGAAGTGCATAAATTTTTAACTCGGCGAGGTTGCCGGTATATTGTATATAATCTAAATCGAAACCATGCTGTACTTTAAAAGCTTCTATCTCTTTTACAGATTCATTAGATACAAGAATGGTCATATAATCTTGTGTCTCTAGATCTGATTTAGCACGTTCTAGTGTATGCATTTCTTCTACACAAGGTTTACAGCGTGTAGACCAAAAATTAAGCAACAGCTTTTTGCCTTTGTAATCTTCCAAGTAAACTGGATTCCCATTTAAATCTCTATAATGCGTTGTGATTAATTCAGGACTTAAAGAGGCTTCAGTTTGATTAGAATTTCCTATTACCTTTTTTTTAGGAGATTGACAGGAGCACACCAATATCAGTGATGTACTTAAAACTCCCAAGAGCCATTTCATATTTTTTTAATTGAATATGGTAAAACTAATAAAATTTAGTGGCTATAGTAAAAAATGTTTTTAGTCTTTTAAAAATAAAGGATAAGAATACGTTTAGAAAATTGAGGCTTACCGCTAACTGTTCTGTTTTTCTCTTTGTTCAGCTAATTGATATTTAAATATCACTGAAAACGGTTAGAAAAAATTAAACGTATTGGTTCAACTTTGTATGAAACTAAAATATGTAATTATGGATTTTAAAACAATGTTACAATTCCCTGTATTAGATACTAATCAGGTTATAAATATACTTCAAGACATAGCAGATATAGAAAGAAAAGAAGACCGACCACGTATGCCTAAAGTGACTATTTGCACACATGGAGACAGTGCTTCTGGTTTTTTTGTAAACTATGATGCCGAGAAAAAGGTGGTGCTTTTATGTGATATTTACGATCGTGATGCACAGTTTCAATATATTCAAGTGCATAGTATCTCTTCCATATCGTTTAGCAATGTAAATAAATATGGCTATCTTTTATCTGATGGTAAAATTCCGTTTACACCAGATCCTAGTGAAATCCCTACAGTACTTCAGCTTAAAAAAGATATTAAAGCGTTAGAGTTAGAAGTGCAAACGGCATTGGACAAAGAAATTTATATAGCGTTTAAATACGATGGCACTCCAGAAGATCTGGATAAGTATTATGCTTCAAAAGTATTATCGTTACTAAAGGAAACACTTTCTAAGATCGCTTCAGATCATTTAGCAAAAGAAGCGTTTACAGCTGCAATTTCAACAGTAGAATTTACTTTAGGTAATAAAAACACATCTACTTTAAATAAAAACGGTGTTGTTCTTACTATAGATACAACTAAAGGATTAAAAAGCTATCCTAAAGCCACAACATTACAAAGTTTAATAGAAAAAGGACTTTAAACCATCACTTAAAAATTAAGATCATGACAGAATTAAATGTAATTCAGCGTATAGAATTAATAATTAAAAAAGACGAACATACCGAAGAGCTATTTAAGCTTTCACAATGTGACTACAGTTTTTCCTCTACGTATTATCCGAACGAAGAACAAGAAAGAGGGGTAGATGTAAATTTATCCGGAGCGATGAGAAACGAGATGAGTACGCTATTTTTAGAATGGTTATCTCACAAACCAGGTGACTGGTCTGGGAGTTTAAAAATTTATTATCAGAATCAAGAGCAACCTGTTGTAAGTTTTGTGTTTGATAATGCTATAATTCATAATTACAGTCAATCATTTTCAGAGAACAACGTACAGTCTCAAGATTATTACTTTAATGCAATTTTAACTGGTGTCGTTTTAAACGATGTAAAACTAAATTAAGCACAATATATCATCATAGAAAAAGCCTTTAAGATACATGTCTTAAAGGCTTTTTTATGTCAATTTTTAGAGTGATTTCAAAATTATTCAGGCAAACAAAAAGGGAAAGCGTATTAAGCTTTCCCTTTTTGTTCGGTTTAGATTAGTCTTTACAATTGCGTAATACTATAAGTTATTTTCTAAATATTCACGGATGGTTAAGTCTATAAAATAACCACTGTGATGACCACCCCAACATGCTGTTAAAGAAAATATACCATCTTCTAATTTTAATTCTTTGTTTGCTTCGGCACCTTCATTCGGAATGCAGTATACTTCAATAGAATTTACACTTTCTGCCATAGCTTCTTTTCCCATATCGTCTTTACAAACCAATTTTATACCATCAGTAAGACGTTGTAAACATACGCTTGGTACAAATTTTATAAAATCCATTTCAAACGTATCCCAGTTAATGTTAATTGGTAATTCTTTACCAACAATCTCATTAATTTCTTTTTGGTACGCTCCTAAATATTGATCTTCTATAGATTTAGCTGCTCTTTTTTCTTGTAATCCCATGATTTGAGGTTTTTTTGTTTAATTATTTCCTCAAAGATATTGTAACCCATTGGCGGAAAAACACCGTCTTTACGGGAATATTTAAACTCACGGAATTCAGTGAGGGCTTAGCATGAATATTGCGCTACATTTATATGATAGACTAGAGTATTATGAAGATTACAATTTTATCTGTTATTTGCATTTTAATTGTCCTGCTTATAGTTGCAGGTTGTGCGAATTATATCGGGATACCTAAAAAAAAAGCGGTTCAAAATTTAGAAGACTATCTGCAACAAAAATATGATGGTAAACTTGGCTTTAGCGATTTAACACTGTTTTTTAACGCGGCAACCATGGATCCTAATATGTACGGCATGCTTATTTATGATAAGGAGATTCCTGAAATAGCATTTTATACGCACCTTAATCTGAAACATATATTAGAAAACGATACCCTACCCATGTATCCTAGTTCTGATAATATGACGGTAGATGATTTGTACAAAGACGCTGTAATACGTTATGAAACGAGACAAACTGTTAAAGCCGATTTTAAAGATGAAATTCCTGAAATAACTTTTGCAACAGAATCTATTGAGCTGAATTTTAATGACGATGTAAAACCTGAAGTCTTAGAAGATGTGATACCACGTTTTATAGATCGGTTAAATCAATCTTATGAAACGTTAAACACAGGTTATCAGTTTCGTTTACTCGTTAAAACTGCTAGTCATCCTGATGGTTTTTTAATCATCCCGTTAGATATTGAAGATAGTAAACGGATCCAGAACCCTATGTTTTTATCCGAAAAGGCGAAGGGGTTTGAAAGTTTAAAAACCATGGTTTTTAAACATATACATGCTAAATTGAAAGTGCCGTATCCATATTTTAAAACGACTGAAAACAGCAAAATTTATATGGATAAATCCACTTTATCTAGAGGGGCTTGGATACAATATTTAGAAGATAAGCGCATTGTAAATAACGGAAATGGTAAATGGAAAAACCCGCAAACAGGAATTTATGTGGTGTACTTTGATTTAGATACTAAATTTATATATCGCGGCGAGTTATTAACCGACGAGAATGATACCACGTCGTATAGTGAAGAATTAAAACAAATTATAAGTACTATAGAAGCGGAGGGTATTAGAACTAAATAATGCGCGTTGCTTTTAAGTTTTGGATAAAAAAAAGAGACTTTAAATTTTAAAGTCTCTTTTTGTATTAGTCAAATAAACCAGATTCTATGGCATATTTAACGGCTCCTGTTGTGGTTTTAGAGCCTGTTTTTAACAGAATATTTTTTCTATGCGTCTCTACGGTATTCACCGAAATAAATAATTTTTCTGAAATTTCTTTAGAAGTTAATTCGTCTCCCAACAGGGACAAAACCTCTTTTTCGCGAGGCGACAATTCTATGTTTTTATATTTTTTACGTTCAAAAACACTTTCCATATAGCGTTGTTTAATCACCTCGGAGAAATACTGTTCGTTGCCTAAAACTGTGCGTACTGCTTTTTGTAATTCCTCTTTACTGGTAAATTTAGGCACAAATCCATCGGCACCTTTCTGAATCACTTTATGCACCGTTCTGTGATTATCTAACATGCTTAACATAATAATTTTAACATGACTGTACTTCTTTTTAATTTCGGTAAGCAATTCAATACCATCCATTTTTGGCATGCTAATATCACTTATTATTAAACCAATTTCAAACTGATTAAGTAAGCGAACCACTTGTTTGCCTTCGGTGGCCAAATGCACGTCGCCAATTTCTTCCATGTCGCTTAAAATGGTATTAATACCTTCAAGAAACATTAAGTGATCGTCTGCTATTATGATGTTTATTTTATTCATAATTATTATTTTAGAGGAATATCTATGGTAATAGACGTTCCATGTCCAGGACTACTATCAATGTCTAAAGAACCTTCTACTTTTTGTAAACGTTCTTTAATATTTCGGAGTCCAATTCCATGTTTTTTACCTTTCTGAAAGCCTTTACCATCATCATTAATAACAATGTTTAAATGATCGGTATGTCGCGTAAGCTGTACATCGACGTGAGAGGCTTCGGCATGTTTTAAAATATTATTAATTAATTCTTGTACAATGCGGTAAGCATCGGCTAAGATATCTTGTGGTAACTGATCGATATCTTCTTCGGGGAAGAAATACGTCTTAATGTCTATGTCTGATTTTTGAGTAATCTGACTAATGAAATCACTTAAAAAACTCGTAAATCCAATTTTAGAAAAGGGTAGTGGATGTAGCTGATGCGACAAACTACGTACATCGATACACGCATTGTTTATGGCATTAGAAATACGCTTAGACTGCGATTTGTCTTCGTGATTTTCGGCATAATGCTCAAAAGCAATCCGTATTCCGGCCAAATCACTTCCAATACCATCGTGAATTTCTCTAGCAAACCGTTCGCGTTCTTGGTCCTGACCTTCTTGATAACGCTCAATAACAGATAATTTATGATCGTTCATCATCTGATTAATCTTTTGTTTTGCGTTTTCTTCTTGCTGAATACCCAACTCTTTTTGCACTCGTAAACGCTGAATGTATAATAATCTCAGCACAATTAAGGTTAGTAATACCAGTATAAATCCTATGATAAACACATTTCTAATGAGGCGCTGACGTTTCACTTTAAGTTCTGCTTTTTGCAATTCGGCATCACTTAATTTTTGTTCTTTTTCAAGGAGTTGTATGCGCGCCCCTTTTAATTGCGTTTCGTAACGCTCTTGAATATTGGCTACATATTTTTCTTTATCTAAAGCATTCTGATCTTCTATGGTTGCCACGCCTTTTTGATAAAATTCTAATGCTTTTTTATAATTACCGTCATCTTGATACAGTTGTGAAAGGTTTTTATAAATATTAGAATTGTATCTAATTAACGATTGTTCTTCACCTATAGATAAGGCTTTTTGAAAATATTTTATGGCCTCTTTTGTATGTCCTAATTTAGATTCGCAAAGTCCCAAATCGTTTAACACTATAGTAATGTCCGAAGTGAAATTTAACTCTTCTAAAAGGACCAATGTTTTCTTAAGTGCAATTACAGCCTCTTCGCAACGGCCTTCTTCCACAAGCATCTGAGAAAGGTTAATGTTTACATAAGCGACAACGGCTTTATTACCTTCTTTTTCTCTATATCCTAAAACCGTTTGGTAATGTGTTCGTGCCTGATCAAATTTCCCTTCTTCCTTTAAAATATTAGCAAAATTAAATAAGGTCGTAAGCACACCATCGTCATCTCCAATTTCACGATACAGATTTGCCGCACGATCTAGGTTTTCTGCCGCTTTTTTATATTCTTCTTGCAGGAGATATAATGTGGCTATATTTTGATACGCATTGGCTTCTTGAACTTGATTCTCTGTCTGTTTAGAATACTTTAAACATTGCATAAAATTATCGATCGCTTTGGGATATTCTCCTAAGTTTTTATAAGCTAACGCCATTATATTGTAACAGGCTGCTAAACCTTTTTCAATATTGAGCTTATGCAGTAAATCGATAGTTTGAGTGGTATACTTAATCGTATTTTTATAATCCCCAGTAACATTACTTAGATTCCCCAGGGCATAAAGCGCCTGAACTTCTTGAAGACCGATCCCTAATTCTCTGCTTTCTTCGAGCCACGCTGTTGCGGCTTGCTTAGCGATTTGCGGATTAGAATTCAAGTTAATTTGATATTCTAGAGCCAGAGAATCTAGGCGAGGAGTATTTCTCGCCGTTTGCGCTAAAGTGACATGGATTATTCCTAAGAATACCAATGCAAGTAAAATATGATGTTTTGTAATCAGCTTCATTTAAATAAATAGGTAAACTTAATACCTTTAAGCGAAATATGCATTTCTTATTCTAGATTTGATTTCTTTTAACGTTTCAAGTTCATCATTTTCAAATTCGATATCCAGTTTAAAAACGCGTTCTAGTAAATTATGTCGTAAAAATAAGTCGTCATTACAAGTTGAATTTGCAATCTCTAAATGTTCTAAGATAGCATTTTCAGCGGGTTGGTCTTTACTTAAAAACATGGCGTTGTATTTGGTGTAATCTTCTATATGTCCTACACCTTTAGAAGCCTCTTTTAGCACTTTTAACAAGACATGATATTCGTCTTTTTCGAATTGAAAAAAGGAATAATCTGGATAATTTTGCAGGAGCTTTTCAAAGGCCACATAACTTTCGTGGTATCGTTGTTCTTGATGTAGCAAATTTGCATAATCGTAACCTAATTTCCAATCTTGCGCTTGAGGCACTTGATTTTGAATGGTTTCACAGAGTGTAATGGCAGGTTCATTATCACCAAAACCTTCGTTTGCACACGATAATGCTAATTTTAAATAATAGGCTTTGTTAGTGGCTAGGGTAGATGCCATTTGTAAATTAGTAGATGCGGCAGTGTTATCGCCTAACATCCAATGCATAAACCCATTGTTTCTGTATTCTAAAAATGTTGTGGGCTGGTCTATTAAATCTTCCGCGCTAACGGCAGGTAAATCTTCTGGTTTTGGTAAGTAATCGTAAAAACAAATCCACTGAAATACAGTATATAATTCGGGTGCCAATTGTTCTTGCTCGTAATTATAAATCGCATATTTATGCGCTTCTTTGTAATCGCCCATTTCTATAAGAGCTTCTACACACATATTCATGGTGCTACAATAGTCGGAATCTCCAATCTCATAAAAATTAATTTCGGAGTACATATCTTCAAAAAATGCTGTAAAATTCTGATTATGTTTGTGAATTATCATACGCAAATTATACAACCAAGGAGCATAAGAATGTTGTGGTAACGGAAAATCGTTAAGGGCTTCATTAATCACCTCATGAGCTTCATCGAATCGTCCTAATTTCACTAAGGCACGGGCTTGAAAAAATAAGGTTTTAAGCGTTGGCGTTTTTCGTCTATGAAATTGTACCACTATATCTAATATACCTTGCCAGCTTTCTATACGGCTATTCACTTCTAATAAGTAAAACAAATATTCACTCATTCGGAGCCCGTTTCTATAGGCTTCGTGATAGGCTTGTCCGGTTTCCTGATAATTTAAATTAAAGAAAAAAGACTTTGCTTTTAAGACCAGTAGTACTGGGTTATTAGGATTTAAAGCCAGGCCACGTTCAACACAAATTTCTAAGGTTTTTTTGTTTTTTGAATAATAGTATGACGAATTTCCTATCAATACATATTGATGCTGTGCCAATTGCCAACCCGAATTTGCCAAGGCTTGCATGTAGGCTTGATAGTCTTCGAAAGTACTATATTCTTCTTCAGGAAATTTAGGTTGCTCTGGTGCGCTTAAAATTTGCGATACCATATCGTACTTCATAAAAGTTTTTGCATAATCTGCTAATAAAATACGCGTGGTAAGATTTAATTCTAGAAGTCGCCATTCGGACACCCATTGCTTTTGATTTTCGGAAGCTTTACGTTCCCATAAGTCCACTTGAATACGTGCTAAATTCTGACTGGCTTGGTCTAAACGTTCGTCTAATTGTAACCCTTTTAAAACGGTTTTATTATGTGTAGCTGATGCTAAATCTAACAGCTCGTAACAATCGGCTTCTTCTGTAGATGTGCATAAATATTCTAATTGAGCCGATTCTATATCCCAAAGTAACAGACGTGCTTCTGTTAACCCAGGGTAACATTCTAAAACGTATTTCAAAATAAGAATGGCTTCCGAAAAACGGTTTTCAAATTGTAATTTTAAAGCATAATGCAGGTGCAACTTGTCGTTATACGGATATAACATAACTGCTTTTTGATATACCGATTCGTCACATTGTTTATAGTAGCTACACACATATTCGTAATCTGAAGCTTCAACGTGATTCATGTTTCCTAAACCTACTAAATAAGATTGTAGGACCTCTATATTTATCTCTTCATAAGCACCAAGATACAGCATGTAAATGCGATAATATCTGGCAAGGTCTGCATACCTATCTTCTATAGCTTTAATATTATCTTGTATAGCACGTATATGAGGTTGCAAATGCATATAAAGATTGGCTTTATACAGTTCTTCTGCACGCTCAATATGTGCTATAACCTCTTGTCTTGATAACCTCATTTTTTCCATGTTTTAAACCAATCGGCGTGTTCTATATGTAAACGTTGATAGCATTCCCATAACGTTTCTGTTCCAGGAAATTTACTCATATCTTGTTCTGTTGTTCCTAATACGTATTCGTCTCCCAAACACACATTTCGGTGAAAATCACCCCAACTGGAGAAGGTCGACTTAACGGTGTCATGCGCTTCTTCTAAACGTAAAATCATTTCGTCTGTGTCTATAAAACCTAAAACGTGACCCAAACGCATTTGAAAAATATAATATGCCATTTCGTAACCAATAAGTTTCTCTTTCCTTAGGCTGAAACGATATTTCCACACCATTTTATAGATGCCTTTTGTACTCGGGTTTTCTTCGGCATTGTATTTGGCATCAAAGTCGGTTGTAGTACTCATGCGAAATTCTATTGCTAGTTTTTCGAACTTATGTGAGACCATTTGTCCGCTTTCATAACGTTGTAAACTATTGCGTAAATGCAAACCAGATTTTATACCGTACAGGTTTAAAAGCCGTTTGGCTTGTTTCACTTGCATGTCGTTTTCTAAGTCAAAACCAGACCAACTTGTTAAGTCGGCATGTTTATGATTTTTCTTTAAAATCAAGGCGGATAAGTTTAATTGGTCTTGGATTTCGGGTGTAATATCTTGTGTCATGTTTTAAGCTTTTAACTGGTAAACAACGTCTAATAAAGCGGTTTTTAGGTGGTCTGAATAGGCACCGGAATTCGCCATCGCTTGTAATCCCATGGCGTAGGAAGGTGCCATTTTAGTGTCCTTTACTAGATGTACAAATATACTTCTGCAAAGATTTCCGTAGGTTTCAGATGCTGTTCTGGGTGCTAAATCGGTGTCGAGTAAGGTCATATACAGCACTTGGGTAAATTTGGCTTCTATTCCTGATTTATCATCTGTTAACCAAGTTTTAAATTCTTCTATTTTCTCATCTAGAGGCTGTAAAAGTGCCGTATCGCAATTACCGGATGTTCTATAATTTTCTAGATTATGAAGTACTGCATCGATATATTTTTGGTTGATTTCAACAACCTCCATCTCTATGTTAATGGATGGCATAGGTTCTAGAGTTGTATTAAGTTCTGAAATTGGTTCTTGTTTAAAGTGCATGCCATAAAACCCTTCAATAGCAACTAATAATTCAGTTAGATTGCTAAAACCTGCTTCGTTACCTTTACTGTATTCATACAGATATTTTGCAGTATTTGCATTGAGTTTGTCTTTGTCTAACGCACCTAGAAAATCGGTTAAATAGATTTCAATTTGTGTCGCAATAGTCCCTAACATAGAATTATCGAGTGCTTTCAGTGTACATTTTCTATGAAAGGTGATAATACGATGTATGGCCCGGTCTAAAAAGAAACTGACATCGTCTTCCATAGCATTAAAATAGGTTGCAGTGCGCACGCCTTGCGTATTTAGAACATCGGAAATCCAAACAGCTTCTTGTCCGGAACTGTAATAAAAATCACCCAGATAATTAAACCAAGCTTGAATAATACTGAGGTTAAGCGGACGGTTTTCATTAATATAATGTCCGCGTGCAAAGTCGTTACAAAGGTCTTCAACGCAAGCATCAATATTTTTTAGTGCCGAAATCTCGTTAACACGTGTAAAATTCCCTGGCTCTAAACATAAGGTCGCGAGTGTCTTTACTATAAATGGTAAATGTTGTGTTCTAATAGCATTATTAGTGTCTCTTGCAGAATAGGCTAAAGCTAATAAATATACTTGTAAAATTTCTTGCTGTTCTGTAGTGTATAACTCTGCTAACCCCTCGCGCGCATCAAAAAACGTGCGGACTAAAAACTGATTTAACGGATTTTTAAGACCTGCTTTTTTGAAGTCTTCAAGCCAACCTTTGAAGTTGTCTTGCGTTTGAAACACGTTCTGAATTAAAAACGCTCCAGTCGCTTGAAAATCTTTATGTTGAAAACGCATCGTAGGAAGTACGTCTTTACAATCTTCAATTAATAATTTTGAAAATACGGTGTTATACGTTTCCGTTTGATTCGCAATTCCTGTTTTGGGATGACAGGTATTGAACCAAAACGGAATGCATTGCAATGGGAGAGCTTCGGCAGAATTTTCGCTTAAAATATGTATCCCATAATCTTTAAAAGCTTCTGTATAAAAATGACTTCCGCTATCGGCAGTTAACCAATGTATAAATCTCATATAACAACCATCTAATTGTAGTATCGGAATATTTTTATCACGATTATTGAATAATAACACATCGCCAGCATCCCAAACTTTAGATTCTAAACCAACGATTACGGGGTAATTATTTTCAGAGGTTTTTATATTGAGTAACTCAAGACTTTTCACTTCACCAAAAATCAGACGTTCTTTTAAAGCCTTATGAAGTTCAAAGGTTTGCTCTAAATGGTCTTTGTAAAATAGTGCTAATTCTTGGCTAAACCATGGCAACATCAAATCGTAAGCACCTGGCATATAAACCCGTCCTACTGGTAATATGTAGTGAAATTTACTGATGAATTTTAACCAATCATTTTCAAAGAAATGTTCTATAAAATGGTTGTCTATCTTAAATGAAAACGTACTGATAGTTTTATCGGAATGCACTACCGAATAGGTTTCATTTAAAATTGCATGTTGAAGACACTGCTGAATTAAAAAATCGGAATTCAACACATCTCGAATATCAAAAATGTGATGCACCAAAAAACGAGCAACAGGCAAGGACGCTTCAGATTCACTTAGAACGATATGTTTTAGTACCTGAAATACTTGGGTTTTCAAATTCTCAGAAACAGTTTCGGAATTTAAATAACTCAGACTAAACTGTAAAAATTCTACGAGTTTATTTGTGCTTTTTTCATCAGGATAAAATCCTTTTTCTAACAGTGGTAACCAAGAAGCAATAAAGTCTAAACCTTGCTCTTCATTAGCGTACAATTTCGGATAAAAATAAATATGTTGCGCTACATTTTCAGTAAAAATAGCCGTTACATGTTCTAAATCAGTATTGTTTTTTAGAGTGTGATAAGCGTCATAATCTGTGGCATTTAAAGCTTCTAAAGCTTGAATTAGGGCTTTTACTTCAGCCGGTTCAAAAGATGCTGTGCTTAATTGAGGTAATATGTGTTCTTTATAAATCGCAGACATATGCTGGGGATTATTCAAAATTTAAATACTGTTTTTAATATCCTTATTTGGCGATATAAAACCATTCGTTGTCTTCAATTTCGCTATCTGGTCTTCTTAAACTTTCAAAAAAGGAAACGAGGTCGTCGGCTTCGATAAATCCAATTTCTTGGTCGGCACCAAAACGAATAATTTGTCCGGCTGTTCCTTTGGTATTGGGTGCAAAATCGAAGGCTAGGAAATTCCCGTTTTCTAAATCGAAAAACGGAATCCAATAGGGTGTGGTGTACATTAATAGCGCTTTCCCTTCGTTGGTAGAGTATGTATCCAACAACTCTTCCTGTGTCCAATCGTCATAAATATCTTTCCATTGTTTCCATTCGTTATACATGTCTTCTGCACCCATAATGGCACAACGGTCAATGCCGTTATGCAAGCTTAAATAGTCTTTTATGAGTTGCGGAAACGGATAGCCGGCTTCTTTTTCAAATGTTTTATAAATGGCCTCGTTATTTGTAGGCGGATGAAGGGTTAATCCTTTTTCAGAAATTAAACCGACGAAAGATTCTACCAAGGCTTTCATATCTATACCAGCTTCCAGCTGAATAAACGGCGCTAAAAAATCTGCCTTTTCTTTTGCCAATTTTTCGGCTATAAACTGATTGGGAATAAAATGATTAATAAAAGCACCTGTATGCTCTTGGAAGGTGATGTGCTTTAAATTGCTAATAGGTTGTGAGCTAAAACTATTTTGTCCAAAAGAATACACAGAAGATGTTAGCGTTTTTTCATTTGAGTCTTCATCTAATATAGTGTCACACCATTCTTCAAAAAGCGGTGTTTGTTCTATTTCAAAGGCGTAAACCATTTTACCTTCAAGATAAGCAATGCCATAAAATTTGTGAATACTGATGTAATCTGGCGTAATAAATAAGAGTTTAAAGACGGGTTTTCCTGAATGTTTTTCAATAGCTTCTAAAAGGGCATCTCTAAATGTAAAACTGTTACTATAATAATAAGGGTCTTCTAGGACAGGAAAGGTATCTATTTGAAGGATTTCAAAATTAAAATCACTCCATTGTAAACCTTTAAAATTATCTGAATATGCGGTGTAATTGGTCATTTTACGTGTGTAAATTTAGAAGGCTAAGGTACTTTGGAACATTGTAATTTTTATCACTGAAACTAGTGATTTTATAAAACAAGCGACTTGTTTAATCACTAATTTTACTTTTCAAGGTGCGTTCTAATAAGGGAAAATGCTTAGGTTCAATCTGACTAACAAGGCATCTGATTTTCTTTTCTTTTTCATTCGGATTCTGATAGGTGATTACGATCACTTTTTTTACAATCGCATAAGATTTTAGCGCGCTATAAGGCACAGTTGTTTTGCCTATAACTCCTGGTTGAAACACGAAATGGGTCTCAAAAAACTTAAAAACTTTAAGCTTTTTGTTAAAGACATATATACCAAAAAATACGATGGCACAGCCTAAAGGAATCACTGATTCTATAGATATATCTTGTAGGGAAATTAGGCAAAGCCCTATCATAAATAGTGCAAAAACTAAAGGTTTATATTTTGATTTGGAACTTAATTCAATTCCAGAGTCGTTGTCTATTTTTATCATAATACATTTTAGTGTTTTTTGTATGTAATCATTTAACGTTGTGTTGAATTCTTTAAACTCTTAGTCTGAAAGCTTCTGAATACATTCTCGTTTTGGTCCGTAACTTCCGTAAACAGTATGGAATGTTGTATCTAATTTTTGAAGCAAGTTATTAAAAGAAAAATGAGGTAATTGGTCTAAACAGGTTAGCATGAAGTGCTTGTTAATATTTAAATCTTGATGATGAATGGCATCGCAACTCAAGGCATAATTCAGGAGTTCAGGGACTAAAGCTTGCGTTCTAAATTCGCCTTGAAATTCGTTAGTCACATTCGCTTCATTTTCATTATTCTGAAGCGTTACAGCTTCGGTTTCAGCCATAGGACCATTACCGTGACGTGTTTGATAACAGCGTGACACATAGTAGATGTCAATTTCTGAAATGGTTTTTATATGATTTTTAATAAGCTGAATTGCATTTTTAGACGTGGTATAACTCCAGGTGGTATGCGGATGAAAGCCATGTTGGGTATCGAGTAAAATGCCCTGACTGCCTTCAAAAATAAAATGCTCGAACGTCGTAGATAGCTCTGAAAGTGTTGCTACACTATAAAACTTCTGAATGGCTAAGCAACTGTCTATAAAATAGTCGTCTTTATAATCTTTTAGTTCGTTTTTATAATATTCTTGAACAGACTTCGATTGACTTTTTAACTTAGTATCGTAATAGGTTTTGATACTCTGTAAACGCTGTTTTAAAATCCATTTAAATTGTAAATCGTTCGCATAAAGATATACCTCTTCTTTATTTCTCGCGATAGTAGTTCCAAAACCCAAACCACAAGAGCCATTATTTTGTTGTTTTTCCAGCGCTCTGTTATAGGCAATATCATAAAAAGTAGTAATCATCGCCAGCGGATGCACATACAATTTAGGCTGATAGGTTTTTAAAAATTCACCTTCGTCTAAAACGGCAGGCGGAAATAGGGTAGTGTGCTCCGAGTAATAGGTGGGTACGCCCAACAAGGTTCCCGAACCAAAATTACTAAACGTATGCGTTAGCTTTTCCGTACTCACGGTATGTCCAATTTGGTGTCCGCCAGAAAATCGTACCACCAGACTTTTTTCTGGATGTTGCGATGCCAGAAATTCGGTAGTTAACCCTTTTCCAGCATCACCAAATCCTAAATCTATAACGAGACTACATCTTGTCATTTATAACATGTTTTCTACATCAACATCTGTACTGTTCGATGTTGTTTGTGTTACCGTACTCGGTTTATGATTTTGAATCACAACCTCTGCAATACGTTTTGCTACCGTTTTATAATCTGGAATTTCTATATAATTATCGCCTAAAAGCGCTTTCCAATCTCCTTTTCGACGTATTTGTTTCGACCATTCGTTATGCTCTAAATGCATATGAAACACATTATAGGTTTCTTGTGCTTCTTTAATAATGGCTTCGGTAGTAATTGTTTCTGCCTCATTAGTACAGGTGTATCTTTTTATGATTTCTGCAGGAATAGTAGGAAATACAGGTTCGTCTCCAATAGTAAATAAAAAGCCTTTTTGTTGTCTTTTTTCCCAACAATCAATCGACGTATGACGTGCCGCAAATAAATGAGCCAAATTATAACCTTCTTGATTGTTTCCGCCACCGCCACCTTCTAAGTATACGCGCGTCAACCAACGGTCTAATAATTCTGCCGAAGATTCAAATTGCCCAACTTGTAACGGTGCACTGTCGTAAATAAAATCGCCAATACCTAAAAACAGCACTTGCGGATCTTCAATTCCAGCTTCCATTAAAGAGCCAATTAAATCTGGTAACGCTTCTTTTACAATATGTTCGGGTACAAAACCCATACTTCCGGTAACATCTAATGCCACTATGATAGATACTGTTTCAGGATGTTCTTCAGAATCTCGAGACTCTCTAACAAGCGCTTTTGTAGGATCCATTTCAGGATCTATCTGTCTGGATGTAAATATTTCTTCTCTAGACTTATTACTATAGTCTTTAGATTTTCTTAATCGTGCGTATGCATCGTTACTAAATCTTCCTCCTCCCATAATTATAGTTCGTTTATTGTACCACCAAATAAGTGAGCGTAACGCTTTTTAGCTAATTCTAATTTTATTTCTAAGTTTCTAATTTTTACAGACATCTCTAAGTCTTTGGCAACATAATCTTTAGCATCAAAATCAGATGCCAGTACCAAACTATTTGCGTCTGTCGGACTCATATCTAGCATGTTCTCTTGTTCACGTTTTAGGCGCTTTAAAGACAAGGCTAAATCTTCGGTTTCGCGTTTGTACATGAGTTGTGCATCTTCTGCAATAGCACTTGCACGATCGTCTCTTATTTTTTCGTTGTTACGTTTTAAAGATTCTAAAAACGCAGCACTTTTAACTTGCTCTTCCATAAAAAAGGTTTTCAACAAAGTTCGGTTTAGTCTGTGTGGTTTTTATCCCTGAAAACTGTGATTTTAAGATTTGTGTTTGTTTAATTACATATAAATATCACGGAATACAGGCATATTCTTTTTAGGTGGTGTCCGTATCTTTGGACGAACAAAAACGTACTTATGATTGCATTACATTTATCTTCAAAAGGATTTCAAATAAATACTGTTGCCATAGAATTTCCCGTGTCTATAGACGTGTTAAAAGAGTGTTTAGGAGATGATTTAAATATTTTTAAAAGAAAAAGTAACACTATTTTTACATGGAGCGCATTAGGTATTATGGCGTATTCTAAAGATGGTAATGTCGCAGAATCGATTACAATTGCCATCAAATTGGACAGCTATGAATTTAGTCCGAAACAGCCTTTTTCAGGCATCTTTCATTTTAATAATCAAGATATTTTAAGTTACTACGCATCTCATAAAAATCAGCATGTAAAATTATTCAAAGGCGATGATAGTGGTGCTTTGGTAGCCAGTGGTATTAGTGCTTGGTTTAGTAAAGAAGACGATAGTATTGATGCCATTCAAGTACATACTTACATCCCGTATGAACGAGGTGCAGGACTGCCAAAAGATAAATATACCATGAAGCCACTGGACGAAGACGTTTTGGTTTTTGAAGATTTTGGGTTTAAACTTTCTGTGATTGAAGAATTGATGTACACCAAAGGTTTAATGAAGCCCGTTTTTGATTTGTATGAATTTGCAGACTGGTATAAAGGTCGTGAAATTGATATTGATGAAGAAGGCTACGAACCTATAGCCGAAGTCACCCAATATTTTAAAGACCTACCCATACCAAAACGTCTGGCTTCTGAAATCACCGATTTTTATCAAGACGGTGGCAACGATATTTATATGAATTTATGTCCGTTTTCGGGAGGTGCTGTAGACTATTGGGATATTGAAACATGTGTAGATGCCAAACAATTTCCCAATTTAAAGAAAGTGACACTGTGTTATGCTACCGAGTCCGCTTATAAAGAATTTATAGCTTTGGGTATAGATGCGGAATGGCTGTAATGCATTAAAAATATCATGCCGAAATATACAAAAGCATGCTCATAATGGCGTGCTTTTGTGGTAGTAATTATTACTCAAAAACTCAAAACCTAGAATTTAGTATTTATAAGTATCATTAATTTCAGTGATAGAACTCAGGGGCTTAAATTCTAATTTTGTTTTGTATAATTAAAACAATGAGATAATGGGATTAGGAATTACAAGTGGCATATTAGCAGACTTTATAGAGAATGAACCAGAAGGTTATGAGGCGTATAAAGCTATTTTTGACAATATAAATGTGATATTAGAAAAAAATAATTTAGAACCACACCAAGAACCAGATGTTTTAGATCAGGCACCTTTATTCTCTGGAGGTTTTCCATATGATTTTTTACATCACTTAAGACGATTTGCTGCCCACGCTTGGGAGAATGAATATGAGGAAAATTGGGTGCCCACACCTTTCTCGCCAGAAGAAGAACCACAAGGCGACGAGATTTTAGAAGAGCATTATTCATATATGTCTAGTCATCTTTTAACGCATTCCGATACCGAAGGATTTTATATTCCTGTGCAGTTACCAGAAGTTCTTTTCGATACCGATGAAGCACCTGTTCCTGGAGCAATGATTGGATCGTCTTACGATTTGCTAAAAGAATTAAAAACGCTTACAAAACCTTTGGGCATTATATTAAACGAGCAGGATAGTATTTCAAACTTACCGGAACTCAATAAAAGGATACACGATAAAGGTGATTTTTGGGTAGAGACTTTAGTTTGTGCAACACTTTTAGATGCTGCCAAATTTAGTATCACTAATAAAACTGCTATCGTTTTCAATTAAAGAAAAGTATAAATGCCATTGTATTAGCGACTATTGCTTTACCGTAGTATTTAGTAAAAAAAGCACGCTCCTAAAAGCGTGCTTTTTCTGTTTGTTTAGTAGGCTTAAAACGGTATTACCTGAATACAGTATGTTTCAATCTCACTACTTTCAGGGATAAAATTCAGAGGCATTACTTCTAGTTTTGACATGTAAAATAAACACATTCAAAATGAAAAATACTCTACTTTATTTCGTACTTATATTAATCTTATTTACGTCTTGTAGCCAAAAAAGTTATACGGCATTGTATCGGGAAGATACACGATTAGCACAAAATGAAATCAAGTATAATTTACCTAAAAACCTCTTAAAATTAGAGATTGTTTATACGTTAAACGAACCAAGAGTTTTTAAAAATGGGAAGGATCAAGCCTTAACTTCAAGTACCACTAAAATCACGATTGAAGACCCCTTAAAAATTTCAAAATTATTGGTTGCAGATCAGTCTAAAACTTTCGTACTTAAAGGCGCCCAAGTTGCTGAAGATTATTTTTTAAATCCAGATGAATACGCAGATACAGCGAATACAGAAACGGTTTCCGATGTTTGTGTACAGAATATAAGCAGAACAGAAGCTGTTTTAAAATCATCGTTTACAGATTCTTCTAAAGAGGCCCAAGCTTACAGCTCAGTCATAGAAATTTTAGATAATTTATCTAGAATAAAGACTAAAGTCGATGCCGATTATACTTTGGATTTGGTGTTTATGTACAAAAGTAAAATTACCACAGTTAATGAAGATTTTAAACCGTACATCAGAAAATCTAAAATAAAATATACTGTCATTATCGACCCATCTGCTAGCGAATCGCCTACAGGACAATGGGCTGTTTTAAGTAATGGTAACATACAACATACTATTTATCCGAAGCATATTTTTAAGGAGAATACCGAGCTTATTGATACCGTTACCATAGTGACACCAAATATCGAGAACTATAAGTTGTCACATTTAGAAGATAAGGATGCTGTAGAAGGGCTAGTGTATCGCAGTCCGTCGTCTGAAACATTTAGCGTTAAATTGAATAATCAATTACTTGACGGTGATGCTTTACAATTATCGCAATTTGGAACTATGAAAGTCATTACAGTAGACGAACTTATAAGTGATGTAGATTCCGATATCTTATTGTTCAAATCTAAAGACACACATAAAGCAACAGGTCAATCTGAGACTATTGCTAGCCTAAATGATACGGTCGAACTTTTGGATTTCGATTCTAACGAAACCATAGAAGACTCTCAAATAGCCATTAAAAATGAATACGAAGAAAAATTGAAAAAAATAGACTTGCTAATTAATAAACTTAAAGCACGTAAAAAAGAACTTTAAAATTCAATATCACTGAAATCCGTTACTTAAAAAACTAAGCAAAGTTTCATCTTTGTATAGCACAAATAGATTGAGAAAAGCACTTTCTCTAACATTAGAATCCATTTCGGATGCTTATAAAGTAACTCTAGCATGCGATTTGTATAAAATAAACACACACCTTGATTTAGGTGATGTGAGTTTAGACGATATGATTGCTTTTTCAAACACGATTTTAGAAGATTTTGTAAGCTTCGAAACCAAGGCAAAAACAGCAATTGTGAATGATTTTTTAGAGAACTATAATGAGAATTGGGCAGATGAAGAAGAGGGCTATCCAGAATTAACAGAGGAAGCTTTTAAAAATAATTTAGAGGTTACAGCCATTCATTTCTATTCTAAAGATTTAATCGATGTGTTTTATACAGAAAATGGGATGTTTGGAAATCACTATTTGGTAGCGCATTCTCACGACGGGAAACACTTTAACGATACCAGCATGTTTGGTTAAAAACTAATAATTATGACCGTAGAAGACATTAAAAATAAAATTGCAAAACCAGCAACTACGTTTCGTGCGGGAGGTTTTAGACCAACACATACTATTGAAGAAAGTTGGTTAGGGAAGGTATTCGCTTTTCATGAAGATGAAGAACTTCCAATAGATAAAAATGGAGATTTAATGTTACCATTAGCCCAGTTTTACCTTCCTAATTTACCTTACGTACACCCCAATATTAAAAAAACAAAACTGATAACGGTTTTTATATCACAAGCGTTACCGGAACAATTAGAACCTATGGGAGACCGTTGGATGATCCGTGAATATGAAGATTTAGATGGCATTACCATTAAAAATATTGACCATCCAGATTCTTTCTTAAAACCATTTCCATTACAAGTAGATTTTCAAGAACAAGATTTTCCATTATGGGATGGCGGTGGTTTGTCTATAGATATGGAATCTGAAATTTTAAAATTAGAAGACGAAGGGATAATAGACGATTATTTCGATATCTCAGAACATGTTTACGACCATAAAATTGGTGGCTATCCTTCGTTTTGTCAATCTGGAATTGGAGATGCAGAGGGCTTTGGAGAAGGCTTTCAGTTTGTGTTTCAAATTTCTTCAGACGAAAAAATAAATTTAAATGTGGTCGATAGCGGGAGTTTAATGTTCGCCAAAAATAGCGATACCAAACAGTGGAGTCTGTATTACGATTTTTATTAATTGAATATTAGAACATGGCCTGTAGAAATAAAGATAAAAACATCAAAAAACCTTAAAAATATTATGAGTCAAGACACTAAAGACATCATTTACGCCGAACAAAATATAAAAATGAAGGAAGCCTATAAAAAAGCCCAAGAGACCTTTAATTACTTCTGGAGAGAAATCTATTGGGATGCCAAACGCGTTATTCCTGCACACGATTTAGCCTTGGTTAAAATTCCTTTTCAACAAATGGTAGAAGGTCGAGAAGAACCTATTGTAGAGCATATGTGGATTAGCGAAATTGAATTTGATGGCGAATATATTACAGGCGTTCTAAGCAACTCCCCAAATAGATTAACGAATGTTGCGGAAGGCGATACCATTACTAGAACAGTATCAGAAATTTCCGATTGGATGTTATCCATAGACCGTAAAACCTATGGCGGTTATACCATTCAAGCGCTACGTTCTGATATGACCGAAGAGGCAAGAGCTAAACATGACCAGGCCTGGGGATTAGATTTTGGCGATTACAATACTATTCTTGTAGCTCACTTACAAGAAGAGGAACAAGAGAACCTAATCGAGCACCCTATGAGTAAAATCATGGAAACTCCAGCGCGAGATTATTTTAGCGCAAATTTAGATGTTGTAACTGCTAAAGATGAAAATGGCGTTACCAGATTACACACAGAAACTATTGCCGGAAACAAAACTGCAGTAGAGATTTTATTAGAATTGGGCGCAGATAAAACGGCTAAAACCAATACAGGGAAGACTGCTTTAGACTTTGCTATCGCTTTAAATTGGTCGCATTTGGTACCCGTTTTAGAATAATTTAATATCTAACATTTTTTTCAATGAAAATCAAATTCACTTATATTCTAATAGGAATATTATACACGCTTGCGCTCTGTTGGTTTTTCATAAGCTACCATGAAGAAGCAAACGTGAATTTGATTTTTAATAAAGACATTAAAGATGGAGACATTATTTTTCGTAGCACTGCCACCGAAAATTCAGAAGTAAAAGATTTTAACGAGTATGGGATTATTAAAAAATCTTTAGGCGATTTCTATGTCTGGGATAATAAGAGTACGATGAAAAGAAGGCTTTCTAAATGGGTAGAGAAAGGGGCGCACCATAAAGTGTATCGCATTAAGGCTTCAGAAAGTGCTATGACATTCGAATTACTTCATGGTACTTATAATCATTTACTGCATTCTGATGCTCTAGAATTTATAACCGAAAAAAACACTCCGTTTTTAAATCAAAATAGCAATGAGGATGTCCAAAACTCTACTAAAATGCATGATATTTTAAATTATATACCGAAAGGATATCACCTGATTTATTTTGAAAATAGGCCAAACCGTGTACATGTAGATTTAAATAATGATGGCATTTTAGATTACGCCGCATTAATTACAGACGGAAATAGAGACGTCGGATATATAGATGCTAACAAGGTAAAACTGGCCATATTTGAAGGTCAAGAAGACGGTGCTTTTACATTGAAAAATGAAACCGGAAATTTAACTTATGCTTTTATTTATAGAAATTTAGACCAGAACATTAAAGTCTCAGATAGCAATGTAATTAGTATAGCTCATCAATCTATGCGCCACGATTATGAGCTAAAATTCCGTTACCAAAAGGAGCGTAAAGAGTATATGCTTGTTGGTACAGCATACAATAATTACGGAAATGCGGTACATAAAGGTGCTGAGAATACAAGTACAAATTTTATCTCAGGAAAAAGAATATCTACTATCAATGGAACGAAAACAACGATTATTAAAGATAAATTTATATCCATTTCAGAGGTAAACGATAACAATATTTACGATTTAATACATTAGAAGTGCATTTACAACAAATCATCTTAAACATTAATAACTTCCATGTTACTGAGGATATGGAAGATTATGAAGTCAGTGAATTTTTCGATGCGATTGGAGAAAATTTACCTGATACCAGTACTTTACCCGATTTAGAGAAAGAGCATCTCATTCAATCACTTTTCGGCTTTCTAAAACGGCACGATGCGACGTTAGAAGAAGATTTCTCGTTTATCCACGTCATAGAAGCTATAGATAAACCCGATTATAAGGTGTATTACCCAGCACTGATAAAGTTCAATTCTGAATATGGTACACTAAATTCTACATTTTTACTTAACAGATTTATCAATACGCTAGAAGGTGAAGAGCGAGAAAAGAGTCTACAGGTTTTAAAAGTTATAGCAGATAATACATCTTATGCAGAATCTGTAAGAGCACATGCTTTAGATTTTTATAAGCATCAAACGGAATACTAAACAATAAAGCGCTTTATCAATTACAGAGAAAAAATGGGAGCGAAGCTTTTTCTATTCTAATGTTTTCAATATGGCATATAAAATCCGATTTATAATAGCCAATTGGATTAAGACTTTAGTTACTAAAAAAACAAAATTCAACACTTATGATACTCGCTTTTGATACGTATTATTACGACGGAAAAGCCAAAACCATTGCGGTAAGCTTTAACGATTGGGAAGATGAAGCTCCAACGCAAATTTACACCGATAGTATTGAAGGAGCAGAACCATACGAACCAGGGGCTTTTTACAAACGCGAATTGCCGTGTATTTTAAGTTTACTAAAACAAGTGAATTTAGATGAGGTAGAATTAATTATTGTAGATGGTTACGTGATTCTAGAAGAAAAACACTTGGGCTTAGGTGGCTATTTGTACCAAGCTTTAGACCATAAAATTCCGGTTGTTGGTATTGCAAAATCTGAGTTTGTGTCTAAAACAGCGGTATTTAAAGAAGTGTTTCGTGGCGAAAGTAAAAAACCATTGTTTGTCACGGCTATTGGTACGGATAGAGATGAGATTTGTAGCGCCATACAACGTATGCACGGTAAATACCGAATGCCAACATTACTACAGATTGTAGATACTAAAACAAAAGAAAATACTAAGAACTAATACTTTAAAAAGTTACAACTATGACTGAAAATTTAATTATATCCTCGGTAGATGAACTAAAACCACTATTTAGAAAAAACTATAGAGATTTTATTGCAGAAAAACCAAGGACTGTAATTTTTGAGGAAGAAGAATTTACCTTGTATAATTTTGAAAAGATGATGAAACGTACCAATATAGATGGAATGGAAGTGAGCCATATTTACGCATTACATCCGTATGTTAAAACGTTAAGTGAATTTATGAATCCGTCATTTAAAGATTTAGATGGGTATAAGTGGAGTTTAGAAAAATTAGCTTTAGGTAAAGCTATTGGTGCTAATTCTGAAGGTGATTTATTATTTTTTGGTTGCTATGATAATACTAAAGTGCATGTATTTCGTCACGATGATGGCAGTATAAAGAGAACTAAATTAACTTTGTTTGAAATTATAAAACAGTTTTCTGAGTAAATTTTAGGTACGCATCGTAAATAATAAAAAAGCCCAATTATACATTTGTAATTGGGCTTTTTAGTTTTTTTAAGACAGAAATTATTCGGTATATCTTAAAAATAAATGGTTTTTATTTTTAATGATGTTTGCTAATTTTTCAAATTCTGATTCGGTGGTGTTGTACAATTTTGCCAAGTCAGCTATCAATGCTTTTAATTCATTGCCTTTTAAAGGCTCATTATTAATAAATCCTAAAAAGGAAGCTCCTATACCAAAAAGTTCAAGGTTGTAGGTTTCAAATAGGTGTTTTGATAGCGCGTAATTTTCAAAAGGACTGAAATCGGCGTCAAAATACCCATTAGGAAAACCGGTAAGTCCTTCGTATGGTTTTTCAACAGGAAGAATTTTTAAGATAACTTGTTGGTCTAAAAAAGCTAATGGAGATTCATTAATGTTTTCTAAATCGATAACATCGTCTTCAGAATTGCTTATGTCTTTTTCACAAACTGTTTTAAAATCAATGCCTTTTGTTTGTTTTAAAAAGTTTTCTCGGATAATAAAATATTCCGATGGTGTCGAAAGATGCCCCAAATGCTCGTTATCTTCATCATAACACGCTTCATCAAGTCCAGATAAATCATAACCGTCTGTATCTAACAGAGAATTGTAATCACAAGCGTGACCACTGGTATATTCGGCTTGACCTAGATCATCAAGCGTTAAGATTACAGTCTTGTCAGGATGATTTTGTTTATAAGTTTGATAAACGTCCATAAGTTCCTCATACGACTTTATATTTTCGATTAAGAAACTCTCAAATAACCTTTCTTGGTAAGGCTCCCGAGTTTTAATTAATTTTTCTATGTTCATAAGTTCTGTTTTGGGCTATCGGTATTTGGTAGATCTAAAAATGTAATGAGCTATTAAGCCGACATACGGTTAATGGCTTCCATACGTTTTAAAATAATTGGCACAAACAAAGCGAATTTGGCATTAAATTCTTCTTGAGTTTTAGACGTGTTTAGATTAGCGCCCATAGTCATCCAAGTGTTAAATAACGCATCTTCTTTGCTAGCCTCATCAGTATCAATATTTAAGGCTTTAATTAATTTGAAGTTTTCATCGTCACTATAAAAATCTGTGGTCCTTACAATTTCAAAAATGAGTTCAAAAATGCTTCGGGTATCTAAAAGCTCACTAATTTTTATTTCGGTTTCCTTTTGGGTACTAATAGCCTCAAAAATGTCTACCATTAAATTTTGTACTCTACCGTTAATACTGAAGTCTAGATTTTTCAATTGTTGTGTGTTTAAGTTGTAAAATAATTACCGATGCTTACACACCGGTAACTAGGTCTGTATTGGATTCTGAAAATTATAAAGGAATATGTCCTACAATGTCACAGTTTGTTATTGAATACACCAAGTCAGCGATACGCTCGTTAGGGTTCTCGTCATCATTCCAGTTGTATTTATGTAGGTAAGCAAACTTATCTTTAGTTTCTTTATCGGCGTGTTGTGAAATAATCATTAACTCGCCATATTTTGAAGTCGACACAAATAAATCTTCAGATTCTAGCATAGCGTGTGCTTTTTGCATCTCTACTTTGCTAAAAACACGTTCACTTGCAAAATAAGAATCTGCAGAAATAAGCGCTTTATTGTTTAGTGCTTCAGCATATTCTAATGTCGATTCTAAATCATCTAAGTTTTTATACGCGTCATTTAGTAGTTTTCCGCCTTCGTAAATTTCTAAATCGGCCATCGTTAAATACACGTAACCTTCTGGGGTGTCTACACCGTAAACAGCAACTATTTTAGAAGGATCGTTTTCAGTATCGCCTTTTATCGCGGTGGTTTGTAGAATTTCACCATCTAAACCGTCCCAATTTCCTGCTTTTACAATAGGAAAAACTTTGTATTCGCCTTGACTTGCTTTTGTTACGATAGCCTGAATGTCTGCTAAATTATCTGTTCTATTAAGTGGATTGATTTTCATCTTATTTGTTTTATTATTTATCACAAAATTATTGAAGCAAGCCACTCTTTCTATCACGGTATTCAGCTATTTATGAATTTAATGGTTTGCTTCTTAATATAAATTTCCTTCTGTTTAAAGCATAAAAAAAGGTATTCACATAGTTGTAAATACCTTTTTGTGGTTCTTCTATTTGTTTGAATTTATTGAAGCGTTATGTTTTATTCGTCTTCAGACAAATTATCCAAGGCGATATGTCCCGTAATACGACCTGCTTTCATGGTAAAAAGAATATTCGCTATAGGCGCATTTCCGTAGCTATCGTCTTCCCAAGCATCCTTGTGTAAGTTTAAAAAGGTTCCTAGTAGATCTTCGTCAGCGTCTCTAGAAATCACCATCATACACGTCCGCCTCGGTACAGAAACAAATAATTCTTCGGCCTCTAACATGGCATGAGCTTTTAACATATGTGCTTCATTGAGAATGCGTTCACTAGAAAAATCGTTTCCACTAGAAGTCAGAACCTTATTTTGTAATACTTCAGAATAAGTGAATTCTGTTTCATAATTTCCTAAGTTTCTAAACGCTTCAATTGTAATTTCCTTAGCATCCATGGTTTCTAAATGCTGTTGCGTAAGAAATACAAAATTATCTGGTGTATCCATTCCATAAGCAATAACGACTTTTGGCCCAGCTTCTGTTTGTATTAAATTAGAATTTAATGCTCCAGCTCTTAACCCCACCCAATTCCCTGGTTTTAATATAGGATAGATTTTTTGATCACTATTTTTAGTCTGTTCAACTATTTCGTCTATTTCTTCTGGAGATTTTTCTTTTCCGTAAAGAGTACCGCTCATAATCTTGTGTGTTTATTGATTCGTACAAAATTAGAAAAGCAATTGTTATTCTTTATCACGGTATTCAGCTATTTCTAAGTGTAATGAACTAGCTATAACGCTTAATTCTATAACATTGAAACTATAAAAAAAGCATTCTTAATTTTAAGAATGCCTTTTTTATCTGTGTTTTTTAAATTGAATTATAATGGAATATGTCCAACAATACTACCATCTTTTACAATAAAAAATGAATTTGTAATAGGTGCATTACCAAAACTATCATCATCCCAAGTATGGTTATGTAAAAATGCAAACTTATTAATGGTGTCTTCATCTGCTTGTCTCGAAATAATAGTCATACACGTTCTTCTAGGGATAGATACTAATAATTCTTCAGCGTCTAACATGGCATGTGCTTTTAACATATGTGTTCTAGAAAGAATAGTTTCACTAGAAAAATCGTTTCCGTTAGCTCCAACTGCTTTATTATCTAGAGCTCCAACAAATTCTAATCCCGTATCACAGTTTGCTAAATTTTCAAAAGCTTCTTGTGTAATTTGTTTGGCATCCATAGTTTCTAAGTGTTTTTTAGTTAAAAACACAAAGTTGTCTGGCGTATCTATACCATAACCAATCACGACTTCAGCGCCATCTTCGGACGGAATTAAAGTTGAACTCAAAGCTCCTGCTTTTAATCCAACCCAGTTACCTGGTTTTAAAATAGGATAAATCTTTTGATCACTATTTTTAGTTTGCTCTATTATTTTTTCTACTTCTTTTTGAGATTTTTCTTTACCGTGAAGTGTACCGCTCATAATGTTGATTTTTTTGATTATTTCTTACAAAATTAGAGAAGCATCTCAGTTTTTTTATCACGGTTTTCAGCCATTATGAGATATAATGGTTTATCTAAATAGAGCTTCTATTTGTTATAATTAGCCTGTTTTAAGACTAAGGATAGTTACGGACAGTCTAATGATGTTATTAAAAATTGGCCGTCTTCATTTTCAATAATTGCGATACTACGTGTGATGCCTATGCCTTTAAAAATATATTGGTTGTCTTTCTTTTCTAGAAACTCAGGCATTAAAATAAAATTTCCTTTTGCAGTGACATCAATTTTAGGATCATGCACAGGTAATTGGTGATAGACTTCATGTAATGTCATATACTTATATAAGTAAGTATTCTCAAGACAATCAGCAAAATCCGTGTAGGTGTGAATGATATGGTCATAAGTAGTTATATCTTCTTCAATTTCAAATGGCTTGTCGTTAAACTTTTCAATGCGCTTATCCGTTGATTTATGTATGAGTTTTCCTTTAAAATCGGGAATAATTATACCATTGTAAATAGGCTCTAATCGAGGTCTAAAAGTTGTGAAGTCTGAACTATGAATAAACCCAGAACCGACTTGGTTTTTTACTTCAACAAAATGTCCATGAAGTTGAAAGCCTTCACCAATATGTATGGATTGTTTTGTTTCAAGAATGTGCTCTGCAACAATTTTCTCTCCAACTGAAATGCGCTTTATCAATTTTGAATCTAACGCAGGTTTTTCATACAGTTGAGCACCATAAATATTGATGACAAAAAACGTGTTTTTCTCACTTTTTTCTTTTGAAGAATTACCCGTTGTCATTTCTAGACCTGCGCTTTTCATTGGTTTAGTATTCTAAATACATAATATGATTAGGGTTGCTATGCGTCTCAGATATTTTAAAATCAAAAGCGCCTACAATTTTAAAGCCCATGTTCTGATAAAAGTTTATCGCCTTTTGGTTTTCGGTCCAGACGGCAAGCCAGATGCCATTCTGATGCTGTTTTTTTGATAATTCAATATTAAATTGAAATAATTTAGCCCCTAATTGTTTGCCGTGAAATGCTTCTAAAAGATAAATGCGATCTAACTTCGTAATGCTTAAAGCAGTTATATTTTTATTGGTCGTATCTAATTCAATTTTTGAAAATCCAGCAATAACACCATCACTATAAATAAGATGATAAAGAACTTTCTGATTGTTAAATTCTTCTAGGATGGTCTCCTTTTTATATGTTTTAAAAATATAGCTATCTATGTCGGTTTTAGAAGCGCTATGTCCGTGAGACTCCCTGAACGCTTGTGTTCCGACTTCTACGATGAGATCCGAATGGGTCTGGTTTGCTTTTATAATTTCAACCATATTAATGTGTTTTGCCTCTCTAAGATGAAGCTCTTTTTTTTGTTATTCAGTTTCTGATATAAAGAAAGGTATTCTAGTGGATAAGAATACCTTTTTATTATAAATAACATAGAGTAGGAGATTAGTCAACTTTATAAACCAACTTCATAGTAATAGAAGCTGTTTTTTCTCTATTTGCTGTGTTAAAGGTTCCTCCCCAAGAATAATCTTCACCTGAATTTTGACCTGTAATTTGAAAGATTCCCATTTTAGCAGATTCTAATTCACTTAAATGTCCCCCAGAAAATTTAGCGATATTTTCGGCACGTAATCTCGCGTCTTCGGTTGCCTTAGAAATCATTTCAATTTTTAAATCTGCTAGTTTGGTGTAATAATAGCGTGGTGCTTGCGAATAAAACTGAACCCCTTGGTTTAATAATTCGGTAATTTCCCTAGAGACTTTTTCAATTTTATCCACGTCCTTAGATTCTATTTCTATAGACTGCGTCAGTTCGTAACCTACAAATTCTTCGCCAGCATAATCGCCATTAACGGTGTATAATTGCTTCGATTTTTGATGTGTAGAAACCGCACTATAAACCAATTCTTCTGGCTTAATCCCTTTTTTAGATAAGTAATTATTAATAGTCGATTTTTTTTGTTCTAAAGAAATGTAGGCTTGCTGTAAATCCATGTTAACAGACCCAAAACTTCCTTCCCAAACAATTAAATCTGATGAAAAATCTGTTTTTCCTAGACCGGTGACTTCTATTTTACCATCGACTTTATTTCTGTCGGTGTAGGCTTTTCCTAAGAAAATTGAGGATGCAACGATTGCAATTCCAAAAATGATGGCGTTTGTATAGTGTTTCATGATGTGTTTTTTAATAGTTTGTTTTAATGTTTATCTAAAGTTATTGTTTTAATCTGAATTGTATGAGAGTCCGTTTATTGAAATGTCCCTCGTCCTGAAACCTGTTTGGAACATAGGCTATGATCATCTCCAAAGGACAGACCTATTTCCACATCAAATGTGAAATTAGCGTGTTGAAATGTAAATGTTTCATCATCGTGATTTACCGTAATGTCTTCCGGTTTCAAGGTCACGTCCCATAAGCTTGAGGCATAATTTCCAAAATTGGTATTGGCTAATAATGCTGACCAAACTGAATGGTAATTTGTGATGTGTTCTGCTAAGTCGTGTCGAAGGGTTTTCATAAATAATTTACCAATAGGTGCCGACTAAAAATGTAAGCCTGATAAAGGCAATCACACTGTTTGAGCTGAGTACTAAAGGTGCTTTTAAATCGGTTATTTCTTCATCGTCTACAAAAACGACGAATAGACCGTCTTTAAAAGCTAACAATACATTGTCTATAGCTTGTTGGTGATTGGCAAGCGTTGTATTGGTAATATCTCCAAATTCTACTTTACCACTTTGGGCTTGTTCTTGTATTTCGGCCGGACTTAAAAATCCGATGACGTTTACTTCGGTTCGTTTTTTATTATACGCATCCACTTGGTGTTTGACACAGCCAATCAATAATTCTTCTAAATTCTTCGGATGTGCTTCTAAGGTAAAAGGGACTTCTTTTACTTTTTTCTTCCCCAGTCTTTTAAGTTGTAATGTCAGTTCCATTGGTTTACGGATTTTTTTTGCGTTAGGGATTGTCGTGGAAAGCCCACAGTGCGATAGCACGAGGACTTGCAACAGAAAGCCCGACCTCGCCTAAGCGAGGTAACGCCCTAATACTATTATTAACTATTAATTTGTGCCAAAATGGTTGGATCTTGGATTTTATTATCTTCTGAAAGTAATTTCATTTTAGAAATAATTTCTGCCGATTTTGGGTCCTCGTCTACGAAAGGCAAGAACATACGTCCGCGATGCTGACTATGTACTGGAATAATGGATAACGAGAGCCCGTTTTTACTCACCTGACCACTTCCTAAATGAATGCTATACTCGCCTAAAGTCCCTTTTATAAAGATATGACGCTCTTTAACCGTGATGTTTTTAAGTTTGAATAACTGGGCAGATGCTTCGGCCAATGCACCACGCATTTCCATAGTACTATGACTCGCTTCCGGATCGACACCACCAACGTGAGCTACACTTACCACTAGGTCGATATCGCGCATAATTTCGCTGAAAACTACTGGCGGAATCTCTGTAAGCGGGATGTTTTTGTAGCTGTCTATAGCGTGAAATTGAATGACTTCTAAAGTTGGTGCTTCTGCATCTGACGGCGAATACCAGTCTGCCATGGCGTACATGGTGGCTATAAATCCGCGTTTATGATACACTTTCTGTAAGCCGTCTTCCATACTCACCGTCCAACCACGACCGCGTAAAAGTGCTACGGCTTTATTTGGCTGAATTTGA
Source organism: Formosa sp. F44 (assembly GCF_056238645.1). The sequence continues at coordinate 550,271 of NZ_JBWDLJ010000001.1, forward strand.
TGCCCTTGATAACGTTCGGAACGGTTGCTGTGTTCGCGTTCGTCGTTAGTGATTAAGTACAATTCTCTAAACACTTGTTTAAACGGTTGCGTAATGCGCTCTGCAAATACATATTTTTGGTACATATCCCATTCTACCGCGTGATATAAATGAGACGCGTGTGCAATACGTAACACATCATCTTCTGCTAACGGATGCGTTTTGCCTGAAGCATCTGTTAATGCTCCTTGGTTATAAAACCCTGAAATTTCTCTTTCTGAAACGTACATTACCAACTTGCTCAACATCACCTTTACAATAGGATGTTGCATCATATTATGAATTTCTGTTGCCGTAAATTCATCTTCGTTAACCATAGCGTTTTCTAACGAAACACGTGTTCTGCTGTATTGTCTAGATAAGTACGTTTTGTGCTCTTTTAAGGCAATAACTTGTTTGTCTTTGCGCAGTTTTGCTGGTATGTTTTTTAATGATTTTCCTGCTTTGGTAACTTTAATATCTGCTTTACCTAGGTCGTTAATCACGAGTTCTATCTCTGTTTCTTCTATGTTAATCACGGCTTGTTCCATAATGGCTTGAGTGGCTTTCGCTTCCATAGCCCAACTAAAACGCACACGGTCTTGATAGCCGGCATTTCGTGATAAATTATCTAATGCAATGCCTACAGCAATGGCTTCGCTTTCTTGACGTTGTTGTCCGAATTGCTTGCTTTCTTTTAAGAAATCTTGCAAGAGGTTGTAACGTTTTAAGACGTCTTTTTCGGGCACGGTTTTACTTAACGGAATTAATCCTAAAGCACGCACATAATCCTTATCGCGTTTGTCTTTAATTTTCTTTAGGGTTTCGGTAATTTTTACTTCACCTAACATGACGCTAGAATACAATTTGACTTGGCGATGTCCGTTTCCATCGGTGATGTATTTGGCGGCGTCGTGTAGTAATTTCCAATTGGATTTCCCGATGGTTTGATACACTTTATTAAACCAATCGATATCGATGGCTCCAATGGCAAAATCGCTTTTTGGTATGTTTGAATAACGCGAAATAATGGTTTCTTTTTCGCTATTCATATAATCTGAAGCGTGCGCTTGAAACCACCATACGGCAGCGTCTAAATTTTCTAAACCTAAATATTCACCAACAAAGGCCGTCCATTGCGTGGCGTAACAGGCAAGTTCTATAAGGCGTTTTTTACTGACATTAGACGCATCTGCACGTGCGGCGAAATCTGCATAACTTTCGGTGTCTTTAAAGGTAGTTTTCTTTAAAATACCGCTAAAGATTGTTTTTTTACTGTCGCCATAATAACTGTAACCACGTTCAAAATTATCTTTTCCTAAACGTTCCAAAATCCGGAACACATAATCGATGCCTTCTACGCGGTAAATAGAACTCATATACGCTGTTGCAGGCGTCGCTAAGTCGCCACGTTCTAGTTCTGTTTCTAATAAATTGGTTTTTAATGGCGCAATTACGTGCTTTGGAATGGAATCTCTTTCAACCGATTTAAAGTTCATTCTGTAGTTAAAGCCACCATCCATAATGACCATTAATTCATGAGAATTTAAAGCCTGAAAACGCAAGTCATCATCATTTAATAAACCTGCTTGATAACCTTTTAAATTGAGCTCAACACTAGGAAATGGCACAATTCCTGGTCTTTTAGCTTGTTGTGTAATTACTTTTACATCGGTCTCTGCATCGGGATGTGAAATATCTTGAGCGACTAAATACATATGAATTCCCCAGTAACGTTGAAGTTCTTCATTAGATATATGTTTTAAATTACTCTGACTTAAACTTGGTGCGAGTGGTAAAATGATGTTTGCCCAATTATAAGTCACGGTTTCGTAACGATATCGAGACGATTGAAATTGAAGTAATTTGAGTTTTTCAGGGAAATTGGCAACCATATCTTCTAAAATATCTAATTTAAAAGAGGCCATTGTATTTTCTTCTGAATAGACTTTAAATAAACGACTTAAAATGGTGACATAGTCATTGGATGTGCTGTAATACGCTTGCTTTTCGCCTAAATTTAATCCGTTTAAATCGGGATAATATTGTCTGCCAAAAGGTTCTAATTCTTTATATTCCCCAAATGGTGCATTGCGGTGATTAATGTATCGAATGGTCGCATACATTTCGAAATCATTTAAACCACTTTTTTCATACCAAGCAATCCAAACGTTAGCTAACGGAATATTATGTAAAAGTGCATCTGCAGTAGCATCGTCTCCTAATTTTTTAATATCACGAATGCCCTTTTCTATGTATGTGGTTGCAATTTCACCATCATAAACTTCTGTTTGGTATTCATGCTGTTTATGTTCGGCAACAAGCGCAATTAATTTATTAACCTGAGAGATGATTTTCTTGGCATCAATAAAATCCTTGAATTTGAATTTTGAAGATTCAGACATGGAAATGCCTAATTTATCAAAGAAATTCGTCTTCGTTTCAAAACGTGTTTTTGGGATGTATAGCGGTGTTAAATTATCGTAATCTATAGCTCCAAAACCATTACTATAGTTGAATTCTTCTGCAGTATCCGAAAATTTATCTAAATAAACTTGCTCGTTTTTAGTGATTTTCGAGCGCTCATTATAGTTACGAATGACCTCTTCTATAAAATCAGGTTGTCTGTTGGCATCATGTAACAGGGTTAACACTTCCAGTCCTGCTAAACGCTGGTCTATATTTTTGGCAGTCACTAAATTTGTGGTACGCGTTCGGAGTTGGTCTACCGGTAATTCGACCAATAACTGAATTAATGAGGTACGTAAATCTTTATGTTTTCGTCTTAGTAAATCTTCTGCAATGTCTAAATCGGCTTCATAAAGATGCATTTTATTAAACAAATTCAATCCCGTTGCCATAACCAGTTCATTCCGGTTGTAAATGGCTTTTCTGGCTAAAGCGCGTTTCCAAGAATATTGGTCGTAATTTAAACGTTCTTTTTTCTTGGCATTTTGCTGATAATTATAAAGCGAATAACTGTAATCTTTTGGGAAGACTTTACGGATATAATTCTCCCTAAATTCGGTTGGCAAAGTCTCTAAATTGTCTGCCATTAGCTCTAATTGTTCTTCTGTAGCACCATTAATTAAAAACTGGTAAAAGTAGTAAGACGAGGGTGTGAAACTCCACCAAGAGAATATCTTACTCTCGAAGGTTTTTCCCTTTTCATCGGCCGATTTTGCTACAGCAAATAAGCGATTAAATGTTTCATTATCCAAAGTTGTTGGTGGTAAGTTTACAGCCATCCAATGGTCTAATGCATAATCTTTACCGACCTCTTTTTTGAAATATTCGACTAAAAGATCATTTGTTTTGTCGGTTTGACTAATGAAATATAATGCAAGAATCTTCTTGTGTCTATCTTCCGATTCAAAAACAATATCAAGGGCTTTTCTGTTAGCTGTATCAACATCTAAAATACCAATGGACCACAAACCAACTAACACTTCTAAATTATCTTTACTCTTTAAGTAGGTGTCTACTTCTTTTAAATTAAGAATTAAAGATTGTGCCAATTCTAGCACGCGGTTAATCACCGATTTTTTAGGCGTGTCCCAATTTAAGCCAAACCACGTACTCACGGCTCTGGTGACACTAGAGAAACGGGTCAGGTCGTTTTCTAAAAGCACGTTTATCATATATTTTAGGGCACTAAGACCCGACTCGTCTAAAGACTCTAAAATGGTTTGTCTTAAACCTTCTTGGCGTTGGGCGGCGAGTAGTAATTTACTCACCATTTCCCAATGTTTTTCGTCTTCAGAAAGTAGCAGGGCTTTTATAATATCAGCGCTTATACCACCAATTTCGTCTTCATTTTGAATAATATCGTCCAAAAGTTCATCAAACATACCATTTCCATTATGAAGTAAAGTGGCTAAAAATAAGCTGTTTCCGTGAGGAAAGTAGGTGCTGTATTGAAAATGTTCATGTAGTGTTAATCCACCAAATCCCATTCTGCTGGAATTTAGGAATGCTCTAAAAGTTACTATTTTTTTGTGTAAAACATCTTCTCCGTCTCGCGATCTAAAGGCTTGTCTGTTATAAGAATCTTGATAGGGTAATGTATTTATAAAATCCCACATTGCTGCTAGGTATGGTGCTTGAATAATGCCGTATAACTGCATTCCTAAACGCATACCTTCTGGTGTGGTCCAAGGATTTATATTAAAAGGATCTTCGAAGGCGGCAATAAAATCATACTGATTATAATAGACGCGTTTATCTTTTTCTATACCTGCAAGTACTTTTGCTAAAACACGATAAGGCTCAGAATACGCACGGAATTCAAATCGGTCTACTGCTGATTTTTTATATTGCTCCAAGTATTTTCTAGCATCTTCTATAGGGATCATATCACTTAAATATTTTTAACTATGGTCATTAACAATGATTTGTCTTTTTCTAAACAAACCAAATTACTGTAGGCAAGTTAAAAGAAATCTGTTTGTATAAACTCACGGTATTTAGTGATTTTTATAAGTTTTTTTTACGTTTTAAATATCACAGAATACAGTGACAAGATGCTTACGATTTTATAATAGGTTTGTATAACCATTAATGTAATAAGTATTATGCCTGAATCTATAGAAACCCCAATATTTAATTTTTTTGAACCTGAAGCCTCTTTTGAAGCTATAAAAGGGTGTGAAAATTATCCTGAAGCTTTTTATTATGAAATTTTTGTCATTGCAAAATCAACAGCAGACAAACACATTAGAACCGCGTGTAATACTATCATAAAAAAGCAGGCACCAGATGCTTTACAACGCGCTTTTAAAAGTCGAAAAAAACTCACCCAAAAAGGAGGAATAAAATCTGTAAATGCAAGACTGATTTCCATTTTAGAATATGGATTGCTTTCAGAAGACTTAGACCTGTTTAAACTCTATACCCTTATTAGTAGAGCGCCAGAACTGGGATTATTCAGTTTCTCGAAAGAATTTTTGGTGCAGTTGTTGGAACACCCAGAGGTTTTAGGACGTTTTAATGGGATTGAAATTCTGAAAATTCATTTAAAAGGGGAAGGCAATACGTATGATAGCATCCTTAAAGATATACCTAAACTAACATCTTTAAAAGAAATAGATATTGAAGGCGAGTTTGAACAATTACCAGAAGATATTGGTCATTTACCAAGTTTAAAAAAACTAAAGCTTGTTGTGCCTTGTTTAAAAAGGTTCCCAAATACAATGTCTCAGTTAACATCCTTAAAAAAAGTACATATTGAAGGTGCTTACTGGTCTAGAAACTCTGCTGACAACCTGAATTTAACGGACTTTAATTGGCTTACAAAATTTACAAAATTAAAAGTATTGAAACTGCGCTATGTAGGCGTTCAAGATCTGTCTCAAGTGGTGTTTCCTGCATCTTTAAAACGTATAGAATTTTTTAGCTTGGATGAGTTAATTGCATTACCTAAGGATGTTAGTCATTTAAAGCAATTAGAACGGTTTATGATGTTATCTAAAAGCATAACACGTCTATCAAATGGATTTGAAGATTTACCTAAATTAGAACATTTTGAGCTTATAGCACCTAAGATAGATAGCATATCGGCTACCTTATTTTTTGGAGATGCGTCGAGACCTAAATTAGTCACTAAAATTGGCAATAGCGAAATTAATATTGCCCCAATGACTGAAGTAAGTCAGCGAGAATCCATCGCATTAGACACACCAAAACTACTTAACTTTGTGCTAGAGAATGCATCGTTTTTTCCTAATTTAAAGGCGATAACTGTTAATTGTGAAGCACCAGAAACACCACATAAAACGAGCTTAGCAGTATTTAAAAATCTAACGACACTCAATTACAAACTAGAGCATAAATTAGATTGGCTTTTTGAAGGGATTATGCAGTGTACAAAACTTAAAAATATTGAGCTATACAGATTTCAAGAGTGGCATACTAAGGATACAGAATTCCCTGTTAGAACTTTACCTAATGTGTTTTCTAAAATAGCGCAGTTAGAAAACCTGACGATTAAAAATGCGAGTGCCTTAGTTATAAATACCGATTGCTTGCCAAAGCAGATTAGTAATTTAACTATTTCTGAAATAAAAGGAATAGAGGCAGGAACAGTACCGTTTGATGTGTTTAATATTGAAATAAAATCCACACCAATACTTAATTTACAGCAATTTCATACGGTAATTAGCGCGACTAAATTCAATCTTGGACATCGGAATCATGATGTTGGTAATGTTTTAAATTTTAAAACCTTTAGACATTCAGAAAACATTGAATCGTATGAATTCACTAGTGATGCGAGTCAGTTAGATAGCGTACTTAAAAACTTCGTAAATTTAAAGGAGCTTACCATCACATTTAAAAAAGACAATCCAGAACAAAATAATGGATTAACGGCCTTTACACATACAAATCTAAAAGTACTAAGAATTGAAAGTTATAATGGAAGTACCGAAGCTTTAGAGCGTTTATTAACCCATACACCAAATCTTGAATTTTTAGGGATATTTGAAGCCACAGGTTTTGATGCTTTTCCTACTGTAACTTTGCTTAAGCTTAAAAAATTAAGAATGCAGAGTGTAGACCTTAAAACCATAGACAACCTCAACGTTGAAACTATTGAAGCAGTAAAACTGATACATTGTGATCATATTAACGATGAAAGTATCGATGTAATATCCCGTTGGAGTTCTTTAAAACACCTTTGGTTAGAAGGCTTAAATGAAAATGGCAGTACATATCCAGAAACGATTTCTGAGTTAAATTTAGAAACACTTTTCATCAGTGCACATAACAGAGAAGAAAAAATACCAACTTGGATTGCAAATATGAAAAGTCTACGTGTTTTAGGAATAAACAATTTTAAACAGACCATTTTACCTGTAGCATTAACCCGTTTAACACAGCTTGAAGTATTAAGTATTAGTGGTTGTGAATTTTCAGAAAAAGTATCTGAAGGCTTTAGAAATCTCAATTTAAAAAAAATGGTTTACTGGACCTCTAAATTTAATGGTAGCAATATGAAATCTGAGTTGTATGAGCCATTGGAACATAAATTAGTGTCTCAACGAAATTTTGATGCGGAAGACAGCGAAGCGCCTTTTAAAATGTAAATGGGAGATTTTCGACTCCGCTGGAATACCGGTTACATTCTTAATTATTAATTTTTTAACGGTTCTTCTAGATGCCTGTAAAATAGAAAAAATTACATGCTTTTCTATGGTGTTCGAGCGGAGTCGAGAACGTAAAAATGTAAATTAGTTGACAATCACGAATCACACTCTTAATTTTAGCGATGAAAAATTATTTGTTTATTTTTAGATTATCACTGGAATTCCTGACTTTGCTCAAATACTGTTTAAATTCTCCAAAGTTTAATTTTCAACGACTTTTCTAGAGTTCTATAAAATAGTAAAATCACATGCTTTTCTATGGTGTTCGAGCAGAGTCGAGAACGTTAATGTGAAGCGTTTTTTTTGATTAATTACACACCACCATATCACAAAAAAAAGCGCTTCATAATTTTATGAAGCGCTTTGAGCGAGAGACCGGGTTCGAACCGGCGACATTCAGCTTGGAAGGCTGACGCTCTACCAACTGAGCTACTCTCGCAGTATTGGTAAGCGGTGGCAAATTTACATGTATTTCACTCTATTTTCCAAATAATAAAGCTCTAATTTTTAAAGTATTTTTGACTTTTTTTACAGCGTAAAATTAAAAGGCTTATTGATAGGTAATTATGAAATTTACAATAATGCTAATTTATAATTTTAGATATTTTTATTAGTTTCAAAAGTGCTTTTCTGAGTTAATATTACATCGCATTGCATCAGCTCAAAATATCTTTGTTGAGTAAACTTGTTATCAGTTTATTAATTCTTAAAAAGATAACAGTATGAGCAATGAAAATTTATATAGAGACGAAGCAAAATTAAAAATTAAAGCCATGGCCGAAGAAATCGACTTTACCATGATGGCGACTAATTTACAAGCACTGCCTTTACACATGATTCCCATGAGTACTAAAAAAGTAGATGAAAACGGAATCATCTGGTTCTTAAGTAATAAAAATAGTACCCATAATCAGAACATTATTAAAGACTCAAATGTACATTTAGTCTATGCCGACAAAAGTGATATGCAATTTTTAAATGTCTATGGAACAGCTAGAATTGTAACAGATAAAACTATTATTGATGATTTATACTCTAAGGCAGACAGCATGTGGTTTGAGAGTAAAGACGACCCCAATATCACCGCTATAGGGATTACTCCTACAGAGGCATATTACTGGGATCCAAAACATAATAAGTTGGTCTCTTTGGTAAAACTGGGAGTGAGTGCCGTAACAGGAGATAAACCGGATACCATGGATTATGGTAAGTTAAAATTATAATATATTTAAATCGGGTTTCGACCCGATTTTTTATTGTCTTGCTCAGAAATATGGATTCCAATAGACTTCTAAAAATATATCGGATATCAAGGATATATCATAGTCTTAATGTGCTCAATTAAAGTAAAGATTAACGCTATAGATTTTGGTCTAAATGTGTTTGGTTAGATAGTTATATCTTTAATAAAAAGAGCTACATGAAGACACCTTTATTAGTATTTAACGACAACGGTATTTACTGTGAGGTTGCCAATGTGTACTTAGATCCTTGGAAACCGGTAGATTGTGCGATTATTTCTCACGGTCACGCCGATCATAGTCGTTATGGTCATAAAAAATATATTACGCACCATACTAATGTCCCAATTATTAAACATAGGTTGGGAGATATTCAGGTAAGTGGCGTGAATTATAACGAATCTTTTATTATTAATAATGTGAAATTTTCATTGCATCCTGCGGGACATATTATAGGAAGTTCACAAATACGTGTGGAATATCGTGGAGAAGTTTGGGTGTTTTCTGGCGATTATAAATTGGAAGAGGATGGCGTTGCTGTGCCTTTCGAACCTGTAAAATGTCATGCCTTTATCACCGAATGTACATTTGGATTACCTGCCTTTAGATGGACACCACAAGCCGAAGTTTTTAACGACATTAATACATGGTGGGCAACCAATAAGGAGGCGAACCAAACCTCAATATTGTTTGGCTATTCCCTTGGAAAAGCTCAGCGTTTATTAAAACATTTAGATCCGAATATCGGTAAAATTTACACCCATGGCGCTATAGAAAATATGACAGAGGTTATTCGTCCCATGATGGATTTTCCTGAAACTACACGCATAACGCGAGAGACCACCAAGAAAGAATTGTTAGGCAACATCGTATTGGCACCACCAAGTGCTCATGGTTCGACGTGGATCAGAAAAATGGTGCCTTATGTTACGGCATCTGCCAGTGGTTGGATGGCGTTTAGAGGCGCTAGAAGACGTCGAGCAGTAGATCGAGGTTTTGTAATGTCCGATCATTGCGATTGGCAGGAGCTCTTAACAGCAGTGGAAGCTACAGGAGCAGAAAAAGTGATTTGTACACACGGATACACCGATGTGTTTTCAAAATATCTACGAACCCTAGGCTTAGATGCTCGTACCGAAAATACACAGTTTGAGGGCGAATTAAACGAGTTGGATACCAAACGAGAAAAAGAGGTAGAGGCATGAGACACTTTGCAGAATTAGTACGAACTTTAGATAGCACCACTAAAACGACTTTAAAGGTCAATGCGCTTTCCGAATATTTTAAACAAGCGGGTGATGAAGATCGGGTGTGGACCATTGCCATTCTATCTCATAGAAGACCGCCAAGACCAATAAATACAACACTGCTTAGAACTTGGGCTTCAGAATTAGCCAATATACCGCTGTGGTTATTTGAAGAATCTTATCATATTGTTGGAGATTTGGCAGAAACGATAGCGCTTATTTTACCTCCAAATAAAAACACTAGTGATAAGTCCTTAACGCAATTCCTAAATGAAATGATTATGCTTAAAAAAGAGGATGATGCGATTAAGAAACAGTATGTCACGAAAAATTGGAACACTCTTAATTATTACGAACGTTTTGTGTTTACCAAATTAATTACAGGCGGATTTAGAATAGGAGTGAGTCAGAAATTAATGACACGTGCTTTGTCTATGGCCACAGGAGTAGATGAAGATGTTTTGGCCTATAAATTAATGGGGAAATGGGATCCGAGTACCATATCTTTTGAAGATTTGGTGTTACAAGAAAAGGCTTCAGATTTTATTTCTAAACCGTATCCATTTTACTTGGCCTATGGTTTAGAAGGGCCGGTTTCAGACCTCGGTAAGATAGAAGATTGGAGTTTTGAACATAAATGGGATGGTATTAGATCGCAAACCATTATCCGAGATAATGAATTGTTTGTATGGAGTCGTGGTGAGGAATTAGTCACAGATAAATACCCCGAGTTTCATATATTTAAAGATGAACTCCCAAACGGTACAGTATTAGATGGTGAGATCTTACCTTTTCCGAATAACGATATTGGAACGTTTCAAGATTTGCAAACACGTATAGGAAGAAAAACCGTGAGTAAAGCGCTTCTAGAAAAAACGCCCGTTATTTTAAAAGTTTACGATATACTAGAATGGGAAGGTAGAGACCTCAGACAACTGCCATTTTCGGAGAGACGCCTTATCCTTGAAAACTTAATACAGCATTTAAATATAGAGAATTTACCACTTCAATTGTCCGAAACGGTGGATTGCGATTCGTGGGAAGCGGTTGCTGAAGAGCGTAATCGTGCCAGAGAAATGCGAAGCGAAGGACTCATGATTAAACGAAAGGATTCTAAATATTTAGTAGGACGAAAAAAAGGAGATTGGTGGAAATGGAAAACAGATCCATTAACCATAGATGCCGTTTTAACGTACGCCATGCGAGGACACGGAAGACGAAGTAACTTGTTTACCGACTATACGTTTGGCTTATGGGATAGCGATGATAAACTCGTCACCTTTGCAAAAGCTTATTCTGGATTAACCGATGCCGAGTTTAGAAAAGTAGATAATTGGATTAAACGAAACACTGTAGAACGTTTCGGACCAGTGCGGAGTGTAACACCAGAATTGGTTTTCGAAATTGCTTTTGAAGGCATTGCACCATCAAGCCGGCATAAAAGTGGTTATGCGACGCGATTTCCAAGAATTTTAAGATGGAGACAAGACAAAAAGATTGAAGACGCGAATAAATTAGAAGATTTAGAATCGTTAATGCTTAGTTGATATATGAACAGAAAGGAGTTAGAGCATATAGCACACGATTGGTTTAAACAACAAAACTGGGAACCGTTTCCATTTCAAAAACAAACTTGGACCGCTTTTTTACAGGGAAAAAACGGACTTCTAAACGCGCCTACGGGAAGCGGAAAAACCTATGCGTTATGGGTTCCTATCGTTTTAGAATATATGAAAAGACACCCAAATTATACGTCTAAACCGCAAAAAGGACTTTTAGCCATTTGGGTTACGCCGTTAAGAGCATTATCGGTAGAAATTAAACAGGCCGCCGAACGCTTTGTTAAAGATTTAGACGTGCCTTTAACTGTTGGTATCCGGTCTGGAGATACCTCGACTAAAGAACGTGCCGCGCAGAAACGAAACATGCCGAGCTTATTAATTACGACGCCAGAAAGTTTGCAATTATTACTGGCGACCAAGGGCTACGATAAAATATTTAAAAACGTAATTGGTGTGGTGGTAGACGAGTGGCATGAACTTGTTGCTAATAAACGTGGCGTGCAAATGACTTTGGCTTTATCCCGGTTAAATGCCATTTCGCCTAGCCTACGCACTTGGGGTGTGTCTGCAACCATAGGAAATCTGGAACAGGCGCGAGAGGTGTTATTAGGCGTAGATAAAGAACGTGTAGCGAACTCCGTTTTAATAAAAGCCAATATTAGAAAGAAAATAAATGTCTTATCTATCATCCCTAAAAAGATTGAGAAATTCCCATGGCGAGGGCATTTGGGATTACATCTATTAGAAGATATTATTCCTATACTAGAAGAAAGTCAATCGACATTAATTTTTACAAACACGCGATCGCAGTGTGAAATTTGGTTTCAAAATATTTTAGAAAAGCATCCTGAATTTGCAGGCGATATAGCCATGCATCACGGAAGTATGAGTCGGGAGACACGGCTGTGGGTAGAACAAGCGCTAAGAGAAGGGAGTCTTAAAATTGTGGTTTGTACTTCAAGTTTAGACTTAGGGGTAGATTTTGCTCCGGTGGATACTATTATTCAAGTTGGAGGACCGAAAGGTGTATCTCGATTTATGCAACGTGCGGGACGAAGCGGTCACCAGCCAGGAAAAACAAGTGTCATTTATTTTTTACCAACGCACGCCTTAGAATTAATAGAAGCTTCGGCTCTAATAAAAGCCGTTTCTAATACGGTTGTAGAAGACCGTGTGCCGTATCTGAATAGTTTTGATGTGCTTGTACAGTATCTTGTGACTTTGGCAGTGTCCGACGGATTTTATCCAGAGATTATTTATCCGGAAGTTAAAAGTACATTTTGTTTTCAGACATTAAGAGAGGAACAGTTTCAATGGATTCTTAATTTTATAACACTTGGCGGACAAAGTTTACAAGCTTACGACGAATATAAACGTGTAGACATAGAATCTGATGGGAAATTTAAAGTAAACAGTAGGGCCGTAGCTATGCGACACCGTTTGCAAATAGGTACTATTGTTAGTGATTCTGTTTTAAATGTAAAGTTTTTAAAAGGCGGTTATATTGGTTCTATTGAAGAAAGTTTTATTTCAAAATTAAGACCTGGCGATGTATTTACATTTGCTGGACGGCAACTGGAGTTGTTCCGAATTAGAAATATGCAGGTGTTGGTGAAAAAATCCAAGCAGAAAAATGCTAAAATTCCCAATTGGATGGGAGGACGCATGAGTTTTTCTTCAGAAATGAGTCATTTGATTCGTGAAGAACTCTATCTTTTAAATTCTAACGACACAGATAAATCAAAAGAATTAAAAGCTTTAGAACCTATTTTAATACGACAGAACAAGGAAAGTTTGGTTCCAAATGCCGATGAATTTTTAATTGAAACCTTTAAAACTCGAGAAGGCTATCATGCCGTTTTCTATCCATTTGAAGGCTATTTTGTGCATGAAGCCATGGGGAGTTTATTGGCGTATCGTTTAAGTTTGTTACATCCCATTTCGTTTACTATTGCATTTAACGATTATGGTTTCGAGTTATTATCCGATCAACCCATAGATATTCAGGCTATTTTAGATAATAATTTGTTCTCGTCAGAGTATTTAAGAAGTGATTTAGAAAAAAGTATCAACGCTTCAGAAATGGCAAAGCGAAAGTTTCGTGATATAGCCGTAATTTCGGGATTAGTCTTTACAGGGTTTCCAAGCAAATTGGTTAAGAGTAAACACTTGCAAGCCAGTTCGCAACTCTTATTTGGGGTGTTCGAAGATTACGAACCCGATAATTTATTATTTCAGCAAGCATTTACAGAAACCTTCGAGCATCAATTGGAAGAAGGACGATTACAATTAGCCTTAATGCGTATTAATAACCAAAATATCATTTGGAAATCGTGTGCCAAACCCACACCATTTTCTTTTCCGATTATTACAGACCGATTACGCGCTAAACTGTCTTCGGAGAAATTGGCAGATCGCATTAGACGGATGACCATTCAATTGGAAAAATCCTAATTATATTTATACACAATGAAAACACTTCGGGTACACTGTAATCATCAAAACTTCATTCTGCATCCTTCAGGCGTAGCCTATTGGGAAGCTAAACGCATGTTGTTAATTGCAGACGTTCATTTGGGAAAAATTACCCATTTTAGAAAACATGGTAGCGCGATTCCGCAAGCTTCCTTACATCATAATTTTAATCAGTTAAAATCGGTAATTTCTAATTTCGAAAGTGATACAATCTGCTTTTTAGGCGATTTATTTCACAGTTATATGAACAACGAATGGTTATTATTTAAAGCGTGGATTGAGACTTTAAATTGCAAAGTGATTTTAATTTCAGGAAATCATGACATTATTGATGAAGAACGCTATACACAGTTGGGTGTAGAGGTGTTGCAAGAGTGGGAACACGACGGTTTCTTGTTAACGCATCATCCGGAAACGCGCGAAGGACTTTATAATTTTTCAGGACACATTCATCCAGGCGTGCAATTATTAGGTTTAGGAAGACAACATTTAAAACTAAGTTGTTTCTATTGGAAAGACAACCAGATGATATTTCCAGCGTTTGGTGTGTTTACGGGAAATTACATCATTAAACCCAAATCTGGCGAACGCATTTTTGTGAATACCGAAGATGAGGTTTTAGAGATTGCTCTTCATTCGTAATGTGATTGGCATCATTTGCATTAGACCTATAATATAGCGATAAAGCTTGGCTTTTTTAATGCATTAAATTTACTGTCTTTAGAGCTAATGCATGTAGAGAAAATCAGCTTATTTTATATGAGTTAATTGAAATCATATCATGTACTACAGAAAAAAACATGGCAAAGGCTTTCGTTATGTCGATGCTGATAATATAACGGTAAAAGATAAAGAATTAAAGTCATGGTTTAAATCCTTGGTTATTCCTCCCGCATGGACAGAAGTTGAAATTAATCCGAAGAAAAACGCCAAAATTTTAGTCACCGGACGGGACGATAAAGATCGTAAACAGTACATTTATAATCCTAAATTTAGAGAAAAACAAAATCAGGAAAAGTTTAATCGCATACTAAAATTTGCCGATAAACTGGAGCGTATGCGACGAGTAACAGGTCAGCATTTGCGTAAACGTAAGCTTGCCAAAGAAAAAGTATTGGCATGTATGGTTAGATTGTTGGAGGCCGCTTATTTTAGACCAGGAAGCGATCGGTATTCTAAAGAAAATCATAGTTACGGTCTAACAACGATGCGGAGTAAACATTTACAAATTGAAGGCGATGAACTAATATTCAGCTACGTTGGTAAATCCGGAAAAGAGCAAGAACGCCATATTGTCGATAAAAAATTAGCTAAAATAGTTCAGGAGATAGACGATTTACCAGGCTATGAAATTTTTAAATTTATAGATGAAGACGGAGTCAAGCAGGATGTAAAAAGCGAACATCTAAATGCCTATATCCGAGAGGTTATGGGAGAAGAATTCTCGGCCAAAGATTTTAGAACGTGGGCAGGAACTGTTATCGCTGCCATAGCATTGGATGAAATAGGATATTCCGAAAAACAAGACCAAAAAGAATTGGATAAGAATATTCGAGAAGCTGTGATTAAGGTGAGTGAGCGGTTAGGAAATACGCCTTCTGTTGCGCGTAGTTCGTATATAGATCCGCGTGTTATTGATGAATATATAGATGGTAAAACCATTAATTATTTCCAAAAAGAAATCTCTCGATTACTTAAATTAAATGAAAATTTATCTCGAGAAGAAATTGGTGTGTTATGTCTGTTAAATAAAAAATTAAAATAGAGAAATGCTTAATTGGTAAGTTCATTTAATTTTCGGAATTTTTTATAAAAAAAATTACTTTTTCTATTATTTTGAATAATTCGGTTAAAAATGATACCTTGATTGCGTCAAGATATTCGAAATCAATGAATTTTGGCATGTTTTTAATCCCATATTATTCATGTATCAATTAAATTATCATTCTAAATCCATACCCGAACTCGAACTAGTCCAATTAGAAAATATATTAGAAACAGCCAGTGTTATTAATGCTAGCAAAGATGTTACGGGATGTCTAATTTATCATAATCATAGTTTTGTTCAGATTCTGGAAGGTGAAAAAAATGATGTTCTCGAAATTTTTGAAAAAATAAAAGCAGATAATCGTCACGATTCTATTACGCTGTTATGGGAAAATTATGTAGAAAAACGATATTTTAATAGATGGAGTATGGCATTTCATAGGCCAGAAGATCAATTTTCGACTCAGTTTGTAAATAATTTACTTATGCTATCCTCATTTTCTGAGAAATCTTCGGGGTCTTTACGGAGTTTTTGGGGACATGTACGAAGAGTTTTAGAATCGGATCCCAAACAAGAATATGAAACAATTTAAACTTGTTATTTTATCGTAGTAATAAGATGCTTATTCGCGTTTAAACATAAAAAAAGCTTCATTTGGTTAGGATGAAGCTTAAGAAAGTTTGAGATTAATAGCTAATCCCAATCATTAATTTCATTTTGAATATCTGTACGCGTTCTATTGGTGCGTTGTGCTAAACGATCGGTCATAGAATCGAATTCTCCAGAACGATAATCTACATCCTCGGAAGTGAGCGACGGATACTTTTTTCTGTATTCATTCTGAATTTCATTCCATTTTTTTTGTAAATCATTCAAATCCAAATGATCGTTTTGTGCTCTGTATTCACGTTCTTGTTCGCGATTGTTATTGTGTTCATTATCTGTCTGTTCCATAGTATTGTTTGTTTAAATATCTAACGGTTAAAGTACTACTGTCAGGCCTATTATGTTGCTCCAAAAAAAATAAGAATTAACTTTATTAAATTAACAATAATAGTAGCAAATTGAAAAAAAAAGACCTCTTACTTGTTATAAAGCAAAAGGTCTTTGGTACTACTAAATACAATGTTTAAGCTGGAATATTATCTGTAACCGATAGTCGATTCCAATTTCTATGATTAGCAATAGCGTCTCTAAAAGCAGTATGACTACCATTAATAAAAACAGCTTCATCGTCTTTGTAATCTTTAACGTATGTCATATCTATTAAGGTTTCTGCTTCCTGTTCTGCAGCAATGGCTTTACAGTGTTTAAACGCTTCATTGATAAATTTCACATATTTTTTCATCTTCTTTATCCAATCTACAGAGGCTGTACCTCCAGGAATAAATATGGCGTCGTAAAGTACGCTTTCGGTGGTAATAATGGATTCATGAACTTTATATTCCTGACCTGCATCTCCTTTTATGGTGCCACCATGAGGAGCTATTATTTTTAATTGTGCGCCCTCTTTCTCTAAAGCATCGGCAACTTTTTTGTATTGCTTTTCGTTAAATCCATCTGCAGCTAACACAGCAATTTGTCGTGTGGCTATAGTGTCGTATTTAGATTTTGTCTGACTTAAAGCAGGAGAGTGGTCTAAATAATTTTTCTTTTTAGCCGGCTCATGTTTCTCCGGATCTGCATCTGCTCCAATGGCTTGATTAATAGGTTTTTCGATCTGCTTAGGAACTTTAAGACCTAGATTGTCAGCTACCATTTCTGCTAATTCGTGGTCTATCTGATTGATAATCCATAGCATGCGTTCTTGTATGTCTTTTTGCTTACATTTTCCCAATTCGAAACTGTAGGCTTCCATAATATGTTGTTGTTCCCACGGTTTTAAGCTTCTATAAAACAGAGCAGGTTGAGAAAAGTGATCACTAAAACTTTCGCTTCTCGTTCTAATTTTTTTAGCATCGATACGCTCTTCATAAGATGTGAATCCCCCTTCAGCCATTTTAGCCATATGTGGACAACCACCTCCTAAAGAATTTGGAGCATATGCTGTTTGTCCTTTTGGGATTTCTGTTTGCATTAAACCATCGCGTTGGTTATTGTGCGTATCTACAACAGGTCTGTTAATTGGTATCTGATGAAAATTTGGTCCGCCTAAACGCGATAATTGCGTATCTCTGTAAGAAAATAAACGGCCTTGTAAAAGGGGATCGTTAGTAAAATCTATTCCTGGGACGATATGTCCAGGTAAAAAGGCTACTTGTTCTGTTTCAGCGAAGAAATTTTCAGGATTTTTATTCAATGTCATTTTACCTACAATCTTTACAGGTACCATTTCTTCCGGTACTAACTTTGTAGGATCTAATAAATCGAAATCGTATTTATGCTCATCTTCTTCGGGGATAATTTGCAATCCTAATTCCCATTCAGGAAATTGTCCAGCATCAATGGCGTCCCATAAATCTCGTCTATGAAAGTCTGAATCTGCACCACTAATTTTCACAGCTTCATCCCAAGTTACAGAATGTATACCTAAAACGGGTTTCCAGTGGAACTTTACGAAATGAGATTTTCCTTCCTTATTAATTAATCTAAAGGTATGGATTCCGAAGCCTTCCATCATTCTTAAACTTCTTGGAATAGCACGATCACTCATTACCCAAATCTGATTATGAAGGGTTTCTGTAGTGCGTGAAACAAAGTCGTAAAACGTATCGTGAGCCGATGCCGCTTGTGGAATTTCTTTATTTGGTTCTGGTTTTACAGCATGGATAAGATCTGGGAATTTCATAGCATCTTGAATGAAGAATATAGGCATATTGTTACCTACAAGATCCCAAGTTCCTTCCTGCGTATAAAATTTAACTGCAAAACCTCGTACGTCTCTTGCTAAATCTGTCGAACCTTTAGAGCCCGCAACTGTAGAGAATCTTGCAAAAACGGGTGTTTTTCGTTTTGTATCAGTGAAAATACCTGCTTTGGTAAATTCTTCTAAATTCTCGTATAATTCAAAATAACCATGAGCACCACTTCCTCGGGCGTGAACGATGCGCTCTGGAATACGTTCATGATCGAAATTTGTAATCTTTTCTCGAAGTAAGAAATCTTCTAAAAGGGTAGAACCACGTTCTCCAGATTTTAAGGAGTTATGGGTATCGTTTATTTTTAATCCTTGATTTGTAGTAAGGACTTTTCCTAAGCTATCTTTTTCGAAGGCCTTTAATTGTTCTATTTTTTCACTTTGACTTTCTGATTTTTTTTCTTTTGCCATGGTCGTTGAGTTGAGATATTAGAATTTGTAATTGTGTTTCAAATTTGGATTCTAAATTCTTAATTTTCAACTGTTATCATTAACCTGAATGATTTTTTTAATTGCTGTATTGCATTTTAAATAGCAATAAAGGATTATAAAAAAACTATGGATTTAGAAGCCTTTCTTTTATAAGTCCTGCTCAGACTCGTAGATATCTGTAATTTGTGTTTTGGATATTTTGGAATATTTGGGTGTATTGGCAGACAACCAAGACTGTATTACTATGGCACTTGTGGCATTACACGCTTGAAGTCCGTAAGAATATGGTCGGCATCCATAAATATGAGGAAACGAAATATCGTAAATATTTGGAGTCACCTGGTTTTTTTGATTAACTACGCGATAGGCACTATCTACGGCAATACCTCCAATATATAGGTATGCGTCTTGTAGTTTTAAGTAGGTTTTATTTTTTGTTTGTAAGTCTGAAGGAACCTGATTTTTATCTTCAAATTTTGCTGTAGCTTTGCTTAACACGCCATGTTTTACCAGAGATTTAAAAGGATAGTGTTCCATGTCTACCGTATCGTGTCCAGCACAATTAATAAACATTTTATACGTCTTAGTGCTGGTTTTTTCTTCTGTCTGAATTGTAATGGTGGTATTTCCATTCCCATTGGTGTTATCTAATTCTACTTTGCCCGCTACCAAATCTATTACCTTAGCTTCATGTAAGGCTAATAATATGTGAGCTGAATCTAAAGGAAGCGCGGCAATAACACTCATTAAAAACGGTTTTACTATGGTGTTAAAAAATAGATGTCCTTCGGCAGATAAAAGTTCTGTATGGAAGTTTAGAGTGTACATTAAATCGTCTAAAGTCTCCATCCAATTTATGGGTTTGTTTTGACGTATTGATGCTTTGGCCTGAGGTAATTCTGTCTTCATACCATCAAAACAATCAATATAATCATGAGAATCGGACATGGTATTTATAAAGTCCTCGAAGCTAAATTGGGGATTTTCCAAGGCCGTCACCATCGCTTTATTTTTATCCTTTTTAAATGCTTTTATAAGTGCTGGTCTGCAAATGGTATTAAAATAATCCTCCATGCTTAAAACACCGTTTTCTTTTGATAAATTTAAAATGGCATTTCTTGTGGTATGTCTATAAATTTCTCGAAACGGTTCTTGTTGCTCGTATTGTAAATGTGGCAACCAACCTTCGGCGGCGTGAAGCGTAATTTTAAAGTCTTTAGCTTTAGGATGTAGTGTATATGTTAGCCGATTATTCTCCTTGTGAAATGTACCATGCCGATGTGTTAACGAAGACACCACATCGAAAGCACTTAAAGACGCACCAAGAATGCCAATTTCAAAATTGTAGTATGTCGATTCCTTAGGAATTATTTTCTTAATAGGCCAAGGCGAATCATAGTATCCAGTGTCTGGTTTATCCTTTTTAGATATGTTATGTCCGGTAGAAATTATAATACGGTTAAAAATATACTCTGATGTATTCGCAATAATTTTAAAAGTACTATCCGAATTTGGAATAATATCATGAACCTGATGATTTACATATTCATTAACTTCAAATCCGCAGGCTTTAAGCTTTTTAGTTAAGAGATTAAACTGATTGTGGAAATAATGTCCTAATGCTATTCTGCTATAAATTTTATAATCTTCTATAGGAAAGTTATGTACGTTTAGGGTCTCTAGAAAATTATGGTCTTGAGCCCTTAACCAATCTGCAAAGGTTTGTGGTAAGGCAGGAATTTCTTCAGAAGAAATATTCGATAAATTATACTTATCTGTTAGCGCTGGATTATATGGCATGCCAAAACCCATATGCTTGTTTTTTTCGAAAATAGAAATATTTTGAAACTGTTTTATTAGCTCATCTGCATGGTTTAAAATATGTTGTAAACAATAGATAGCCGATGCTCCGGAACCTATAAGTGCAAGTTTTAAATGTTTCATCTTTTTCAAATTTATTTTAAAAAAAGTTTAGACTGTACGGTGTACAGTCTAAACTCTTAATAACTAACCGCTATGGTTTTTAACTGATATTTAGTGAATATCTTCTAAATAATCTGCTTTTTTACTACTCATTTCAATAGCATTCTTTTGCTTTAGAAGCACGTTTTTAACAGCAGGATTTAGTTCGTAATTGTTAATTATGTCTTCGTAATCTTTAACTGCAGCTTGTTCTCCTGTTCTAACTTCTTCTAACATAGATTCGTCATTATCGATAGAGAAAAATGCTTTAGTATCTATCCAAGCACGGTGTAAAGTACCGGCTACACTTCCGTCATCTTCGGTAACATTCATTCCTTGAGCGCGAAGTGTGCTAGTTAGTTCGTTAATATAGCCACTTCTTTCTAAAGCCTTCTGATTGAAAAACTTTTTCAGTCTCGGATTGTCTACATGTTCTCCAACTTTTTTAAATCCTTTTTCTGCATCGTATGCTTTTTCTACAAGATCGTTTAATTTGTTTTCTGTATTTTCATTAAATGGTTTCATAATTTTTATTTTTTAGATTAAGTGTTTAATGTGGATTAAACATCTGTTTGTTTTTGTAAAATTAGTAAGGTGTTTAGCATTAAAATGATGCAAACGATATTGTTGTGTGCTGTATTGAAAATGGTTTTGGAATCGCTTGATTTTACTGGCTTTTGTTTGATTTGTAATATGTTAAGAATTTGTTATAGTAAATTATCAGTAGATTTTGCTACAGTATTTAATTAATAAGGTGAAGTATTTTGTATCCGATTAATACATTTTGTCAGTCAGGGTTTAGGTTTGCCTAATTGAGTTAAAAATTTTTATTTTTTGAATTAATAGGTATGGTGGATTCACTATAATTTTAGTGTTAAATAAAACGACTATGACACTTACAGAAGCAGTATTACTTATTTTATCGGTATTTGGGATTTTTACTATAATTATTGTCTTAACGCGTGTTTTCGGACTCCGGACATTTGCCAAAATGTCGAGTTTTGATTTTGCATCTACGGTGGCTATTGGTTCTGTTTTGGCCTCAATAATTTTAAATAGCAACTATTCTATTGTAAAAGGAGGCATTGCCTTGGCGACTATTATAGGTTTTCAGACGGTGTTTGCTTTTTTGGTTAGAAAAAGTGAGTTCTTCCGGAAAATATTTACCAATAAACCGCAGATCATTATGTGGAATGGTAAAATTTTACATGAAAAGCTTAAATCGTGTAATGTGAGCGAGGACAATCTTATTGCAAAACTAAGAGAAGCTAATGTGCACGATTTTGATGAAGTTAAAGCCGTTATTTTTGAAAGTACTGGCGATATTTCAGTGATACATAATAGTGAGAAAAAAGGAGTGGATTATCGTATCCTTAATGATGTAAAGACAGATTATTTGCATGTTTAAATTTCTTCGTAATAACAAGAACGCCATGTATGGTGGCTTGTTAGCATCGGTATTTACAGGAATAGGTATATTCTTTTTAGGTAATGTTTCAGGCTACGAAGCCAAACATTTATTAAAAGTATCTTTAAATAGTTTAAATATGCTGTGTAACACAATTGTGTTAGCTTCGGCAACAATTCTGGCGCTTTTATTAACCTTATTAAGTGTTAGTGACGACTCTAAGACGGCTTTAAAAAAGAAACATTATCAGCAAGTTTTAAGCATCGCAAAATTTGATGTGATCTTATTTATTTCGGCATTAATTTTATTTCAATTCTTTAATATTCCCATTGCCGAATCGGAAAATGTTCCAACATCTTGGTTTAAAATTATTTATTGGACCACCTTAGCGTCTACATCGATTATTAGCGGTATGATGATTACTGTAATACTAATGCTATATAATGCAGTTACTAATTTAATCGCTATTATTGGTCTTGGAGACGAAGAACATCCTTTACTGTCTAAAGAAGATGCCGATGACAAAATTGAAGAGGAAAAAGATAAAATGAAATCATAACAATTTACTTCATCTTTATATAAAGTATAATTATCTAATCTATTTAATAGTTTTCAATTAAACCATATAATTGACGCATAATTTAACACGCTTAATTGTCTTTTTTCTTAGAAAGCTTCACAATAAGCCATATAAAGCCCACAATAAAATGAAGAATTACCACGCCAGCGATAATATAAATCATAGTGTTTGAATCTCCTCTCATTTTAAATTGATTTTAAGTATCTTAAGTAAAAGTAATATTTAAATAATATATTAATTGTGACGTTTGTTACACTTCAACTTCCACCACGTTTTTATCATTATTAATTGAGTAAGTGATTAATTCACATCTGGTATTTTACAGAAAACATGATTTGTAGTTTACATAGCGCGTTCTGATTTATAACGGATAATGACATTCTAGGAGCAGACCAGAAGACGTTTAATATTTAGGAATTGAAATTGAGTATTCCATGTTAAGAGACGCTGGAGTTCTAGAATGAACACTTTTAAATATTAGGCTTAGTTATTAGAGTATATGACTTTAAACACGCAATAACTGATAAAAGTCATAGGTTTTTGAAATAAAAATTACCGAATCTCATAATTTTTTTGTTAAGGGGCTTTCAGGCAAAAAGAAGGTTAAAAATGACTAGAAAAGTCTTAAAATTTTCAGTTCTTACTTCGCTAAGAATAAGAAATTAATTATCTTGCTTCAATCATTACAATAAAACAATTTATAAAGCAAAATATTAAAAAAATGAAAAGATTTAGCGAAAAGTACATCGTAACAAAAGATATGGAATGGGAAGTTCTTGGAGGAGGAGTTTCAAGAAAATTCTTAGGATACGATAACCAAATCATGATGGTAAGCGTGAAATTTGATAAAGGCGCATTAGGAGCACCACATCAACATTTCCATACTCAAGCTACCTATGTTGTTTCAGGTAAATTTGAATTTGAAATTGATGGCGTAAAGCAAATCGTAGAAGCTGGAGATGGTGTATACATCGAACCAAACTTATTACATAGTGCCGTGTGTTTAGAAGAAGGTCAATTAATTGATACATTTAGCCCTGTAAGAGAAGATTTCTTAACTGGTGAAGGTCCATCTTATTTCGCAGATAAAGACTAATACTCTAGAGTTAAAAACTTAAAGTTATGGCACTTTTTTACGCTGATAATTTTAGGTGAAATTCTAGTAGAATAATAAACTAGTATTAAAAAATGCATAGTGTTCCATATACCTCTTGTAGGTTTTGGAAGCTATGCATTTTTTTATATTCTAATGGGATTTTGTAGTCATAAAAGACTTGTGTGCAAACGCTATAGTACATGAGCTAAAATATAAGTATACACTAATTGCTTTTTTGTAGCATATTGGAATACCTTTACTTCAACAGAAAATATATTTTCGAAATAAAAGATACATTTCACTGTAAACCATTAAGTTTCACAAGTGTGACATTGGTCATTTTTTATGTAAACTATTGCTTGTACTTTCAGATAAAATTATTTTCTCATGAAAAATTTTATAGGCTGTGTTGCTCTAGCAATAGTTTTGGTGTCTTGTAATGGGACTAAGAAAAGCAACATCAATTATGCAGAGGTAGAAGAGGTGAAAACACAAGCTCATCCCGGTAAGAAATTAATGGAAACCTTGTGTTATTCATGCCATGGTTTATCGGAAACTGAAAATAATAGGATTGGTCCGCCTATGATTGCCATAAAAAAAAGATACTTAAATGGGAATCTGTCAAAAGAAGCATTTATTGAATCCATGCAGGTTTGGATTAAGAATCCGAATAAAAACAACGTAAAAATGTATGGTGCCGTAAACCAATTCGGACTCATGCCTAAACTTGCCTATCCAGAAACATCTATTGCGCAAATTGCCGAGTATATGTACGATTTTAAGATAGAACAACCTGATTGGTTCGAAGCGCATTATCAGCAACAAAGCGGACAAAGACGCAATATGAATTCTAAACAATTTCAAAATCAAAAATAACGCAGCAATTGCTATTATAAAGCGTCTAATTTAGGATACATTCCCCGAATTTTTTAGGTTAAAAGTTGGTGGTACACGTGTGTTATAAAATACCTGCCTATAATAATCATGTTTCTATTATTATAATCCTATTTTTCAATAAATAATGATGAAATTTATTATTGTATATCTAAACACTTCGTAGTTTAAATGTTATCAGTTACCTAAAAAAAATAATTACGGTTTAAGAATCTAACTGACTGCAATTAGTAGTAATTTGTACATACTAATAGCCTTGGTGTTCAGTTTTTTAGATTCAGTACATCTATAAGGTAAAATACTTTAATAAATTTGAATGAACGTTCATTCAAATTTATTAACTTTGCATTATGGAAAACGAAATAATATCTTCTAGAAAAGCAAAAATGGCAGAAAAGCATAGTGCTATTTTGCAAGCGGCTCTCGAGCAAATAACGATGTATGGTTTTCATGGCACCAGTATAAAAATGATTGCCGCTTCGGCTCAAGTTTCGGCAGGTAGTATTTATAATCATTTTGAAAATAAAGAGGAGGTTATAAAAGAGCTATACCTACACATTGGAGCAGAAATCAATGCACTTATAAAATCTACCCACAACAGTAATATTTCATTTAAGGAGGATTTTTTTAATATTTGGAAAGCCATTTTACATTTATATATAAACGATCCTAATAAACCGGAATTTATTACTCAATTTACGTATTCCCCTTATATTATTTCACAAGCAGACACGCAATCTGATGTGTTGCTAGAACCTATTTTAGAAATTTTTACAAAAGCAAAAGCAGAAGGCATCATAAAAAATATTCCTAACAGCGCATTAGTCGCTTTATCTCACAGTCCGATTACTTCACTAGTAAAAATGGCGAATTACGGAAAGTTAACCATTTCAGATACAGAAATAGAAACCTATGCACAAGCTTGTTGGGATGCCATTAAATTATAATACGATGAAAAATAAATTACATACGTTAGTGTTTGTGAGTCTGTTTGGGTTGCCTTTACTGTCCAGCGCGCAAACCGAAAACGATTCATTGAGTTTAAAATCGCTAGTCTATAAGGCGATGGAAAAAAATGTAGGCTTAAAAAATGCGCAACTTGAAATTCAGATAAGTGAGAAAACAAAATCGCAAATCAATAATACGTTTTTACCCACTTTAGAAGCCGATGGAAAATTTGCTTATACAGCAGGGAAATTTAATATTGATACTGAGTCGGCAAGTCTGGAATTTCCAGGTATTTCACTTCCCACCAGTATTCCTTCATTGCCCGTATTTACTATTCCTAGTTTTCCAATTACCATTCCTGCCTTAGATCAAACCTTAGATTTTGATGGGAATTTGTGGATTGCTGGAATAACAGCGAAGTGGACGATTTTCACAGGGTTCAAGGCAAGCAATTTGTCTAAGGCCATGACGCATAAAATTGAGGCTCAAAAACACATGTTTACGCAAGAAGAAGCTGATTTAATTAGTGAAATAGCTGCTCTTTATGATAAAATTGCCTTGTTAGCACAGACCAAGAAAGTGCTGGATATACAATCTAAAAGGCTAGAGCAAGAAAGTGAAAGAGCTACCAAAGCATTAGGTTTGGGACTCATTACAAAACATGAATATCAGAAAATAGAGATAGCACAATTAAATATAGCTTCTAAAATATTAGAGTATGAAGGCGCCAAAGACTTATTGTATTTAAAGCTTCATCAATTAACAGGTGTAGAAATCACCGAGCTTAAAACGATTAAAGTGGATATTGATATCCGCTTAGAAAGTGAAGTCGCCGATAAATCTTATTTAGACCGTCCGGAATTATTAGCTTTAGATGAATCCATATTAGCGACGCAATATAAGTACAAGTCTGAAATTAATGGATATCTTCCAAAAGTACAGGCTTTTGCTTCGCATCAATACATAGGTTTAACCAATGGAGAAACTGCGGGTTTAGGTTTTAATGAAATTAGCGGGTATCCGTTAAATATGGTAGGTGTAGGCATGAAATGGGAAATTTTTGATGGTTTTCATACCCGAGACGAGCGTCAGAAAATTAAGATGGAAGTAGAACAAACTCAGAATAGGAAAGAAGAGGTTAGGGAGTTACTCGAATTGAATTATAGAAATAGCGTGTCTCAATATTCAAACCTTTCTGCACAGGCAAAACTAAAAGAAAAGCAAATGGAAACGGCACAAGAATCTATGGAAATTAGTTATAAAGAATATAAAAACGGATTGGTTGATGTGTCGGATTACTTAGAATCTCAATCGGATTATATGACTACGACTTTAGAATATTATACCACGGTTTGCGACCAAAGAAATAGCGCATTAGAATTACTAAAAGCTACGGGTAGCTTACATATTGACAAACTTTAATTTTATGAAATCAAGAAACATTTTTATTACAGGCCTTGCTATTGTTTCATTAGTGGCTTGTAATTCGTCTACAAAACTGGAAGGCGTAAAAGGTAAAGCAAAACGTAACGCCCTTACTGTGGTTAGCAAATATCCTGGACGCATATTAGAACATTATGTCGAAGAGGGCGCTCAAGTAAATAAAGGAGATACTTTAGCTTTGTTAGAAGTACCCGAAGTAGAAGCAAAGCGTCAACAAGCACAGGGTGCATTAGATGCTGCTAGAGCGCAGTATGATTTGGCTTTAAACGGTGCATCTTCAGATCAGCTAGCTCAAATTAGTGCCAAACTAGATGCGGTAACCGAGCAATACGAATTTGCTGAAAAATCCTATAACCGTGTAAACGCCATGTACCAAGATAGTTTGGTATCCGATCAAAATCACGATGAAGTGTATATGAAATATCAAGGAGCCAAAGCGCAATATGTTGGTGTAAAGGCCAAATACGACGAGGTTAAAAAAGGAGTGCGAAACGAAAAAATAAAAATGGCACTAGGAACTTATGAGCGTGCTCAAGGCGCCTTGCAGGAAGCCAATGTAGCCTATAACGAACGTTTTATTATAGCGCCTCAAAATATGACTATAGAGACCATTGCCCTTAAGGATGGTGAGTTGGCGCTACCAGGTTATGGTATTTTTACGGGATACCAAATAAACAGTACATTTTTTAGGTTTACTGTGCCAGAGAGTAAAATTAATAATTATAAAATAGGAGAGACGTATACTGTTAATTCTCCTTTTACAGATACCTCGTACAAAGGGGAATTAGTGTCTATTAAACAATTAACACGTTATGCCGACATTACCTCTGCATTTCCAGATTACGAATTGGGCGAAGCTACTTACGAACTTAAAATTGTTCCTGAAGGCACATCGGCTAACGATTTGTACGCGAACATTACAGTGATTTTACCGTAAACAACAGATATGAAAAATTGGATTTCATTACTTAAAAGAGAGTTCCGTTTGTTTTCGAGCAACTCGGTAATCATGGCCATATTTTTGGGTGCGCCATTAGCATACGGATTATTATTTGGTGCCGTTTACAAAAAAGGGAAAGTAGATAATTTACCCATTTTAGTGATCGATTTGGACAATACTCCCATGAGTCATAATCTAATAGATATGTTAGACGACAATGAAGTGGTTACACCAAACGTGGTCTACAATCAAAATAATATTCGTCATTTAATTATCGAAACGGAATACAGCTCTATCATTACCATACCTGAACATTTTGAGGCCGATATCATTCAAAAACGTCATCCAGAAGTTCAAGTTGAAGTGAATACAGCCAATATTCTTACAGCCAATTATGCCTCTAAAGCCATACAAATTGTCTTAGGATCTCTTAATGCTGGAATTGAAATAGAAGGTTTAAAAAAACAAGGCGTGCCAGCGATTACCGCTAGTAGTCAGTATGAATCTTTTAATGTGAGTTACGTTAAATTCTTTAACGCCTCAGCTAATTATATGGAATTTTTATGGCCAGGAATGATTGGTGTTATTGTACAGCAAGTGTTTATGTTGGCCTTAGCCTTAAGTTTTGCTCGGGAATTTGAAGAGCGCACATTTTTTACTGAATTTATGCCAAAGGCAAAAAATGTGGTGAATGCCATGTTTTTAAAAACCATTCCGTTTTGGCTTATGGGGATTGTTATTTTGGCACTTATTCGTGGTATGTTTACGTTGTTCCGTATTCCATTTGATATTAATCCAGTGGCAGCAGTTGCTTTAATAACAGCACTGGTGGTTTCGGTAAGTTTCTTAGGTGTCTTGTTTAGTGTGGCTATTCCTAGTCAGTTAAAAGCGACCGAAGTCTTAATGGTTATAGCTACACCTAGTTTTGTGGTGAGCGGATTCACATGGCCGTTAAGTCAGATGCCAGGCTATGTGGTTGCCTTTGCTAAAACAATTCCTTTAACTCATTTTCTAGAGGGCTTAAGAAAGCTTATGTTGTACCATGCAAATTTAACCGATTTAATGCCTCAAATAAAAGCAATGATGATTCTTGCCGCTGTGTTCGCAGGGTTATCGTTTATATTGTTGGAAATTAAAATTAGAAGACAGAACAAGAGGGTGGCCTTGTAATAAAATGTAATCGAAGTTTAGCACATCAAACGCATATAAAAAGGCTCATTCTAAATTATAGAATGAGCCTTTTATTGGTATTATAGTTAAAATCATCTTTTTGAGCCTCTGCTCTTAAACGGATTGTTTTCAAATTCGTGTCTATTGTAAAAACTTTCTTCGTTATATGGGTCGTTGTCTAATCCTTTAGAGTCTGTATCGTTGTCTTCAACTTTTGTAAAATAAGACGTTCCTATATTATGGAAATTCCTTATTTCTTCACGTACAATTTCTCTAATGCGTGCTTCTTCAACTATGGTTGTGTCTTCTAAAGTTTCTGTGCTTTTAGGACTTAATTCATCTTTCAGATTCTGACGCACAAGGTTACGTTCGTAAGAATCTAGTACTTGAACTTCATATGCTCTATTTATATTTTCGCCTTTGCGGTAACGTTTGGTACTAGAGAACGTTCTGTGATTTACGGTATGAGTATACACGTGTTTTACATCAGAATTAATATCGATTAGTCCGGTTGGGATTATGATATGATTTTCTCCATCCTTATTAATAAATTCTCTAAGATCTTTATTTCCGGAAGCGCTGTAGGGATCGTGTTTAGAATCTATTATAGACTGATCTACTTCCACGTCGATATAAACCACACGTTGCGCATCTTTATTTACTAAAAGGTTATCTACTTTACCAATAACACGATTATCGGCATCAATTACATTCCAACCTCTAATATCGGCATAGCCTTCAGATATTTTATAATCCGATAATTCGTTTAAATCGTATAAGTGCTTTTCGTCTGTTTTCATAATAAGTTTTTTTAAGATTGAATATTGATAAGTATATCATGCGCTTGTTTAAAATACGCTTCAATATTTTTTTGTTGCTCAGACCATGCCATGCTTGTACTTAGTGCATTGGAGGTTTCTTTAAGTTTAGACATATCTTCTTTTAACTCAGGAGCATGATTGGTTTGAATGTCTTCAATAACGGTTGTAATATCCGAGCTCATGGTTTTAAAATCTAAGGTCTCAACCTTTGTCATATCTACATCGTTGGTGCTAGAAGTTGTATGTTTTTGTAATTGAGATTCCAAATTCTTTAAAGCATCCGAATCGTAAATATTAGATTCTTCTGCTTTGGATGCTGTAGCATAGGCTAAGTTATATAAGGCTTTACGCGTTTGTACAGAATCTGTTCCAATGGCTGTCGAACCATCTAGATTTTCTTGTAATTGTACTAAATACGTAGAACTCGATTCGTAGCTCACCATAGTTTCTTGAGTTGAAGTTGCTGGGTATGCCGACTCGTTTTCGTTATTTCGTATAATGGTATCTGTACTATTATACGTATTAGTATCGTTAGGATACATGTCTTCATTGTTGGGAGTATAGACTACATACATTATAATTCCCAGAATAATTAGGATGACTAAGATCCACGGCCAAATTGGCTTTTTCTTTTCTATTTTAATTTCTGCCATTTTAATTGTTTTTATTGTACTTCGGATTTTTAATTAATTCCTTTATACAGAGTTACAGGATAAAATTACTCCTGAATAGTGGTATCCGATTGCTCAATCCATATTATAGTTAACTTTAAAAATTTTTACACTTTTGATTTTAATATTATTCCGTTTGTATTTATTAATTTAGTCTTGGATTGATTACCTTATAATTATAATAGCTTAGTAAATTTTAAATTTAGACCTTAGACTTTAATTAAAACCACTACGAATCCCAACCATGATGTTAGCCTTTTATATTTTTTCAGGAATATGTATTCTTGCCTCTCTTTTGCCATTATTACCCTTTCAGCATTGGATGTTTCGGGTATGGGAATTTGGAAGAATACAATTAATGATTATTCAGCTATTAACGCTTAGTATTGGAGCGTTATGTATCGCAGAAAAAGACACGTTGTTTTTAATTACCGCCTTTGTATTACTATCGGTAATAATTCATAACCTAATTATCCTAATTCCTTACACATCGTTGTATGGTAAAAAACAAGTAAACGATATTCCTAAAGAGACGCAATCGGTTTCTATTATCTCGGTTAACGTTTATCAATTTAATGAACGCTACGAAGAATTGTTACAATTGGTGAAAGAAGTCAAGCCTGATATCTTACTAACGATGGAATCTAATCAGGCCTGGGAAGATGCATTGGAAGCTATAGAAGACGATTATCCAAACTATAAAAAAATAGCTTTAGAGAATACATATGGAATGCATTTTTACACCAAGCTACCCGTAAAATCACTTAAAATACATCATTTTATCTCGGACGATTTACCAAGTATTGAAGCACGTATATGCTTAGAAAATGATGAGCAATTTACTTTTTTCGGAATTCATCCGCCACCACCAAGTCCAACCGAAGAAGATACCTCTAGAGAACGCGATGGCGAATTACTGGCTCTAGGAAAAAGAATTTTAGATACCGAAGGCCCTGTAATTGTAGTAGGCGATTTTAATAATGTTGCTTGGGCAAAATCATCAATTTTATTTAGAAAAACCTCTAAATTAATAGATCCTAGAATTGGACGCGGATTTGTCTCTACATATCATGCGAAATATAAATTGCTTCGATTTCCTATAGATTTGTGTTTTCATTCACCACATATAGTCATTCAAGATTTTAAAACATTAAGATATGTTGGTAGTGATCATTTGCCTTTGTTTTGTAGTTTCTTTATAAGTAAAAAGGACAATGTGCTTAAAGAAGATTTAGATACTCTTAATGAAGAAGAAGAGGAAGAAGTTGAAGAGATGATTGAAAAAGGAGAAGAAGAGAAAGGTGATCGGCCAGAAGTGGCTACCGAATAGTAAAAATTATAATCAAATACTAAACAAGACCAAGATTAATCCCATAAAAAAAGGGTGTTATAGATTTATTATAACACCCTTTGCTATTAATTATAAAGTGTAGTTTAAATTATTTTACTACATCCTCTACATTTTCTTCTGGTTTATCTTTTATAAAGGTATAAGCTAAGTATCCTAGCTGTAAGGCTACAAAGACAATTTTAGCTTTTTTACTCGTCATTAATGCAGATGCGGCTCCTAATAGTGTACTTGGTTTCATAAGTATAATGTTTTTATTGTTGATTAACTATTTGTTCGATAACTAAAGTAAAGCATTTCTTAAGGTTGGTTTAACCGAAAGAATTTCATTTTTAGCTCGTTTAGAAGCAAGGCATATTGCCCTTGACCGTCTTGATTGCAAAATCAATTAACAATTACATTATAATTTAGATCTCTTTAACTCTATATTTCTGACACCTTGAAGTGCCTATTTTTACGAACCTATTTGCATGTGTGCTTTAATCTTTAATTTGAAGTAAGCTTTTATTAAATAGCTTAAATATTCTATTATACTCATCGGTCCAACTGCTAGGCTCAACAAAACCATGTCGTTCTACAGGATATACAGCCATTTCCCAATTTGTTTTTCCTAGTTCAATAAGGCGTTGAGAAACACGAACCATATCTTGAAAATGCACATTATCGTCTACCATACCATGAAGAATAAGTAAATCGCCTTTTAATCCGTCGGCAAAGTAAATGGGAGAACTTCTACGGTAAGCCAAACTATCGGTTACCGGAGTATTTAAAATACGCGCGGTGTAGCCATGGTTATATGCCGCCCAATCTCCAACCGAACGAATGGCAGCTCCAGCGGCAAAAGTATCAGCTTCGTTAAACATACCCATTAAGGTTATAAAGCCACCGTACGAACCACCGTAAATACCAACCTTGTCTTTATCAATGCCTAATTCTTTTACTAAATATGCCGCGCCATCTACCTGATCGCTTAAATCTTTTCCGCCCATATGTCGGTAAATTCCCGTACGCCATGCGCTACCATAACCTGCGCTACCACGATAATCTATATCTAGAACAGTGTATCCATTATCTACTAATAAATTATGAAACATATATTCGCGATAGTACACGCTCCACCACTGATGTGCGTTTTGAAGGTACCCTGCGCCATGAACGAAAATAACAGCGGCTTTGTTTTTTACCTTGGCATCCGGGTTGTAAAGTCTAGCGTGTACCTCGGCACCATCGGTAGCGGTAAATGTAATTACCTCTGGTGCTCTCCATGCGTATGCGTTAAAAGCGTCGGTTGTAGAGTTGGTGATTTGTATCGCTTTTGTATTGGTGGTACTGAATAAGGGGTTAGGCTTTAAGAATAATTCCGTTGGCACATTAGAATAGGAGTACAAAATGGCCATTTGTGTTTCGTCGGGAGATAAGGTAACGGCATTACCTCCAACCTTATCCGTAAGTTGTTTTAATTTTCCGCCATTAATGGGCATGCTGTAAAACTGACGGTCGCCAGGATGATTCTTATTGGCAGTAAAATACCAATGCTTTTTATCGTTTGAAATAAACGGATCGTAAATTTCGAAATTTCCAGAAGTCAGCGCTTTTGCCTTCTTAGACGATGTGTTTAGAGAATATAAATGAGAATATCCGCTAACTTCCGATTGAAACCAAATGCTTTTCTGGTCTGGCATCCATCCCAATTCGCCACTACCGTATCCACCTATCCCTGGGCCTGCAATCCAAGCTTCATTATGTTGATGATTTAAGTTGGTAATTGATCCATCTTCAGCATTTAATAACACTATCCAGCGGTCTTTATAATCGTTTGCATTAATGTTTAAAATTGCTTTGCTACCATCTGTGTTCCAAACCGGACCACTTATGTAGCCAATTCTATTGTCGTTTATATAGTCTTTATCTGGATATTCTTTGGTGTATTCAGGAATGTAATCTAAACCTTCCAAATTATCTAATACGACAGGATACGTTTTTCTGTTCGCAATATCGTACACATGTAATTCGTAAGTGTCTGGAGTGTCGCCAACTTTAGAACGTGTTTTCTGATCTTCGGTATAACCAGATTCGGTGACATAATGAGGGGTAATAGTTCCTTTGTTCTTTTCTCTTTTTATGGTTAAGTAAGTCACGTAATTTTCGTTCGGACTTAACTGTAAATTTGAAATAGATTTACCATCGGTGTAAATGGGAAGTGGTTTCTTAAGATCGGCTTTGTCGTATAAGAGATCCTGTTGGTCTTGTTTTGCTTTACGCGTTTTTAAGACATCGAATAATCCCAACTGATCTTGATATAACCATTCATCTTTTTCACTACGGTGCTCTTCTTTATCCTTAGTACTGGTAAAGTTTGTAATTTGTTTGGTGACGCCAGTATGCAAATCCCAAGTATAGATATTGTTATTTAAAACATAAGCAACATGTTCTTCGTTATTTGTAAAATGCGGTTGACTTTCGTACGCTTCGGTGTTGGTTATTTGAGTGATTTTTTCTGAAGGGATGTCCATTAAAAAGACATCGCCATGCTTACTGTATATTTTCTTAGACTTGGTAGCATTATATGTGGCGCGAGAAGACGGGATATTATAAGCATCTTCAAAAGAAACCTTTTTTATTTCTTTAGTAGTGGTATGATATGTATACAGCGAATCGCTAAATGCTTGTTCTGGATTCCAGTTAAAGTAAATGGTATTGCTGTTTTCAGACCAATGCACATTAGACGGTAGATGACCAATAAAATCATCGCCTTGCATAATTTGTTTTATGCTAAGTGCAGATGCATTATTGTCTTGTGCTTTAGTCACGAAAAAATTGGCTAGAAGCAATAAGCTTAAGAGTATTTTTTTAGGCATGTAAGTGGATTGTATTTAGTGAGAATCCAAATATAAGGATTTGTTATAACGATAAGAGGGCGGATATAAAATTATGTGAACTCCGAGTTTAAATCGGTGTTTTATAATTTTTCATTGATTCAAAACCACTTTCTATTGATAATATTTGAATTCTATAAATAGAAATGTCACCTTTGATTTATTACCAATTGGTTTTAGCATAAACGGGTTTAAATGAATAAAACAATCTTAAATACACAAAGCTCTCGATTTTTCGAGTCTACTTTTATCTTTCTGTTTTGGTTATTATTGTTCGTTTTACCGCTATTTTATCAGTGGATTAATAGCCATACCATCCGGTGGAATGTCATTTTTAATGTTTGGATAGATTACTTACCTTTATTAATTATCTTCTGTGTAAATCGATTTATCTTAACACCTTTTCTACTCTTTAAGAATAAGAAAATCGCATATATAGTTTCCGTAATAATTGTTATTGGACTGACCGTAATGGGGTCTATGTTGCTTAGAAGCAACATACCATCTCAGAATAGAAGTCAGATACAAAAACATGTCGGACTTCAATTTCCAAATTCAAACAAAGTTGGAAAGCCACATGGTAGTTTAGAACGGCAAGCAGGAGCAGGAACGTATCCGCCTTATGTCAATTTAATTTTGTTATCTATCTTATTGGTTGGTTTTGATACGGGAATGAAACTCTCTGTAAAGTGGGCAGAAACCCAACAGCAAAAAGCAGAAGTCGAAAAAGAAAATATTAAAAACGAATTGGCTTTTTTACGTAATCAAGTTAGTCCTCATTTTTTAATGAATACGCTTAATAATATTCATGCTTTAGTAGATTTTGATACCAAGGAAGCCAAAAGCTCCATTGCAAAATTATCTGTTTTAATGCGCCATTTGTTGTACGAATCTAACGATAAGCCTATAGCATTGTCCAAAGAAATTAAATTTATAGAGAGCTACGTAGAACTTATGAAATTACGTTTTCATGAAGATGTGAAAATTGAATTGAACCTGCCTGAAAATCCGCCTAATATTTCTATTCCAACATTGTTATTTACTAATATTTTAGAAAATGCTTTTAAATACGGTATAAGCTACGAGCAGAAATCGTTTGTACATATTACACTTTCTATCCACGATAGTGTACTCGAATTTACGATTCGAAACAGTGTACATGAGAAATTTAAGACCTCAGAATCCTCAGGAATAGGCATTCAAAATACAGAAAAACGTTTAAAATTATTATATAATAATAATTATATGTTTACATATTCCGAAATTGAAAATGTGTATAATTCAACCATAAAAATACCGATATGATAACGTGCATCGCTGTAGACGACGAGCCTTTGGCGCTTAGACAAATAGTGTCTTATATAGAGCAAACGCCATTTCTTCAACTAAAAGGAAAATTTACCAATGCATTAGGTGTTAGTGATTTCCTTAAGGCGCATCCAGTAGATTTACTATTTCTGGATATACATATGGCCGATTTAAACGGGTTAGAATTAGCGAAAACTTTAGAGCATCCGCCTCGCATTATTTTCACCACCGCGTATAGCGAATATGCGATTGAAGGCTATAAAGTAAATGCGATAGATTATTTGTTGAAACCAATTGAGTATGTTGATTTTTTAATGGCTTCTAATAAAGCATCAGAAACCATAACTAAGGAGCGACAGTTTGTAACCGAAGTGAAAAAGAACGATGAGTTCTTATTTATAAAATCGGGACAGCAACATATCCGAATCAATTTTAAAGACATTAAATATATCGAAGCTCAGAAAGAATATGTGTCTATAAACTTAATAAATGGCGAACCGGTTAAAACTTTACTTCGTCTTAAAAACATAGAAGATGTTTTACCTAAGGAACATTTTATGCGTATTCACCGTTCTTTTATCGTGAACCTAAATCATATTGTAACGGTAGAACGCAATAGAATTATTTACAGCAGAAAAGAATTTATTGTGGTTAGCGATACTTATCAGGACGCGTTTAAAACCTTCCTGAATAATAATTTTTTTAGTTAAATCTCAATAGACTAAAATTTTAATAAAACCCAAATGCCGTCATGCTGAATAGATGTCATCATTTCATCTTATTGTAAACAGATTAAGTACTGCGCTAGACCTTGATGCTAATTTAAGGTGACCATTATTATACCATCTCGTATTTATAAATTTCGTTGAAGGAAATCCGCCTTCTATTGATTCTCTTCGTTTTTAAAAACATGAATGTAGAACTTTACATACGTTAAATGTTAAGTTTATAGTTATGGAAAAAAGGATAAAAAATACATTGGTGACTTTAGGCATGTGTATGGCGGTTTGGTATTCGGCAGTGGGACAAATAACTTATCCTATTGTAGATACTGGAGTGACTGAATTTTATAGTAATAACAATGTGATATCCGCTCCGCAAAGTGGCGACGAGTTTTACGGTCAAGATGCAAATTATCCAGAGAACCAGCCGTCGTATACAGATAATGGCGATGGCACCATTACCGATAATGTTACAGGTTTAATGTGGGAGAAAGATATGGGCGAAAAAATGTCTTTTGAAGCGTCTTTTGCAAAAGCACAAGAATCTAAATTGGGTGGACATTCAGACTGGCGAGTGCCAACGATTAAGGAGTTGTATTCTCTAATCTTATTTACGGGTCAGGTAAAAGGGGCGAAATCTGGCAAGTTATTTATAGATACGCATTATTTCAATCAGCCTTTAGGAAATACTAATAATGGAGAACGCGAAATAGATGCACAAACGTGGTCGTCTACAGCATATGTAGGTCTGACTATGAACGGCGATGAAACCATTTTCGGAGTTAATTTTGTGGATGGCCGTATAAAAGGCTATCCGAAATTTAATAAACGAAAAAATAGTGAGAATACCATGTGTTTTAGAATGGTTAGAGGAAACACGGATTATGGAAAAAACAATTTTATAGATAATGAAAATGGTACGGTGACTGATTATGCTACAGGCTTAATGTGGCAAAAAGCAGATGATGGTATAGGTCGCGATTGGGAAGCGTCTTTAGCGTATTCAGAACATTTAAAACTTGCTGGTTATTCCGATTGGCGTTTACCAAATGCCAAAGAATTACAAAGTATAGTAGATTATTCTAGGTCGCCACAAACCACAAATTCTCCGGCTATAAATCCTATATTTTCAACTTCAGAAATTAAAGACCCAGAAGGGAACTCTGGACAATATCCGTTTTTTTGGTCCAGTACTACTCATTTAGATGGTGTAAATCCAACTTCTAGTGCTGTGTATATTGCCTTTGGTGAAGGTCAAGGAAAAATGAGAAATCAGCTTATGGATGTGCATGGTGCAGGATGCCAAAGAAGTGACCCTAAAAGTGGTAGTAAAAATAAATATCCAACGTATTTCGGACCTCAAGGCGATGTGCGTTATGTATACAATTATGTACGAAGCGTACGGACCATCGAGATGTAAATTTTGCTAACGCTTATCTAAGATGAAGCGGGTTAGTCTGATTCTTTTTTCATTGATTCAAAGCACGATTCTATTGATAGCGTTTTCATTAAACTTGGGTATTAAAGACCTTTGATTTATCAATACCAAAAAACAAAACAAAATGAATTTCAAATATTTAAAAACAACATTCAGTTTACTTGCTATGTGCTCTATAATGTCTTGTGGAGACGATACTATCGATACTGCTGATAATGGCGAAGACGGCGGAGGAGAAATCGGATTTACAGGATTGAGTTACGAGATTGTAGATACGGGTGTATTAGATTTTTACGATAACGATGCTATAATTTCGGCACCAAGTGTTGGCGATGCTTTTTATGGACAAGATGCTACATATATCGGGAATCAGCCATCGTATACAGATAACGGCGATGGTACAGTAACCGATAATATTACGGGATTAATGTGGCAACAAAATATGGGCGATAAAATGTCGTACGCCGATGCTTTTGCATTAGTTGAAACGTTTAATTTAGGAGGTTATTCAGATTGGAGAATTCCTACAATTAAAGAATTGTATTCGCTATCTAATTTTACCGGTCGTTGTTTCGGAGATGATGCTGTAGATATGTTTATCGATGTCGAATATTTCGACCAGCCTATAGGTGACGAATCTATTGGTGAACGAGAAATTGACGGACAAACATGGTCAATCACAGAATATGTTGGGCGTGTAATGAATGGAGATGAAGCCGTTTTTGGGTATAACTTTGTCGACGGACGATTGAAAGGCTATCCTAAATACAGCCCAGCTACCGGTGCTCCAAATACCATGTATTTTAGAATGGTAAGAGGGAATACAGCTTATGGGGAAAACGATTTTACAGATAATGGTGATGGAACAATTACAGACCACGCTACAGGCTTAATGTGGCAACAAGCCGATAATGGAGAAAACTATGACTGGGAACATGCCTTAGCCTATGCCGAATCGTTAACGCTTGGAGGTCACAGCGACTGGAGAATGCCAAATGCGAAAGAACTACAAAGTATAGTAGATTATACACGTTCGCCACAAACCACAAATTCTCCTGCGATAGACCCCTTATTTACCTGCACATCAATTTTAGATTATAATGGTAATCCTGGGCAATACGGTTACTATTGGTCAAGTTCTCCTTTGCAAGACGGACCAACGCCTTATACCGATGCGGTCTATTTTTGTTTTGGAGAAGCCGAAGGCTTGATGAACGGTCAGTTATTAGATGTACATGGAGCAGGAGCACAGCGTAACGACCCTAAGGCGGGGAGTACAGATGATTTTCCCGATACCTTTGGCCCGCAAGGCGATATTCGAAAGGTGTATAATTTTATAAGATGTGTGAGAGACGCGAATTAATAGGATGTCAAAACTTGATTTACCTTAAGAGAATGTTAGTGAGTGATTCAGGAATATATTAACATCAACAGTACTTAATAATAAAACATTTTAAAAAAGATACCAATGAAAATGAACTACCTTAATATATCATTACTACTTGTATTCCTGTTTTCAGTGAGCGCCTGCGAATCGGATGAGGTAGGACCTGCAGAAACGGAAACTGATACGGAATCATCATCGAGTATAACAGAAGGTTATGTGTTGTTTTCCTATATAGGAGACAGTACAACGCATCTTATCGATTCTTTGGGAGTAGATGTTAAAACATGGTCGTCGGCCTACACATCTTCAGGAGGTAGTTATTTGTCGGAAAACAATACTTTATTACGTATGGCTAAATCACCACTTGTAAATAATAGTTCATTCGCTACAGGTGGTTTAGTTGCTGGTAGAATTGAAGAATTAGACGACGACAGTCAAGTGATTTGGTCTATTGAAAAAACTAGCGACGAAGCAACGTTTCATCATGATTTTAAACAAATAGCTGATACTACTATCATTGCCTTAACTTGGGAACTTCGCGAATATAATGAGTCTGATTACTGGAACGAAGTTGTGGTTATAATTGACAAAACAGAAAACGCTATTCTTTGGGAATGGAGTGCAATGGATGACGGAAATATTGTTCCTAATAACACCAACAAAGCAGATTATTTGCATTTTAATTCAGTTGACTATAAAGATGGGAACATTCTTATAAGTTCAAGAGGTCAGAATACACTGTATGTTGTTAATAAAGATAGTAAAAACATTACGCAAACTATTACGGCTTCTGGTGCTTTATCAGGACAACATGATGCGACCTTTTTAGATAATGGAAACCTCCTTGTTTTTAATAATGAAGCCGATACAAATACATCTGCGGTTTTAGAAATTACGCTGACGGATGAAGTGATTTGGTCGTATTCAAACACCTTTTATTCCGACCATATATCAGGAGCACAACGATTAGCGTCTGGGAATACCTTAATCTGTTCTGGAGTAGAAGGACGTTTTATAGAGGTTACAGATACCGACGATGAGGTTTGGGATTTTACGCCAGAGACTACAAATAAAAAGTCTGAAATTTTTAAAGTGCGGAAGTATGCTAACTATTAAAAAAGAGCTCACGTTCTGTTAAAATAAATAAATCTATTTAATGCGCCTTTACGTTATAACTATTATCGGTTATCAACCCTTTTTTTATTAGCTTTTTATATATTTAAACGCTCTCAGTTTACGACTTAAAAAGTAAAAATAAGATTAGGTTTTAAACCGGATAGTTGAGATGTAAAGGCGTATTTGTAATGGAAGTAGTTTTTGAGAACATAGTAAAGAAGTGGTATGAAAAAGATCATCAAGAACATGCGTATAACGAAAAACAGCTTGTAAATGTCTTGTACAAGCATAATTTTGATCTAGAACTTATTGAAAACGCATTAGAAGAATACAGTGTCTATTTTGATCGGGTAAGACGGTATTTATTCCTTCCAAAATGGGATAAAATCTTAAGAGATTTTCCGTCATGGTTTGGTTTAGTAAATGATAATACGCAAGACGTTTTAAAAGCTTTTACCGATGAAGAATATGCTTTAGAAGACGATCATTCAAAATCATGGATTATTGCTAAAGTTACTAAAAGTATTCCCAATTCGAGTTTCGGATTTTTATATGAAGCCCGAATATCTTTACCCGATGGAGTGGCTTCGCCTAGTCAAGAAGGTGTACCTATAAAACTGTGGTGGAAAGAGGTTTCTCAGTCTCATAATATCCAAGGGATCTTTTTAGCTTATTACAGAAAATCGTCTTCAATGATTTTTAGGGTTTCGTATGAGTTATCTGCAGAACACCTAAATACATTATTCCAATTTAAGCCAAAGCCAATAAATTTTTTAAAAGATATTAAAAGACGATTTTATAGTGCACATTCAAATCAGTTAAGTTTAACCAATCAGCTGTTTTTTAAGACAGATTTTCTACGCCGTAATGCACATGAGATTGATAATGATTTTATGGGATTAAATACATCTCAAAAAGAGGCTCTAGATCGCGTGTTTTCTCAAAATGTGACCTTCATTTGGGGACCGCCAGGTACAGGTAAAACGTATACCTTATCAAAAATAATTACTAAAGCATGTTGTTTAGGTCTTCGAGTGCTTGCCGTTGGAATTTCAAATGTATCCATAGATATTCTTGGTCAGGAGATTATAAAAGAATTCGATTCATATAGTGATACGTCTAAAACCTTAATTAATAGAAGAAAATTACTGAGATTCGGATATCCTGTTTTGCCAGAAATAGTTCAGGATAACCGGCTGTATCCGGATAAGGATTTAGTTGATAATTTACGTAAAAACTATGGTGAGGTGCTTAAGCTATTAAGAGCACAAAAGAATCAAGATTTAGAAGAAAAAGCATTACTTAGAAATAGACAGGTACTTTTAAAAAAGGAGATTAAACAAATTAATCAGAAACGTATAGGGCAGTCGCAGTTGGTGTTTACAACTGCTGCGCAGTGTTTTATTGGTGACCATTTTGAAAACGAACAATTTAATCTTGTGGTTGTCGATGAGGTTGGGATGATGCCTTTGGTACAGACCTTAAGCATGGCAAGTTTTACAAAAGATAAATTTGTTGTTGCAGGCGATTTTAAACAACTCGGCCCAATAAGTATTGGTAAAACAGAGGCTGTTAATAATTGGTTTAATACAGATATTTTCGACTATTTTAAGAATGAAAGACATTACGAAGATACAATTCAAGTCATGTTAACCGAACAAAGACGTATGCATCCCGAGATTTGTGAACTGATAAATGATCGCTTTTATAATGGGAAATTAACCACACATTATACTCCGGAGTTCGAGCATTTAAAATTTAATAATGAAACATTACAGGCTCCATATTATTTTATACCTGTCCATCCTAAGCAAGGTTCGGTAGTAAAGTCTACTGCGGGTATGTCGCGAGTAAATGCCAAAACAGGGCAACTAATAGTCCAACTAATTACTCAAATAGTTAGTGCAAATAGCATTATTAATGTGGGTGTTATTACACCGTACAACGGACAAGTTACTTATATAAAACGGCTACTAATAGATTTGCTAACAGAGGAGCAATTAGATCGGGTTAAAATAGGAACTATTCATTCTTTTCAAGGATCAGGCTTCGATATGATTATTTATGATATTGTAGATAATAGCGACAAAAATATTGGGCGACTTTATAAAGGGGTTCAAGGCGAACGTCTATTAAATGTCGCTTTATCTCGAGCCAAACATAAATTAATTATTGTAGGAGACCCCAAAGTATTTTCTATGACCGACGAACTTCAAGAAGTATCTAAAAAATTAAGATCATTTATGGTCGAGTTAAGATTGTCTCAATAAACTAGAATTTTAAATTGTTATATTTCTTTTTTGGTTGGAGTAATATTCCTCTTATTCATATTTATTGCTTTTTTTCAGAACTAATCATCTTGCATTTGGAGGATGAAGACATTGGCTAAATATTAATTGTAACACTTTCAAATTAAAAGGGTAAGACAATTTCTTTGCACTTTATTTTAAAATTCCATAAGGAATCGGGTGGTAGTCCGACCAAAACCTAAAATAAACCAAAACTGGCACGAGTTCTAATTCGTTTAGCTAATCAGGATCATTAATTTTGAAAGTAGCGATTGGATTAATCAGGAATAGTAAAGTTTAATACAGAATCAGTAGCGTTACAAAAATAATGGATTGCGTTAACGCACGTTTAATAATGCTATAATTTTGCTTCAGTTAAATTTTTATAACTTTAGGTAGTTGTAAATTACCTGATAAGTTTTGGTATTACAGTCTTTAACCAAGTAAAAAAATGTATTAATAGATATGAGTGTATTGATGAATTATAAACAAGTTAGAGAACAAACACTCAGATTTTGTAATCATTTACATATAGAAGATTATGCCATTCAGGTTGTACAATTTGGGAGTCCACCAAAATGGCATTTAGCGCATACTACTTGGTTTTTTGAAACTTTTATTTTAAAATCGTATTGCGATAATTACACCGAATTTAATTCTCATTTTAACTTCCTTTTTAATAGTTATTATAACAATGCAGGCGATAGAGTTTTACAGTCTAACCGTGGTAATATGTCTCGGCCTAGTACCAACGAAATTCTAGAATACAGAACATTTGTAGACACTAAAATGCATGAGTTACTAGTTGATGTTTCAGACAATAAACTTATAGAATTAGTAACACTTGGATTAAATCATGAACAGCAACATCAGGAATTACTCATTACCGATGTAAAATATATGCTAGGTCATAATCCCATTTTTCCAGTATTTAATAGCGAATACCATTTAATTAAAGAGCATAATAAATATACAGATAGTATACAGATTAGCGCTGGAGTATACGAAATTGGGTATCAAGGTACCGAATTTTGTTACGATAACGAGTTAGGTGTTCACAAGGTTTATATTAACGATTTTGAAATTCAGAACCGTTTAATTACTAATGGTGAGTATATGGAATTTATGGAATCTGGTGCATATTCCGATTTTAATTTGTGGTTAGACGAAGGCTGGACTTGGGTTAATACCCATAAAATTAATGCTCCGATGTATTGGCATAAAATTGAAGAAGAATGGCATTATTATACGCTTTCCGGTTTACAAAAAGTAGATAAAAATGCGATTTTAAGTCATATTAATTATTACGAAGCCCAGGCATTTGCCGAATGGAAAGGCATGCGTTTACCTACAGAATTTGAATGGGAAGTCGCATCTAAAGCCTTGAACTGGGGAACACGATGGGAGT
The DNA here is from genome assembly GCF_056238645.1 of Formosa sp. F44. The sequence continues at coordinate 594,840 of NZ_JBWDLJ010000001.1, forward strand.
GGACCAATAGTGCATATTTACCGTATCCTAATTTTCAAAAGGAAAATGGTGCACTTGGTGAGTATAACGGAAAATTTATGAGTAATAAAATGGTACTTAGAGGTGCCTCCGTTGCCACATCGCCAAACCATAGCCGCGATACTTATCGTAATTTTTTTAACCCTACCGAAAGATGGCAATTTACGGGAATAAGATTAGCAAAATAGATGATAGAAATAGTTAAAAGTAAGCGCGTAGAGCAGAAGAACGTAAACTGCAAGGATTTAGACCAATTTAAATCGGATATCGAAAACGGACTCCAAAGTAGTCCCAAGACCATTCCTTCTATGTATTTCTACGATAAAAAGGGAGATGCTCTGTTTCAAGATATCATGAATTTGCCAGAATATTATTTAACGCGTAGTGAGTTGGATATTTTTCAGAATAAAACAGACCAATTAATTAAAGCAATGGATTTGCAAGCAGATTCTTATTTTGAATTAATTGAGCTCGGTGCAGGAGACGGTTTAAAAACAAAGGAATTACTGAAGTGTTTAGACATAAATAATTTTAAATTCGATTACTTACCTATAGATATTTCTTCTAACGCATTAGACCTGTTAGAAAAAGACCTAAATGCTACGTTACCAAATGTATCGGTAAAGACAAAACAAGGGGACTATTTTAAAGTGTTGGATGCTTTAAAATTAAGCAAGAAGCCTAAAATTGTATTGTTTCTAGGATCTAATATTGGGAACATGACCGACGATATGGCTTCGGCGTTTATTACTAAGCTGGGTGCGAACCTCTCGGCAGGAGATAAATTATTATTGGGAGTAGATTTAATAAAACCCGAAAATATTGTTTTACCAGCCTATAACGATAGTCAGGGCATAACGGCTGCTTTTAATATTAATTTGTTAGATAGAATTAATTCCCAACTGGATGCAGATTTTAATTTAAATCAGTTTAAACACAGTCCTGAATACGACGAAGAAGAAGGAATTGCTAGCAGTTTTATTGAAAGTACCAAGCAACAAAGTGTCGAGATTAAAGCCATTGGGAAAACATTTCATTTTGAAAAAGGTGAAAAAATACAGACCGAGGTTTCAAGGAAATATAATGATGTACTTATATCTAAAATTATCTTGAATACAGATTTTAAGTTAGATACCAAAATTTTGGATAGCAAAGCTTATTTTGCTGATTATATACTTACTAGATATTAATTATGGTAAGCAATAATCTTGTTCTTTTAGGCCTTGGTAGCCGAACAACGACATATTATTTAGGTGAACTGAATGCTGTATATAACAAGAAAAATGGTGACTATAGTACCTGCCCGTTACTGGTCTATAATGTAGATTTTAATGATGTAAATTCTTTATTGCCAAATACTTCAGAGAGATTAGATGGTTTGGTGCAAGGGTATTTAAAAGACATTATATCATTTAAGGCTGATGCTATAATTATTCCTAATATTACGCTTCATGAAACGGTAGATCGATTGCATATGGATTCCGAAATTCTTCATCCACTTCATTTAACTGTCGATAAATTAAAACAGCATAATTGTGATAAAATTGTATTGTTTGGCTCACTGTATTTTATGACAGCAGATTATATTAGCTCGTATTTTAAAGCCAATATTATTGAAGTTGTTCTGCCTTCGGAAAATGATATGGCCTTTATAGATACTGTAAGAAAGGAGGTTTATAATGGAACAGAAACGTCTAATCTTGTCAAGCAATTTCATGAATGTATAGCGCGTTACGCCGCGATCCATCCTGTGGTTTTAGGGTGTACCGAATTATCTGTATTGAATCCTAAAAATAATGAAAACATTATAGATATGGCGCAGTTACAAATAGATAGTGCTATTGATAAATTGAGTTAGATTGTTGTAATCTACAAACAAATCCTGTACTTTTTAAGTTCTGTATATATTCAAATGATATAAAAGAAATATCCTAGATTTGATTTAGCTTTACATGCATTATCAAGTCTAGGATACTTAGTTATGTAGAATAATCTAATAGGTCTAAAATGAATTCAAGGATTTCCATGGTAATTTATTTAACCGGTCGAATTCAACCATTTTTTCAATGACAACTTAAATTGCATTCTGAGACGTACCTAAATACTGATCTAGTGGCTCTAAAAAGTTTTCAGTTGCACTCGCGCTCATTTGATTTGAAAGTGTTTGCGCTTCAGAAATCATTTCAGGAGTTAAACCTCTAATGGAAGAAATATTTTTCTTCGCCTGATTTTCTGGAGATGAATCCATAGTGGTAGACATGATAAGCAATGCTATACCTGCGACCTTGTTTTCTTTAACACCGTCCCCACGTATATATAACATCCCTAAATTACCAACCGCCAGTCCATCTCCTTGAAGAGATGCCTTACGGTACCACGCATTTGCTTTTGCGAAATCGACGGGAGTACCATAACCATTTTCATAACAAACACCCAGATTAAATTGCGCAGCTGAGTTTTTTTGATTCGCAGATTTCGTGTACCAATTAAAAGCTTCTTCTTGATTTTTTGCAACTCCTAAGCCTTGCTCATACATCAATCCAATATTAAACTGAGCGTATTCGTGTCCTTCTTTAGCGGCTTCCATAAATTTTGTGAATGCCAATGGCATATCGTTAGATTCTGCCGCTTTAATACCTGCTTCGAATTGGGCTTCGCCACCAACCAAATTTTCTTGTGGTTCCGCTTGTTCTGGAGTTTGTACTTTATCTTGAGTCTCGACTTCTGTTTTGTTTTCTTCCTTTATGCGTTTTGAAGCATCTTCTTTACATGATACCATGGTGGTTAAACATGCGCTTAATAGAAGAATACGACTTGAGACTGCAATTATTTTAAATGATTTCATTTTTAATTAATTTTAAAAGATAGGCTAATTGGTTAGTAATAGGTTTAAAGTATCGTGAGTTAAAATAATATAAGAAGTAAAAACAAGTTCGTTATATAGTTTGTACTAATCAATACTTTGTGATGTAAGGCATCAAAAATATCATTTACAAGTGGTAATAACAAAAAAAGCGATTTGAATATATATTCAAATCACTATTAAAACTATTCTTTTATAACTTCCAGGTAATGTTCCAAATTCTGTTTATCACGTTCGTCATTGTCTCCATATTTGGTACGCATGTTTTCTAACTGTTTATGCATGTCTTCTTTTACACCTGCATATTCAGGATTGTTATATACATTATGCATTTCTGAAGGATCTTTTTCCAGATCGTATAATTCCCATTGATCGATATCGTAGTAAAAATGAATTAATTTATATCGGTCTGTTCTTACGCCATGATGACGTTTTACATGGTGTTCGCCAGGAAACTCGTAATACGTATAATAAATTGCATCTCTCCATTCACTAGCTTCTCCTTTTACTAATTTTCTAAAGGATTCTCCTTGAATGTCTTTTGAAATATCTACACCAGCATAATCTAGAAACGTAGGGGCAAAATCTATATTCTGAACCAGCTCATTAATAACAGTTCCGGGTTTAATTTCTTTTGGATACTTTACTAAAAGTGGTGTTCTAAAAGATTCTTCATACATAAAACGTTTATCGAACCAACCGTGCTCTCCTAAATAAAAACCTTGATCTGAAGTATATACTACTATAGTGTTTTCTTCTAAACCATTAGCTTTTAGGTAATCTAAAACTTCACCAACTCCATCATCTACAGATTGTACTGTTCTTAAATAATCGTGCATATATCTATTATACTTCCATTTTGCAAGTGCTTTACCTTGTAAGTTTTTAGATTTAAAGTCGGCTATAATCGGATCGTAATAGGCATCCCAAGCTACTTTTTGCTCGTCTGTCATACGATCATATTTTTTCTGAAAGTAAGGTCTGTATTTTGTTTTTATTTCACCTTCTTTATCTAGCATTTTAAGATCGTAAACCACATCCATATCTTCAAATATGCTCATTTCCTGTTTAGCGGCAGCTGGTCTTCCTTCGTAATCGTCAAAGAAATTAGCAGGAGGATCGAAAGTTACACTATCCATTAATGTTAAATACTTTATTTCTGGCATCCAAGTTCTGTGAGGCGCTTTTTGATGATACATCATTAAAAATGGCTTTTCTTTTTCTCGCTTGTTTTCTAACCAATCCAAAGCGATATCTGTAGTCACTTGAGTAATGTATCCTGGATACGTTTTTTTCTCACCATTTTCTATAAATATGGGAGAATAGTATAAGCCTTGACCCGGAAGTACATTAGAATAATCGAAACCTTGCGGTAAACCATCTAAATGTATTTTACCAATCATAGCGGTTTGATATCCTGATTTTTGAAGTGCCTTGGCAAAGTTATCTTGGTCCCAGTTAAACGGGCTTACATTATCTACTTTTCCATTAATAAAACTATGCTTACCAGTTAAAAGTACGGCTCTACTAGGTGCACAAATTGAATTCGTTACAAAACCTCTGTTAAAAATTGCACCTTCTTTAGCAATTCTGTCAATATTAGGCGTGTGGTTTAATCCTTTACCATACGCGCTAATGGCTTGATAAGCATGGTCGTCACTCATTATAAAAATAATATTTGGACGTTCCTGTTTTTCTGAAACTTCTTCTTTTTTATCTTCTTTACAACTAAAGCATAACATTAATATAGCTATGACTATTAAGCTTGTGTTTTTCATTTTCTATTTTTAGTATTACTTTTCTTTTTTGAAATGATATAGTTCAAGATATCATAGCTTTCAATTATTCTAAACGGTTTAGAACAATCGATTCTGTTTTTGCAATTAACGTTTTAATGCTCCTGAGGTGTCTCCACCCATTAAGCTTTTTACGTTTTCTAATGTCGCCATATTAACATCGCCTAGGATAGTGTGTTTTAAAGCACATGCTGCCGAAGCAAAATTAAGAGCATCCAAGTCGTCGTCGTAATGTAAGAGTCCGTATATTAACCCTGCAGCAAAGGCATCACCTGTTCCCACACGATCTATAACATGAGAAATCTCAAAAGTTTCTGTCTTAATATATTCGGTTCCATTCCAGATTCTTCCTTGTATTTCTTGTTCGGACGCACTAATCGATTTCCTTTTTTTGCCTACTACATTCTTAATTCTTGGATAAGCATCCATAAGAGCTTTTGCAGAATCTTTAAATTTCCCACCAATTTCTCCTAATCCAAACATT